>DEHV01000076.1:1181-26656 GCA_002352105.1 Chitinophagaceae bacterium UBA2791 | reverse complement strand
TAGGACGTAATGATATCATCTTTTTTGATACCGGATTTCTCGGCGGGCGAATCCTTGTCTATACCCAATACTTTAACGCCTTTCCCCTCTTCCGTATCCTGCGCCCTGATGCCCAGGCGGGGCTTATTGTCTAAGGAAAACATACGGTTCAACCCATCCCTGTCGAAATTAAATCCGCGGGGCATGATGGCGCCGGGGCCTGCCAGTCTATCCTTTCTTGCATCCAGTATGGCTGTTGTCGTATTTTCTTTTCCATCCCGGAGATAGCGGATGGTTATTTTGTCATCGGGTTTCATTTTGCCAATGGTTTCCGATAGCTGGATGGGAGAGCTGATGGCGATATCATTTATTTTGGTGATGATATCGCCATTTTTCAATCCCGCTTTCTCTGCGGAGGCTTCCTCCATTACTGAAACGATCTTTACGCCCTGATCGGTTTTTTCCGTGGAAACGCCTAAAAGGGCTTTGTTCGTTTCCCGGAAAAAAAAGCGAAAAGGCTGATTGTCCTCGCCGTAATTTCCCCCGATCGATGGGGCGTAGGGCTCCAGATTAAAGCGTTTGGCATTGCGTTGCAGCACTGCCAGCGCATCCTGCTGGTAATCTTCCAGGGGTTTGCCATCAACGAGGATCTCATTGCCTTTGATCTCGATAACCACTTTAGCGTCCTTACCAGGTTCCTTTCTTTTGATGATGATCTCGTCATATTCCCCGAATTTTTTATCAGCCTTGCCTGCGTCGACGGCTTTATCGGCGTTGGATTTTGGAGAATCGTTTTTCTGTGCGGCGGCAGGTTGATTCGCCAGGAACAGGAAGGCTATAGCGCTCAGGAAGAATAGTATTTTTTTCATGATCAGACTGTTTTTAGTAAGATTTGATAAATGATAAAACGATCAGGGTAAAGCCCCTTAATCTACGTTGAATTTCGTAGTCAAAGATAAGGAGATAATTTATGTACGAAAAGCTTCGGAAATGTTAAAATATCCGGGCTATAGGCCCCTGTTCTACAGCAACTTTTTAACGGCTTCCAGTACCTGGGGCAGGTTTGAAGCGTCCGAGCCCCCCGCGGTAGCCAGGTTTTTCTGTCCCCCTCCGCCTCCTTTGATCAGGGGCGCGATCTGCTCCCTGATGATCTTTCCGGCATCCAGTCCCCTTGCGGCAACGACGGTATCTGCAATGCCAATGGCGACAAAGGGTTTGCCGCCAATATTGGCGGCGACCACCGCTACATAATCGCGGAGTTTATTCTTGAGGTCAAAACAAAGCTTTTTCAGGGCATCCGGAGCGCTGACTTCCACGATGTCCCCCACGAAAGTTACGCCGTTAATGATCTCGTCCTTTTGCAAGAGCTCATTTCTCAGCTGCACCAGCTGGCGCGCTTCAAGCTTTTCCACTCTTTTTTCGAGGGCGTTTTTATCTTCTATTAGTTTCTCAACAGTTTTTAAGGGATCGTTGGTTTTTAATATCTCGCCGAGATGTTTATACTGAAGCAGGCGCTCGGAGAAATATTGAATGGCGGTGGCCCCTGTGACGGCTTCAATGCGTCGCACACCCGCGGCATTTGCAGATTCGGAGACAATGGAGAATACGCCGATCATGCCGGTATGCGGCACATGGGTTCCCCCGCAGAGTTCTATGGAGAATGCGGGGTCGATGATGACTACCCGCACGGTATCGCCGTATTTTTCGCCGAACAGCGCCATGGCGCCAAGTTTCAAGGCCTCTTCCTTTGGCATTTCCCGGATCACTACCGGGATGTTCTGGCGTATCTTTTCATTTACCATGATCTCAACCTTCCTGATCTCTTCCGCGGTCATTTTGGCAAAATGAGAAAAATCGAAACGCAGCATATCGGGGCCTACCATCGATCCTTTCTGGGCGACATGATTTCCCAGAACCTTTCTCAGCGCGGCATGCAGCAGGTGGGTAGCGGTATGATTGTAGCTGGTATTTAAGCGGTGTTCAAGGTTTACTGCTGCAGTTACCCGTAAGGATGCGGGATCTTCGGCGTCCAGGAAGGCCTGGGGCAGCGCATCGGTAACATGAACGATCAGGTTGTTTTCTTTTTTGGTGTCGATAACGGCGATGCTGGATGCAGGGTCGCTATGATTGTTAAAGAGTTCTCCTGCAGAAGGGGGCTCTTCGTTATCGGGCGTATGTCCTGCTCCGTTATTAGCACGCGAGGCGGGGCTTTCTCCGAAGAACAGAACGCCTTTATCGCCTACCTGCCCGCCGCTCTCGGCATAGAAAGGAGTAGATTCCAACGCGATCTGGTACTGCTCTTTTCCCTTGCTTTTCACTTTCCGGTATTTAACCGTCCTGGTTTCGATCAGCAGGTCGTTATAGCCCACAAACTCCGTTTTGTCCGTAGGGTTCAATTCGATCCAGTCTTCCGTATCGATCATCGTTGCCGCCCGGCTGCGGATCTTCTGTTCTTTCATTTTTTCCTCAAACCCGGCTGCGTCTACAGTCCAGCCTACCTCCCTGGCCATCAGGTCGGTCAGGTCCAGGGGAAATCCGTACGTATCGCTCAGTTCAAAAGCGATCTCTCCGGGGATGATCTTTTGATCGGCTGCATCGTCCTGCGTGCGCGAGATATAGGTCTGGAATTTTTTTATGCCGGCAGACAATGTCCTGAGAAAAGCTTCTTCTTCTTCCCAGGTCACTTTCGTTACAAATTCCAGTTGGAGGGAAAGCTCGGGGAACACATTTTCGAATTGTTTGGCCAGGCCGGGAAGCAGCTGGAACAATAACGGCGTTTTATAGTCGAGGTACGAATAGTAATACCTCGCCGCGCGGCGGAGTATGCGGCGGATCACGTACCCGGCGCCGTTATTGGAAGGGATCTGTCCGTCGGCTATGGTAAAACCGATGGCGCGGATATGATCGGCCAGCACCCGGAAGGCGATGCTTTCCTTATCATTATCTCCTTTGTATTTTTTCCCGGTGATCTTTTCGATGTTGGCAATCGTATCCGTAAAAATATCGGTGTCGTAATTGCTTTGCTTGTTTTGGATCACCCTCGTCAATCTTTCAAATCCCATTCCCGTATCCACATGTTTGGAGGGGAGCGACTGCAGCCTGCCGTCTTTAAGGCGATTGAACTGCATGAATACATTATTCCATATTTCGATCACCTGGGGGTGGTCGGCATTAATAAGGGTAGCTCCGTCTATTTTTGCGCGTTCCTCCCCGCTGCGGCAGTCGACATGGATCTCTGAGCAGGGGCCGCAGGGGCCGGTGTCGCCCATCTCCCAGAAATTATCTTTTTTATTTCCCCTGAGGATACGCTCTTCGGGAACCCATTTTTTCCATTCGTTGAAGGCTTCTTCATCAAAAGGCAGTTTTTCTGCCTCATCTCCCTCAAAAATGGTTACATAGAGCCTTTCTTTATCCAGTTTATAGACATCGGTCAGCAATTCCCAGCTCCAGGCAATGGCTTCTTTTTTAAAATAATCGCCAAAGCTCCAGTTGCCGAGCATCTCAAACATGGTATGATGATAGGTATCCACCCCCACTTCTTCCAGATCGTTATGTTTTCCGCTTACCCGTAAACATTTTTGGGTATCCGCCACGCGGGAATAAGGAGCGGGTTTATTGCCCAGGAAAAAGTCCTTGAACTGGTTCATACCCGCATTGGTAAACAAAAGCGTGGGGTCGTTTTTGATTACGATAGGCGCCGAAGGGACAATCGTATGTCCTTTAGAACGGAAAAAATCAAGGAATTGTTGACGAATGATTGCGCTCTTCATCATAAACAGAACAATAATTAAGGGTGGTTTGGCGTATAAAAAATAAATTCGTTTACTTTGGCGATCTTAAAAGTGGCGCTAAAGTACGAAAACGCCGCCACTGTATTCGCTTTACGCATATCTGCTCGGGCCGGTTTTTATCGGGAACGGGGGCGCTGCAGGGGTTACGGCTTATAGGCATAACTAGTTCCATAGTATTCATGAAGAAGATTAAATATTTTTATAATACCAATTCCCTCAGGTACGAAAAGCTGGAAACCCCGCTGCGGGTAAAATTACTCAGGATATTGGGATTCTTCTCGGCTGCTATTGTTACTGCCGTCATCATTGTCTCTGTGGCCTACCGTTATTTTCCTTCCGCCAATGAAAAAAGGCTCATGCAGCAGAATATTGACCTGCGGGACAATTACCTGCTTTTGGAGGAAAGGGCCAAAAAAATAGAAAGCCGGCTGGCCGACCTGGAGGAAAGGGATAATGAAGTGTATCGCACCATTTTTGAGGCCAAACCTATCCCGGACAGCGCTCGTTTGAGGGAGCTGGAGCAGCAAAATGAGATAAAACTGGTTAGGAGCCTAAGCAATTTTAACCTGGAAGCCTCGATTGTCACAACGCTCGATAACCTCCGGCGTCGGATACTGAACCAGGAAAAATCATATAAGGAAATACATGAATTTATCAGAAATAAAGAACAACTATTGGCCTGCACCCCAGCTATTCAGCCGGTAAGCAATGCCAACCTGAAACGGCTGGCTTCCGGTTTTGGGTACCGGATAGATCCCATCTATAAAACACCCCGGTTCCATGCCGGCCTTGATTTTGCCGCTCCCCAGGGCACCCCGATATATGCCACAGCCAACGGGGTGATCAAAATTGCGGGTAATTCGGGCAATGGGTATGGCAACTATGTGGTGATCAACCATGGATATGGTTATCAAACATTGTATGGCCATATGTATAAGGTGAAGGCAAAACTGGGGCAGAAAGTTAAGCGGGGCGAAATTATCGGCTATGTGGGCAATACCGGTAAGTCTACCGGCCCGCATTGCCATTATGAAGTGCATAAAAACGGGCAACGCATCGACCCCGTATACTTCTTCTATAACGATCTTACGCCGGAACAATTCAACCGGATCATTAAACTTGCCGCCGCCAGCAACCAGAGCTTCGATTAGGGCGCTGCAAGAACCGGCTCCGGGGTTAATTGGTGATTTTATGTTATATCTATGATTGTGCTGCATGGTTTCCCTGGTTTAGTTTCCGCGATCCGCCTTATATCCGCCCGTGTGGTTGAAGGCAGGAAATGGTCGCTGAACTTACTGCGTCAGGCAGTCGCCCTGAGGGCAGTTTGGCAGGTAAGAAATGACGTTCTCAAGACTTTTCTGCCCGCCGCCACCCGGGAAAATTGGCTTTAGCGCCCTACATTTGCACCCGATGTTTCAGCCGCCCGATATATTAGCGCTTGCCTACAAGCAGCCGGTGATGCAGGATCAATTGGCGTTGCTACATGAAAGAGAGCAGCAGACCCCCGGCGCGGTAAATTATTTTTTCAAGAGATACCGCAGGCTTCCCCAATGGAATATAGAGGATACGGGGATGATGGTTTATCATTTTAAGAAAGAGGACCCCCGGGAGAACTACCTGGAGCTGAGATTCTGTATTACCGGGAACATGTACTGCAATAAGAACAGTACCTGTAATCCTTGTAAAACATCATCCTCAAAAAACTGCGGAGAAAAACTGGATACGCTGGATGTGCTGAATTTCCGGTTTACGGATGTTCATTTATCGCAGTTCGTAAAAAGCGGGAAACCCGTCAATACGTTTGCGGAAGAGATACTGACCTTTAACCACCCTTCTTCTTTTGCCAAGATACTCTCGCTTTGCGGCAGAAGCCAGATGGTCCTGGAAGCCTTGTTGAATCATCAGTATTCAGATAGCCTGGAAAATATCTATATCAACGCGCAGGCGCATATACTGCTGCTGTATAGCCTTGAATGCATGCTGGGCGATCGCGACGCGGAAGGCTTCCAATGTAAATTCCTTGCGAATGATGCGGACAGGGAAAAGATCATCCGGGCGAGAGAGCTGTTACTGCAACATATCGGCGAGCCGATTACCATAAAAGAGCTGAGCCGTAAGGTAGCCATCAACGAATGTTACCTTAAAAAAGGATTTAAGGAATTATTCGGCGCTACGATATTTGATTTTTACCAGGGTCAGCGCATGGAGCACGCGCGCTATCTTTTGTATGAAAAAGGATTGAGCGTTACCGAAGTGTCGATGATGCTGGGCTATTCTTCCATCTCCCATTTTTCTACCGCTTTTAAAAAGCATACCGGACTAAAACCCTGCGAACTGCTGTTCAGGTAAATTCTTAAAAATATCAGGCAATCTCCCTCAGGCTTTCTTCCGCAGCCCGGATGGTGTTATCCAGATCCTCGTAGGTAAGGGCATTGCTCAGGAACCAGCTTTCGAATGCAGAGGGCGGGAGATAGACGCCCTTGCTGAGCATGGCATGAAAGAAACGATTAAAGCTAGCATTGTCCGCTTTGGAAGCCTGCTCAAAATTGGAGATCGGCGTTTGACTGAAATGAACGCTGAGCATCGATCCCAGCCGGTTGATCCGGAAGGGGCGACCGCTTGCCAGAAATACTTTTTCCAATCCCGCATGCAGATATGCTGTTTTCTCCTCCAGCTCGGTATAGATTTCCGGGTGGTCATTTAAGATTTTTAATAAGGTATATCCGGCGATCATGGCCAACGGGTTGCCGCTTAGCGTGCCCGCCTGGTACACTTTTCCAAGAGGGGCGATATGCTGCATGATCTCTTTTTTGCCTCCGAACGCTCCGACAGGCATTCCTGCGCCGATCACCTTGCCGTAGGTCGCCAGATCAGCATCGATGCCAAACCTTTCCTGTGCGCCGCCCCTCGCCAGCCGGAAACCAGTCATCACTTCATCGAAAATGAGTACGATACCTTCTTCGGTACAGATCGCTCTTAAGGATTCAAGAAACCCGGGTTCGGGAAGAATACAGCCCATATTGCCGGCAACAGGCTCGATGATGATGGCTGCGATCTCTCCGGTATGGGCGCTCGCCAGTTTCTTAACGGCTTCGATATCGTTATAAGGCGCGGTAAGCGTGTCCTGCGCCACGCCTTCCGTAACGCCGGGAACAGCCTGGATATTAAAAGTGGCGAGGCCGCTTCCGGCTTTGACCAGGAAGGAATCGGCATGCCCGTGATAGCAGCCTTCGAATTTGATGAATTTATTGCGCCGGGTATATCCCCTGGCCAGCCTCAGCGCGCTCATGCAGGCCTCGGTGCCGCTGTTTACCATGCGGATCAGGTCGATATTAGGCGCCATCGTTTTGATCAGCGCGGCGATATCTGTTTCCAACGCAGTGGGCGCCCCGAAAGAGGTGGAGTCCTCTGCTTTTTGCTGGATAGCTTTAACCACGGGCTCGTAAGCATGGCCCAGGATCATCGGTCCCCAGGAATTGATATAATCAATATACCGGTTGCCATCTTCGTCGAACAGGTAGGCGCCCTTTGCTTTTTTCATGAATACGGGCGTTCCGCCGACGCTTTTAAAGGCGCGGACAGGAGAATTTACGCCGCCGGGAATGGAAGTTTCTGCTTTGGCAAAGAGCTCTATGCTTTTATTTATCATATACCTTTCAAAAATTAGGTTGATCAAAAATCAATTGCCGCTGCTCCTCTCCCCGGCCCGAATATAAAACACATATTGCTGATTTTTTGTTTAAGCAGTATGTGGGGCTTGTTCCGTCGGTAACTGGCATCGTTTTCTTCGGCTTTCTCAAAACGATATCTTTCCCTATCCGATCAGTTTCGCGGCATCCTTTGCAAAATAGGTAGCGATCAGGTCGGCCCCTGCTCTTTTTATGGAGGTCAGGGATTCCAGCACGGCTTTTTCTTCATTCAGCCATCCTTTTTCTACAGCGGCCTTGATCATCGCGTATTCGCCGCTGACATGATAAGCGCTAACGGGAACGGTCACGGTATTTTTGATTTCCCGGATAATGTCCAGATAGGCCATGGCCGGCTTTACCATTACGATATCCGCCCCTTCCTGTACATCCTGCAGGGTTTCATTGACGGCTTCTCTCCGGTTAGCATAATCCATCTGGTAAGATTTTTTATCGCCGAAGCCCGGCGCGCTATCCAGCGCATCGCGGAAGGGGCCGTAAAAGCAGGAAGCATATTTGGCGCTATAGCTCATGATGCCTGTCCGGGTAAAGCCGTTTGTTTCCAGGGCCTGCCGGATGGCGAGAATACGCCCGTCCATCATATCGCTGGGCGCTACGAAATCGGCTCCGGCGCGGGCGTGCGAAAGGCTCATTTCGGCCAGTACCTTCACGGTTTCATCATTCAGGATCTCGGCGCCTTCCACAATACCGTCGTGGCCAAAGGAAGAATAAGGGTCGAGCGCCACATCGGTCATGACCAGCATGCCGGGCTCCGCTTCCTTGACCGCCCGGATGGCCCGCTGCATCAGCCCTTCGGAGTTTAGCGCTTCTGTACCCTTATTGTCTTTCAATGCGTCGGGGCATTTGATAAACAACAAAACGCTTTTAATGCCCAGGCGCCATAACTCCTTTATTTCTTCCTTCAACAGGTCCAGGCTAAAACGATGATATCCCGGCATGGATGGGATGGCTTCCTTTACAGACCTGCCTTCAACCACAAACAGGGGCGCGATAAAATCATTGGGCGTGATCGCGGTCTCCGCCACCAATGAGCGGATCGCCTGCGATTGTCTTAATATGCGATTACGGTGTAACATAGTTGATATTCGTTATTCATTGCTTTTTATGCGAGGCATTAGCTTGCGCGTATGGGTTGCGAAATCCATTGGCGTTTAGCTAAGGCGTAGTTCATTCTCTTATCCATTCCCTCGGCTTCAGGTATTCCATCAGCCGCGCTTCCGGGCTTCCCGGCGCCGGGCGATGGTTGTACTCCCATCTTGCCCTCGGGGGCAGGCTCATCAGGATCGATTCCGTGCGGCCATTTGTTTTGAGGCCGAATACGGTGCCGCGGTCGTGGATAAGGTTAAACTCCGTATAACGGCCGCGCCTGATCTCCTGCCATTTCACCTGCTCTTCGCTATAGAGCTCATCCTTTCTTTTCTCCACGATAGGCAGGTAAGCGGGTAAAAAAGCATTGCCATTGGCCTGCTGGAAATCGACCAGCCTGCGGGCTTCCTGCTCATCGGCTGGACGAAGATAATCATAGAATACGCCGCCAATGCCACGGGCTTCGTTATTGCGGTGCTTATTGATAAAATACTGATCGCATTGTTTTTTATAGGCGGGATAGTATTCTTTTCCAAAGGGGTCCATGGCTTTTTTTAACGTGGTATGGAAATGAACCCCATCTTCTTCAAAGATATAATAAGGCGTCAGGTCGGACCCCCCGCCAAACCAGGAGTCAGCCTTATTACCCTGCCCGTCGTACAATTCAAAATACCGCCAGTTGGCGTGTACGGTAGGCACATAGGGATTCAGCGGGTGTATCACCAGCGATAATCCGCAGGCATAGAATTCAGCGCCGTTTACGCCAAGCGTTTCGCGCATGGACGCGGGGAGCTGCCCGTGCACTGCGGAGGTATTCACGCCTCCTTTCTCGAAGACCTTTCCGTTGGCGATCACTCTTGAAATACCACCTCCGCCTTCAGGCCTTTCCCATTTGTCTTCTATGAACCGGGCCTTGCCATCA
Organism: Chitinophagaceae bacterium UBA2791; assembly: GCA_002352105.1. Taxonomy (GTDB): domain Bacteria; phylum Bacteroidota; class Bacteroidia; order Chitinophagales; family Chitinophagaceae; genus Flavitalea. Next base: position 17,171 of record DEHV01000076.1, on the reverse strand, counting down.
ACGGCCTCCAGGGCCTGGCAGATGGTATCCTGTAAGCTGGCGATATAAGCGTAGAATTGTTCTTTTATGGTCATGATTCATTTATTGCGGAACCCGCGAATAATTTTTTACGGCGTCTACAAAGGCGCGGGCATGATCTACCGGCACATTCGGCAATATGCCATGGCCCAGGTTGGCAATATACCGATCTGTTCCGAACGCATCGATCATATCCTTCACGCCTTTTTGAATAGCAGGGATAGGGCTCAGCAACCGCGCAGGATCAAAATTTCCTTGCAGGGTAACCCGGTTGCCGGCAAACTGCCGCGCAATCTCCGGCGTAACGCACCAGTCAATTCCCAGCGCATCAGCGCCGGTCTCGCTCATCTTGTCCAGCGCAAACCAGGCGCCCTTGGCAAAGAGCACGGTCAGGGTTTCCCCCTTGAGCGCCTGCAGGATCTTGCGCATGTATTGAAGGGAGAATTCTTCGAAATCAGCGGGGCTTAACAATCCTCCCCAGGAATCGAACAGCTGTACCACATCGGCTCCCGCCCGGACCTGCCCCTTGAGGTAGGCGATGGTGGTATCGGTGATCATCTGTAAAAGACGATGGGCGGTTTGCGGCTGTGTAAAGCAAAATGCCTTGGCTTCGTCGAAGGTTTTAGATCCCTTTCCCTGCGCCATATAACACAACAGGGTCCAGGGAGATCCGGCAAAGCCGATCAGGGGCGCGCGGCCATTCAGCATTTGTTTGGTCAGCCGCAGGGCGTCAAATACATATCCCAGCGATTCGTCCACATCGGGTATCCTTAACCGTTCGAGGTCCTTATCCTGTTTGATGGGATCGGGAAGATAGGGCCCCCGGCCTTCAACCATCTGCACTTCCATTCCCATTGCCTGGGGAACCACCAGTATATCGGAAAAGATGATGGCGGCGTCCACGCCCACCTGGTCTACCGGTTGCAGGGTAATGGCGGCGGACAGCTCGGGTTGACGGCATCTTTCGAAAAAACTGTATTTTTCCTTCAGCTTCATGTAATCGGGTAGGTACCGCCCGGCCTGTCTCATCATCCATACCGGCGGTCGCTCTAATTTTTCTCCTCTTAATGCTCTTAATAACAAATCGTTTTTCGTACTGCTCATCGCTTACAGTTAATGTTGGTCAAAATAATGTTTTATGGTTGCAATCATTTTTTGTTCGGTGGTATCCGCGCTGATCACTACCGGGTTTTCGGTAAAGGCGCTGATCGATGCGGCCGTCGTTGTACCGATGGCGAAACATACTGCTTTTTCCGGTAACCGGTTCAAACTAAAAAAACTTTCCACCGCGCTCGGGCTGAAAAAGGCAATGCCTTCAAAGGATTCCTGTATGGCCACGGGGGTTTGCAGGGTGCGGTAAACGATGATCTCTTCCACGGTTATGCCTTGCGCGGGCAGCAGCGCCGGAATGGTTTCCCTTCTTTTGTCGCCGCAAAAGAACAGCGCTTTTTTGAACTGCCCGTTATCGATAATGCATTGAGCGAGTTCCCCGGCATATTTGGCGGAGCCGGCGATGCGGCGCTCTCCGAAACAGGATGCAGCCAGCCGGCGGGTAATACCGTCCAGACAGAATATCCGCCAATTGCCGAAGGATGCGGCCGATATTTTATCCGGCCAGGGACGGCGCGTATCATTGATAGCGTATTGCTGACCCGATGCGTGATGAGCAGCATCTTCATGTTCATGCTCCTGTATAATAGCGTCGCGGGGATCTTGAACAATGATATCCTTGTGCCCGGGATCGCCGAAATAGGCAGCCGTATTTTCCACGGCGTTTTTGCTGGTGAAGATGACCGCTGTTTCTCCCTCCGGATCAAGCGCTTTCTCTATCTTTTCCTTTGTAGCGCTATCGTATACCGGCGCGATCCGGATAAAAGCTTCTTCGATGAACCGGATGGCCGATGATGGGTCAGGCGTTTCGTTGCCATACGCTAAAAAAGCGGCGGGGGATGATAGTTTTTTCGTGATCAGTATCGTCGGCCTGCCCATTCTTCAGGAAACTTTATTTTGCGTTTTGAGCAGTTGCATGATCTCGCGACCGCCATTATTTAATAGTTCCTCCGCAGCTGTTTGTCCCAGGGAACCTGCTTCCCCTACAGAAGCCTCCTTAACGATCTCTGTTTTTTGTTTTCCGTCGGGCGTAAGGATATTTCCTTTAAAATAGATGGTATCCCCGCTTCGTTCAGCCAGCGCGCCTACCGGGGTGGAACAGCCGCCAAGCAGGCTTCTCAGGAAGCTTCTTTCTATGCCCGCGCAGGTTGTAGTAGGCTCGTCGTTAAAATGGGCGCAGGCATTCAGCGTTTTCTCGTCGCCGGCGCGACCGACAACCATTATAGCGCCCTGCGCCGGGGCAGGGAGCATCCAGTCGAGCCGCATCCATTTTTCCGGTAGGAGGCCTATCCTCTCCAGTCCCGCTTCGGCAAAAATAGCGGCGTCCCAATCGGCATCGGCCAGCTTTTGCAGGCGCGTTTGCATATTGCCGCGCAGGTTATGGATCTGGTGCAGGGGATATTTATGCAGCCATTGCGCCATTCTCCGCGTACTGCTGGTAGCAATGCGCGCAGGGTATTGCGGATCCTCCAGGAAGCCGATGTCTTTTTTAAAGACGAGCAGATCGTGCGCAGGCCCCCTTTTCAATACGGCCGCCTGTACAATCCCCTTTGGCAACTGCGTGGGCACATCCTTCATGGAATGGACGGCAATATCAATGGTATTATTCAGCAGGGCAATATCGAGACTTCGGGTAAAAATACCCTGAACGCCCATTTCATACAGGGGGGTGGCGAGGTCGATATCGCCTTCGCTTTTAATAGGCGTTAAGACCGATTGAAAACCAAAACTGGTCAAATACTGCTGCACCTGGGTAGCCTGCCATAGCGCCAGGCGGCTGTCCCTTGTGCCAATCCTGATGGGCATTGACATGGCAATTAATTTATCCGGGGAGTGATGTATTCGTTGATCGCTTCGATATAATGGCAACCGCCCTGGTTCCGGCGACGCATTTTAATAGCCATTCCATTGATCACTTTCTGTATTCTTTCCTGGTCGTGTTCCTGTAAAGACGGGTGAGCGAAGATATGATGCGTGTTTTTCAGGAAAAGCGGATCCTCGTGCATCTCCTGGAGTTTTGATTTCACAGCCTTTAGCACCGGAACATATTTGCGCATTTCATACCAGGCGAGGAAATCATGGATATGCGTTTTGATGATCTCTTTTGCCTTGGGAACTTCCGCCTTTCTTTTGTGCAGGGTGCTGTCTTTTAATTTGGATAATTCGTCCACGTTCACGAGGGTGACATTATTCAATTGCTGCGCAGCAGTCTCCACATTATAAGGAATAGAAAGGTCGATGATCAGTTTAGGACCCTGGTTTTCCAGGTCTGCCTTCACAATGGTCGGCGTGGGGGCATTGGTTGCTACCAGGATAATATCTGCCGCACGGGTCTGCCTGCTCAATTCTTCATAAGGCGCATATTGTAACCCCAGCTCTTCCGCCAGCGCCGCCGCTTTTTCGGGAGTACGGTTGATAAGCGTGATATTACGGGTATGCAGGTAGTCGACCAGGTTCTTACAGGTATTGCTGCCGATCTTGCCGACGCCTACCAGCAATATCTTTTTTTGCCCGATCTGTTTTATCTTCTGGCGGATATACTGAATGGCGGAAAAAGAAACCGAGACGGTGCCGCCGCTAAGCGCCGTTTGATTCTTGATGGTCTTGGACGACTGCAATACGGCGTTGACCAATCTTTCCGTAAAGGACCCGATACGGGATCTTTCCTTGGCAAACTTAACCGCCTGTTTTAGCTGACCTACGATCTCATAGTCGCCCAGGATCTGCGAATCCAGTCCCGCGCCTACATCGAAAAGATGTTCCAGCGCATCGACCCCGTTTTTGATATAGGCTTTTGACATGAAGACCTCCATATTGCCCTTTGTCTGTCCGCATAGCAGCTGCATCAGCTGAAAGGCGTCGGGGGCAAACCCATATATCTCCGTTCTGTTACAGGTGGATAAGATAAATAACTCATGAATACCAAAGGCAGGGGAAGCCGAAAGGATGGCTTCATATTCTTCCTGGCTAACGGCGTATTCGCCCCGGATAGACGCATCAGTTTTTTTATAGTTGATCCCAGCTATAAAAAACTTTGATATGTCCTGATCGGGGGTATACATGATTTCTCCGGGGTCGTCCTGTTGATTTTTTGTGAGGTTTCAAATGACGCTGCAAAAGTACTTGCAGAAACCGGTAAGGGCTAATTTTTATGTCATTTGAGTGTCATTTTACTGTTTAAACGTTATTGTGCCGGCTGCAACGGCCTGCTTCGCCTGTTCATCAAACCCATCATCTTTGCCGTTCGGGCTGGCGGACTTACTTTTGCGGGACCAATATTTTTATATTGGCGAAAGATCTAATGTTTTAAAGAGCAGAGATGGCCCAAGCAGTTAAACGCGGAATATTATTGATGAACCTGGGTTCGCCGGATTCGACCTCAGTGAAGGATTTAAGAAAGTATTTGATGGAGTTCCTGATGGATAAGCGGGTGATCGACAAGCCCTATCTGCTGCGGTTGTTCCTGGTAGGGGCCATCATCGTTCCCTTTCGCGCGCCTAAATCTGCCGAGGCCTATAAATCGATATGGACCTCCGAAGGGTCGCCGCTGATCGTCATATCCCGCCAGCTGCAGGCCGCGGTGCAGGAGCAGGTAGAAGAATATGTGGCCCTGGCGATGCGCTATGGAAATCCCAATATGAGATCGGCCCTGGACGAGCTGGCTGAGAAAGTACCCGGACTGGAAGAAGTGGTTGCCGTCCCCCTGTATCCTCATTATGCCATGTCCTCTTTCGAAACAGTGGTGGAACACGCTAAAGCCACGCATAAGAAACACGGCTATCCCTTTAAACTGTCGTTCATAAAGCCCTTTTACGATGATCCCAGGTATATCGACGCGTTGGCAGAAAGCATGGCGCCTTATCTCCGGCAGGAGTACGACCAGGTATTGTTCAGCTACCACGGCGTTCCCGAAAGGCATATCTTCAAGGGAGATATCACCGGTTCGCATTGCCTGAAGTCGGAGCATTGCTGCTCTACGCCTTCTCCGGCGCACCAGTTTTGTTACCGCCACCAATGTAAGATTACCACCAGGCTCGTTTCCGACAAGCTGGGCATCCCGGAAGAGAAGCGGGGCTTTTCGTTCCAATCGCGGTTGGGAAGGGATGAATGGCTCAAGCCCTATTCCGCCAAACGGTTCGAGGAATTGCCCGCCGAGGGCGTAAAAAAATTGTTGGTGGTGTGCCCTGCTTTTGTAAGCGATTGCCTGGAAACGCTGGAGGAAGTGGGCGTCGAAGGGAAGCATAGCTTTCTGTCTTCGGGAGGGGAATATTTTGAGATGATCCCCTGTCTGAATGTGCAGCCCGCATGGGTCAACGCCCTCGTGAAATGGACGCGGGACGCCGATCAATACATTATTCGTGAGGCATAAATATATTTAATGTATAACTACGTTAAGGCCCTGCATATTATTTTTATCGTTACCTGGTTCAGCGGTATGTTCTATATCGTTCGTCTGTTCATTTATAATACCGAGGCAGGCGAGAAAGAGGAACCCGAAAGGTCCATCCTGCAAAAACAATTTGCCATCATGATCCGCCGCCTCTGGCTTGGCATTACCTGGCCCTCGGCTATCCTGACCCTTATCTTCGGAACATGGATGTGGGCCCTGCTGGGAACATTACCCGACTGGTTGCTTGTAAAACTGTGTTTTGTAGCGGGACTATATGCCTACCATTTTTCCTTGCATCATATCTACCGGCAGCAGATGAGGGGAGAGTTTGCCTATACTTCGGGAAGGCTCCGCGTCTGGAATGAGCTGGCAACGGTTTTCCTGACGGCTATCGTCATGATCGTAGCGGTAAAGCAATCGCTTAGCTGGGTATGGGGACTGACGGGCCTGGTTCTATTAACCCTTGCCTTGCTCATCGCCATCAGGATCTACAAGCGTTTCCGCAAAAAATAGCGCCCATCCGGATTTTGCCTGATCCTTATTCCCGGGGTTGCTGCATTACGTAAAAAAGCCCCCGGAAGGAGACTTTTTTACATGATGCGGTTTTCTATATTGGCCTTTAACTTATAGGTTTTATCCGGATATCAAATAAGGATTGCCTGTATTAGGCTTTTTCGCAGGCAATATCAGAGATTAAAAACGGGTGACTTTAAATCGTAAGCATTGGCAGCAAACACTTTGCCATTATGCCGGGTCGGAAGAATTATTTTGTATTCATCTGGTACAAGATAGGATGGAGCTTTGTTCTTACGGTATAGAGGATCTTTAGTTGAAAAAAGAAAGGGGAGCAGGAATACTCCCCTTATTAACCCCTAAACCCTAAACCGTAGAAAAATGTGTACCTATATAATGCATAAGTAAATTTTACTTTGGAAGAATGCTTAAAGCGATACAACTTTCAATTTTTACCGCTCGCAACCATTCTGTTTTCTGTTTACGATAAATCCATAAACTATGCCAAAAGTACTCAAATGTTGAAAACTAAGTGTAAGCATTTAAGGGAAGGTGAATAAATTATGTTTTTCTTATCATTTGCCGTTGCTTTTTTTACTGCGGATATTTTCGATCGTGTTATTGCCGGGCATGCGCTACTTTAATTAAATAGTAGGTCGTTGCGGCGACCACAAACATTTTTAACGGTTAGCGTGCGCTGCTGCATAATTCTGTAACTTTGCCCGCTTTTTATTTGGAATATTCAGACCCAAAACTTACTATGACAGCCCGATACAGAGAGTTCTCAAAGCTAGACCTGCCGTCGATAGAACAGGAGATATTGCTTAAATGGAATGAGACCCAGGCATTTGAAGAAAGCCTCCGCATCCGAGAAGATGCCCGGCCTTTTATTTTCTACGAGGGCCCTCCCAGCGCCAACGGGCTGCCGGGCATTCATCATGTCATCAGCCGTTCCATGAAAGACCTCATCTGCCGCTATAAGACCATGCAGGGGTTCCAGGTTCATCGCAAGGGCGGATGGGACACGCATGGACTTCCCGTGGAGCTTGGCGTAGAGAAAATGCTGGGCATCACTAAGGAAGATATCGGGAAAAAAATATCCATCGCCGAATACAACGATACCTGCCGGAAGGAGGTGCTGAAGTACAAGGATAAATGGGATGATCTGACCCGTAAAATGGGCTATTGGGTGGATCTGCAACATCCGTACATCACTTTTGAGAATGGTTATATAGAAACGCTCTGGTGGCTGTTGAAAGAATTGTATAAAAAAGGGTTGCTGTACGAAAGCGTGAGCGTGCAACCCTATTCCCCGGCGGCAGGCACCGGTCTCAGTTCGCATGAACTGAACCAGCCCGGAACCTATAAAATGGTGAAAGACACTTCCGCAGTGGTGATGTTCAACGTGGTAAAGAACAAAAGATCAGCATTTTTATTCAAACACCTGGAGCATAAGAACGACGAGCTGTTTTTCCTGGCCTGGACCACCACGCCCTGGACCCTGCCTTCCAACCTGGCGCTTACTGTGGGACCCAATATCCGCTATGTAGTGGTCAAAACATATAATCCTTATACCTATCTCCCCATCAATGTGATCCTGGCGAAGGACCTGGTGAAGAATTATTTTAAACCCGAAGGCGAGTCGGCCGAGCTGCCGGCTTACAAGGAAGGCGATAAAATACTGCCCTGGAAAATACTGGCCGAATGCAAGGGGTCCGAGTTGGAGGAGATCCGCTACGAGCAATTGCTGCCCTTTGAAGCAAATGCGCCAGGCAAGGCCGGCGGCAATCCCTTCCGGGTACTGCTCGGCGATTTCGTGACCACAGAAGACGGTACCGGTATTGTGCATACTGCCCCCGCTTTTGGCGCGGACGACTTTAAAGTGGGCAAAAAATATGAAGTAGGCATTCTCACAATGGTCGACCGGCAGGGAAGATTTGTGGAAGGACTGGGCGAATTCAGCAACCGCTATGTAAAAAATTACACAGACGATCCCAACTATGTGGATGTGAATGTGGACATCTGCGTAAAGCTGAAAAAGGAGAATCGCGCTTTTAAAATAGAAAAATTCGAGCACAACTATCCCCATTGCTGGAGAACAGATAAGCCTGTGCTGTATTATCCCCTGGATGCCTGGTTCATTCGCACCACGGCGGTAAAGGAGAAAATGCTGGCATTGAATGAAACCATTAACTGGAAGCCCAAATCCACCGGCGAAGGCCGTTTTGGCAACTGGCTGGAGAATATGGTGGACTGGAACCTGAGCCGGTCCCGGTATTGGGGAACGCCCCTGCCTATCTGGCGAACAGATGATGGAGCAGAGGAAAAATGTATCGGGTCCATCCCCGAGCTGGAAGCGGAGATCAAAAAAGCCAATGAGGTATTGGGGGGGGAGCTCAACCAGGCATACCTGAACAAGGGTATTCTCGACCTGCATAAACCTTATGTGGACGAGGTTGTTCTGGTGAGCGAAAGTGGAAGAGCCATGCGCCGCGTTCCCGACCTGATCGATGTCTGGTTTGATAGCGGCTCTATGCCCTATGCGCAGTGGGGGCTGGATTATGAGAAATTGAAAGCCGGCGACGAGCAGCCTTTTAAGGCGCCGTTCAACAACAGCTATCCGGCAGATTTTATCTGCGAGGGAGTCGATCAGACCAGGGGCTGGTTCTACACTCTGCACGCTATTTCCACCCTGTTGTTTGGCTCCGTAGCCTTTAAGACCTGCGTATCCAATGGGCTGGTGCTGGATAAGAACGGCAATAAAATGAGCAAGCGCCTGGGCAATGTGATCGATCCGTTTAAAACGATTGAAGAGTTTGGCGCCGATAGTACCCGCTGGTACCTGATCACCAACGCTTCTCCCTGGGATAGCATGAAGTTTGATCTGAACGGTATCCGCGAAGTGCAGAGAAAATTTTTCGGCACTCTATATAATACTTACCAGTTCTTTGCCCTGTATGCCAATGTGGACGGGTTCACATTTAAGGAAGCCTATGTTCCCGTCAGCGAAAGACCTGAGATAGACCGTTGGATCCTGTCTTCCCTGAACTCGCTGGTAAAAAGCGTCAATGAATATATGGATGATTACGAGCCTACCCAGGCCGGCCGGGCCATCGAGGATTTTGTCGACGCCCATCTCAGCAACTGGTATGTAAGACTTTGCCGCCGGAGATTCTGGAAAGGCGAGTATGAGCACGATAAGATATGCGCTTACCAGACGCTTTATGAATGCCTGGAAACCATTTCCAGGTTGATGGCGCCCATCGCTCCTTTTTTCAGCGATAGCCTGTTTCAGAACCTGAACTCAGTGACGCGCCGGCAAGAAGAAGCTTCCGTGCATCATGCGCTTTTTCCCAAGGCTGATGAAAGCAAAATGGACAAATCCCTGGAAGAAAGGGTACAGCTGGCGCAGGATATATCTTCCCTGGCGCTATCGCTCCGCAAGAAAGTAAATATCAAGGTCCGGCAGCCGCTGCAGAAGATCCTCATACCGGTATTGGAAGGGCGGATGAAAAAGCAGATCCAGGCGGTAGAAGAGCTTATCAAAACGGAGATCAACGTTAAGGAGATCGCCTACCTGGAAAATAACGACGGGTTTATCAAGAAGAAAATCAAACCCAATTACGTATTGCTGGGAAAAAGAATGGGACCCCGGATGAAAACGGTAGCAGAAATGATCGGCAACCTGTCGCAGGAAGATATCGCCGGGCTGGAAAAAGTAGGCCATATTTCATTGTTAATTGATAACGAACCTGTAATATTACAAGCACAGGAAGTAGAGATAACCAGTGAAGATATCCCGGGTTGGATGGTGGCGAATAAGGAGGGACTGACCGTTGCGCTGGACGTGAACATTACGCCTGTGCTCGAGAGCGAAGGGTATGCCCGGGAATTGGTCAACAGGATCCAGAAAATCAGGAAGGACAGCGATTTTGAACTAACCGACAGGATTATAGTTAAGTTAACAGGCAACCAGAACCTAAAAGACGCTGTTGCCCGTTTTAATAGCTATATTTGCGCCGAAATTCTAGCAGATCAGCTTGATATCATGGATGATCTTGCCGGTGGGACTGAGGTTGAAATAAATGATATTCCAATTAAAGTTATTGTTACCAAAAAAGCTTAACAGTATGGCAACCAAAAAAAAGGCCGCAAAGCCCGCTAAAAAAAGCGCTCCGGTTAAAAAAGCATCATCTGCAAAGAAGCCGGCGGCTAAGTCTTCAACCCCTGTTAAAGCCAGCAAGTCCAAACCGGCGCCCAAAAAAGCGGCTAAACCGGCCAGCGCTAAAAAGCCTGCCGCCAAATCGCATAAACCGGCGCCCGCCAAACATAAAGCTGCTGCTGCCGCCCGCAAGCCGGCTGCCGCACCGAAGAAACCCATTAAAAAAACAGAAGTTAAAAAAGTAGTGATGCCGAAAAAAGAGGACAAGAAACCTGAGACCAAGAAAGTGGAAGCGAAGGTAAAAAAACAGGAAGCGGTTGCTCCGCCGCCCCCTAAGAAAACGGCCCCACCGCCAAAACCTGTTAAGGTCGTTATTCCCGAAATCAAGACGAAAACAGCCAGAAAATACGAACCCGAGTTTACCAAATCCGTATTGGACCAACCTGCTTATGAGAGCTCCGGTCCAACCATGCGCTACAGCGATGCCGAGCTCCAGGAATTCAGGGAGCTGATCCAGAAGAAGCTCGACCAGGCCAAAAAAGAGCTTGCTTATCTCCAGGGATTGATCACCCGCAAGGATGAAATGGGCGGCGATGAAAACGAAAACCGCTATATGACCATGGAAGACGGCAGCATGAGTATGGAGAGAGAGCAACTGGCGCAGATGGCCAGCCGCCAGATCAACTATATCGATCATCTCGAAAAGGCGATCATGCGTATCGAGAATCGCACTTACGGCATCTGCCGCATCACGGGTAAGCTCATCGATAAAGCCCGCCTTCGCGCAGTTCCCCATGCCACCCTGAGCATCGAGGCCAAGCAAATGATGAATAAATAATCGCGGCCGTCAGGCCCCGCGTTACTCCAGGAAGCCTTCGGGCAATGGTTTATTCAGCAGGTTCCGGTAAATGAATCGGAAAATTTCCACCTGGTAATGCATTCGTTTGTCTCCCCTGATGCCGTGGCGTTGCCCCGGATAGATCATGAGCTCAAAATGTTTGTTCAGGTCCTGCAGCGCATCGACCAGCTGAAGGGTATGCTGCATATGCACATTCTCGTCGGCGCTGCCATGGATAATTCTCAGCAATCCTTTATACCGGTTGGCATAGGTTATGGCCGAGGTCATCCGGTAGCCCTCGGGATTCTCTTCCGGCCTGCCCATATATCTTTCCGTATAATGCGTATCGTATAATTCCCAGTTGGTCACGGGAAAGCTCGCAATCCCGTGCGTGAACACATCCGCGCCATAGGTCAGCGCCATGCAGGTCATATATCCGCCGAAGCTCCCGCCCATGATCGCGATCCGCGTGGTATCTGCCCAGGGTTGCGACCGGATCCATTTACCGCAGGTCATATAGTCTTCTATTTCCCACTTGCCCATCTCGTGGAAGATATAGTTCATGCCCCTTTTTCCGAAATGCCCGGAGCTTCTGTTGTCCATGCTTACCTGCACTATTCCTTCCTGCGCCAGCCATTGCATGGCGCCGGCAGGAGCTTTCCATTGATCAAACACCGTTCCGGCATTGGGACCTCCGTACACATTGATCAATACAGGGTATTGCTTGGTAGAGTCGAAGTTGGTAGGATAGGTGATGACGACCGGTAAATTGAATTCATCGTCGCCGGACCTGACCTTTATCAGGGAACTCCGCGGTTTGGCATAGTTATCAAACTCCGGACCTTTTGAGGAAGCGATCTCCCGGATGATCTTGCCCTTATCATTCATTACCGCCATCGTTGGAGGAGTGTTCAGGTTAGAGTAGGTGGTAACAAAAAACCTCCCCGAAGGCGAAACAACAACTTTTTCATGCGAATAGTCGCCCTGTGATATTCTTACCTGCTCCTTTCCGTCCAGGCTGGCCTTATAGATATCGTAGCGTTCAGAATGATCCTTTCTCGCCCGGATAAACACTTCCCTGGTCTTTTCATTTACGGCAAGTATTTCTGTGCCCCAGAAACTGCCGAAGGTCACCTGGTTGATGAAAGTCCCGTTTTTATCGTACAGGTAGAGATTTTCCCAGCCATCTTTGTCGCTTTTCAGCAGGAATTCATTCCCGGAAGATAAAAACCGGATCCTGTCCTGTTCGTCCAGCGATATCCAGGTAGGCTGTTTTTCGGTGTAGATCATCCTTCTTCTTCCCGTGAGCGTATTGATCTGGTAGATGATCAGGCTATCCTGCCTGCGGTTCATCCAGGGTATCCATAGCTGGTTATCGGGCGTCCATATCGGCTTGCCGAAATACTGGTCTGCCGCCGGGTCGAAGTTTGCCCAGGTGGTCGCAGTATCTTCCAGGGAAAAAATGCCCAGCATCACTTCGGGATTCTCATCGCCGGCTTTGGGATAACGGTGGTTTTCCAGGCCCCCATGCCGTCCTTCCGGAGCATAAATAGGAAATACCGGAACGCGGCTGTCATCGAAACGCATAAAGGCGATATACCTGCTGTCGGGGCTCCACCAGAAAGCTTTGTATTCGGAGCTTCTTCCCAGTATCTCTTCATAATACACCCATGAAGCATAGCCATTCATGATGCTGTCGCAGCCGTCGGTGGTGAGGCGGGCTTCCCTGCCGGTAGACAGTTCCAGCACATACAGATCGTTATTTTTGGTATAGGCCAGCCATCTGCTATCAGGGGAATTGGTGATGTTATGAATATTTTTAGCTGCGCCGTGCAGCAGGGAAGCAGTCACCACCGGGCTGGTCATCGGCTTTACATAGGGCGAAGCCTTACCGGTGCGCGCATTTACCGATAAAAGGGTGGGTTTTTCGCTTTCCCGGGGGTTCGGGACGATTTCTATATAGTGGCGGTCGTCCGCCCATTCTTCTATCAGGGGCAGGGTTCTGGAAACGGCAGGATACTGTTGGTCGAATAGCTGGGAGAAACTAAAAAGCTTTTGCTGTCCCAGCATGCCCATAGGTATGACAAGGGCTAAAAGCCCTGTCAGCGTTAGTTTTGATATTTTCATGCCGATATTTTATATACAGATGAAAAATAATATACGGCAAATTTACTTAACCTCCTGCATCTCAACTAATCGCTTATAAAATCCCTCTGCTGCAAGCAGTTGCTCGTGCGTTCCCCTTTCCACGATCTTTCCTTTTTGCAATACGATGATCTCATCGGCATGGCGGATGGTGCTCAGGCGGTGGGCGATCACGATGCTGGTGCGGTTTTGCATCATTTTGTTGATGGCATCCTGTACAAGCCGCTCGCTTTCCGTATCCAGCGAGGAAGTCGCCTCGTCCAGGATCAGTATTGGCGGGTTTTTCAGCAAGGCCCGCGCAATGGTCAACCGCTGTCTCTCGCCGCCGCTGAGCTTTGATCCGCGGTCGCCGATATTGGTCTGGTAACGCTCTTCCTTCGTCATGATAAAATCATGGGCATTTGCCATCCGGGCCGCCTGCTCTATCTGCGCCATATCCGCATTCGGACTGCCCAGCGTAATGTTTGCCGCTATCGTATCGTTGAACAATATCGGCTCCTGGGTAACAATGCCCATCTGGTCCCTNNGAACTGAGGTCATGAAAACGGGGAATAAGGTCGGCCAGCGTAGACTTCCCCGCCCCGGAAGAGCCCACCAGCGCGATCGTCTGTCCCTTCCTGATGGTAAGGTTTATCTTGTCCAGTATCACCGCGTCTTCGTAGGCAAAGCTCGCGTCTTTGAATTCAATACGATCTCTGAACTCCTGCAGCGTAACGGGGTTGGGCGATTCCGTGACCGTTACCGGCGCCTGGATGATCTCTTCTATGCGTTTGATCGCCGATCCGCCCCGCTGTACATTATAGAAAGTAGTGGAAAGCGATTTTGCCGGGTTGATGATCTGCGTAAAAAAAACGATATAGGCAATAAAAGCATCAGGTTGGATGATATCGTTGGAAAATACCAGTCTACCTCCGAAATACAGCACGCAGCACAAGACCGCTACGCCCAGGAATTCCGAAAGCGGGGAAGCCAGGTCCCGGCGGAAGATCATTTTATTCCTGAGCGTGGTCAGGGTTTCATTGCTGTTGAAAAAGCGCAGGCGCAGCAGTTGTTCCGCGTTAAAGGCTTTGATCACTCTTAACCCGGTCAGCGTTTCATCGAGGATCGACATGATGGAGCCCATTTCCTCCTGCGCGGCCGTGGATTGCTTTTTTAAGGACCGGCTCACCCTGCCGATGATAAAACCCGTGAGGGGCAACAGTACGAGCAGGAACAGCGATAACTCGGGACTTAAAAATATAAGCGAGGAAAGGATCACGATAATGGTGATCGGTTCTTTTAGCAGGCCTTCCACCGCGCTGATCACGCTCCATTCAATTTCATTGGCGTCGTTGCTCATGCGGCTGGTAATATCGCCCTTGCGCTGTTCGGTGAAATAACCAATGGGCAGCGCCAGGATCTTGTCGTAGAGATCGGCCCGCAATCTTTTCATCACGCGGTTGCGCATGGGCGCCAGTACGCGAAAAGAGAGATAGAGAAAACAGTTTTTAAAAAAGATCGCGCAGATAATGATCACACAGATCGCGCCCAGGGCATATACCTGGCCGTGATCGGCGATCAGTTTGCTTAAATAATATTTGAGATAGTCCATCAGGCTGTCTGCCGAAAAATTAAAGACAGGCTCGGTTTCGATCAGTTTTTCCTGCCCAAACAGCAATTGCAGAAAGGGAACCAGCATAGCCAGCGACACCAGGGAGAACACAATAGACAAAAGGTTAAAGAGCACATACAGGAACATATTTCCTTTCTGGTCTTTCAGGTATTTAAGAACGATTGCAAAACGTTTCATGGAGCGCAAAGATAGCTAAAAGAATGCCTGTCCGCCTATTTCCAGACGGCTTCGGCTATGGCTACCGCTTCGGGTTTGCCTACATCTACAAATGCGGCGCCCGTATGGTCGAAAGCTTTGATGATCTCTGTTCCTGCCAGGGAAAGATATACGTCGACCATAGAAAATTTTCCTGACAGGGCCGCCTTTTCCCGGATAAGCGAAAACATCCGCGGCTCAATGATATGGATGCCGCTGAATGCTTTGGCCAATGGATCTGCTACGGCCCGCGCCATCCGGGTTTCGCCGGTTTTAACATTTTTCCAACCGCAGAGGGTATGTTGGTCGTCGAATAAAAAATAACGGGAAGTATCTCTTTCGCTCACGGCGATCGTCGCCAGCGGCAGTTGCCTTTGATGCGCTGCGATCATGGCGGAAAGGTCGAGGCTGGTCAGCACGTCTACGTTCATCAGGACAAAATGCTCCTGGTCCAGATATATGGAAGCTTTAAGCAATCCGCCCCCGGTTTCCAAAACTGCGTCGCTCTCGTCGCTGATGGTTACTGCGCTTCCCCATCCCTGGTTGCGGTCTATNNCGTCCAGGGTTTGAACCGGGTCCCTAATCCTGCGGCAAGTATCATGGCCTTCATGGTTTACCAGGGGTTTGGTTTTTGAAGAAATGTTCTGCGGCAAGTATGGCTTTCATGGGACTATGGGTTGAGTATCGCAACGCGCATTCAATTCCACCCGAGGTATTCCTGATTTTCATGAACAACACACGGTTTATAAAATAATGTTCTCCGCCCGCTCTCTTTTGCCGGGATAATCGGTATTAAAATGCAGGCCCCTGCTTTCTTTGCGCAGTTGCGCACATTTGACGATCAGGTAGCCTACGGTGATCATGTTCCGCAGCTCGCAGAGCTGGGGCGAGATCGTGGTGGTCTGGTAGAGGTTTTCTGTTTCTTCCCACAACAGGTCTATCCGCTTCATCGCTCTTGCCAAACGGGTATTGGTCCGGACGATGCCCACATAATCGCTCATCAGCAG
>DEHV01000076.1:0-1131 GCA_002352105.1 Chitinophagaceae bacterium UBA2791 | reverse complement strand
ATAGAGGTTCGCCCCCATTCGTCCGTCTTGATACCGCCGCAGCTGTAATGCGCCGCCGGCGACACGGGGATCAACTGCGTAGCGATATCGATACCGATGGATTGGCATTTCTCGTAGATATTCGGAAAATGCTCCAGGAATTTCTCCAGCGGGATATGACGCACGTCGAGGTACACATGTTCCGTACCCGAGATCTTCATTTCATTGTCGATAGCGCGCGCCACGATATCGCGGGGAGCCAGGTCTTTCCGCGGATCGTACCGCTCCATGAAAGCTTCGCCAGCTGCGTTTCGCAGGATGCCGCCGTCGCCGCGCACGGCTTCAGTGATGAGGAAGGACTGGCCTTTTACATTGGGTTCATACAAGGCGGTGGGATGGAACTGGATAAACTCCATGTTTTCTATCCTGCCTTTGGCGCGGTATAACATCGCTACGCCGTCGCCGGTAGCAATAAAGGGATTGGTGGTCGACCGGTATACCTGTCCGTTGCCCCCCGTGGCCAACACCGTTATTTTTGCCAGGATGCTGATGATCTCATTGGTTTGCGTATTCAGCGCGTAAACGCCGAAGCATTCTATATCCGGAGTCGCTTTCGTAACCAGGTAGCCCAGGTGATGCTGGGTGATCAGGTCCACTACAAAAAAATGGTTGATGATAGATATGTTCGGGTATTTATTCACCTCGTCCAGGAGCGCTCTTTCCATTTCCTTCCCGGTAACATCTTTATGGTGCAGTATCCTGAACTCGCTATGCCCGCCTTCTTTGCCGAGCTTATAATCGCCCCCGATTTCCTTATCGAACTGCGCTCCCCAGCCGATCAGCTCTGCGATGCGGTCTACCCCTTCTTTCACCACTATCTCTACGGCTTTGGGGTCGCAGAGGCCGTCTCCGGCGATCAGCGTGTCTTCAATATGTTTTTCAAAACTATCNNCCCTGCGCATATTTGGTATTGGTCTCGTCGGCCTGCGCCTTGGTAATGATCAATATTTTTTTATCGGGAAACTGACCGGCAACCTTAAGCGCATAGGTAATACCGGCGATGCCCGAGCCAACAATAAGAAAATCAGTCTGCATAGTATCAAATAGGTTTACACGCAAAGATCAATAAACGATCGAATAGGAAAAGCTTTC
>DEHV01000043.1:524-80782 GCA_002352105.1 Chitinophagaceae bacterium UBA2791 | reverse complement strand
CCTAAGAAGCGTAAGGATACAATGGGATCATTCCTTTTCCGATGGCAATAAAAAGATCGCTGCATTCCTGTTCGTATGGTTTCTTGAAAAGAATAGTATACTTTATAAGATAAGGCTGACGGCGCAAAACGAATCGCAGATAATGCCCTTGTGTCCTTAACACTGATGATGGATGGCAGTTGGAAACAAGGTTTATCCGGAAAGGACATACCTTTACAGGCAGAGACAGGTCATGCCAGATGAAGCTGGCACAAGTTAGGCCAGAAGCTCAGGAAGCATAACGATAAAAAATAAACAAAAAAATACCGGCAGAAAATGAGAGCAAAGAAAAACACACTACGAAATATACTATCTGTTGGCGTAATGGTATTTACTATGCTGTCCTGCCAAACAACGCCTAATGTGAATGCGCAGGATCTCAACGGTAAATATGGCTTAAACACTTATAATACTCCAGAAGTGGTAGAAGAACTCCAGTACATAGAAAAGAATATAAAGCCGTTATCTCCAAAACCTGAAGCCCGCATTTTGATAACGGGGTCTACTGCCGGAATCGGGCAATTAACGGCAAAGACCCTGATTGCAAAAGGATATAAAGTGGTCGTTCATGCCCGAAACCAAAAACGGGCGGAAGATGCTAAAAGGGATCTACCCGAAGCAGAAGCCGTGGTAATCGGCGATTTATCCGACTTAGATCAAGTCAAAAAACTAGCGGAGGATATTAACGCTTTGGGAAGATTTGACGTTATCATACACAACGCTGGCGCTTCATCATCCGAGGGCGATGTGGTTTTTACCGTTAATTCTCTTGCTCCTTATATTTTGACCAGCCTTGTGCACAAGCCAAAACGCCTTATCTATGTCAGTTCAGATCTGCATAAAGGAGCTCGCCTGAATTTGGAAAACATGCAAAGTAGTACGCCGAAAATCAGCTATTCCGAAACAAAATTGCATATATTTCTATTCGCCAAAGCGGTAGCAAGGAAATGGAAAGATGTGAAAGTGAACACCATTACGCCGGGTTGGGTATCCACGAAAATGGGCGGAAGCAATGCGCCCGACAATCTCCGGTTAGGCTATTCAACGCTCGTCTGGCTGGCCGAAGGAAAAGATAAAGCCGCGCAAACTACTGGACAATACTTTTTTCAGAGCAAGCTTGAACCGAACTATAACAAAATTGTAGACGATATCGCTTTACAGGACGCCTTATTGAATGCTTATTTTAAGGTAACCAACGTGCCGTTTCCCGGGAATTAAAATAAAAGACATCTTTTACGTCTTTTCAATCGTATTCCTCAAACCATCTATTTGTTTTAAAGCCGTTCTGCTTCCAGTTTGTCTACCTGTACATTAATAGTCAAATCAGTAATCGGCTTCTCCTATGGAAGGAAAAATCCATAAATAAACCAGATCACGAAAGGCCGCCTCAATAAAAGGCGGCATAGCAAGCCTGCCGGGCGCGCCGGTATATTTCAAACGAAGCGCGGGCTGATTGGAAAGCACAACCATTTTTAAGAGGTTCTTTGCCAGCAGCCCTTTCATCTCAGCATGAAATTTTGCTACCGAAGGATCAAACCAGTAGAACTCCCTGATCCTTCCATCGCTTATCTCTTCTTTAATATATTTAATAAACCCGTTGCCGGACACTCCCCCATTCATAAAACCATTATTAATCAGGTTCAGGGTCAGGTTGATTGTGTCGCCTAATCTATTTCTATAGATCGGATGGTCGCCGGTAAAGTCGATCCTGAATTCCCATTGGTAATTCTCCAGTTCCTGCAGGAATTTTTCTTTGGTCATCGGGCGCATCAGAAACGAATGAGCAATATGAGGTTTACGGATATATGTTTTGTAATAGTCGATATAGTTGCGGGCAGTAATGGCAGGGCTTGCGTCGCTGCTGGATTTGGCGACCATTATCTCTTTGATCTTACGAAATGTTTTCTCTGCAAATTCGAGCCGGAACCTGGGGCTTAGCGGCATTCTGAAGACATCGCTGTTCCGGGTAGAATAAGCTCCCCGGGATATCATATCCGTAATAGGCAGCTGGTAAACAACAGAACGGTTCCCGAAACCTGGGTCGGCGCTTTGATTAGATAGCCCGATACCTGCCGGATTATTAGGGATGCCTGCGTCGCCATTGAGATCTCTGAAATCGCCCTCAAAAGCCTTTGCAAAGAAAATGCTGCTCATACCAAGAGAAAACCTGACGTCCTCGAAAATTGTACTCCTTAACACGGCTTCCTGGTTTAATCCCGGTAACTGGAACGGCTGATCGGGATTTGAAAGATAAGATTCCAGGTAGTCTATTTTCTCCGTCAGATCGGCATTTACGCCATTAACATTGGCGCGATATTGATCTTTTAGCGTTTCCGGCGATAATAGATGCACATAGTCGTGTTCCTGGTAAAAAGAAAATTGTACGCTTCTGTTTTCGGCAATTTCGAGCTCCCGGTCGTTCAGGATTATGGGTTGACGACTGCCAGCTCCAATAGACTTTAGTTCCAGGCGGGTATTGTCCATATAATTGGAAAGCTCTGCTGACAGCTCATTCAGGTAACCGACCACTACGTCCGCCCTGGCCTGCGACAGCGGGTCGTTGATGCTATTGTTGCCGGTTTCGCTTGCCCTGCCGATGAACCGGGAGAAGTTTTCGATTGACTGGGGCGATCGCCTCCAAAACAAAAGATCGCTGATGGCAAACGGTGGATACTGCGGGTCTGCGTTACCATCTCCGCCAGGGTCAAAGAGACCTTGCGGATCTGGGAAGACGATATTGTTTGCCTGCCACCAGTCCGATTCGCCTCTGGATTTAAAACTATTCAGCAGTTGGTAGCGGATCAGGTTATCGCGGCCGGCGTAATCTGCCGGCCCCCATAGCTGGGTATTCAGCAACCGCTCTTTTTTGCTCTCTTTAATATTAGCGATAAAGGGGCTCTTGTACTTCTCGAACTCCCTGGCATCAAGCGCTGAATGCTTCAGTAATTCGTCCAGGTACACTTCGTTAAAAAAATCCGATAGCGCATGCTTATGCTCTTCTTTTAGCTCGTGCTTGCCGACGTCAAAGTCAAACAATAAAAAATAGTGCTCTGTCTTTTTTCTGTATACCGACCCGTACAGCCATTCCAGGTAATAAATATGCGCATGGACCACCTTGCCCGTGATGCTGAAGTTAAGATGCTCGACAAAATAAACGTTTTTTTTGTCTTTTAGTTTCTGCTTCAGGGTAGCGATGACATCGCGGAATCCCTTTTTTGAATGATCGAAGCCCTTGTTGACGAATATATCAGGATCCATATTATCGGAATGAGATGAATATAATTTGTCTGTTTGATCTGGGGTTCCCCGTATAGATATGGGACACTACTTTGCCCTTCGCGTCTTCCAGCTTGAGGAATTCACCGTTATTGTTCAAGATAGCAGTCAACTGACCGTTATAATATTCTTTCCAGTTGAGAAAACCGGGCGTTGCTTCGCCTACAACGATCCGCGCTTTTTGTCCGGGCTTTACCCAGGTGTGAGACTTGAAAACAAATTGATGCCCCGCGGCATCGGATAGTTTCCAGCCGTCCATCACCAGTTCCTGATCACTGTTATTCTTTATGATGATGATTTCCCTGTCGGCGGCATCGGTACGCCGGGCATCTTCGTGGTCGTCGCCCCGCGTGTTGATCACGGACTCAACAGGGTCGATGTATACGGCGTTTGAAGGCCGCTTGTTGTTCTGGTGATCACAATAGAACCGGATATGCTTTTGGAAGCTTTTGTGCGCATACTCGGGGGGAGCCAGCGTCAATACGAACATGTCGTTGGAACCGTGAAGAAGCCTTTCTGTGGGAATATGTCCGGAAAGGCGGTTTCCCGTGACTGCGCAGCTCGAAAGGTCAACTTCTTTCCCGTTTAGTATAATTTTCACCTGTATCGGACAAAAGTTCTCTATTGCCCTGGTATTCCTGATCTCTTTTTCCCATTCATAGGTGGAAAGATTTCCATCGTGATCTATCAGCGCGTCGGGATGGAGGGATAACTGAGATCGGATGACCGAGCGGATATCCAGTTCGCCAAAATCAACGTCAAGATAGAGGTATCGGCCATAAATCGGCATATCGTTACCGGCAATATCAATAGCTAACGGGCAATTCACTCTTATGGCGCTTTTGTTTAAACTTGTCAGCAATTGCGCCGATCTGTCGGCATTACGCTTTCTGAGTTGCGCGGCCTCAAGCTCCCTGCTCCTGACGCCCCTGATCTGGTTCGAGGACCAGTATTGGCGGGCGTTTGATTCAAGATCCGATATGGTATTGTGAAACTGCTGACTCGCTTCTCCCCAGGCTTCGTTCACTGCATTGATGGAGCGAAATTTCATTTTACCCAATGATGTTCGTATGGAATCGTTGATCACATAAGCGTCCAGGTAATTCCTGAAGAAGATCCCATTAAATTCGTTCCCATTGGCGGCATTTTCCAGCGCCTGCTGTAGCCGGCTATTCCGGAGGTTTTCCATCGCTTGCTCCCGAAGACGGTTGAGCACTTTTCTTGCTTTATCTTGTTGCGTATCTCCGCCCAGGAAGCCCCAAATGGATTCCAGGAAGTTCTCCAGCCAACTGGTATCCGAGAAGTCAAGCGCATTAAATAACCGGTTAAAAAAGTCTCCGATGGCCTCGGCTGCTTTACCGACCAGTTCGCCAATAGCCCTGGCAATTTTAACGGCGGCTTCCGCAACCTTTTCCGCCAGTTCCCGGATCTGCTGCGCCAGTTTACTGATCAGCTCGCCCAACTTCTTAATAAGGTCTTTAAGCGCTTCCCAAAGCTTCTTCAGCGTTTCCAGAATCGAATCAAGAAAAAGGATTTTCAGCAGTTTTAGCAGATAGGTCGTTACCGCTAAGGGCATTTTTAGCAAATAAGCTTTTAATTGCTGCCATCCGATATCTTGCAGGGAATCCAGCAGGTTTCTTAACAGTTGCAGTGATATGTCAGGCAAAAAATCGCATCTTTCTAACTCCGCAATTTTCAAGGCAGCCTGATTGGCGGCAAGGTGTTGAAAATCGAGATGGTTGCTTTCGGGATGGAACAGTACATACTGTAGTCCAAGACTGATATGGTCAATCCGCGCAGGCGTCCAGGTGTTTCTACCCATAGAAGTGCGCGCAACATCCATAATGTCCAGCAGAAACTCGGTGGTTGCTTTTTGCAGATTATCTCTATACAGCTGGAACGCTCCCTGGGGAATAGGCACGGGCAGCGAAACTCTGAGACGATCTTCAGCCTTCTTCTGCATTTTATCGGCCATTGGATTCAGACTTCCTTCCCGAAGCTGGCGCTCGCATCGGTTTATAGAATCGGTAATGTTTTCGGTGGAATACAGCAGCAGTTCCTTCACCAATAATCCTGCATTCTTACCGAGTATATTGAGCAGAAACTTGTTGGCCAGAATGGTCAGGTTCTCAACATTCTCTTTTGTCGGCTCTTCGAGGAAAACCTTCTTAAACATTTCAATAAAAATCGATCGATAGCCATGCAACAGATCGTCCATCAAAGACTGTAACAGCTCATCTCCAAAATCGCTCTTCCCAGGCCAATCCCTATCGATCATCTCTCTAATAGCAGGAAACAGCAGGTCGCCAACGAGCCGGTCCAGTAAATCAATTCCTACGTCCAGGAAAACTGTTGTCGCCTCTTCGTTCCGGTCCGACGCCAATAACAGCAGCAGGTAGCTCACCGACATATCCCTTGCTTCAAGCAGATCGACGAAGACGCCTAGCCCGCTGATATCTGAACGATTTCCTGCTGCCAGAAAAGTCTCTATGCAAGATTTTTCCAGGTAGGCGAACGCATCTGCCTCGGAGCTGATCTCAGTGATATTTCGACCGATGGTTTCCTGGAAGTTGTTTTTGACTGCGGAAGGCAGATTCTTCCATTTGTCTCTGTTTCGTTTATCGATAAGATAGCCGAGCGCATACAGATGCGCAAGTATATTATTAAAAACAGCAACTTCAGCGTAGCCCAGTTTTTCGATGATCCGTAGCAGATCAGACAGGCGGGGCAATAACTCGAAAAATGTTTGGTTTCCATCCCATTCTTTTTCCAGGGCGTCCAGCCATATCAATATCTTATTCAAATCGGCATTGGAAATGCCTTCGTTCAGATCTAACCAATCCGCCAAGCGCCTGGTCTGGCTTTCGAGCAGTTGCTTATACGTTAAGCAGATCTGGTCCAGCGCAAAGTCGTAAACAAAATCTTCTAATGTAGCTAGAAAAGGCTTTCTTTTTTTGTCGAACCCGGAAGCGCTGGCGACAATGATGGTGTCTAACGTCGCGCTCCATATGCGGAAGATCAAAGCTTTTTGCTCCTTGGAGGCAAATCTATTGTCGTCAATTTTTCGTTCCAATTCTTCCAGGAGAATGTCTTTCGCATCTTTAAAAAAGATCGTAATATCGTTGAACCTCGCCATAGCGAAAAAGTCAACGCCAGCGCCAAACATAAATGCGGCTTCGGCATTCACCCGGAAGTCGAAGCCCGGTTTCTTTCCTTGCTCTTCTACCAGTCTTCCTGTACACAGTAGTTCTGCAGCCGCAGTCAACCCAATCTGAGCATTCGCCTCGACGCCTACGCCAATTTCCAGCCGGTCTACAAATTTTCTGAACAGGCGTAGTTCCACTGCGCTGCTTTTGTCGCCTACATTCTGAATAAGTTTCTCCAGCGTTAATTTGAGTTCCAGCCGGGCGCGGATATAGGCTTTTAGGTAGGCTTGCATGGACGCTACAAGACCAACTTCTTCCATCATCCGCGGCGACAATTGCGCCGAAAGTTGCAGGCCGGCGGCTATCCCCGCCTCAATTTCAATGAGTATCTTAACAAACTGTGCGACATGAGCCGAAACGCCGACTCTCGCAGCGGCTTCTATTTCCAACTGAAGACGGATGCCGTGGCACAATTCTGCGCGCATCTCCGCGCCATATCCAAGCGAAGCAAACGCCTTATCGTCATTAATAGCTAAACCCCCTTCTTTCGAAAGATCAATCAACCTGTCAGCCATAACAGTAAAATGTAAGGTTTTGTGGAATTTATCCAAAATGAACGGGCAGGACGGAAAATCAAGACTATCAATCTCGAAGAAAGAACAAGATAAAGAAATAAAAAGAGAGGAATGGCTTCTGCAGATTAAAATTCTAATTTATTTCTGCGGGCAGGCGCCTTCTTCGGCTAGATGCGAATAGTTCGAAAAATGAAAATCCTGTTTCTTTATCGCGATGGCCTAAAATCAACTGAATAATCTTAATTTCAAACTATCGACACATCAGGGCTATTTAAAACGTCCTCTGCATTGATCAAATCACAGGCATGAAAAGAAAAGACAACTCAAGGCGTGAATTTTTAAAAAAAAGTTCCCTTGGAGGATTAAGCGCCTTGCTTGGCGCAGGCGTTGCGCCTTCTCTCTTCGCCAATGCAAAAGATGGTCCCGAGGCCCGTATACTGTCTGTACCTCCGCGGTATTACCGTTGGCATGTAGACCCGGGAGTGGAATGGCTTGAAACCAATACCGATTATGCTAACCTCAACTGGAATATTCCTGTCGCGCAGGCGGCGCTTGTGCTTGTTGACGTCTGGCAACGGCATTATATCAAAGACACGGAAGCGCGCGCTGAAACGATCATCAACAAAGAGCTTATACCCCTGATCGCAGCCTGTCGCAGATCGGGGTTGCAGGTTATTCATGCGCCTTCGCCGGAAGTGGCAAAATCACATGCTAACTGGGTGAAGCTGGCGCCGCCTGATGAAGCAGCGCCTAAGCAGGACGCATGGCCTCCCATTGCTTTTAGAAACCTGAGCGGGCCTTACAAATCTTACCGTCGTCCCCAAGAACCCCGCGAAGCAGAAAGACAAAGCATGCCACCGCTGACCTTTCATCCTAAAATAACGCCCGTAGGCAAGGAAGCTGTTGTAGCTACAGGCGAGGAACTGCACCAGTATTGTAAGCGCGAGGGAATACTATTTTTATTTTTTGCGGGTTTCAATACCAATGCCTGCATCCTTAGCCGTGATTATGGAATACCCCAGATGAGCAACCGGGGATATCAAACCATACTGGTCAGGGATTGCACAACGGGTATGGAATCAAAATATACGCAGGCGGGCCTGGGGCAGACCGCCGGCGCCATTCTGTTACTGGAGATGTTCGGACAATATTCCGTAGCGTCAGCGGAAATAATCAATGGGTTGCCTGGCAAAGCATAAGGTTAAGAAAAGCAGGACAGATCGCTCTGCGCTTTTTGAAAAGCCTGGCATGCCTTGCAGTTAAAACAGGGCGCAATATTCTGTTAATCTATGTTGAAAATAAATCGTCGAAAATTTGTAGCCAACACCGTTAGCTCCGGGGCCAGCCTGGCATTGGGAAGCCGGTTGCTGGGATCTCCCCGCGCAGAGTATGCCGTTTCTGATACAGTGGAAAAAACAAGAAACCTCATGCAAGAGGTTTTAAAATACAGGAAGATAGATGCGCATGCCCATGTAGACGAAGAACACTATAAACCGGAGGTCAACCTGGATTTTGCCGACAGGTTGGGTATAGAAAAATTGATGATCTCTGATTTCATAAGGCCTCATACCGAAGGAACCCCTGATGATTTCAGGGCAAGAAATAATTTCGTGATAAAGTGTATGAAGGCCCATCCCGACCGCTTTATCGGGACCGTAGCGCTCAACCCCCGGTACCAACAGGCGTCCCTGGAAGAAATAGACCGTTGCCGCGATGCGGGCATGATCGGACTGGGCGAACTGTACAACCAGGTAAAGATCAATGATCCCCTGTATTATCCGATTATCGAAAAATGCATTGATATCAGCTGGAATATTATGATGCACTCCCCTATCGGGTATTCGAGAGTGAAGCTTAACCCCCGGGAGCCCAAAGATATTTCGCTGCCGGAAGATTTTGTTGACATAGCCCGGCGCTATCCTGAAGCCATGTTCCAGTTTGCCCATATAGGAGGCGGTATTGACTGGGAGCATGCCTGCAAAATATTAAAAGATGCGCCCAATGTATTTGTAGAAACATCCGGGAGCAATAACGAAGCCAATATGATAGACTTTGCCATGAAGTATATTGGGGAAGACAGGCTGGTGTTTGGATGCGATTACAGCTTCTACCAGGGCATAGGCCAAATACTTTCCGCAAAACTGACAGAGGCGCAACGGGAAAAGATCTTTTTCGGAAACATCAGCAAACGATTGAAAAAAGGAGGCAGAGATGTTGATTGACAGCAATGCCTATGTAGGACACTGGCCCTTCAGGCGGCTTGCCTATAATACCCTTGAGGGGCTTTCGGAAAGGATGAAAGTCTTTGGAACAGACCGGTCCGTGGTCAGCAACCTGAACGGCATCTTTTACAAGAACGCCCAGCATGCCAACGACGAGCTATGGGAGTGGATCGGCAGTAAAAGGAGTTATAAAGAAAGCTTTATTCCATTTGCCGTACTCAACCCCACGTACGGCGGCTGGCGGGATGATCTCAGCGTCTGCATCAACCGGTATGGATACAAAGGCGTGCGGTTGTATCCTCAATACCATCGCTACGATATCGCCAATCCCTCTTGTATAGAGCTTGTAAAAACATGCCGCGACAAAGGAATTCCCGTGGTATTCGCGTCAAGAATGGTAGACAGTCGTACCAGCTCATGGATGGACATAGAGAAAGAGTGGTCGTTAAAAGATATCGTACCGGCGGTGAGGGCTGTGCCGGATGCAAAATTCTTAATAATGAATGTGGCCAATAGTACTGCTTTGAACGAAGAAGACATGGCGCTTTTCAGAAAGGCAGATATATTAATGGATACCTCAGGAAGGAGTATAACAAACTGGGGAGATCTGTTTAAACGGTTCGGCGCAGGCAAGTTCTGCTTCGGCACGCAATCGCCTATCCTGGATTATTGCACAGGCCTGTTGCGCATTGAATCCTTGAGAGAAGAAGAAGCGGACGAACAGACAAGGGAGCGCTTAAGGGCAGGAAACATCAAAAAAATGTTAGGGATATAGCGCTTCGCATTATCCGTATAATTTTTTTATCAAAAACAGAACTACTGGAATGAAGCAATCTAACAAAAAAAACACGCGACGCAGGTTCATTAAGCAGAACCTCCTGACCGGCGCCGGCGCCATGCTGGGTATGCATTCAGCGTTACCATCGCTCGCCGGCGAACCCTCAAAAGGTATAAGCGCTACGATAACAGCAACCGCCCCGGTATCAGGACAACAATCCCCTCAATGGCCCAAATGGCCGATGTGGGATATTGCCGCAGATGAGCCATCTGTGCTGGAAACGCTCAGAAGCGGGGTATGGTCGCGCGCGAAAATAGTGGAACAGTTTGAAGCGGCATGGGCCGAAACCATTGGTCTCAAACGTTGCCTTACCACGGTCAATGGCACGAATGCGCTGATCTGCGCGCTTGCCAACCTGGACGTGGGCGGAGGCGATGAAGTCATCATCCCGCCCTATACCTTTATCGCTACGCCGCAGGCAGTGCTACAAACCGGCGCAATGCCCGTTTTTGTGGACACCGACCCGGATACCTTCCAGATGGATGTAAGTAAGATAGAAGAAAAGATCACTCCCCGCACCCGCGCCATATTACCTGTGCATATTGCGGGCATCCCCTGCGATATAGAGGGCATCATGAAAATAGCCCGGAAGCATAACCTGGCAGTGGTGGAAGATGCTTGCCAGGCCTGGCTTTCCGAAGTCAACCATAAAAAAGTAGGCGCTTTCGGCCATGCAGGGTGCTTTAGTTTTCAGAACTCCAAAAATATACCGATGGGCGAAGGAGGAGCTATAGTGAGCGATGATGAGGAGTTTATTGACAAATGCTATTCCTATCATAACTACGGCATCGCCCGCGGCAGTATGATAGCAAAGTATGGAGCGGGCATGTCTATGGCAGGGACCAAGCTACGCCTCACAGAGTACCAGGCGGCCATCGGGCTGGCGCAGCTAAAACGTCTGGATGCCCAGACTACCATCCGGGCCGATAATGCAGCTTACCTGAAATCCAGGCTGGAAACCATCCCCGGGATCATTCCTTATAAACTTCATAACTATATAACAAGGGTGTCTTTTCATCTTTTTCCTTTCCGTTATAAAAAGGAATCATTTAAGGGACTGCCGCGCGCGGCATTTTTAAAGGCGCTGTCGGCTGAGGGCGTCCCCTGTTCCAGCGGCTACTCCACGCTGAATACGCAGCCGTTCCTCGCGAATACGTTCCAGTCGAAGAACTTTAAGAAAATGTATTCGCCGCAACAGCTGGACATCGCCCGGTACCAGGAACGGAACCGCTGCCCTCAAAATGATATATTGTGCAATGAGGAAGCAGTATGGTTCACGCAAAACATATTGCTTGGTTCCCGCGCCGACATGGACTATATCGTTTCCGCCATTGAGAAGATCCATAAGAATGCGGAGAAACTGAAGAAATCTCTATAGTCAAAACAATAAAGAGAGAGTACATTTATTTATCATCCGATATCAGCATGAAGCCAGATTCAGGCGTTAAACAGATATCTATGTTCGATATACGGGAAATAACATTAATTCCGGTAAAATAAAAAACGTTCAATGAACCGGGTATTATTAAT
Source organism: Chitinophagaceae bacterium UBA2791 (assembly GCA_002352105.1). Classification (GTDB taxonomy): domain Bacteria; phylum Bacteroidota; class Bacteroidia; order Chitinophagales; family Chitinophagaceae; genus Flavitalea. Next base: position 69,156 of record DEHV01000043.1, on the reverse strand, counting down.
TCTTCTTTTTATACTGATATACGCCGAAGGAAATGTTGTCGTTGCACAAAAACAATCTAACCCGTTGTTGTCTTATACAGATGCAAGCGGCAGGAAAAGCCCCGTTCGCACGCCCGCCGAATGGGCAATAAGACGAACGCAGGCGCTTAACGGGATGCAGCTGGCAATGGGCGCTTTACCGGATCGCGCAAACCTTCCTCCGGTGAATATTCAATATGCCGACAGCGCCAAAGGAAGAGGATATACCAGGTATACGATATATTTTACAGCAACAGAAAACGAAACTATTTCTGCGTACCTGTACGTGCCGGAACAGAAAGACGTCGTAAAGATACGGCCCGCCATGCTTGCCCTGCATTCCACCGGGGATCTTGGAAAAAGAATTGCGGATGGCCAGGGGGACTTAACCAACAGGGCTTATGCAAAGGAACTGGCTGAAAAAGGATATGTAGTGATCGCCCCGGACTACCCTGGCTTTGGCGATCAGAAAGACCATGATTTTACCGCCGACCGCTATCAATCGGGAACGATGAAGGCGATATTCGACAATATGCGTTGCATCGACCTGCTGCAATCGAGGCCGGACGTTGACCCCGGTAAGATCGGCGTGATCGGGCATTCCCTGGGAGGCCATAATGCAATCTTTACAGGCGCATTCGATACCCGTCTAAAAGTAGTGGTATCCAGTTGCGGATGGACCTTAATGCGCGACTATTTCAATGGCGACGCTGCATCTGCTCAAAAATACGGCGGAAAATTATGGCCCTGGGCGCAGGAAAAGTATATGCCGCTGATCCGGGATCATTACGGCCTTGACCCGGATAAGGTTCCCTTTGATTTTGATGAGGCAATTGCAGCGATCGCTCCGCGCGCTTTCTTCTCCAGTTCTCCTGTACAGGATGCCAACTTCAGCGTGGAGGGAGTCAAAAAAGGCATCGCCAATATAGCGGATGTATATGCGCTCCTTGACGCGCCACAGAACCTCCAGGCGCGTTATCCTGATAGTCAACATGATTTTCCGCTACAGGTAAGATGGCAGGCCTACGATTTCATTGACAGCGTATTTAAATCTACTGGCCCGATTATTCAGTATCAAAAATAAATTGATCAATGCGTAACCTATCTCATAGCATTTCCCGCCGCAGGTTTTTAGCGCGTACAAGCGTTCTTGCCATTGGTAGCGCCCTGCCATTTGACCTGGTTGCAGGCGCTGAAGCAAGAAAAAAGGAACGGATCATCGATATCCATCAGCATATTCACTACCTGGCGCGCACAGACGAACAAATGGCAGCCCACCAGGAAGCCATGGGAATAACCATGACTGTTTTATTGCCCTCGGGCAGACCGGCCAATACGGCTTCCACTCACCAGGGCATAGCCAATGGGTTGCAGGCGCAGGCGGGAGGAAATGCCGAATGTTATCTGTTCGCCAAAGAACACAAAAAACGTTTCAGGTTTGGGGTCTGCGCCGTGCCGGATGCGCCGGATGCCGCATACGAAATAGAAAAATACCTGAAGCTGGGCGCGGTGGTCATAGGCGAATTAAAATTTGGGGTGGAATGCGACGCCCCCGAAATGCATAAGATATACCAGTTGGCGCAGGCATACGAGGTTCCGGTCCTGATGCACTGGCAGCATGAGATGTACAATTACGGCTTCGATCGCTTTTATAAAATACTGGAACAATACCCCAAGGTGAATTTTATCGGTCATGCGCAAACCTGGTGGGCGAATATTGACAAGCATCATGCCGACCAGTCGGTATTGTATCCTAAAGGTAGTGTTGAGCCCGGCGGAATTACCGACCGCTACCTGAGCGATTACCCCAATATGTACGGCGACCTTTCCGCAGGCTCAGGGTTAAATGCCCTTACCCGTGATGAAACCCATGCAAGGGCATTCCTCGAAAAACACCAGGATAAACTGTTATATGGCAGCGATTGCGCCGACAGTTCCGGCGTTGCGGATTCGGGCAAATGCACAGGGGCCGTGGATATACAGACCATCAGGAATTTTTCCGCCAATAAGAAAATAGAAAGAAAACTGTTTTATGAAAACGCAAAAAAACTACTTAAACTGTAACATGATGATCAATCTCGCCCAAAACGTATTAAGGCAGGGTCCGAATATCGCAATAGCTACGGCGCTGATGGTATTTATTTCCTCCTGTGAACACAAATCAAAATATCCGGGGCCCTTGTCTGCCGAAGAGTCCATGAAGACCTTTCAATTTGCTGATAATTTCAAGGCAGAGATCTATGCCGCCGAGCCCCTGGTAATTGATCCGGTCGACCTGGCATTCGACGAGGAAGGAAACGCCTATGTGGCGAGTATGCTGGACGCCTATAAGCCTGATTCGACAAAAGGAAAGGACAAAATATTATTATTGAAAGATCTTGACAACGATGGGAGGGCAGATACTTCCATTGTTTTTGCCGATAATCTTAGAGAAGCGACAAGCGTTCTGCCTTGGAAAGGCGGGCTGCTGGTCGCCGCCGCTCCGAATATCATGTATTTCAAAGACACCGACGGCGACGGGCGGGCAGATCAGAAGGAAATTCTTTTTACAGGCTTTTTTACAGGAAACGAAGAAGCGCAGATCACCAACCTGCAATTTGGCATCGACAACTGGATCTATGCCAACAACCACGGCCAGGCGGGCGAGGTAAGTTTTACCAGAAAACCTGATGCGCCGAAGCTAAAGATGAGCGGATCCGATTTCCGCTTCCGGCTCGACCGGGATCAATTTGAGCTCGCTACCGGACCGGGGCAGTTTGGCCTGGCGATAGACGACTGGGGGCGACGCTACTTCACCAACAACACCATTCACATACGACAGGTAGTGATCCTTAAAAGATATCTTGCGAGAAACCCTTACTTGCCCCCCAGCCTGATGACGGCGGTATTTAATATTTCGGATCACGACCTGCAGATGTATCAAAAGTCTGAAACGCCCTATTGGCGGCAAGTGCGCACAGACAGGAGAAATAAGGAATACCAGGAAAACCGTCTCAACAGGATAGAGTATGCACGAGACCATTTTACCGGCGCTTCCGGCGGCACATTCTATGGAGGGGATGCTTATCCCGAGGAATATTATGGAAATATTTTTACGGGCGATGTGGCCGGGAACCTCGTACACCGCGATATCCTGACTGAATCCGGCGACGCCCCTTATATGACGGCAAAACGCGGACCGCAGGAGCAGGATAAGGAATTTCTGGCTTCAACAGATACCTGGTTCCGGCCGGCCAATTTCTCGGTGGGCCCCGACGGGCATTTATATGTTTTGGATATGTACCGGCAGCATATTGAAACGCCGCTTTCTATTCCTGCCGACCTTCAAACCGATATGGATTTTGACGCGGGCAATACCATGGGACGCATTTACCGAATTGTGCCTCAAAACGGCGTTGCCGTAAAATGGGAAAAGCCCAATTTAAAAGACGCCTCTGCTGAACAACTTGTAAATACGCTATCTCACAAAAACAGGTGGCGCCGCTCCGTTGCACAGCGGTTGCTGCTGGAACGCCAGGATAAAACCGTAATACCGCAGGTAAAGAAACTGTTTTCCGAAAGCAATGACCCGCGGGTACGCCTACGCGCATTGTATGTGCTGGAAGGAATGGATGCGCTGGATGCCGCCATCGTTAAGGCTGCTCTCAAAGACCCTGCCGCCGGCATAAGGGAAAACGGCGCCATCCTAGCCGAACAGTTACCCGCATGTCTGAACGATCTGAAACAACTGATAGAAGACCCTTCGATAAGAGTAGCATACCAGGCAACCCTCAGCCTGGGAGAATTTAAAGATAAAAGCATCATTCCCTGGCTGGCAAAAGCGCTGCAATTGCAGGGGCAAAGCAAATGGTTCAGGGCCGCCGTATTCAGTTCGGAACCTGGATCATCGACAGACTTATTAGACGCGTTGGCGAAAAGCGGTTTTGCGGATAAGGACGAAGATTGGAAAAAAGATTTTTATCAGGAGCTTGCTGAAACCATAAGTGCGCGGAATCAAAAATCGCAGGTTGCGCAGCTTTTACAACACGCATCGCAGCATGATGTAATTAAACCAACGGGAGCGCAGGCTGCCTTGGTAAAAGGGATAAGCGCCGGTTTGCAGCGCGCCGAAGGCATAAACGATGAAGTTAAAGCAAAGCTGAAAACTGTGGGCGCCGACGCTGAAAAGGATACTGCAAAAGCCTTGGAGGATCTAAAAACATTGTATACGGAAATCGTAAAAAATTAAGATCAATGAAAGAAAAGGAATATTCAAGAAGACGATTTATCAGTCAATATACAACGCGTTGCGCCGCCTTAATGGGAACGATGTTCCTGCTGTATGGCTGTGGGGACGACGAAAAACCGGCGGCAAAGGAAGAAAATACCGATAAGCCTGCAACAGACCGTTGCAACGATTTTACCGGCGTAAGCGAAGAGGAGCTGGATAAGCGAAAAAGAATGGCTTATGTAGATAAATCACAGATACCGGATAATTCCTGCGGAAACTGCGGACTGTATATTCCATGGGAAGATCAGACCGCCTGCGGCGGCTGCCTGCTTTTTAAAGGCCCCGTGCGCGAAGAAGGCCATTGCATACAATGGGTGGCCAAAACAGCATAGCCAAGGCTCTTTCTGCCGTCCAAAGATGCCTGGAACCGTGAAATAATCGCTCCGATTTGTTTTTATTCCTATCTTCGCCGGGCATTTAAAGCACAGCAATATGCGGATAGCTCATATCACTTTCCTTTCAGCCAGAACCAGGTAAGGACTCCCCCATTGTAAATACATAACCGGCCTCGCCGGCCCCGTTTCTTGTTTACCGTGATTTTGTGGTTTCCCAACTGAACCCCAGGCTTTGTTTGTCAGGGGAAGCCTTTCGAGGCGGTGTTTGGCGAGCTGTAAAGGAAAGTCAAGATTTACTCCCTATGGCGACGGGTCTTTGTCACCCGGTCCGAATCAGCGGAGTTTACGGCGCTTGAGGCGACAGCGCGGCATCAGCCGCCAGGGGCAGGTCATACGGCGGCCGAGGCAATTTCAATTAACCAGATACAGGTTTTCAACTTAAACGGATACAGATCTATAACAGACGAACACATGAACAACTGGAAAAGAACGTTTGCAATTATATGGACAGGACAGTTTTTCTCCGTCCTGTCGAGCTCGATAGCTAATTTCGGCATCATCATCTGGCTCAGTATAGAAACGGGATCGGCCGAAGTACTGGCTTATGCCGCCATTGCTGCGTTGCTGCCCCAGTCGTTGCTGGGGCCATTCAGCGGAGTATTCATCGACCGTTGGGACAGGAAAAAGACCATGATACTCGCAGATGGATTTATTGCCGTCTGTACACTGGGAATATCCCTGATGTTTTTCTTTAAATCGGTGGAACTATGGTATATCTACCTGCTGCTGGCGCTGCGCTCGGTGGGTACGGCTTTTCATATGCCCGCCATGCAGGCTTCCGTTCCCCTGCTGGCGCCGGAAAGCGAACTGCTGCGGATTGCCGGCATCAACCAATCGATCCAATCGGTGTCGAATATCGCCGGCCCGGCCCTGGCTGCGCTGGCTTTGGGCATGATGGATATCGGCGTATTGCTGCTCTTTGATATGGCGGGAGCTGGTTTCGCAATAGTTTCCCTACTGTTTGTTAACATACCTAATCCTAAAAAAGAAACGGAGGGTCCGGGTCGCCTCAGCGATATCTTCCACGAAATGCGTCTGGGCATAAAGGAGATCACCCGGCTCCGGGGTATCGCGCTGATCTTTTTCTTTTCGATGCTGGTCATGTTCTGCATTATGCCGGTAGCCGTGATATTCCCCCTGATGACGCTGGAACATTTTAAAGGAACGACGTTCCAGATGAGCATGATCGAGGCCGCCTGGGGAGTGGGTATGCTATTGGGAGGATTGCTGGTTGGCATCATAAAATGGCCCTTCAATAAAGCGCTTGCGATTAACCTGATGCATGTGATCCTGGGGTCCACGCTGGCGCTTTCGGGAATGCTTCCCCCCAGCGGATATCTCTTATTCGTGGTATTAACGGGATTGGGAGGCGCCGCCGCTACGGTATATCAGTCATGCTTTACAGCGATCATCCAGCAGAAGCTGAACCCGGCTATGCTGGGGCGCGTCTTCTCCCTGTATTTCAGCATATCCTTCCTGCCCTCGCTCCTGGGCCTGCTGGGAACAGGATTCCTGGCCGATGCAGTGGGACTGCCGCTAACGTTTATGGTCCTCGGCGGGATCATCGTACTGATCGGGCTGCTGTGTTTTGGTATTCCGGAGATCACGGCGATGGGCAGGAAAGAAAACAAGGCTGAGGAAAATGTCGGCTCCGCCTCCGAAAATCCGGCAACATAGTTAGGGCAATAATCGATAATTAATAACATTCCTTCTAAAGAAAGCAGCGATGCGATCAGCCGTGCAGACCAGTAGCATAGCTAAGGAAATAATGGACAACAATATTTCCCTTACACAAGCAACAACGCGATCGGCCGCGCAGACTTGCATGATATTTGTTCTGGAAGCAGCATGAATAAGAAACGCTGTCTACTAAGCGTATTGCTCCTGCCGTGGCTGGCAGGCCTTTTTACCCTGCAGGCGCAGGAGCCGGCGGGGACTTCCGATGCCCGAAACACGATAGCCGGACTCGGCGCCTCTCCCACAGTCGATCGCATCAGCCTGCTGCTCGATTATGAAACAGGTTACGGAGGAGCCATCTACCCCGTTTACAATCCTTATGTGTTCTTTACCAACGGTACAGTGGTAAAGGAACCTAAGACAGCCGTGGAAGATTTAGACCATAAGGCCCGTTCGAAGGAAGAAGGAAGATGGGGGAAATGGAAGCAGGCAGGCAATAAGGTGAAGATCGCCTGGGATGGATTGAATCGCAAGGGCAAGGTAGAGACTAGCGAAAAGGATTGGCCCGGACACCAGGCTTACCCGGCCGGCGCCACCGAAAAACTCGACGGCGCCTGGTCGACCATCGGCGGAGGCGGAAACCTGGCTTTCGGAGGATCAATAGGAATAGTGGCCACGAAAGACTTCCGCTTTACGCCCGACGGGCGCTTTACCACCGGCAGCATGGCTGGTATATCTGCTCCCGGCCAGGTTGGTCGCTCGCAAAAAAGCGCCGCCGGCTCCTATACCCTCAGCCATCATACGCTTGAGCTGAAGTTTGACAACGGGCAAACGAAAAAGCTTTTCTTCTGCTATATGGGGAAGGAGAAGAAAGACGTATTAAGAATAGGCGGAAGCGCCTATACCCCAAGCAAGAAAAAGCCGTAGGGAGCCAAAAAAGATTTAAACCTACTGACATACTGCTGTCACAGGGCGCTGATAATTTTGGGATACATCATCAAAAAACATCATCATGCAAACAAATCAGCAACAACCCATCCTCACAGCAGACGAATTGTTAAACAACTGGCAAGGCCATCGCAGTCTCACCCGCCGGGTGATCGAAGCATTTCCGGAAAAAGAACTGTTTGAATTTTCCATAGGAGGAATGCGCTCTTTTGCCGATATAACAAAGGAATTGCTGGCCATTGAAGCGCCCGGACTGAAAGAGATGGTTACCGGCAAGAGCAATCCCCTGGTGGAAGAGAACGACGCGCTAAAGACCAAGGCCGACCTGCTCAATGCGTGGGATGAGGCAACCGGGCATATCAATGTGTACTGGAAGCAAATAACGCCCGAAGGGTTTCGCAGGGTTTTCAAGCTTTTCGGTCAGTATGAGGCGCCTGCCATTAACAGCATATTCTATGCTATCGATAACGAGATCCACCATCGCGGCCAGGGATATGTGTACCTGCGGGCCCTGGGTATCGAACCCCCTTATTTCTGGGAACATTAAAGGGAACAACGTTGTTCCCGCATTCTACCAACCTTTATATAGTAAAAGCAAAAAGAGGCCCCTCATACTTTGAAGCCCCCCAAAAGTTAGACACTCTTAGGGGGCCTCTTATATTCCTATCAGGATTCCAAAAGGCCTAACGCCTTATTTTGAGACGAAAGGACCATTCACGATTTCTTTTCAGTCAGTTTATTTTCCAGTTCTTTACATTCAGCTTCTCCAATATCCGGCGTTACTAAACGAAAGACGGGTTTATCCTTTCTCTAATTTGAACACAAAAGGCTGCCTCTTATATGATTTTAAGGGTTTGTCTTTATTATGCGCCGGAAGCCATTTGCCGCTTTCCTTAATTAGCCGGATTGCTTCTGCCGCTAATATCTCCGGACCTTCTATAGCTTCAATTTCACTCGTTTTACCATTGGTGTCGATAATAAATTGAACAACGACCGTTCCTTGTATTTCCTTTTTCATCGCCTTCCGTGGATAACGCATGTTTTGAATAAGATAGTTCTGCCAACCTTCTAGCCCGCCTGGAAATGAAGCATCGACCGCGTCTTCAAATAAATCATCCGTTGCCTTTACTGTCGTGTCTTTTTGCTGGGCAAAGCTGAGCGAAGGGATAATTAGAATAAGTAATAAAAATTTTCTATACATAACGAAGCATTATAAAACTATAATAATAATATAATTATTTCATCTCTCCTAGCTATTGACTAAGAAGTCTCAATACTTCAAAATCGCCATAGCAATCTGGCGACCTGATCCCATGCGCCGGCGTAACAAATCTGCATACGTTACAAAAATCGATATTAGCGCCCGCCGCAGCGCTTATCTGACGCATCAGAGTTTCCGGGCAATTTTCTTCAGCAGTCCGGCCACTTCTGCTTTGAGACTCTCCGGCTCTACAATTTCGGCCTGGTCGCCGAACATCAGGTACCAGCGGGAAAAAAAATCTTCGTTCAGTCCTACCATAAACATCATTTCTATCACCTCTCCCCTATCCTCTTCTGAAACAAAACCATAAAACTGCCGGCTCCGCTGAATATACTTGGCCGTCTTTTTATTAACCCGTATAACGACCTTAGTTTTATCCAGCCGGTCTTCCTCTTGCAGGTAATAATCCAGCGGCTGGTGGCTGCCCGCAAATGGCTGGTCGAGCAGCCGGATCGAAAAGATCCGGTCGGAGCGAAACTTCCGGTAGTCCTTTCTCAGCAGGCAGTAGGCGACAATATACCAGAACTGATGTTCGTGGTACATGCCAATGGGTTCTATAGTGCGTCGGGTAACCGCTTCCGATTCAAAACCCTGGTAAGAGATATCCACCTGTTTCTTCTGCACAATACCCGCAATCAGTAGTTCCTGGGCATTGGGAATTGATTCCCGGAACAGCGAATGGTTTTGCTGCACCACCAGGTTGCGGTCCAGCGAATCGAACATATCCTTTTCCGACCAGCGCAGGATTGATTTGATCTTATACATCGACGACTGAAAATAACTCCCCAGCGATTTATCGGTAAAATGCGGCATCAGCTTTTCGGCGGCAATAAAACTCATGGCCTCTTCCTTAGTGAACATCACCGGAGGCAGCTTATATCCCTCCTGGATGGAATACCCGATTCCGGCTTCTGAAGATATAGGCACTCCCGATGCTTCCAGCGTTCGCACATCGCGGTAAATGGTCCGCAGGCTTACGCCAAAACGGTCGGCCAGATCCTGCGCCCGGACAATTCTTTTGGACTGCAGTTGGATCAGGATCGCTATAATTCGGTCAAAACGTTTTGGACTATCCTCCATCAGTTTGAGTTATTCTCAAAAATAGGGATAAAATAGCGCGGTTTGCGCGCTTTACATAATGAACTACAAACGCTCATTTCAACGACCCAACTGAAGCCCATGATTCAATCGGCGGTAGAAATATCTAGCTATCTATTAAATACATATTTGTAGCTTTATTATTGTGCCTGAGCCGACAGATCTGCGCCCGCACAATACTCATTATTTCGCTTTATCACATACAATTTTTCCGATCCCGCTTATTTTATTCCTTTATGCGTAAATAAAACCTGAAATGGCAGGCGACATTCACATTTAAACTGGGGATGAGCCGCCAGTTTAAAACGCATGACATGAAATACATCCTAAGCCTGATCTTGATAAGCCCTGCGCTATTGTTTGCGCAGGAAGATAACCTCCCTTTATATACGATCTATGCCGTCGAGCAAAAAACTGAAATCAGCATCGACGAGCTCATCCGAAACCTGGAACAAAAAGACGTGATCTTCTTCGGCGAAGAGCATAATGATTCTGTAGCGCATGTCCTGGAACTGACGCTATTAAAGGGCCTGCACAACCTGAAAAAAAGAAAAACCATCCTTTCGATGGAAATGTTCCAAAGCGATGTTCAGCTGGCGCTTGATGAATATACAAACGGGCTGATAAGCGAAAGCAATCTCGAGAAAGACGGTAAACTATGGAAAAACTACAAAGAGGATTACCGCCCCCTTGTAGAATATGCCCGCGAGAATAGGATATATGTATTGGCGGCCAACGCTCCTTCGCGTTATACCAATCTCGTAACGCGCCGGGGCCTGGAAAGTCTTAACGGGCTAAGCAAGGCGGCAAAATCGCTTTTGGCCCCGCTTCCCATCGATACCCTTACGGGCGCATATTATGAAAAATTTACCGGATTGATGGGAGGGCATGGAGGAATGGGCGCGCTAAATTTATACCAGACGCAAAATCTTTGGGATGCCACGATGGCCTGGCGTATTTCCCGCCTACTGAAAAAAAAGCGCAAAAAGAAACAGGTGTTGCATCTGAACGGACGCTTTCACAGCGATGAGAAACTAGGCGCCTACGCGCAGCTCGTAGGTTACTCTCCCAAGCTGAGTTGTATGAATATTTCAGTTTTCAGCGGCGCGGCCGGAACGGCGCCGGACTGGAATGAATGGCAAAGACTTGCCGATTATATCATAGTCACCCGTCCTGGCGACGCCCTTAAGTAACCGCTCGTTTTTTAATAGTATCGTTTGCTCCATCTAATCCTGATGGAACGCCATGTCCGCCAGGCTAACAAAGTTTGTCAGGCCTGGCGGGTGACGTACAATCAACTCTTACTTGTATTCGATCACGATCTTATGCAGGATGCCCTTAAATGTAAAGGGAGATTGATATTTGTTGGAAACAGGGGAGTTTCTATCCGCGCCCACATCTATTCCATCCTTATATAAACCTATTACGCCTTCTCTCAAAGAGATCTCGCGCTCTGCCGCCTTAGCGCCATTTATATAGAGCGCTTCTCTTCCAGCCGGGGCTCCGGGCTTGGCTTCCTTGTCAAATTGAAAATCAAACCGAAGTTTATTTTTCCCTACAGGAATAGCGCTTGCCGACTCCAGATGACGAACAATACCTCCTGTATTATGAGCAGAATACAATTTATTGTCTTTAACAAAAAGGCTCAGCCCATCGAATTCCGATCCCGTTGAGAATAAAACGCCCTCATCCTGTTTTGACGTAATGTCCACATCGGCTGTTATGGTGAAGGATTCGCCCTGGAACTGCGGCCCCGTCAGAGTCAGGAACTGATCAATACCCGGGTACAAAACGATCTCCCTGCGGTCGCCCCAGGGACCGCGCTTTCTCCCCCCTATCCTATTGCTTCCTGCCGCAAATCCCGAAGCAAACAATCTATCGTGCAGGGGATAGACATTATATTTTCTTGCTTCCTCATCAAATACTTTCTTCAACTCCTCCACCTTCTCCGGATGCTTTTTAGCCAGGTCAATCCGTTCGTTAAAATCCTCATTCAGGTTATACAGTTCCCACACATCTTCTTTAAAGCCCGTTCCGGGCCTATGAAAAACAGAAGCCTTCCAACCGTCTTTTACAATGGCTCTTTTTCCAAACAATTCATAGTATTGCACGGTATGCCTGTTCGGCGCATCTGCTTTTTTCAGCGAATAAGCTAAACTTGTTCCTTCAATCGGCGCCTGCTTGACGCCCTTAATAGCCTCCGGTATCTGCGCTCCTGCTATCTCATAGATGGTCGGCGCAATATCAATGACATGACCGTATTGATTGCGAACGCCTCCTTTTTCGTAACCGCCATTGGGGTAATAGACGATCAGCGGCTGATGAGTGCCTCCTTCGCTATTCGGATCGGCCTTCCATAATCTGAAAGGAGTATTAGTAGCCTGCGTCCACCCGGCCGGCGCATCGGAGAAGGAATGTTCTGTGCCCATTTTATCTAGGTTCTTATACAACTCTTCAACCTGCTCTTCCTCTCCAAGAGAACTTATATAGCCGTTAAAACTCCCATTTCTTGGCCCATGGCTTGATCCGTTATCGCCCACTATGGCCAATACCAACGTATTTCTATCCTGCCCGATCTCCCTTACATATTTCAAAATTCTTCCGAATTCATAATCCGTATGCGTAAGGAATCCGGCATAGATTTCCATGAACCTCGAATACACTTTCTTTTGCTTTGGGGTGAGGCTGTTCCAGGCTTTCACGCTTGTGTCCCTGTCCGGTAAAATAGCGTCAGGCGGAATTACGCCCAGCTTTTTCTGGCGGGCAAAAACTTCTTCGCGGTAAACGTCCCAACCCTTATCAAATTTTCCCTTATACAGATCGCTCCATTTTTTATCTACCTGGTGCGGCGAATGTATTGCGCCGGTAGCGAAATAGAGGAAAAACGGCTTTTCGGGAGCAATTGATTTCTGGTTGGCAATATAACTGATCGCCTTGTTCGCCAGCAATGTTGTTAAATGCGTTTTATTGGGCTCAACATCGACCACTCTTGTATCTTCATACAGATTCGGATGGTATTGATCCGTATGCCCCAATTGAAATCCATAAAAATGATCGAAGCCTCTGCCCACGGCCCATCTGTCGAACGGACCATTTACCGTAATCTCATCGAGCGGAGCAACATGATACTTGCCAACGGCAAATGTGTTGTATTGATTTTCCCGCAATATTTCGGCGATCGTCGCCTTATCCGCAGGCATTCTGGCATCATAACCCGGGAAACCCAGGGAGGAATAATTTAGCGTTCCCATATGCACGGAATGATGATTTCTTCCGGTCAATAATGCGGCCCTCGTGGGAGAGCATACCCCGGTAGAATGAAAATTGGTATACCGCAATCCATTGTTTGCCAGGCTATCCAACACTGGGGTTTGCATAAGGCCCCCAAATGCGCTTGAGGTTCCATACCCGGCATCGTCAATCAAAAGGACGATTATATTGGGAGCTCCTGCAGGCGCTTTCTTCTTTTCAGGAAAATATTCCCTGGATTCTTCTATTGTTTTACCGATGATCCCTTTAAATTCGCTTTGAGCATTTTCAACCTGCGCTTTCAGAAGCGTCGGATAACTCATAACAAACCAGCCAAGTACTACTGAGAGAACTGTCTTTTTGTTCATTTTAGATTATTTTTTTCGTTTTGAATGTTGAAGATCTAATCCCAACCGGGATTCTGCGTTAAGCTGGGATTCCGATCAATTTCACCCTGTGGAATAGGATATAAATAGTGCTTATTGCTTACATTGGTTTTACCTACGAGATTCAGGCATTTCAATAAAATGCCCCTGTTATCCGGTCCGACTCCCGTAACCTCGCTTCCTGTTTCCCTTATCAGGTCGAAATAACGGTGATACTCAGCCACTAATTCCAGGCGTCTTTCGAGATAGATCGAATCCCGTAGCTGATCCTTTGTTAAAGAACCGGGCAAGTCATTCAGTCCGGCTCTTTTTCGGACCTTGTTAACCGAAGCCAATGCAATGGCAGTAGGTCCGTTTAGTTCATTCTCAGCCTCCGCATGGATCAGGAAGATCTCCGAAAACCTGAGAACATTTCCATTGGCGTCAGAATGGCCGGTAACCGGATAATTGGGATCCCAGCTTTTGTTAACATACGGGACTGAATCTCCGGGAGCATATAAGGTGAAATATTCCTTTCCATCAACGGGGCTGGTATAGGAAGTAACAAAGGAAACATGCTTTCTCTTATCGCCGGGCGCGTACATTTTGTACAAGCTATAATAATCATCGCCTCCAAACTTATACGTGGTCAGCTGCGTCCCATAGGTGCCGCGAATACCCGGCACCCCGGCCCTGATCTCCGTAGGCGTTACCAAATGACCGGTACTTATCGAGCTGCCTTTTATCTGGGCAGAAAAAATATGCTCCTTTCCATTCTTGTAAGCCGGCAGGAAAACATGCGAGTAATCCTCAAACAGATCATATCCGAAAGATCCGTCAATAACATCTTCAGCATATTTAATTGCATTAAGCCAGTCCCTTTGCGTCAGATAAACCTTGGAAAGCAGCGCAACCGCCGCTCCCTGGGTGGCGCGCCCGGGCTCGTCCGAGGAACCCCTGGAAAAATAATCAGCTGCTGTTTTGAGATCCTCTATAATTTGTCCGTATACCTCCGCCGCCGAATTCCTTGGAACCTTCAATTCCTCTATGGAAAGCTTGGTCTGGTCCCTGAGCAATAAAGGAACGCCGCCGTATATACGCACCAAATTAAAATAATAAAAACCGCGTAGAAAGACAGCTTCGCCCAGCAGCCGGTTCTTCAACGACTCGTCTATTTCAATATCGGGGATCTGTTCCAATGCTACATTGGCCCTGTTGATGCCCTCATAATGCTGCGTCCATATCTGCTGAACCCGCAAATTTGTAGAGGAATGCGTTAACTGAGCCATCGATCTGACTTCTGCATTTGGAGAACCGGGACCGGCGTCCAGATCATCCGTCATATAATCCATTCCTGTATTGAACAACCTGTTGTAAATAGGTTGAGCGCCCGTTGTGTTATCAACCATCGGATAATAAATAGAGTTGACCGCCGATACGGCGTCATTTGCCGTTTTAAAAAACTGCCCGGGAGAAATAAAGGAATCAGGAACCTCGGTCAGTTTGACGCAAGAGCTGATTGCAAGCAGGTGAATGAATCCCAATACATATATATATCTTCTCATAAACTATTTAAATTTTAATGTTCAATCCAAATGTGACTGATTTAGCGTTGGGGTAGGCCGATCTGTCAATACCCGTACTTAGGGAATTTTGTTCGTTCGTGTTCACTTCGGGGTCGTAGCCGGTATACCGCGTCCAGGTGACCAGGTTGTTGCCCGTTAAATAAACCCTTAATGATTTGACCTTGATCTTTGCAAGTAGCGCCTGCGGAACCGTATAGCCTAAAGTGAGGCCTTTCAGCCTTAAGAAGGAAGCGTCTTCCAAAAATCTGTCGGATAAGGTTACCGAGGGATTTTCCATTGCCTTGTGCATATCCGTTATCTTATTATCCGGAGTCCACCTGTCCAGCAACTTAGCTACCGCCCCCGTATAACCGGTACCCAACTCCAGGTTTGCCCTTGTCCAGTTGAATACGCTGTTGCCATACGAAGCATTGAGAAAAACAGACAGATCCAGATCCTTATACCTGAAACTATTCAACATGCTCGCCAGGAACTTCGGCTGGGAACTTCCGGCTATAACGCGGTCATAGTCCTGGCTGATCCTTCCGTCGTGGTTCTGGTCTTTATATTGCGGCAACCCCGTTTCGGGATCAACGCCATCGAATTGATAGATATAAAAAGCGCCGACAGATTCGCCAACCTTAATCACTTGAGAAGGCAACAGCGTCGGGGCCCCCGGGTCGGTTACAAAAAAATGACTCACCCCCTCTCCCAAACTCAGTATCTTGTTTCGATTGAGGGAGAAAAAGGTATTCGTTGTCCAGCTAAAATCGCCTTCAATATTATTGGTTCTCAGGCTTAGCTCCACCCCCTGGTTTCTTACAATACCTAAATTCTGGAAAGCGCTTGTCAGGCTGGAGGAATACGGCACAGGCGCTTCCAACAGCAGGTCAGACGTGCGCTTATAATATACGTCCGTAGTCAATTGCACGCGTCCCGAAAGAACTTCCACATCTATGCCCGCATTGTATTGCGAGGTTTTTTCCCAGGTGAGATTAGGGTTGGCAAAACTACTTGTTGCCAGTCCGTTGACTATTGTATTGTCAAAAGAATACTGGTAGTTTGACAGCCTGGATAAGGAGCGATAAGGCTCTATCTCCTGGTTTCCTGTGGAGCCGGCGCTAAGTCTTAATCGCAAGGAATTAATGAACTGCACATTTCCAAAAAACTCCTCGTTGCTGATGTTCCAGGCAAAAGCTGCCGACGGGAATGCGCCCCATTTGTTGT
Source organism: Chitinophagaceae bacterium UBA2791 (assembly GCA_002352105.1). Classification (GTDB taxonomy): domain Bacteria; phylum Bacteroidota; class Bacteroidia; order Chitinophagales; family Chitinophagaceae; genus Flavitalea. The sequence goes on along the minus strand of DEHV01000043.1, from coordinate 53,083 downwards.
TTCTTCCGAACCTCGACGAACCGTCGGCCCTGGCCGTAACCGTCAAAAAATAACGGCTATCATATGAATAATTCGCCCTTGCGAGATATGATTTCAGTGTCCACACCGTCCTGTTTGAGCCCGGACTCAAATAAACCGACGCCGCGCCGAGATTGTTATACCTGTAATCGTCCGTAACAAAATTGGAAGCGTTGGCCGAATAGGCCTCGGTAGTAGATTTCTGCTGCGTGTTTCCTACCAGCAACTCCAGGCTATGCGCTTGCCCCAGCGTCTTTCTATAGGTTAACGTGTTTTCATTTATCCAGTTGAAGGTTGTCAACGAACCAATTGAAGCCCTGCCTCCTACCGCGCTTTCATACAGGGTTGAGGGCAAATAATAATTCTGCTTATTATTGATGACATCTGTCCCAAAAGAAGCCCTGAGTTTCAGATCTTTTGTCAGATCATATTCCGTAAACGCATTTGCCAGCAGACGACCCGTGTTGGTCGAATTTGTTTGCAACGAGAGCGTGGCGACAGGATTGGATACAGTTGATCCAAACGCGCTGCTTTCAGTAAACTCCCCATTTGCATCTCTCACGGGAACCACCGGAACCATAGCCAGCGTATTGAATACAATATTGGGAGGAGCTAAATCTGCCTGGGTATACCCATAAGAAATATTAGATCCGATCTTGAACCGTTCGCTTAACGTAAAATTGGTATTCAGTCGCCCTGCATATTTTTCAAACCCTGTATTGATAACAATCCCATCCTGCTTCAGGTAGTTTGCCGAAAACAAAACGCGGCTTTTCTCATTACCTGCAGATAATGACAGGCTATGGTTCTGAATAGAGGCCTTACGAAAAACAGCAGCCTGCCAATCCGTGCCTTCGCCCAGCGCATTCAGCTGCTCCGCAGTATACAATGGCGCCTTACCGGCGTCCCGCAACGCGTCATTTTTCAATTCTCCCCATTGCCTGGCATTCAGCATCCCGATGGTTTTACTGACTTCCTGCGTTCCCAATGATCCTGCATACTCGATATTATACCCGCTTCTGGAACCGGTTTTCGTAGTGATTATCACTACGCCGTTGGCGCCCCTGGAGCCATATATAGCCGTCGCCGAAGCATCCTTCAACACATCAATTGATTCAATATCCGATGGATTAATAAAGGATAAGGGGTTAATAGATGTGCCGTTGCTCACGCCGGCATTTACGCTTTCATCGCTATTGTAAACAGGAAAACCATCTATTACATACAATGGTTCGTTACCGGCGTTAATAGAAGTCCCTCCTCTGATCCTGATAGACGCGCTGGCTCCCGGCTGACCATTCGCCTGGGTCACCTGCACCCCGGTAACCGCGCCCTGAATTAACCTATCGGGAGAGCTGGCCAACTGCGACTTTAACGTGGTGGGAACCGAAGCCAACGACCCCGTAAAATCCTTTCTACGTCGCGTGCCGTACCCGATCACCACCACATCGTCCAAACTGCTGTTTGTCGGCTTTAATGCGACGAACACAGGAAAACCATTGGCCACTATCACTTTCTCTTCATAGCCGATAAACGTAATGCTAATATCATAAGGGAATTTCTGCCCTGTGCGCAACACAAACTCTCCCTTTGAATTTGTAGTGGTTTGATTGGTTACTCCTTTTATCTGAACAGTAGCGCCTTCTAACGGAAGCCCTGTAATTTCGTCTATCACCGTTCCTTCTAAAACAGAATTGACGGAAACCTGATTTTGGGCATTCATCAGATCCGGATAAAGAGCCAGGAATAAGCACATCAATAGCATATATAATACGCTGTTATTTTTTGTAAACATTTTTTTAGTTTTTTCAATTGACCTTATATGATGAGACATGCGCACATCTTTACAACAGGGAACTTTCCTGTTATACACTCGGACAAACTGCTAATAATGATAAGATGAACGATCCCGGCCAGCTTAAGGCTACGCATTTGAGGGCAATAGACAGGCCTTTCCTTACCCGCGTCAAGCGGCAGGAATAAGATCAATCGACCGGAATCAAATCAGGAGTTAATGAAAATAACCTCCTTACCTGTTACAGGAGCAACAACAATGGGAAATGGAATTACCTGAGAGGGATAAATTAGAAGCGCCTTCAATTTTGCAGTTAGCAATACGCTCGCTCTGCTCTCTTGCAGAACCTTGTTTTAAAGAATTCATATCCGCCTGTTATTAAATTTAGTTTAAAGACGACAATTTTTAATAGTCTACTTATTTAGTAGACAAATGTAGCGCAGATTTTTTATTTGCAAAAAAAATTTTGAGATTAATTGAAAAATATCCCCCAAAGGCGACGGTTTCATATAGGCATAATAAAAACCAGCCTACGCCCTCAGCAGTCATAGTTTAACAACGAAGGCGGCAAGCTTCGGCGGGTAAGAGAGGAAATTTTCAGGAGAGAATGCTTATAGCGCCATTACTCCAAAAGAATAGTTTCGCTATCCTTACGTCAAGAGACAACGTTCTGGCAGATTCGTCAATACCTGAGTATATTGCAGAAAAAACAGTGTAACAGCAGGAATCATCAATAAGGACTAAGGCGAAAGCCCATGGTATAAGGCGTCTGATCCAATCCCTTTTCAAACATACTCCGGCTGGCAATACTTCCATAAAGCTTAACGAACCCAAGTTTCAATTCTGCGATATAAGAGAGCTTAAAAGGCCGGAGATCAAAATCATCCCTTAGCTTATCTTTACCCGTTGCATCGCTTACATATTTATTACGGGAAGAATACAGATACCCGGCAGACGCGCCCAAACTCAACCCATAAGATTTGTCGCCAGATTCTTTGGGCGTAAAATTAACATTGAGCATAAACGGTATCGTTATATAATCTGCAGCCAATTTGGTTTTACGATAATTGGCCGCATCCATATATACAAGGGTCGGGGTCTTTTGAAAACGCACGGGCTCCTTGTATCGATAGTTATTCAGTTCAACCCCTAAGCCATATTTCAGGTTTAATACCTGCTTTACCATATTGATCCGCTGCATAAATATCCAGATATTCACATTCACCGATTTGACCGGGCGCAGCTTAAACCAGTCTTTCGTTGCGCCGGGGGCAAACGCGCCGGCAGCGGGAGATGTATAATCCGTATTGTCCGTATAATTCGTTAACCCGATATCAGGTACAAACCAGCTTGTCTTGATGTTTTCAGACTTTCTTCTTTTTATTTTAACGGACCGGATCGCGACGCTGTCCTCCCCCTTCCTTTTGTGAGACTTAATAATGGTTACATTTCCCAACTTTATGGTGTCGGTAAGCTCTTCATTCTTTTCTCGGCCGGGTTCGTCCTGCGCCATAATGAAATTAGCCAGACATATTGCCGCCGTCAACAACCAAAGCTTTCTCATATTATACCTTATTTATTTTTGTAGCTAATCATTGAAACGCGATTTCGTATCTGCCAACCCGGATATTAACCTCTTTTATGCTGGTAGATTCCCCGGTCCTGTCAACAATTCTCGACGCCTTATGCAGTATCGATTTGATCGCATTCTTTTTTGACTGGATATAGGTTTCAGAACCGCCTTCACTATCCCCCTCATCCGCGGCCGCAAATACCTCTCCGGAAACCAAGCCGACGGGGATGGTAATTTCAGGGGCTGGCGCCTTCACTTTTACATCCCCATATTGATACAGTTCCGCGGCAGCAATCTTCGTCGCCATCTTCTTAGTCTCTATAGCTAGATCTTCCTTTTCCTCCTGATGAGTTTCATATGTCCGCCTCTCATCCGACCCCGAAACTGCATTTTCCCCTACGCCAGGATATAAGATAGCGTTGTGTGGGTCGCTATTTTGTTTATGCTTAACGAATGTATTCTTTGCCCCGGTATTCTTTACATCTGCGTCCTCCTCACGCGCATCTTTCACCTCTGTATTATTTTTATTGCTGTCCTTTATCTCCGATTTTTTTACCATCGTCGCTGGCGCATGCGGGTTGTCAAGAGCTCTTCTATCCGGCTCGGCAACCGCCAAGTCAGTATCCTTATACATATCTTCTGCAGCAAGGCCCTTTGATAAAAAAGAAGTATCTGTTACTGTTTGATGCCCATTATCTGCCAAATCGTCGGACCCACTCAAAAAATAATTTACCAAAACAAATCCCCCTGTTATCAAGATGGCAATGGCCGCAGCATATGGCCATCTGTAAAATACCGCCAATTTTTCCCCGCGCCTGTACAGATCTTTCTTATCAGGAAATGAAAATGGCTCTTCCGGCGTCAATTTAACGGCTTGAAAACGCTCCAGCTCCTCCCCGAGATCCGGGTTGTTACGGATGAATTCATCCACTTCATTCCGCTGAGAGGCAGTCAGCTCCTGGTCGACGTACAACACAAAATACTCCTCGTAATTCTGCCTGTTGATATTCATACTTAGCGTATATTTTCTTTTTTTCCTATAAAATTTTTCAACTGTACCCTTGCCCTGTGCAGGTAAACTTTTACCTGGGTTTCGTTTAAGCGGGTAATTTCACCTATTTCCCGGTAAGAATACCCTTCATAATCTTTCAATAATACCAGCGACCGCTGCATTTCATTTAAGCTGGCCAGCGCCAGATCCAACGCTTTTTTGGATTCGTTCGAAGGCTGATAGGCTATTCCATCCGATTCATTGAATGATCCTTTCAGCCGTATCCGTTTAACTTTTCTCAGATGATCGATCATTTGATTATAAGCGATCTCGAAAAGATACGGCCTGGCGGTTTCCGGTTTCACTTTACCCCTGTTCTTCCACAGTTTTTCAAAGGAGCTCTGTACAATATCCCTGGCATCCTCTTTATGACCAATATTCCCATAGATAAAACGATACACATTATCGGCATATTTATCAACGCATTCGTTATAGTCCCTTTCTGTCATAAGCGGAACATTCCTTTTAAGCTATTGCCTTTCATCTGAACAGTATTACGTATAAGGCAGAGAAAAGTTACAAAGAACAAATAATTATTCTGGCCTTTTCAGGGATTGGGCGGCAGACAAGGGATTCTTTATCGCAAAGCCATTACCCGCCTGCCGCCCTTCAGAAAAGCAGGCTTTAAAGGACGCGCTGGCCCGGGCGAAAAAATACGAAGAATCGATACAGGACCCGAAGATACCCGCAAAGATCATCGAAATACTTGAAGTAAAGATAAATGAGTAGATAGATTAAACCCCAATAAAAAACGTTCGCGACGGCAGAAATAGCGGTAAACAGCGAAGAAATTAAGCGCATATTTGAGCGCCTATATCCAGACTTCATTTTTTTTATAAAAAAAGTTCACAATATGTAAACTTTTAAAAAAAAGAAATATCTTTGTTATGAAAGTTCATTTGATAAGAAAGGAAACCATTCGGGAATACGCCCATCAAAACGCTCAAAGCAGAATATCATTTGAGGAATGGCTGGCTAAATTAAAATACGCAAACTGGGAGATGCCAGCGGACATATGGGTTAGTTTTCCCAGCGCAGATTTTTTAGGCAGGGGTACGAGCAGGGTCGTTTTTGATATTGGCGGGAATAAGTACAGACTGATCGGAAAATATGCTTTTGGCGATAAAGAAGCGCATCTTTTTATTTGCTGGATCGGCTCGCATGCCGAGTATGATAAACTATGCCATGCAGGCGAACAATATAGCATATATAATTATTAAAACATTTAAATTATGGAAACGCTCAAATACAAAGTGATTACCGGCAAAAAACAGTACAAAGAGTATTGCAACATATTGGAGCGCCTCGTATTCTCAGGCGCCAAGGACAGGAATACCAGGGATGAAATAGCCCTGCTTACCTTGCTTATTGAAAAATGGGATGCGGAACAACTCTCTTCTACCGAACTGGATCCGGTACAATTGCTTCATTCTTTCCTTAAAGACCATGATCTCAAAGCCAAAGACCTGGTTGGTATACTGGGGATCAGCAAGGGCTATGTTTCTGATATGCTGCATTACAAAAAAGGACTTTCTAAAGAAGTAATCAGGAAACTGGCGGATTATTTCAAAGTATCCCAGGAGGCTTTTAACCGTCCTTACAAACTGGTTGTCCCGGAAAGTCAACATTTAAAAAATACAGGCGTCACGCATAATAAGAAAGCGCAGGCTGCAGCCTGAAGTTTCCCAAGACGCCCCCCGCATCTGGCAAGGCAATGATGCCTGGTCAGTCGCCCGGTTCAGAAAAACATGGTTCGAAAAAAATTGAGAACTCATAAGAATCTATTTTCAGCAAAGAAACCATCGCAGCATATTGATCCTGATTATTAATTGTAATAGCTAACCTGATCTGACAATTGTGGATTTTTGTTTTTAATATTTTAATGTATGCCCAACATTTTAAAGAACCCTTCCCTCCTTCTGACAGAAACTTCCAGCCTGGTATGATCAGAAAGCGTTATATAGCCGCTCCTGTCATAGGCTTTGACATCATCCATGTTTATTAAATGTGAATTGTGTATCCTGAAAAAGCGATGCTGACCTAAAAGCTCCTCAAAATGTTTAAGGGGTTTTGAGACGGTGTGTTTTTTACCGTCCTTCGAAAAAATATGCGTGTAATTAACATCGGCCTCGCATCTGACGATCTCGGCAATATCCAGAAATACATACCCTTGCTTAGACGGAATGCTGATCTTTTTGGGCAGGTTATCGGCGGAAAGATGCGACAGCAGGACGTCAATCCTGTCGTATAGGCTTTCCCGGGCTATTTTTCCCAACGCTTTTTGCATTGCATTTTCAAACTCTTCCTGTTCCACAGGCTTCAGCAGGTAGTCAATCGCGGAAAGCTTAAACGCCCGGATCGCATACTGCTCATACGCCGTAGTAAAAATCAATTTAAAATTACGATAGGAGACGGCCGCAAGCGCCTCGAACCCTGTTTTATCGCCCAGACGGACGTCAAGGAATACGATATCGGGGCGTAATTCGTCTATCCCCTTAATTGCTTCTTCCGCTGTCGTAAAGCATGAAACATGGTCGGGGGATATATAAGATCTAAGCAGAAAAACGATCCTGTCGATACAATGGGGCTCATCATCTACGATAACTACGGTCATGTCATAAAGATATTCAAAAAGCAGTTTGTAACGGCAAGCTGATCTCTACTTTTGTGCCGCTTTTATGAGGCTTGTCAATGATCTGTAGTTTACCGCCGCCCGCTCGTTGCTTATTGAAAATGCTAATCCGGCTTTCGGTTATGGAGACGCCGCCTATTATTTTTTTTCTCCTCTCCGTATTGCCGGAACTCCTTCCTACGCCATTGTCATCCACGCTGTATATCAGCATATCGTCATCCTTTCTTACTTCAATTGAAATATATCCCCCGGTTGATAAGGATGCAAATCCATGCCAAATGCTGTTTTCAATAAAAGGCTGTATCATTAAGGGCGGAACAAGAATATGCTCTTTATCCAAGCCGTCTTCAATCAATATATCATAAGAAAACCGGCCAGGCAATCGCTGGGATTCCACCTGCAGGTATAATTCAGTAAATCTCAACTCTTCCGCCAGCGTGATCTCGCTATGCTCCGAATTTTCCAGCGTCATCCGCATCAGCCTGGCAAACCGGGCCAGATAATCATAAGCTGTCTTGTTATCATGCTTCAATATATAATTGCCTATGGAGTTAAGCGAGTTAAAGATAAAATGCGGATTCATCTGCGCGCGCAATGCTTTTAGTTCGGTTTCCGAAACAAGCGCTTTGAATTCTGCCTCTTTTTTCTGCTGCATCGCGGCTTGCCGGCGTCGGTAAAAGAAAAACGCGGCGCCAAAAGTCAGTAGCAAAACGCCGCCGACGGCGAGATATGCTTTTCTTATTGTCTCCTGCCTGTTTATTTCCGACCGGGCAATGGCGCGTTCCTTATCAAATTCAAACTGCATTTGACTGCGATTGATCTCCACCCTTCGGTTTTGATTGTTCAGGGTATCTTTCAGCGAAGAGAACCTGAGGTACGCTTCAAGAGCGCGTTCATGATCTCCCCTTGCCTTAAACACATCGGATAAAGTACCCCAGGCTGTTTTTTCCAGGAATAAATTCCCTTGCTGTTCGCTCAACTGTAATGCCTGCTGCGCATAATAAGCCGCTTTCTTATCGTCGCCGACGCCCAGGTAGGCCATAGCCGCATTCGCGTACATTGTAGGGCGTACAAACTCGATCCCGTGGTTTTCGGTTAAGGACAATCCCTCTTTCGCAGAAGCCATCGCCTCTTTTGTCCTGCCGCTTTTTCCATACATCAGCGATAGGTTACTGTATAAATTAGCTTTGAAAGCCGGATTATCCTCCGTCTGCGGATTGGCTAAGGCCTCCCGGTAATAATAAATAGCAGAATCCGTTCTTTCCATCGCCCCGTAAACATTAGCTATATTCGCTGTGGCGGTCAGCTCCAGCGTCTTATTGTGAAGAAGGATGTCTTTAAAACAGGTCAATGCTTGCTCATACTCTTCCTGCTCATAATGTATCAGGCCAATATTGCCTTCTATGCTCCATTTGTAAACAATGAGACCAGGATCGCTTTTTGCAATGGAAAGCGCCTGATGATAATATTCCAATGCTTTATATGGATTAGAAGATGTGTATTGATAAATGAGCCCCAGCCGTTCATAGGCCATCATCATTCCTTTGTTATACCCGGTTTTCTTTGCTGTTGCTAAAGTGTGTTGCGCAAACTTCGCTAAGCCGCTATCCTTAGGATCGGCAAACAAGGCGCTCTTTACATAATCATTCCTCAAATCAATAGTAGCCGTATCGTTGGGCGGCATTGCTGCGATATGCCGCAACAAAGAATCCGCCTCCTCATGGAGATGCTGCGCATTTAGTCCCGGTTGGACAATAAGTATCAAAACCAATGCTATAAGACCTCTCATAAATAATAACAGTTTATTCGGGATTGCTGTAAAAATAGTATTAATACAAAAAATAACTAATCCCCCACGGAAAATAAGCCAAAGCCGACATCAATTCATTTACAGTTTGCAACAAAGGAAATCCTGATATCTTCGATATCGAATCAAGAACCCGGATACATTATGGCCTTCCAGAAAATACTTAATCGCGTTAAGCAACCTGAAAAATTACTTCTTGGCGCCTGCTGCAGGCTTTCTTCCAAATTCACCCTGCCTCCAATCGCCGTCAGGATAGCTTTTATACTGCTCACCTTATTATTCATTCCCCTGGGGATCATCTTGTATTTAGCGGCTTACCTTGCATTCAGGCAGAATAAAAGCAAGTCCGCAACTCTTGGATCATTGGGAGCGCTGTTAGGAATACCGCTAAGCTATTATTTCCAGTCGGACATGATAAGGTATTATGGAGAAGGCAGCGGCGTGTTTGGCTATATGAAAAACTTTTTCAGCATCGTTGAAGAATATGATAAATATATCGGCAGTCCTGGCGATATCCTGTTCAATGTGCTTTTAAGTATGATCGTGTTTGCCATTGCGGGAGGCGTTGTAGGATATTTTATGAATAAAAAAGAAACCGGAACTTAACATACGGTTATAACCTCCATATCTAACAATACTCCCAGCTTCTTGATCCTGGATACTATATCTCCCACGCCTATTGCACAGTGATGGGCAGGTCCGTAACTATTCCATTGGTTTACAAACTGTCTGGCTCCAATCGGGAATCGGTACCGGCTATTCGTATTTCCGATTTCCAGAATGGGGCCTTTTACCGATTCGCCCCGAGCGGTCAGCAGCATAAGTTCTCCTTTGTTTTTTTCGACAACCGACAACAACGTGACGTCTCCGGCTTTCACCGACATCTCCACCGAGAGCCCCCGGCCTACCTTTCCATGATACTCCTTTAACGGTTTCACTTTAGTTTTACCGTCGGCAATAGCAATATGCCCAGGCCCGTCATGCCCCATAAGCACAATATTCGCCTTAAAGTCCATTGCATAATATTCCGTAAAGGATCCGCCGCATCCGAAGCTGTCCATAATCTTCATAGCCTGAGCATTTTTAACTTCGTATTCTCCAGCCACAGGAATACCCCGGGCGGTCAACAGCGAATTGCCCAGAATTACCGAGCTCATCGTATCCTCGTTATCGAAATTTCCGGTTCCCTTGTAATAATAGGCTATGGATCCCAGCTGGTGAATGGTTACCAGTTGATCGAGCGCCACAGATGTGCGGGCTGCCCTGTCCAGTTCCTCTGGCAAACAATCGGATTGAACGTCGAACTCTTCTCTGAATAACTTCACCCGATCGCAGATCTGCCGGTCGCTTACCTCTTTACGCAACGCCGACAATTCATCTACCTCCAGCAACTCGATATGACCTCCAAAATAAGCGTATTGTAAAGTCAGATCGCTGTATATATCCAGCATGCCGCTGTAATAGTGACCCATGCATGCCAACCGGTTGTACCTCATCGTATGAGCTACCTTTGCAGCCTCTACCCACTCGGATATTTCATTCCAACACTCGGAGTCGTTCTTTAACATGCCGGTAACCTCCTGGAAACGGATTCCGGTGCGTTTAAAAACGTTTGCTATTTCAGGCGTCGGACAGGCCGAGCAGTAAGCCAGCCATTCGCCCGTCATAGCAGTCCTGTCGGCCAGGGAATTGAACCTATCGTAATCTATTGCAGCTCCGGCGGAAAGATTAAGCACTATAACCGGGACCCTGGCTAGTTGCACAACAGGCAATACCGTTGAGGAAAGGGCGTAAGTAGACACATACAAAAAGATCAGGTCCACTTCTTCCCTTCTGAATCGCCTACCGGTATCAAATGCTTTTTCGATGGTATCAACCAGCCCCGCATTTACAATACCCGGATGCATTTGGACAAGTTCATTGTTAACATACTGAAGATGGCCTTCCAGTCTTTCTTTCAATCCTTCAAATTGTGGCCAGTAAGCATCCAGCCCTATTCCCAAAAGACCAATTTTCAGTTCAGCTTTACTCATAATACTGTATTCTATTTTTTCAGGCGCCTACTTTTCCTTACCGGAAAGCCAGGCTTTAATTTTAGCATTCATCAGTAATTCATAGACATACATCCAATCATTATTTTTTGTGCCATTCGCGAGATGGTTGGCCCTATTCATGTCCAACAAATAGTCTTCGGGGTTGTGCAGAAAAGTTGCCCTGGAGTAGACTTCTTCATATTTTGTTCGTATGTCTGTAAACTGATACAATAAATCCCTGATTTGACCCAAATATATTTTCCGATCAGTGGCATCTGATCGTTGATCGTACCTGCTTAACAAAAGTAATAACTTGGACGAGTATATTTGCAACTTGTTAACCTGTTCCATCACTTCCAGCGCATAGCGGTTTCGCCTTGCCAGTTTTTTCGATTGATCAATGATCTTTCGAACCGTATCATAACGGCGCAATTCGAATTCCGCCCGTTTGATTCTGGCTGCGTATTTTTTTGACCATTCACCCGGCAGATCTGTTCCCGGAAGTTCGATCAGGCGGTTGCCCAGTCGTTCATTTCTCGGGTAGTTGGAACGAATACCATCTTCCCGGGTGAACGCTGTCTCCCAAAAAGAAACGGATTCTTCCAGTTTTGTCTGGATCTCAAAATCATTGGATATCAGGGAAGGGGAATAAAACCGGTGTCGGAAAGCTGCGTTGAGCTCTTTTTTTTCTGATTCAGTATAATTCCAGGTAAAGAATGAAAAAAAATGAAGGCCCCGCCACTGTGTTTCAAAATGGGGCGACCGGTCGTCCCATATCGTACATAGCGCCCCATCCATTTTCTTTTCAATAGCCACTTTACAAAACTCCTTAATTGGTCTGAAACGGGAGTTTTGGGAAGGCATCATCACATCGGGCGTGCTGGTGGCGGAGGTTGCCGCCATCGCTTTTAGTCCGTGCTTTTTATACCAGTCGATCGCATTTAAGTTGCCGGGCAACAGGGGGTAGCTATAACTCCAGCGTATATAAATGCAGTTTTGGGGGAAGAGATTGACATTAGCATCCAGTTTCGATTCATTTTTTTCCCACAACTCCTGAACCTCTTTTTCGCTGATCCGGGGATCGGTCAGGGTTTCCTCTAGTCCGGCCAGTTTGAACAACATATCGTCCCAATACATGGGAACGCGTCCCTGGTCGGAAACAAAAGCGCTCGCCTTATTGAGCCAGTACATCTGCAGTTCCAGCGGGCTCATCCCGGAAGCTTTTGCCAACGGAGAGAATCCCAGACCGCCTACCTCATCTCCGCCCAGGTGCAGGTATTTGCCATAAGGCGTTGCATCCGCGGCGTCTTTATAAAGAGAAAACAGCAATTTATAAGTACCGGGATGCAGGGGATCGAATGCCCAGTCTGATTTGATATCATCTCTAAGCGCATGATATTCCGGATGTTTCAAAATATGCCCTACATGGCCTAGGCCCTGCACCAAAGCGCTAATTTCGATATGTCTTTCCTGCGCATAGCGACTGATAGCCGAAAATTCCTCAACCGTCAGCGCCGTGCTGGCGCCAATCAATGGAGAGGCGCGGTATCGTAATTTGTCCTCGAACTCAATGATCAGGCCATTGATTTTAATACGCGCCAAACGGTCGATAAGATCATAAAAATAGAGGGCTCTGTTCATGTGGTGCTTAAGATCGATATGAACTGCTCGGTAGGCCAGGTCAGGATAATCGGATATAACGCAGGAAGGGATCGTCAGACGCTGATCATTTGCATCTTCCAGCAGCTGCAGCAGGGTCTGGCATCCGTAGAATAACCCTGCTTTCCCCGAGGCGCTGATCGCCACGCCCCCTCCTTTTACTTCCAGCACATACGCTTCGTCGGAGGCGGAATGGGAAAGCGAGGCAACCAGCCTGAAGGTCAGTACGCCTTTTCCTTCCTTATCTGTAACCGGAAGGCGCTTAAGCGGATAATCCAACCCGTTTATACCTTCTATACCTATAAAACAGATGGCTCGAATATCGCCGTATGTTAAACCCGTTCCTTTCTTTATCTCAATCTTTTGGGGACTCGGAAATAATTTAAAACGCTTATTAAAATCGATCTCGTTAGCTTCCGCCTGGAAAACTGACAGCGCCAGCAAAAAAAGCAGCCAAATCGTTCTTTTCATTATAAAAATATTAAGTGTTTGCAGAAAACCTGATGTTGTAGTTCGCTTTTCATTCATTGCTTAAGCGCTTCTGCAAGTGGTGAATAAAATTTTTCGGGCTGTTCGTACATAGGATAATGTCCGCATAAGAATACTGATGGGCATGGTAAGTTCCCTGACCTTTTGGGTAAGGTCTAACCCAATACGCTGAAGCTCCTGCGACAGGAGATTATACGTTGTCGCGTTGGGCGCACCCCTGCCTATCTTAGAAAACTTCCATTCTTTATTGGTTGTATCATAAACACTGAATGTCGCCCGCAAACCGGCAAATTCCTTCTTTTCTTCTTCAGTCATTTCATCTGCCCTTGTCTGGTTTAGTTTATGAAAACGTTTTTGCTGCTCCTCAGATAATTTGGCCATCCGGTTGCTGAATATCTTTGCATGGTATTCCTTATCCAGTTTCAGATATCCCGGACCTGTCAAAATAAGCGATGTCACTTTTTCGGGATATTGAACAGCAAATGCCGAAGCAAGCATTGCACCCCATGAGCGCCCGTAAAATCTTGCCTTAGCAATTTTCAGGCTATCCATTACAAACAAAATGTCTTTTATGTATGCGACGAGGTTAATGCTATTTTTATCGAGTGTCGGCGGCATGGAAAGCCCTGTGCCACGTTGTTCCAGCAAAATAGCCATGTGTTTTTCACCAATTTCTATGGCAACGTCTTCCTGCTGATGGCAGTCATTTCCGGGGCCGCCGCTCAATACAAAGACCGGCTCGCCTTTACCGTATAAGTGAAAACGAATGAATCTGTTATCGTAAGTTGGGTTTACGTGTCCATAAACAGAAAAAAGTAAAGCAATTAAGACGGTTAACATTACCCCTTTTCTCATATAACAAATGTTGAGTGGTTAATACTAAATATATTCCGGATGTAGCAGCCCTGCTTTTGTTTCCGGCGCCGCAGCAAATGGTATATCACACGGGGATATACGTTGCAGGAGAGCACGCTAAAACCGGCGCCGGCAGGCAGACGCCGGCAACATCATTCGTTTTACCTCATCAGCTATACAGCAGTTGCACACTGACAGTAGTCGCCGTATCGGAAACTGCCCGGACCCAGTGAGCGCTGAAGCCTTTGGGGAACTCATGAACCAGCGGTCTGCCGGCCGTGATATTGAACGTCTGATATACATGCCATCCAGTATGGTCGAAATCGACCTCCAGGGTAATAGTTGCATCGGATTCGGCAATGATCTCCACCTGTTTTTTATCGTAACCGGTCATCAGGAAGGGTAAAGAAGGCTCATGTGCCTTTACGCGGGTATTCTTCCAGGGGCCGCCGTAACCAACCGGTTTTCCAAATTTCCACAGATCTTCCATATTTCCAAACCACAGACCGGCAGCCTGTTTATCAGCATGAAAATAATTGGTGGCGGCCTTCGCTTTTAATTTAGTTCCGGCGATCACAAAAAGCCCCCTCCACATACAATAGTCCACGATCTGTTTGCCGTGTGTGCATATAGGCCGGACGGTAGCCATTCCCAGCGATTCAACCGAATTACCAAATTCGTAAAACGTGCCATGTACGTTTATCATCGACCGCTGTGTAATCACCTCTCTTTTCCCACGCGGCCATCCGGTTGAAAAAGGTTTGTCATATCTACTATCGGTTCTGGGCAATCGATACTCTTTTCCCCTGTCTTCAACAATCACCGAAGCTTCATCTATTTGAAAATCCTTCACGATACTACTGGTTTCCAGCAATGCCGGGACTTTTGTTTTATCGGCTTTTTGAAATTGCAGTTCCTGATCCAGTTCGTAGTACTCGTTCTTTCCCTTGCCTGAGGCAGAAAAGGAAAGATGCTGCAGGTTCCTGTTATCTCCCCCCGGGCGAATCAGCCCTCCCTGAATCCGACGCTCTCCCAGGTCTGCAATGGCGTTAAAAAGTTCTTTGTATACGCCAGGCTCATGTCCAGATTCATGACAATGAAAGTAAACGGTAGCGCTGCAGTCGCTGTCCGAACGAACCCTAACCCATACAGCTTCCAGTTCATCGGGAAAGATATGGTACCGGTAACTCTTCTTATCCACGGTTATGTTCTTATATATCCTCCAGGTATTACCCTGGAATACGTCGAGGGTAAACGTCACTTTTTCCAAGCTGTCGTGAACAAGGTGAACAACCCTGTTCTTGAACCCAAAAATAAAATAAGGGACAGAGGCGATTCCTGTAGAAACGCTATCATTAAGCCATATAGCCCCCCATCCATTGGAAGGCCCCCAAGCCCTGATATCGTCCAGTTTACCAAACCACAGGTTGGACTGGGACTGGCCGGTCATTGGATTATGAGTAACGGCATTTTGGTTGGTAGCAATTACAATTTCATTCTTCCAGGAGGCAAAATCGTTGATAATGGTCAGATGGCTGCACAAAGGACGTATGCCTGAGATATTGTTACCGGAAAAAGAGCGGGGAAACTCGTACAGCAGCCCATGCATATCCATCAATCCGAGCTGGTCGGACACAAACCTTATGCGCGGCCATTCGGTGTACCAGCCATCCACGCTATCGTAGGTATGCGTAGCTTTAGGAAAACGAAATTCCTGCCATTCTCCCCGGTCCAGAAGCATCAGTATTACCGAACGTTTATCCCAGCCTATACTCCAGGCAGGCGCTTTTTCGTCCGGGGCGCCATGAATATCGCCCGGGCCGGTAATATCGGTGAATTGTCTGCGTCTGATGATGCTCCAGTTGTTTCCGTCCCACTCGGCCAGCAGGCCGGCATCCTCTTCATTTTGAGGATCGCGGCCGACGCTGAGCATTTTCCCGTCAATCTCAAAGGTGCCTCCTTCTTCTGCATTGTTCGATATGATGAGGCGGCCCTGGGCAGTATATCCTCCTTTACCATGCCATCCGGGAACCGGCTTTCTGAATAGAGAGACGCTCTCCAGCGAATGTACATCTACTTCGAACACCTCTCCTTCCATTGCAAAGAAATACACTTTGTTCGCTGCATCCGAGAGATGGCGCATCACATTGGTAAACCGTCCTTCCATCTTTTCAGGAGCTACCACCCTGACTTTTTTATTCCTGTCGATAAAATAGCGCCCTATGATCAGTTGTCCTGATTCGGTATGGATCATCCGGTTGGCACAGGTTCCGCCGACGCTTTCAGGGTGTTCGGTTAACGCCATGGAATCGCCGATGGAATACAACTTATCGGTGCTTCCTAGCGGGCAGGAGGGCCCATAGGTGATCCACCAAAGCCTGTTTTCCCATTGCGCCAGGGCGCCAATCCCACACTCCTGGCCTGAATTCCGGCAAGCATCTCGCGGTCCCTTGTTAAAAGCGCTAAGATGAGGATAGACGCCGCTGATCTTTAGAAATCCTGACTGATTTTTCCCGGACCTTATGGCCGCCGGGGAAGAAATACCGGGAATTAAGGGCGCAACTGTGTATATCGCTACACCTTTTCCCAGTGTGCGAATAAATTTACTTCTATTCATTCTGTAATAATTTTTTAGTAATTCGGGTTTTGTTCAATCCTGTTGTTCACCCGTATTTCAACTTCCGGGATCGGCCAGAGATACTGGCGGTTTTTATCAAATCTTCTCTGTCCCAGAACACGCGCATAAGGGAACAGATTAGCGTAATCGGGAATACCATTTTCATCGATATCGGGGTATCCGGCAAAAGGCCATTCCGAGCGGTTTTGATTAACCGGATCTGCAAATCCGATGGCAGGCCGGGTGAGGGCTGTCTCTGCCAGTCGCCACCTGATAAGATCCATATACCTCAGGCCTTCGTTAGCAAATTCCACCCGCCGCTCCCTTTTGATAAGGGTTCTCAGCCGCTGCCTGTCTGTGGTCGTCACTGCAGGATAATCTGTCGTATTATCTACGGAAGTTCCGTATGCCCTAGCCCTGACCTGATTAATCGCATTCAATACGCTTGCATCGACATCATCCAGTTCGATCTTTGATTCGGCATAGATCAGCAGCGCCTCGGCATACCGTACGATAATCAAATCGTTTTCGTAAATCCGGGTATCTGCCCATTTCTGATCTATGCCTTTTTTCCATACCAGCCCAGTATGACTGGCATTTACGTTATTTGCCCGGGTATCGTTATTTCTAACGAGGGTATTAGTTCTAAAGTTGAGCGTCATCAAAGAGTCGGGATGCGGCTGATAGGTATATCCAAGCCATTCCTCTCCGTGTGGTACGATCGTTTGGGCAAGCCGGGGATCCCGATGGGAAAACGGGTCATGGGGATCATATAAAGGCGACTCGTCGATAGGTAATCCATCAATACATTCATAGCTGTCCAGTAAAGACCAGGTGGGCGTAAAAGAAGAAAAACCTCCGGAATTTCTCGACAAAAAGTATTCGGGATACATATAGAGAAAGCCTGTATTGAAAACGCCTTCCGGTTGTGACTGGATCACAGAAAGAATAATCTCGGGGGACGCCTCTCCTGCGCTCAGAAACAGTTCCCGGTAATCGGGATGAAGGGAATATGTTCCAAGCGCAGCGAGATCTATCACTGCTTTTGAAGCGTTTCTCGCGATATCCCATTTGCCCATATACAATGCCGTCCTGGCTTTGATAGATAAAGCAGCTCCCCTGGTCCAGCGTTTAGCCTCTGCCGCGCCGTAGGAAACCGGAAGATTCGCAGCAGCATAATCCAGGTCGTCGAATACAAATTGCAGCACGGTCTCCTTACCGGTTCTTGTATAAACATATGCCGAGTCGAGACTCACGGAATGCTGCAATAAAGGAACGTCTCCGAAATGCGCAATTAATCTCGAATACTGATACCCTCTGGCAAACCTCGCCTGGGCTTCGGTACTCTTCCTGAAATCCTCGGAAAAATTAGATGCATATCTCTCCAAGTTTTTCAGAACTACATTGGCACGGGATATCGCCTTGTAACAAGCAGTCCAGTAGGTCAATATATCGGCATCATCGGATGACAATGTGCCCAGCGTAAGCGCATTGCCCCCAGAACGGATCCAGAAATTATCAGAAAAATCCTCCCGGTCGTTTCCCCAGAAATCCACCCGGTAAAGATCATTAACGGCAATAGTCATCTCGGTCTCATTGGAAAAAAAGGTTTCTGTGGACGGGCTAGAAAGCGGGTTCAGGTCCAACTTGGCACATCCGGCCAAGACGCCGATCATTATAATCAGCATATATTTCAGAATATTCATAAATTAATTTTTTAAAATTGAATATTAATGCCTCCCATTACTGTGGTAATAATGGGATAGGAAGTTGAGGAGCCCATTTCCGGGTCCCATCCTATGGGAAACTCGCTAATGGTAAAAGCATCGTTTGCGGCGATATAGATGCGAGCATTACGAATACCCGCAGCTCTGAGGGCCGATGATGGAAGCGTATATCCTATCGTAATATTCTTCACCCTCATATAACTTCCATTAATTAACCAGAAGTCGGACATCTGATAATTATTCAGATCCGACAATCTGGATAATCTGGGATACATCGCGCTTGCATTTTGTTCAACAGACTTTGACGCGCTCCAGAAGTTACCATCGATCATTTTAGGAATACTTCCATATGCGTTAACCAACGGCTGCACCTGAACGAAACTCAGTCGGCTGTTTTGTTTTCCGACTCCCTGTACGCTGAGAAAAAAGTCAAAATTTTTGTATTGCAGGGATCCGGAAAAACCATAGATGTACCTCGGTAGCGATCCGCTTAACAAGACCTTGTCTTTATCCGGAGTTATATTTCCATCTCCGTCTATATCTACGTACCGGATATCTCCGGGCCTTGCGTTCACATTCAACACCGGCGAATTGGATACTTCATCCTGGGTTTGGAACAGACCGGCAGACCGGTAACCGTACCACGATTCGAACTCTCCTCCCTGAATATTCGCCAGGTCTGCTAGTTGCTGCGTGCCTTTTAAATCGTCAATATGGGTCTTTGCATCTGAAATATTCAACCCAACGGAATATTTTATATTGCCCGCTTTATCCGACCATATCGAAGCAAGCTCCCAACCTTTAGAGCTGACTTTTCCCGCATTCTGAAAGGGCTTTTGCAATCCCAGGTATACCGGAATATCAAGCGCGAGGAGAATATCGGTAGTTCGTTTGGTAAAATAATCGCCGGTAACCAAAAGCCGGTTATTAAAAAATCCCAAATCCACGCCGATGTTCGAGGTTTGTTGAGTTTCCCAGGAAATATCAGGCACCGCATACGTTTCCTGACCGCCGGATGTAAAAGAGGTAACATTGTTATCAGCGTATAATAAAGCATTCTGAAATATTATCGAAGCCTGATAGGGATAGTCGCCTATGCGTTCGTTGCCAGTCTGCCCCCAAGATCCCCGAATCTTAAACAGAGACATCGTTTCCGATATTCTTCCTGATTTAAAAAAGCCCTCTTCCGAGACCGCCCAACCGCCAGAAAAAGAAGGAAACAAAGCCCATCGGTTGTCTGCGCCGAAACGGGAAGAGCCGTCAATCCTCAGGTTGGCCTGCAGATAGTATCTATTGTCAAAATTGTACCGCAGCCTTCCAAAAAAAGACCGCAATGATCTCTCCGCCGCTCCTCCGGTATTGCCTCTCAAAGCCAGCGATCCATTGTCGAGGTAAGGGTAATTGACAACTGAAAAAGCGCCTCTGTAGGCTGTCAGGTATTCGTCGTACCCATAGTTTTCCTCGTAGCCTGCCAATATTCCTATATTATGTTTGGCTGCAATCGTTGTGGCATAGTCAGCCAGCAGCTGCGCATTAAAAGTATAACTATAGGGCCTACTCTCATTCAGCGTGGTATTCGACTGATTATAATTCACTACCAGGGAAGGATCATCCAGGGAAGTAAACCCGATCCTTTTTGAAAAAATTGTCTGCCTGGAAAAGCGGAAAGAGGGAGCGGTTATTGCTGTAAGCGTAAATCCACGGAAGGGTTTAAAATTCACAAGCAACCGTCCGCGAATAAGGTTATTATACGTTCTGTCGAACCCTCCGTTCAATATCTGCGCCAATGGGTTCAGCCCGTCTTTTCCCGGCGCAAACCTTCCATCACTGTACACATCATCATACAAAATCGGAGGAAACAGCCGGGCAATAAATAATGGGTTATCTCCATTAGTGACAATCGTCTTCCGGTTATCGTTCCGCATTGCTGCGACATCCATACTTGCCGACAGTTTGTCGGTAATTTTGAAATCGTTGTTAATCTGAAGGGTAAATCGCTCAAATGACAGATTCTTATACAAACCTTGGATATCGGAGTATCCCAGGGAAGCTCTCGTTTTGACCTTTTCAGACCCTACAGAAAAAGAGAGGTTATGCACATGCCGGGGAGCGCTATTCTTAAGCAAGACCGCCTGCCAGTCGGTTATCGGATACACATCGGGAGACTGCGCATTATTTTGCAGATAAGCATTAATATATTCTTCGGTAAATGCGGGTGCGCTGCCGTCATTGGTAAGGTATTCGTTATTCAACTGCATATACCTTGTCGCCCCAACATACTCGGGCAATTGTGTAGGCATCTGACTGCCGAACTGGTAATTATACTCGAGCCTGGCTTCGCCGCTCTGACCACGATGAGTAGTGATCAATAACACTCCGGCAGCTGCCCTTGACCCGTATATGGAGGCGGAAGCGGCATCTTTCAGAGCAGAAATAGACTTAATATCGCCGGGATTCAAATCGTCGATGCTAGCCACCGGAATCCCGTCTACAATAACAAGCGGATCATTATTGCCGATAGTGGTAATTCCGCGAAACCGAATAACAGATGATTCTCCCGGAGCGCCCGAAGAACGGGTAACGGCAATTCCGCCAATCGCGCCCTGCAACGCATCAGACACCTGCACCGTCTTTCGCCCTTCAACCTCCTGGCTACTAACGGTAGCTATCGATCCTGTAAGATCTTTTCTCCGTTCTGTTCCGTATCCTACCACTACCACATCGCTTAAATCCGAAACCGCCAGCTCCAATACAATATTCACTTCCGTCCGTTTCCCTATATTTACCTCTCTGGTTTGATATCCTACGCTCGAAACTTCAAGTATCACATTTCTATCATCAGGAGCGGGCAATGTAAAACGCCCGTCAATATTTGTAGTCGTTCCTATGTGGGCTCCCACAATAAATACGGATACATTTTGCAGGGGCTCGCCCTGTACATTCGTTATCCTTCCATGAATTTCTATTGGCGGAGGTATAGCCTTAACAATATTTTCAACCGGCCGGGCAATTTCCGCGTCTTGTTTTATGACAATTATTTCTCCGATGATCTGGTAAGCCAAGGACTGACCTTTCAGGCAATAATCCATTACTTCGGGAATAGAGACGTTCTTAACATTTATATCAACCGGGCGACTTCTTTTCAACATCGATTCATCCCATATAAATGAAAATCCTGTTTGTGATTTTACCTGGTTGAAGACCTGCTCCAACGAGGCATTTTTAAGCGATAAGGTTACCTTCTGAGCGCGCCCTTCCGCATTTGCAAGGAGACTTGCAGTAATTAATAGTGCTACTGTTAATTTCATTACCAACAGCGTTTGTTTGGGTATCCGGGCCAGCAAATGCCCGGCATTACAAAGAGCCTTAAAATGCATAACTTTGTTTTGGTTTGGTTAATGAATAAATGGTCTTAAGCGATCGTTATTATTTAATTAATCTAAACTTACAGCCGGAGGCGGTAGTGACGCCTTCGGCTTTTTATTTAAATTACCCGCTAATTACTGAACAATGATTTTGCCATTATCAAGCCTGGTATATACCCCGTATTGTTCAAGCGCTTTCAACACATCCGACAAATTAACCTCACGGTTAATCAAACCTCCAAACCTGGCTTTTGGCGCTTCATTTGTATATTCCACCTGCACATCATACCATCTGGCTATCTGTCGCATCAGCGATGCCAGATCTGCGCCCTTCATCCGGAAATATCCTTCTTTCCAAGACATTACCTGTTCCAAGTCAACGCCGCCCTCTACTTCTATCTTACGAGTCTTCACGATTGCCTGCTCGCCAGGCTTTATCCCTGCTGCATATTGATCATTCATCACCAAAACAGAACCCTGCAATAACGTAACCCTGGTATCCGCCTCATCATCGTAGGCATTCACGTTAAACCGCGTCCCCAACACCTTAACAGCCATTTTCCCCTTACTCACTATAAAGGGGTTTGATGCATCATGAGCTATTTCAAAATAGGCTTCGCCATTTACGGAAACGTTTCTTTCCTTTCCTGTAAAAGCAACAGGATAAGTGATCGACGATCCCGCATTCAGCCATACGCGGCTGCCATCAGCCAGCGTCACATCAATTATCCTGCTGCCACGGGGATTAAAAAGCGTATGGTAACCAGTCGCATTCGATATGGCGGAAGCAGCTTTATAAGCGATCTTCCCATCATTTAACTTCACTAAGTTCACGCCTTCCTGCATAGTCAGCGATCCATTGGCAACGCCGTCTAAATAAATCTTTTGCCCGTCGGCAAGCCTGATCATCGCGCGATTTCTTACCGGCGCTCCTAAATCATCAGATGGCAACCGATGCACAGTTTGCTGCAATGGCTGCTCCTTAGGGGGAAATAAAAAGAAATAGCTGCCCAACCCGATGGCCAACGTCAGAGAAGCGGCAACAGCTATTCGTTTCCAGGCAACCCTCCTTCTTATAACAGACAAGCCATGCGCCGGCGCATGGCTTTTAACTATCTGCTGAAAAATCAGATCGGCATCCCTGACAAGCATGTCTTTACCTTCAGGCAACCTGTCGTAAAGGTCATTGAAGATCTGCGTCCTTCTGCTTTTCAACAAAGGATCCAGCCAAAGCTTGAACAACTCAGTTTCTTCAGCATCGGTCAGGCCATCGTACAAGTATCGCCGGAATAATTCTTCGAGACGTTGTTCTCTCATAAGTAATTTATATTTCAGGATAGACAGGTTAAGGCGTCGCCTGCCCATTCTTTAGACAAACAGGAAAAGTTGAGGGGGCCATCAGGCAAAAAATAAATTCAGGAAAAACAAATAACAATAAAGAATGATATTGCAGCGTCCATCCGGCGCTCCAGAAACAGCCTTATGGAACGAAGCGCCAGTTTCATATATTTTTTGGAGGTCAATACCGATATATGAAGTTCTTTGGCAATAGCTTCATGACATATTCCCTGCTGCCGGTGAAGAACGTATACCTTTTGCTGCTGGGGCGGGAGCTGCCTCACCGCAGCTTGTAACAATAGCGAGTATTCCCGGTCGGCAACATCATTTTCAGTGAAGCAATTGCTGCTTTCATGCGTCTGCAGACGGTCAAGGCCAAGCTTTTCCATCGCTCTGGAACGGAGGTAATTAATGGCAGTGTTGCGGGCTATGGTACGCATCCATGCATTAAAATAATCAATCTCCCGAAGCTGCCTTCTCTTTTCCCATATTTTCAAAAAAACGTCCTGCACCAGTTCCTGGGCAGAGTTTTCAGACTTAGTTAAAAAATAACCTAACGCATATATCTTTTTACGATAATGATCATAAAGCGTCCTAAAAGCAGTTTCATCGCCTTCGGACACCCGTTGCAGCAGTTCGTTTTCGTTATGCAGAGAAGTCTGTTCCAAAACAATCAGTCGCTAAGTAATAAGTGAAATTATCAAAAAAATCCCAAAAACCAAATTTCGCAAACAGCAGAGAGAACAAAAACCTTTCAAAGGCAAGCTTTCGGAAAAGAATCCCAAACTCATCCGCATTCCTGATTTTAATCAGGAAGTCAGGGGATAATTCGAGTCTACCTTCATGTTATTAAAACAACGTGTTATGAAAAAGGCCATTTATTTCTTTTTCCTGGCGCTATCATCCATTTGGTTTACTGGTTGTCAAAAAGTTTTAGACCAATGGAAACCGGGTGGCGGGCAAAACAAACAATGTAGCCTGAAAAAAATTACCCAATCCCATCTTCCCGTAGGTGGTGAAACAAAAACCGGCACGTTCTACTACGGCCAAAACAACCGGCCGGACAGCCTAATATTTGATCTGTATTCAGGCGCCGGGGTTGCCCAGCTTTATTACTGAACCTACGATAAAAACAACAGGCAGGTTGGTTACCGATCGGATTATTCGCGCGAGCCCGGCGATTATTACTGGCTGCACAAATATGTTTGGAAGGGCGACAAGGTCTTCACGGATAGCATCTGGCTGCGCGGAGCCGGCCTCGATACCTTTGTAAGCAATAATATTACCTATGATACATACGGAAGAGTGATTGCAGAAACCAGACGCCAGATCTATCCCACACAGCATATTCCTGACGGCCCGGCTGAAGCCATTGTTTATTCTTATGATGATGATGGGAACCTGATTAAACCGTATCCTTACGGTTACGATTCTAAAGTAAGTTACCTGTCCGCCAATATCGTTTTGCAATTTGTATTGAGGGATTTCAGTAAAAATAATCCAGTTGGCGCAACAGGTTATAATACGGCAGGCCTTCCGCTGGGCTTTGGAAGAAACTATGCTGGACATGCAGGCTTTTTCAACTGGGGACATCCAGAGACCATCGAATACAATTGCCGGTAAATTGTTTTAAAATAACCGACAAGTTTATACGTTCTAGATCTTCCAAAAAATGTTTCGAGATTTGTTCGATTGGGCTTATTTAGCTATACCGGGCTCCAGCAATCCCCTACCTTTTAACCATTCGCCGGCGCGTTCAATCCAGCTATCAGTAGGTATTCCCTGCTTACTCATCCCAAATCCATGCCCGCCTTTTTCGTAAATATGCAGTTCCGCTGCTTGTCCGGCGGCGATCCATTTATTATAAATATCGATGCTTTGCGGAACCAGTCGCAGGCCGTCATCCGATGCCACGCAGATAAAAGCCGGCATTTTTTCGGTAGGCGCTTTATGGCCAATGGCTGCGGCAAAATAGGGATAGACAGGTATGATAAAATCGGGACGGTTAACTTCTTTGGAGCTCATGGCTACCGACATTGTTACCGTTCCACCCGCAGAGAATCCCATAAACCCGATCCTGTCAGGAGCGATATGGTATTTTTCCGCGTTCCTGCGAACATAAGCTACGGCTTCCAGCCCGTCCTGCATCGCCAGCTCGACCACCTTCCCATACCTCTCAGCCTGACCGACAGAAGATCTTCCTTCCGTTGTATGGTTCAACCTGTACTTAAGCACAAATGCGGTCACTCCCTTTTTAGCTAACCATTCGGCAACCTCCGTTCCTTCTTTCTCAAATGCCAGTCTTAGAAAACCTCCACCCGGGGCAATGATGATCGCTGTTCGCGACCGGGCGTCGCCGTTAGGCCTGAATACCGTTAAGCTGGGATCCACAACATTGTATACCCGGGAGCTTTGGGGATCATCGCCATCCTGTCTCAACTCTTCCTTCCAATCCCATGCTTCAGAGCCAGGCGCCTTGCCAGGATACAATCGAATGATCTCCTGCTGCCCGAATACCAGCAATCCTATCAGTAAGCCAGACTGCAATAACAATAGCTTTTTCAATTTATCCGAAAAACCCGATATCGGTCGGCATAAGTAAACAGGCAATAACAATAGTTTTTTCATCTGGTCTGATTTTGTTCCGCTAAATTTAATGCCTTTTCCTCTCCCTGAAACCAAACAGGCAAATATTCTTACATGACCGCCAGGCAGGTCATGACCAGGCCGGCCTCAGAGAGTTAAATAATTGGAAAGATCAGGAGCCGCTTACTCCGCGGGGCAATTGCTCAAAACAAAAGTAATCCGACAACCAGAGGCGCATAAAAAGAGCGGCATGCGCCGCTCTTAACCATAGGCAATATTTTCATCCGGCTAAGGTTTATCCGGTATAATAAAAGGAGCTCGATATTTACGGGTCATCATAGCATTGGCTTCGGGATCGTTGATGAACTGCATCTTCACGGGGTCGAAGTTGAGGGTCTTGCCCAGCCGAAAAGAGATATTTGCAAAATGGATAAGCGCGCAGGAATAAAACCCTTCCCGTATGTCGCCATTGGCCTGGCGTTGATCATTTGCCCGGATCGCCTGTACAAAATCCTGGTAGTGATCCCCCAGCCCGGCCCCCTTTTCGCCCGGAACGCGTTCTTTTCCCATAAAGGCCTGCCACTCATTGACATTCTTTGTCATAAATCCTTTCGCGCCAAAGAACAGGTTGCCGACGGTATTGTCGGCGCTGATCATATAATCATTGCCTTGCTGAGGATTTTCGCTTTTTACGCCTTCGCGGTTGCTGATCCAATGCCTTACTTCAAACTGCAGTATCTTTTTCTTATCTCCTCCTCCATCAGCATTGGGGAATTCAAACACAGCAATCATATCGTTGGGCGTTTGCTGGTCGTCGTCAAACATAAAATGCCCGCCCATAGCCGTGATCTTTGTAGGCAAGCTAACGCCAAGCCCCCAGCGGGCGATATCCATCTCATGAACGCCCTGGTTGCCCATATCCCCGTTGCCATAATCCCAGTTCCAATGCCAGTTGTAATGAAAACGGTTTTTCGAGAACGGGCGTTTGGGCGCGGGGCCCAGCCAGAGATCATAATCAACTCCAGCAGGAACAGGCTCATCGGGAGTTTTACCTATCGTATCCCGCCATTTATAACAAAGACCTTTTGCCATATACACTTCGCCAAGCTTTCCCGCATGCAGGAAAGCCGCCATTGTCTGCGCGCAGGGGTTGCTGCGCTGCTCGGCGCCATCCTGTACAATAACCTTGTATCTTTCGGCAGCTTCCACCAGCTTCTGTCCCTCGTAAAAATTATAACAGCAAGGTTTTTCCACGGATACATGTTTGCCAGCCTGAATCGCCCATATTGCCGCCAGCGCATGCCAGTGATTGGGCGTCACGATCGAAACAGCGTCAACCTGCTTATCTTCAAAAAGCCTTCTCATATCCGTAAAGGTTTTAGGCTTAGGCAGGTTTTTATCTGTAAAATGCTTTTTGATCCTTTCGTTAAACAGGTTGCTGTCTACATCGCAGAGCGCGCTGACCGACACGTCCTTTAACTTCGAATAAGATTGGATATGCGCCTGCCCCATTCCATGTATCCCGATAACGGCAAGGTTAACCCGATTGTTGGCCCCTAAGATCGAAGCGTACGACTTGGCGCTAAAGCCGATGCTGCCAATGCCAGCCCCTGCGGCGCCCATCAGGGTTGTTTTGATAAAATCTCTTCTTTTCGTCATCTATTAAAATTAAAAATTAATAATGTTAACAGGCAGGTTCTGCTTCTGCCGACGGGCCTTATTTTTTAATGGCTCCCGGCTGATCATGCGGACGGCGAAAACCTGCGTCTACCGTATGTAGGAGATGATCGCCTTTCATGATCATTTCGTCGGGAATGGGTTCAATGGGCGTATAACAGGAAGGATGTTGTTCTTTATACGGCTTATTTTTTACCAGGTTGAAAGTAGAGATCAACGACCATCTTGGCGCGGCGCTGGTATTTTTATCGGAACGATGCAGGAGATTGCTGTGAAAAAACAAGGTATCGCCGGGTTCTAATTCCACATATACCAGTTCCATGCGTTCGAGGGCTACATTTACTTTTTCCATATCGGCGCCTTTCTGCCCGCCAGCCATACCATGCTCTACCCTACTCATCAAATGAGATCCCCTGATCACCTGCAAACATCCGTTTTCCCTGTTGGCTTCCGATAAGGCCACCATCACGCTCATCATGTCGGGAAATAAAAAGCCGTCGTTGTACCAATAACCATAATCCTGGTGCCACTCCCAAGCGCCCCCTACAAAGGGTTCCTTCTGCATGAGCTTGGTATGAAAATGAGCCGGCTGATCGTTCAGCAACAATTCAACTCCCTTGTACATCCTTTCGGAACGGGCAAACCTGCTGTATATATTATCGCTTAAATCATACCATAGCGCCAGTTTGGTCGTATTGCCCTCTTTATCCTGCCTTCCATAGGTATTGCGCCTGATCACATTATCATTTTCCGCCGCCTGCATTAAAAGATCAATTTCTTCTTTTGAATAAAAAGACTTTACAACAACATATCCATCGGCGTCAAACGCGGCTTTATCCGCCATTGATAATTTTTTAAACTTTCCCATCTTGATTGGTTTTAATATAAATAAAACTACCATTCATGATCCGAACAATCAATTAATATAAAAGCATTTTCCAATGTTTTTTTTGCACGAACAAGGGCAGCCTGGCCAAAATATCCGTATTTTTAATATTGACATGCAATTAATACTGACATGCGACCCAAATTCGTAAAAGTCGTAAATAATCCCGACGCATCCTTTCACGCCGCCCGATTCACAGGCGCTCATTTTTTTGTTCCCTGGCATTTTCATCCCGAGCTTGAATTAAATTATATTGTCCAAAGTACAGGAACCAGGTTTGTGGGCAACAACATAAAGCGATTTGCGCCCGGGGAACTGACGCTGGTAGGCGCAGGGCTGCCCCATCTCTGGAAAAGCGACGCAGACTACTACCAGCCCGGGTCCAAAAAGCTGGTCGACACGATGGTGATCCGTTTCTCTCCCGATAATATAGGACTGGACAGGAAAGACATACCCGAGACCGCCGAGATATTAAAGCTGATCCATATTGCCAAACGCGGTATGAGCTTTCAGGGGCCGGTAAGAAAGATCATTGCCCGGCATATGAGCGATCTCTTGCAGGAAACCGGGATGCAGCGTTACCTCATTCTACTGACCATACTCGATATTCTTTCCCGCTGTAATCAATATACGCTATTGAGCGGAGAAGGTTTTATGACCCCCACCCGTATGGAGGATGCGCGGCGGATAAACGCCATTTGCGATTATATCTTTAAAAATTTCAGGGAAGATATAGCCTTGGAAAAAGCGGCATCCATTGTGTTTATGAATACCTCTTCTTTCTCCCGTTACTTTAAACGCCATACCGGGAAATCCTTTACCAATTTTATTGTAGAGATCCGCATAAGCAATGCCTGCAAGATGCTGGTCGAAAGCGACGACCCCGTTATGCATATTCTTTATGAATGCGGCTTTCGCAATCAATCTCATTTTAATCTCTTCTTTAAAAAAAAGATTGGGATGACTCCGCTGGAGTACCGTAAAAGCCATCTTTTAAATTTAGCAGAAACGCTTCCGCCCGCTCATCCTGTTATTTAAAATATATTTCTTCGAATACCGTCCGAGCGATCCCGCTTTTGCTGTTATGCCGTTATTTAAAAAGCCTTCTTCATGAAGACCATGGAAATAACAATCGAAAACAGTCCGGAAATGATACATTTGCAGGGTCATTCTATCCTGTTAACGGTTAATCTTTTAGGTCGGCTTTATTCCTGAAATGGATTCTCTTACCCATATAGCGCTGGGCGCCTGCGTCGGCGAGGCTTTTTTTGGAAAGGGCTTTGGAAAAAAAGCTATGCTTTGGGGCGCCCTCGCGCAGAGCGCGCCGGACATCGACTTTGTCGCCGGATTCTGGATGAGTATTCCGGAAAACCTGCTGGCGCACAGGGGGTTCACGCATTCCCTTCTATTTGCAGCGCTGATCTCGCCGGTACTCGCGATGGCTGCAGAGCGGATCCATCGCCCGCGTAATATTCGCTTTAGCAAATGGCTGATCTTTTTCGCGACCGAGGTATTCCTCCATTTATTGCTGGATGGCTTTAACAACTATGGCGTGGGATGGTTCGAACCCTTCAGCCATCTCCGGGTTTCCTTTAACGCCATATATGTTGCAGACCCTCTTTTTTCCATCTGGCCGGGAATAGCCGTCGTCATGCTGTTCCTTATAAACAGCTTTAATCGTCGCAGGCGGTTTTGGTGGAGATTCGGTTTATTCATTCCTTTCTTTTATCTCGGCATCTGCATCTTTAACAAAACAAGGATCGACAGAGAAGTGACCGGTATTTTACGCGAACAGGCTATTCCTTATAGCCGGTACTTTACCACTCCTACTCCTATGAATAATCTTTTATGGTATGTAGTGGCAGGAAATGACGAAGGCTATCATGTCGGCTTTCGATCGCTATTGGATAGTCGAAAAAAGATCGATTTCAAATATTTTCCCCGGAACGACTCCTTATTGGATCCCGTGAAAGGCCACCCCGACCTGCACTACCTGATGCGTTTTTCCCAGCAGTTCTATACCGTGGAAAAATGGGGCGACACGCTGGTGTTCAACGATCTACGGTTCGGGCAGGTGCTGGGCTGGAAATATCCCCGGGAAAAATTTGTATTTCATTATTTCCTGGATCGTCCTGATGGCAATGAACTGGTGGTACAACGCGGTCGTTTCGCGGGGTGGAACAGAAGCGAACTCTCTTATTTTATAAGAAGAATTAAAGGCGATTAGGAATAGTTATACGTCTATCGGAATTCGTCTTTAATAAGATTGATCGTTAGCCAGCTCTTATTACCGGCCCTATCTCATTGGCTGATAAAATATCGCGGGTAGTCTCGTTATTTTATCTTATTTTAATAGTTTGGTATAGAGAGAAGCAGGACTCCTTAAAGAACATAGCAGGTATTTTATATTCCTAAATATAAACCGTCGCAGAAGCCCCAACTCATGAACACATCAGCACAACCTATCGCGAAAAAATCGAACCGCCTGTTCTCCATAGACGCCCTCAGAGGATTTGACATGCTACTGATTTCCGGAGGCGGCGCTTTTATCGTACTTCTGAACGGCAAAACCAGCTGGCATTGGGTAGATGTGCTGGCGCAGCAGTTAAAACATCCGGCCTGGAATGGTTTTACTTTTTATGATTTTATCTTCCCCCTATTCCTTTTCATTGCCGGCGTTTCCATTCCTTTTTCCCTGAATAAGGGACTGGCCACGGGCCTGAGTAAACAGTACCTGTACCGAAAGGCCTTCCGCAGGATGATCGTCCTGATCATACTCGGCATCATAGATAAAAATACGCCGATTACTTTCTTCGAACCCTCCAACATACGCCTGGGCACCGTACTCGGCAGAATTGGCGTAGCAGGATTCGCCGCCGCCCTGCTGTACCTGAACTTCTCGTTGGTGAAACGCCTGTGGTGGGTAGCCGGTATCCTGATATTCTATTACGCAGCATTATTTCTTATCCCCGTGCCAGGATATGGCGCCGGCGATCTTTCTTTCGAGGGGAACCTGGTAGGATGGATAGACCGCCATTTTCTACCGGGCCGGCTGGTGCAGAAAACTTACGATGAAAACGGCCTGCTTACCCAATTACCAGCGCTTTGCCTCACTGTGTTGGGATCAATAGCCGGCGATATCCTGCAATCTGATAAAAAGGAACGGAAGAAGATCCAATTGCTGATCCTCGCCGGCGTGGCGGGGATTGCCCTGGGACTTGTATGGGGATTGCATTTCCCCATCAACAAACATCTCTGGTCAAGTTCATTTATCTTACTGACTGCAGGAATGGCTTTTCTTTCCCTGGCCCTGTTTTACCAGGTGATCGACGTATGGAAGATCAGGAAATGGGCTTTCTTTTTTCATGTTATCGGCATGAATTCGCTGACCATTTACCTGGTTTATCGTTTCGTTCCCTTTGCGCAGATCTCAAAACGGATCTTCTCTGGCCTGTACGCGCCGCTTCCCGAAGATTTCCAGCCGGCATTGGATGCGTTTGGGGGGCTGATCCTGGTCTGGCTGGTCATGTATTTCCTGTACCGGAAAAAGATATTTATCAAGATATAACTATAAACGCTATTCCCCGATCGCGCCGATTCGCTTGGTTTCCGGGGCGCCGTTCACAAACAACTACTAAAAACCCCTGGTAAAACGTCAACCGATCACCCCAGGGGTTTTAAAACATTCGCCAGATCCGGCAACTATAAGGCAATCATCCGTCCGGTGCGGACCGATTCATCGCAGGCAAAAGCGATCCGCAAACTGTTAACCGCGTCTTGTACATGATCCGTAAGGTCAATATTCTCGCGAATGGCTTTTAAAAAATAACGCTGCTCCCGGTTGCACAATTCCTGGTGATTGGGCTCGTCTTCAAGATTTATCCAGGAATCTTCTTTAAGGAATCTTTCGTTTTTATCCAGGTCGGCGTAATGCACGCGAAGCGATTCTGTTTTAGTATGCGCTTCTATCGAACTTGATTTCCCTTCGCCGCCGGCTCCTTTGGCCACTATCGACACGGAACCTTTGGGACCTATGACATCCTTCACAAAAAATGCCGTTTCACTGATCATCGGGCCCCAGCCAGCTTCGTACCATCCCACCGAACCATCTTCAAACCGGATCTGCAGCTGACCATAATTGTAATTCCCCGCGGGGATCTCTTCCGTAAGCCTGGCGCCAATAGCGCTGACCAGCACAGGTTTTGATCGCGCCATCTGGCACATGACGTCAATATAATGCACGCCGCAATCCACTATGGGGCTCAGGCTCTTCATCAGATTCCGATGCAGAGTCCACATGCTTCCATCGCTTTGCTGGTTGAGATTCATTCGCATCACCAATGGCTTTCCCAATTCCTGCGAAAGCTGCACAAAACGCTCCCAGGAAGGATGATGACGTAAAATATACCCAACCACCAGTTTTTTATTGGATTTTTTGGCCGCCGCAGCTACGCGCTCGGCGCCTTCAACAGAATCCGCAAGCGGCTTTTCTATAAATACATGGCATCCTCTTTCCAGGCAGGCTATGGCGTATCTTTCATGCGTATCAGGATAGGTGGAAATACATACAGCATCCGGATTCGTTGCGGCAAGCGCTTTTTCAAAATCGTCAAACAGCGGATATCCCCCTCCCAGTTTTTCATTTAACGCCTCCTTGGTTTTCCCGGTGGAGACCAGGCCGCAAATCTCAAAGCCATCTTCCGTTTGATAGGCAAAAGCATGAGAGGACCCCATATTTCCGCATCCTACTACCAATATCCGTAAAGGTTTAATCTGATCAGGCATAACACAAAATTTTAAGCATTAATAAAAGAATAAACTGAGCGTTTTTGACAAATATTATTGAAATATTTATTGCGATTCAATTTTTTGAAGCAGTATACGCCTAAAAAAGATCTCGGCTCCCTCCGACTGTATCTGGATCCTGCCCCTGGAAGGTCTTACGTTAAAGGCCTTATTGACCAAGACCCCATTCAGAAATATGCTGATGGAATCTCCTTCGGCTATGCATTCAAGTTTGTTCCACTGGCCTATCGGCCTCTCCACATCCTGTTTCCCCCTGAAGTTCAGCACATCCTGCCATTCCGGATCGCGGCCCCACCAGTTGATCCGCCCCCCGTTAATAGTGACCAATTGGCCTCCGGGTTGATAAACATAAGCGCCCTTATGTTTCTCCGGAGCCGTTGGACTGGTTGCCGAAAACTTATCCGTCTTATCTCCTACGACCAGGATATCCCCTGTGCCGCCTTCGATGATCTGGCATTCGATGGAATGCATCCAGATACCAGAATAGCCTCCGTCCTCGCCCTGGGAATGCACAAGGATCCCGTTGTCCCGCGCCTTATGCTCGCGGGGAGGAAAAGTTTGCGGTCCCCATTTGAATTCCGCCGTGAGCTTGTAATTTTCATATTCCTCATTCGTGGTGATACAGCCGAACTCCTCTCCCGATATTCGGATCATTTTATTTTTTACCGTGAATACCTGTTTAGGATCGGTATCGCGTCCGCGATGTTGTAAAAAGGTATACCATCCGTCGAGATTGCGCCCATTAAACAGTTTGATCGGCTTGTTTTTTGAAACGGGTTTTCCCGGGTTTTTGCCGGCAGGAGCCTGGGCAAGACATGCTCCCCCTGACAACAGCGCCAAACTCAATACAAGCGAGGCCATTCTTAGTTTTTGCATTATGCTGTCTTTTAAGTTCAGTTGTATTTCGGGCCTTCCTGCAATATACTGACAATGCCTGAAGCGCTCAATAATCTTATACGGCGGAATAAGAACGGATAACCGGCTTTATCCCTGAATCATTTAAACCAGCTATTCGTCAGCGACCGGCTTTTAAAAATGCGATCAGGTCCGCCAGTTCTTCCTTTGTAATGGTCTTTTCCAATCCGTCGGGCATCAATGATAATCCCGAATTCGTCAGCGAACTAATATTCGTTCTGAGTATGGATTCATCCGACCCAAACGAAGTGCGAAGGGTCATGCTGTTTTCTGTTTCCGCCACCAGCCAGCCCGTCAGCGTACGCCCGTCGCTGGTCTGTACGGTGATCGCCTGGTAGGCCGGCAACACTTCATAATTCGGGACTAGAATATGCAGCAGCAGCGCGTCCACCGGTTGGTTGCTGATGCCTGTCAGATCGGGGCCTACCTTTCCGCCCTCGCCGCCATGCGAATGGCAGACGGAACATGCTTTTTTAAAGACTTCCTTGCCCTTCGCTGCATTATCAGGCTTGACCTGGATATCGCGGTAACTCTCGTATACCTGCATTCTTCCGCCGCCCTCCAGTTCTTTGAACAGAGATTTTGCCTTATCGCTGATATCAACGCTCTTGTTTTTGATCAGCCTTTCTCTATCCATAGCCGAAATTTCCGGGGCCGTAACCACCCCTTCTTCTATCGCCGAAAAAAGCAAATGAATAAATACCGGCTTTGAAACCATAGCCGCGATCACCGCCGACCTTACGCTCGGCGTATAATTAGACCAGGCTTCTTTTTCCATCAGCAGTTTCCCTCCCCGCGCATCGCCCATACGCGCCAACGAAGAAACAGCCGCCAGCTGTACCTCAGGCGGATTGCGGGCGCCAAGCAGGTTTTTCAATGCGCTGCCCGTTTTTTCAAAATCGCTGTAACCAAGGAGATTGGCGGCGACCATGCGCATCCCGGCGGCGTTTTTCCCGTCCTGCGCAATTTTAACGGCGGCGGCGATAAAGGCATCCAGGGATCTTTTTTCTTCCGCAGCCGCATTTCTTCCCAATAACCCCTGCAGCAGATTACCCTGAACAGCCTTCATTTCCGGGCGACCGCTTAAGCCTTCCGCCAATCCGAGAACAGTATGTATTTTCCAGGATTGATCGCCGGTTAATGCATGATCATCCGAAATCGTGTTTTTTAACAGGAGCCGGCATTCAGCCAATGAAGCGCCATTGCCGAATAAACGACCCAGGTCCTGCATTACTGCTGAAAAAGCCTGCGGATCAGGGGTCTTTTGGGTCTGGAAAGCCTGCAAGAATGCCGGCAGACGCGATCCGATGCCGCTTAGCGCCGCCGCCCTTGCCCATCGATCGGCGCCGTCGCGCGCCGCTACCTTCGCCATTGCCTCAACAACGGAAGGGCCTTCCAGGGAACCCAGGGCAAGGACAG
Organism: Chitinophagaceae bacterium UBA2791; assembly: GCA_002352105.1. Lineage (GTDB taxonomy): Bacteria > Bacteroidota > Bacteroidia > Chitinophagales > Chitinophagaceae > Flavitalea. The sequence continues at coordinate 17,835 of DEHV01000043.1, read as the reverse complement.
CGTTAAAGCGAACCCTTGCAGCGGTATCCGAAGCGGCGGCTATTACAGCATCCATTAACCGGGGGTATTGTTTGATCAATTCCTCCGACAGCGATGCCGCCTGCTCGCGCATGCCGCCCTCTTTATCTGCAAATGCCTGAATAATATCGTTGTCGTCCAGCGCGCCATACGCATGAAGCGCCCATAAGGCGCGGACGCGGGTTTCTGGTAAGGCAGCTTGCGCAGCGATCCGTTTTAATTCTGGGACCAATGAAGCTTCCTTGTGCTCGAGCAGCAGCCGATACGCGGTTTCGCGTTCCCATTCTTCCGGCGACTCCAGCGCCTGAAGGAGTTGTTGCGGAGATGATTTCGAACTCAGCAAGGGCGGCGCTGAATTACTACTGCGAAAATCCTTCCTGACGATGCGATAGATCCTTCCATCCGTTTTCCCACTTTCAAAATCCAGCAAGGCCCGGGCTTCTTCCGGAACATAAGAGGGATGATCGATCACTTTCCGGTACATATCTGCGATATAGAGCGCGCCTTCGGGCCCATGCTGCAGAAATACCGGACGAAACCATTCATCGGTGGACGATAAAAACTCGCGTTCCTCGTAAGGCAGGGAGGAAGAAAAACTGACGCCCTGCGGATGCATGATCTGGCGTTGAATTAAATTCTGGGCGGGCTCGCAAATAAAGGCGTTGCCCCGGTGCTCAGGCGCGAGAGCGGTCCCGTTAAACACCAGCAGACCGCAAGCTGAAGTGAAGGTCCCGGTATGCGAACGGCCAATCAATTTGGGAATAAAATCAGCAGAAGTAATCGCGCCGCTGATGGGAAATACCTTTGCTTCCGCTTCCGAAGCAGAAACATTTTGAATGGTCTGTGAAAACAAAAGATGCGGGTTACGACTCAGGCTCCGCGGCTCAAGAACGATCTGTTGGATAGGATGACGATTGGAACAGCCGAAACGACGGCCGTAGCGGTCGAAGCTGAGACCATATTGACTGGCGCCGCCTGTGACCTGGAACTCCAGGGTTTCCGGATGAAAACGACCGTCCGCGGAGGTATAGGAAACAGCAGGGCGTTCGGGATGTTCCGGGGAAATGATCTTGCCGCTATTCAATCCTCCTGATATATACACCCATCCATCCAACCCCAATATTGGAGTGCTGACCCGGATCTGCGCGGTCTTATCAGCGCTAAAGCCCGTAAGCACAACTTTTCGGATATCCGCGATGCCGTCTCCCGTTGTATCCTTGAAATAATATATATCCGGCGCGCAGGTAACAAAGATCCCCCCGCGCCAGGGAAGTACGCCATTGGGGTATGTGAGGCCCTCGACAAATTCCGACCGGTGGTCATATTTTCCATCGCCATCGGTATCCTTCAGCAAGGCGATACGTCCCAGCGTTGTAGGCGTTCCCCCATCCGAAGAATCGGGATAGCCGCGATCTTCCACCACATACATATTTCTGTCTTCGTCAAAAGCCAGCGCCACCGGGTCTATGACGGTTGGCTCGGCAGCAACCAGCTCAATGCGCAGGCCGGGCTCCAGTTGAAAACTGTCCATTGCTTTTTGCAGGCGATCCTTGTTTTCGCCTACACACCCCGTTATAAAAAACAATAATGCAATACAAAAACCCATAAATCCAGGCTGTCGGGTCTTCTTTCTTTTTCCATCGATTCGTCTCATATGTATATTTTTTTCAAAGATTTTGCTGTCGGATCATTATTCATGGGCGCGGTTTTCATTGGATCTGACGCGAATCAACAGGCGGCCAGATCCAGGCGCTATTGTTTCGGTTGTTCTTGCTTAAGCTTCTGCGCCAAACCAAAAATGGTTTCCATAATTTTTACTGAAGCGTTTGTTTCAAGATAGCTGGAACGGGCCCTCCAGGTTTCATAACCGCCGAGCTTATGATGCTCAGGCGTGGGCAGATAGCCGTTGTATCCATTGGCTAAAGAAATCATGAACGCTGGTTTAAAAGGAGCTTTTGCTTTAAAATCGAGCCCGATCTCAACAAATACCTCGCAGGGCGCCGCAGCAATGAGGAGATCGCCCAAGCGAAAAGCCTGCAAGATCACGGAAACCTCTTTAGGGTATTCATTTATGAGAATGGTCTCCCGGGCATAAATTTCCTCTATCGTATTCATCACCGGCCCATCTGCCTTAGCTACGATCGCTTTGGCCCGCGCCAGTTCTTCCTTGCCGGGCAGCCTCACGCCCAGGGTTATTTCTTTTTGAAGCGCGCTCAGCGAGATCCAATCCTGGTATTGAATACGCTGATAGGTCTTATATGCTTCCGCCGCTACGATATTGGCTACCTGCCGCATGCGGCTGTACGGAGCGGCAGCAGGAGCCAGCGCTCCTCCGAAATTAACATTGTTGATATTGCCGCTGGTTCCATTGGACATAATGGCTACAAAGGAAGGATCCTGATGATCGGCCTGCAGCAGTTGTTGCATGCGCCGGGCAAACATGCCATAATAATCCGCCGATATTTCCCCGGGGCCTGTTCCGCCCACATAGTGTAAGGAGTAATTAGCCAGTAAGGCAATGGGGCGGCCCTCAGGGGTCTGCACAGAAATAATGGGCAGGCCCGGATCGGTGGGGCCTGCGGGCTCCAGCAAATCGGGATTGCCTATCCCCGGATTCATCTTTACCTGGTCTGTTCCGCCAAAGGGATTGGTCAGAGGTTTGCCGGGCTTCATCTTCCAACGGCGGTTAAACACCTGCGAGGGTTCGCTTCCCACACCCCAGCCTATGCGCGCCGGCGCCAGGTTATTATTTGCCCTTACGACCGCATCCGCAATGCGTTGCGTAAGAAACCTAAGATAGTCCTTATCCGGATCGCTTTGAAATACCGAGCAGGCCGTACCCCCGGAATGCGTATGCGTGGCCGACATCATCATGTTTTCCACGGGGATGCCCGTTATCTTACTCGCCAGGCGTTTGGCTTCGTCTAATGTTTCCCGGTATACCATACAGAGATCCGATACCACGATAGCCAGCCGGGTATTTCCATCGTCCAGCACAATACTACGGGCATGCGTTTCATCATGAATATGCCTGACAAGAACATCTTTCAGGTTTCCGTTGATCGAAGAACCGACCATTGGCGTAATGTTGCTGGTCGCCGCCCCTGCCCGGAAAACCTTGCCCTCCGTATGCTGCGCGCGCAGGGAAAAGAGGCAGGCAAATGCAAAAACAATACAAGTCAGGGTCCGTCTTATTTCTCTCATCATAACAACAGGTTTAGGTCTTATAACTATATTCCAGCCTTATAACCGCCGCTTTCTAAAAGCAGTTATTTTATTTTGTCAAACAGTTTAAGCAGTTCTGCCACAATCTTTCTAGTGGCCTGCTTTTCCACTATGTTGGTGCCCAACCAGGTTTCATAGCCTCCTAACTGATGCTGTTCGGGAGTAGGCAGGTATCCATAGCTGCCGTTAGCCAGTTCAATGGTAAAAGAGGGCTTGAACGGGCTCCGGGCTTTCAACTCCAACCCGGTTTCTGTAAATACTTCAAAAGGAATAGCGGCAATGCCGAGATCCCCGATACGAAATGCCTGCAAGATGATCTTTATCTGGTCGGGCCATTCCTGCTCAAGCTGTATCATCCTTCGGGCATAAGTTGCTTCCAGCGCATGCGCAGGCTTAACCGTATCAGGACGGGAGAGTATTTTTTCAGCGCGCGTAATCATTTGCTTGTCAGGTTTCCTTACTTGCAACGGAAGCTCCGACTGCGCAGCGCTCAGTTTCACCCAATCCTTGTGCTGAACCGTCTTATATACCTTTATCACTTCCTGCGCAACATCATCGGCTACGATGCGCATTTTCTCATAGGGTTTATGCTGCTCTGCGGGCGCGGCGAAATTGATATTGTTCACGTCGCCGGATGTGCCGTTAGACATAATGCCTACGAAAGGGGGATCCTGCCGGTCGGCCTTTAACAGCTCCTGTATCCGGTCGGCAAATACGGCAAAATAATCGCCTGAAATATGATTGTCGGGTACGCCGCCCACATAATGCAGCGAATAATTGGCGAGCAGCGCCAAAGGACGGCCTTCGCGGGACTGAACGGAAATAAATGAAACGCCCGGATCCGTGGGTCCGGCCGGCTCCAGTAGATCCGGGTTGAGGCGACCCGGGTTCATTCTTACCTGGTCTTTCTCGCCAAAGGGATTAAGAACAGGCGATTTCATTTTCCAGCGGCGGTTGAACACATGCTGGGGAACGCGGCCCACTCCCCACCCGATCCGGGCCGGCTCCAGATTATTAATCGCCATTCTAACGCCATCGGCTATACGTCGCGCGAGAAAGCCCTGGTATTCATCCAGTTCTCCGCGTTCATTCCATCCCCTTCTTTTTTCGCCTTTTCCCCCGGCGCTGACGGCAGAATGCGTATGGTTGGCAGCCAGGAGAACCTGCTCCCTCGGCGTAAAGGTTTCGTTATAGATCAATCTTTTCGCTTCGTCAAACACCACCTGGCTGATCCCCACGTTGTCGGCTATTACGAATATCAATCGCGTAGTTCCGTCATCCAGCGCCAGGCAACGGGCATGCAGCTCGTCATGAATATGCGCGGCGGGCGGGGGATTGCCAAAATTACCTACTATCCCCAACCCTAGCGGGGGAGTTATATTAACCGTAGCGGCCCCCGCGCGAAAAACCCTGTCCCCCGCCTGCTGCGCGCGCAGGGAAAAAAAGCAGGTAAATACAAAAACAATAAAAACCAGGGTTCGCTTTATTTCTCTCATCATAAATAATGGTTTAAACCTTATTATTAAAATCCCATCTTATTGCTCACTATCCTATCCCCCACTTTCGATCCATCGCTATTTTATTTTTTCAAACAATTTAAGCAGTTCTGCCACAATCTTTCTCGTGGCCTGCTTCTCCACCATATTGCTGCCTAACCAGGTTTCATAGCCTCCCAACTGATGCTGTTCGGGAGTCGGTAGGTATCCATAGCTACCGTTAGCCAGCTCAATGGTAAAAGAGGGCTTGAAGGGACTGCGGGCTTTCAGCTCCAACCCTGTTTCTGCAAATACTTCAAAAGGAATAGCGGCAATGCCGAGATCCCCGATACGAAAGGCCTGCAGGATGATATCTACCTGGTCGGGCCATCTTTCCTCAGCCTGTAACATCCATCGCGCATAAGTTGCTTCCAGTCCATGGGCAGGCTTAACCGTATCGGGACGGGTGAGTACTCTTTCGGCGCGTGCGATCATCTCTTTAGTGGGTTTCCTGACCTGCAACGGCAGCTCAGACTGCGCGGCGCCCAGTTTCACCCAATCCTTGTGCTGAACCGTTTTATATACCTTTAATACTTCCTGCGCCACATCATTGGCGACAATTCGTATTTTCTCATAAGGCTTATATGATGGTTCAGGGCTTTTGACATCGATATTGTTCACATCGCCGGATGTGCCGTTAGACATGATACCTACGAAAGGAGGATCCTGCCGGTCGGCTTTTAACAGCTCCTGTATCCGATCGGCGAATGCGGCAAAATAATCGCCTGAGATATGATTGTCAGGTACGCCGCCCACATAGTGCAGCGAATAATTGGCGAGCAGCGCCAAAGGGCGGCCTTCACGGGACTGAACGGAAATAAATGAAACGCCGGGATCTGTGGGTCCGGCAGGCTCCAGCAGATCGGGGTTGAGGCGTCCCGGGTTCATTCTTGCCTGGTCTTTCTCGCCAAAGGGATTCAGGACGGGCGATTTCATTTTCCAGCGGCGGTTGAACACATGCTGAGGGACGCGGCCCACTCCCCATCCGATCCTGGCCGGCTCAAGATTATTGATCGCCATTCTAACGCCATCGGCTATACGTCGTGCTAGAAAGCTATGGTATTCGTTCAGCTCCACAGGCTCATTCGATCCCGTTCTTTTTTTGCCTCTTCCCCCGGCGCTAACGGCAGAATGCGTATGATTGGCCGCAAGCAGAACATGCTCCCTGGGAGTGTAGGTTTCCTTATAGATAAATCTTTTCGCTTCGTCAAACACCTCCTGGCTGATGCCCACATTGTCGGCTATTACGAATATCAATCGCGTGGTTCCGTCGTCCAGGGCCAGGCAGCGGGCATGCAGTTCGTCGTGGATATGCGCAGCGGGCGGGGGATTGCCAAAATTACCCACTATGCCCGATCCCAATTTAGGAGTAATGTTAACCGTAGCGGCGCCCGCGCGGAAAACAGGAGTTTGTGCAAACACTCCTGGAAAAAAGCAAAACAAACCGCAGCATCCCAGGAATAAGGACAAGAAACAAAAAGCCGTCCTGCTGCCATAGCCAAGCCGATGTGTAGTAGCGCCCATATCTGTTTTTTTATTAAAGAATGTGTTCAATACTGTTTGGTCGCTGTCAATCCAGCTCCGGCGGAACCGTTCCATACTCCCAGGGAGCCGCCTTAAAAGGAGGCGCGCTTGCCCATTCCGGCGGTTTGCCAGGTTTCATCTGGCGCGTCAGCGCCAGGCCCGCCTCAACCATCATAGGACCCGCCTGTATATCCAGGTTGCTATACGAAGTGAGCCTTGTTTCATAACCGCCTCCATTTGCGTCAAAAGCTTCTTTAGTAGGAACATATCCTACGCAATCGTTAGCCAACTCCACGGGAAAGGTGAACGGAAAAGGGCTTCCTGCCTTGATATCAAGACCAAGCTGGCAGAAGAACTCAGCAGGATTGCTCACAAAAACCGCAGGCCCGACCTGAATTGCCTGCACTTCCGTTTGAACGACAGGCTCCTTTTTCAGCTTGGCGTCGAGCAATACAATCTCCTTAGCAAAGGTCCAGGCCGTCGCGCCCACTTTTTCGCGCTCCTGCCTCGCCAGCTCATAGCTCTTCTTCACCCGAGCTACGCTCGGTACCCGGCGTTTTATGGATAGGGTTTTCACCTTTGCATCCAGCGGGGTCAATATGCCGCGGGGCATATCCAGCAATACCCTTACGGCTTCGGCGCCTACCCTTCCGCCGACAAACCGCGCCCAATCCTCTCCCTCGCGATTCAGATAAGGATTTCGGTTATCCACTTGCGTTATATCTCCGCTGGCGCCCTGGAGAAAAACCACTATGCAGTCGTTCCCCATGGCGCCGCGTATGGTTTGCTCCATATAATATATCCAGTTTGCAGAGATCCCCCCGGGATTCGTCGTCGCATGGCAGGCATAGTTAACGATACAACCCACGCACCTGCCCTCTTTATCCCAGGCGCCGATCACGCCCAGCTCCGGGTCGATGGGACCGGCAGGTTCAATAATATCGGGGTTCAACTGACGGGGATGGGTAAAAGTTAACCCATTCTTCATAAAAAAACGGCGGTTGAACGCCACTTTATCTTCCTTTCCCCTGCCAATACCCAGGTTCAATGGTTCTCTTGATTGATAGGCCCTGCATACTGCTTCAACCAGTTGTTTTTCCACCCGCTCCAGATATTTAGGATCAGCACAGGAGGATCGCTCATAAGCCAGCGATTGCACAAAGGGATCCGCATGATCATATTCTCCCGGCTGCACCATGCAGGTGGGACCAGATGAATGGGAATGAGAAGCGCCGATCAGGATAGCTTCGGGAGGAATGCCGCAACGCGCCTGAATTCCTTTCCGGGCCTTCTCTACCAGCGACCTCGGTACGGCTAGCGCATCAATACCGATCAGCGCTACGCACATATCTCCCTCGATAAATACGGCTGTCCTTACCTTGCAGGGATCATGCAATTTTTGGTGAAACGCCTTGCCGTAACCGCCGGGCTGCTCCATTCCGATATCCGGGGTAATATCTGCTTCTGCAAATCCGGCGCTGGTGGTTTGCGCCAATCGCTGTAACGCCGTTACCTCCGCATCGTTGACAGAACCCTGAGTTCCCCAAGCCTTTATTGAAGAAAAATAATGAAAACCCAGCGCGGCGCCGGTAGTTTTTTTAATAAAACTTCGTCGAGATCCCTGTTTTCCCATAACGCAGACTAATAATTGTTAGTTTTGGTATTTCACGTTAATATAGCAAATCTTTAGGTAATGGTACGGGAACGTTCCCGAAGGATCAGTTGTTTTTCATGATATAAGCAACCATATCCCTGACCTGCTGATCAGATAAACCATCCATTAAGCGTTCGGGCATAATAGATATTTTTTGCGGCTCCATGCTCGTTACCTGGTCCATAGAAAGCGTGATCTGTTCGCCATTGAACGGCTGAATCACGACGGTTGATCCGCTGCGTTCCTTAATGGTTCCCAATAAGCTCCTGTTGTCTGATGTCCTGACATGGTAAGCAGCATAACCCTCACGTATATATACCCCGGGATCGATGATATGATTGAGCAGGTCGCTAATATTGGTTCGGTCGTAACCCGTGAGATCGGGACCGATAGCGCCGCCTTCATCAAAGAGCCGATGGCAGCTTCCGCAAAGGCTGCTGAATATTAATCGACCCCTGGCAATATCGCCGCTTCCTGATCTCAAAGCAGCGGAAGCCTGCTCTATGCGGCTGGCTTTATCCGCCGAAGAAACCGGTTTCGCCTCAGGCCATAATCGGTGGGTCGTTTCCGTTATCTTCGGATCATTCAATAAGATCAACTGGTTAATGATCTGGGGAGGCAGGTCTGATCTATCGATGGTATGCGCAACAAATTTTTCGCCTGCCTGTTTCTTCCTATCGATGGCATCCAACAGCTGATTTGCCCAGGAAGCCCTGGTGGCCAGCAATAACAATGAAGCATTCCGCACAAAGAGATCAGCTCTAAGTCTATCCGGATACGCTTTTACCGTCCGCTCGCCGATCTTTGGATCGTCATAACGCGGTAAAGCCGCCAATGCCGCCTGCTTTATGGCGCTGGATGACTGGCCGCTCTCCATTATCTTCAACAAGACGGGAACCGATCCCGGCTCATTGATCTCTCCCATCACGCGGATATAAGCCAGTCGTTCTCCGATTTCAGCGCGATCGTCCCCGATAATCGCCAGCGCCTTCTCTATGGCTTTGCGCTGCCCCTGGCGCAACGCGAGCGTAAGCGATCCTCCGCCCGCGCCCGCCTGGAAAGGCTTTAACGCCGCCGACAAATCCGCGGGCAGTTCTGCAATGCTTTTTCCCCGGAGGCCTTCCTGCAGCCCCTCTACCAACAGTTTACCCTGTTTAGCCGAGGGCGCCATCTTTATCAACCGGGCGCAGGCCGTAAAATCCTGAGCGCCGCCTTCAATAGCATACCGTTGCATCAAACGACCCAAAATAGTATTCAACACCGTAGGACTATTCCACAGCGTCTTATCTTTAAACAATGTCAATATCGCTTCCCTGTCAGATACCGATTTTGATTCCAGCGCCCACCATATTTGCAGGGGAATATCCGGATCATCAACGTCATCATGTCCTTTCAACAGGTTCTTAACAACAGGCAGCGCCTGCTCAGCAGGCAGGCGTTTGGCTGTTGCCGCAAGCTGACTCCTTACCTCGGGATGGGGTTCAGAGAGGGCCAGCGCTGAAAGCGCGGCAGAAATAGCCGGCGAAACGCGGTTGTTATCGCCCAGCAGCCTTACCGCCCACATCCGAACATAGGGATCCTTATGCGCCAACGCTGTCATAGCTATGGTATCAGTAAGACCGCCGCTGAGATGAATGCCCCATAGCGCCTCCAATGCTGTCTGAGCATCGTTTCCCAGGAACCCCTGGATAAGCAGCGGCACAACAGAAGCATCTTTCCTGTCGCCCAATTGCCGCAGGGCCTGCTGCCTGAACCACCGGCTCTTGTGCGACAGCAATTGCACAAGCGCTTCGTTTGAATAAGCGGAAATATCCAATTTCGGAGCGGGCTCCTTTTTGTTTTTATTAGATAGCCGGTAGATGCGCCCGGTAGACTTGCTCCATGTATCACGGGGATCAACATGCGATAAACGACTATCGTACCAGTCCGCAATATACACGCCGCCATCCGGCCCGACCGCCATATCAACAGGCCGAAACCAACGATCATCGGTTTGAAGAACATATCCCTCGTCCACATTTTTAAAACTGGACCCCTTGGGCTCGAAGCCGCTAAGCTGCACAAAGCGCTGCAGGGGATTAAGCGAGATCATTTTGTCGCGGTAGTTTTCGGGCAGGTTCTGTTCGCCATACCTGATAAAAGCATGGGTAAACCTCCTGGTATCTCCCACATGCTCCATATCCGGTAAATAACCAAAAGCATAAGGATTGGTAAAAGCCCCGTGCTTACCCAGATTCCTGACATGATAAGCGCCTTGTTTATAATACCTGCCATGAGTAGAGCCATTGTCTCCGGAATAAATACGGCCCTTATCGTCTATTTCAACGTCAAAAGTATTTCCTCCGCCTTCCGCATAGATCTCAAAGACCTGCGTCTCCGGATGGTATCTCCAGATGGCCTGTCCGTTAAAGCGAATGTTCCGGGAAACCGCAGAGCTTACATCGGCCGTGCAGGTGCTACCCTGCGCGCCGTACAGCCATCCGTCGGGACCCCAGCGAAGATTATTGGCTACGGCATGCGTGTCTTCAATGCCAAACCCTTTCAGGTGAACAACCGGATCGCCATCGGGAATACCGTCCTGGTCAGGATCGGGATAGGCCAACAGGTAAGGCGGATCCAGAACCCATATCTGTCCCCGGCCCCACTCCACGCTGGTGGCAATATTAAGTCCGGTTATTGCATCAACCGCCTTATCAAACTTTCCATCGCCATCCGTATCTTCGAAAAAGCTGATCTTATCGGCCCCCCTTGTTCCTTGCGGGGGAGGAAGAAGCGCCTTATCATATTCAGCCCGCATGTGCTGGTCCATGCTCATCACTTTTACGCCTTTGGGATAGGGATACTGGTTATATTGAACCACCCATAGCCGGCCGCGATGATCGAAATTGATGTAAACAGGTTGAGTAATCTTCGGTTCCGCTAAAACAAGGTCCAGCGCCAGGTCGTCGGGATAGCGGAACATAGCCAGGGCATCGAGGGGTTGAGCAGGCCGGGAACTATCCGTAAGCGTTCCTCTTCCATTAAATGTTCTCATAAAATTAAGCGCTTCCTCGCTGCCGGCCACGTCTTCAATTTTTGTATTGACCGCGCGGTCCCCGTCATTACAGCCAATCAGCGTTATAATAAGCAACACAGAAGCCGTAGCAGAAATAAAAGTATTAATCCGTGTTTTCATGTTTATAATTTCTATCAGGCTACGCGGGTGGCGCGCTAATGCCAACCTCCTCTGCCGTAGGCGCTTTAACAATCAAATACTTCATACAACGCAGCGACGGTAATAGCTTAACGGCCAGGCTTCCTTAAAGCCTCCTTAATAATCCCAGCGCCTTGGTTTCATATAATTGCTGCCATTCCGGAGCCAGCCTGGTNNACAAAAGTAAATGGGAGATCTGACGCTTTTTTAATATTGAGCCCGACCTGAACGGTCAGTTCTCCGGGGAAGGTAGTCAACACAAAATCGCCGCAGCCAGGAAATGGAATATATAAACGTGATAAGGATAATTGATAAATAATTATCGTAAAGAAATCTTATGTGCGGAAAGGTTCGGGTTCCCCACTTAAATTCCGCCGTAAGCTTGTAATTCTCATCCCGGAGCCATTTAACCGAAATTTCATTAACGACCGGCCTTCAAAAAGGCGATTAAGCTTGCCATATTCATATTTTTTTCAAAGATTGTGCGGGCGGATTCAGGCGCTATTGTTCTGGTTGTTCCTGTTTAAGCGTCTGCGCCAAGCCAAAAATGGTTTCCATAATTTTTACCGAAGCGTTCGTTTCGAGATAACTGGAACGCGCCCTCCAGGTTTCAAAACCGCTATTTTATTTTATCAAACAACCTAAGCAGTTCTGCTACGATTTTTTTTGTCGCCTGTTTTTCCACGATATTAGTGCCCAACCAGGTTTCATAGCCCCCCAACAGATGCTGTTCGGGAGTAGGCAGGTATCCATAGGCGCCGTTAGCCAGCTCAATGGTAAAAGAAGGCCTGAACGGACTACGGGCTTTCAGCTCCAATCCCGTTTCAGTAAATACTTCAAAAGGAAGAGCGGCAATGCCAAGATCGCCAATGCGAAAAGCCTGCAGGATGATATTAATCTCATCAGGCCATTCTTCCTGAAGCTGTATTACCCTTCCCGCATAGGTTGCTTCCAGCCTATGCGCAGGCTTAACCGTATCGGGGCGGGAGAGTATTTTTTCCGCGCGGGTAATCATCTCTTTGGTGGGTTTCCTGATCTGCAATGGAAACGCCGACTGCGCAGCGCCCAGCTTCACCCAATCCTTATGCTGAACCGTTTTATATACCTTTAATACTTCCTGCGCCACATCATTGGCCACGATGCGCATTTTCTCATAGGGTTTATGTGATGGTGCGGGGCTTTTGACATTGATATTGTTCACATCGCCCGATGTGCCGTTAGACATGATGCCTACGAAAGGGGGATCCTGCCGGTCGGCTTTTAACAACTCCTGTATCCGGTCGGCGAATACCGCAAAATAATCGCCTGAGATATGGTCGTCGGGTACGCCGCCCACATAATGCAATGAATAATTAGCTAGCAGCGCCAGCGGGCGGCCTTCGCGGGACTGAACGGAAATAAATGAAACGCCGGAATCGGTAGGTCCGGCAGGCTCCAGCAGATCCGGGTTGAGCCGTCCCGGGTTCATTCTTGCCCGGTCCATTTCGCCAAAGGGATTCAACACAGGCGATTTCATCTTCCAGCGGCGATTAAAAAGGTGCTGAGGTACGCGCCCCACTCCCCATCCGATCCTGGCAGGCTCCAGATTATTGATCGCCATCCTAACGCCATCGGCTATCCGCCGTGCGAGAAAGCCCTGGTATTCATCCAGTTCTCCGCGCGCATTCCACCCCCTTCTTTTTTCCCCTTTTCCCCCGGCGCTAACGGCAGAGTGCGTATGGTTAGCAGCAAGCAGGACATGCTCCCTGGGCGTATAGGTCTCCCTATAGATCAATCTTTTCGCCTCGTCAAACACCACCTGGCTGATCCCCACGTTGTCGGCTATTACGAATATCAATCGCGTCGTTCCGTCGTCCAGCGCCAAGCAACGGGCATGCAGTTCGTCATGAACATGGGCGGCCGGCGGGGGATTGCCAAAATTACCTACTATACCCAACCCTAGCGGGGGAGTTATATTAACCGTAGCGGCCCCCGCGCGAAAAACAGGGGACTGGGCAGACGCTCCAAAAGAAAAGAAAAGCAAGGCGCAGCAACCCAGGAGTAAGGGCAATAAACAAAAATCTGTTCTACCGGGATAGCCGGGCCGACGTGTTGTAACACCCATATTTGCCTTTTTTATTAAACAATGTATTCAATACAATCTTGGTCGCTGTCAATTCAGTTCCGTAGTATCTGCAACGATAACAAAACCGAAGTTCCCAGCTTTTATTGGATAAAAATAATGAAAGCCGAACGCGGCGCCGGTAGTTTTTTTACTTGAGCCGCCCGCCTATTACTTTTATTACGAGATACAGTTCACAAAAGTGTTCGTCTTCATTAACGCCGCCTGGAGCCTTTCCCGATGCCCTTTCCTTTCATGCTTCACTACCACAACTCTTAATTGCAGCAGCTAAAGGCGGTTTGATAGCAACTTCTGTAAGCCGCTACCGATAGATCTGCCATCATCATCTACATAACATTAAATAATAGCTTCAACGCGCTAATTCGAAATAATCTTTTATTCCCGATGCCTAATAGCCGGGGTTTTGAGAATACTCGCCCTCATTGAGCAGAAGCGCGCTTGCAGGGATCGGTCTTAATATCTTAAGCTGGCCGTCGGGCCCCATGAAGGGATTGATACCCTGATCAAACCAGTTCCTAATCTCCCGATTGTATAGTTGGGTCCTTGCCACCAGCGTTCCGGTGCGCTTCAGGTCGAACCAGCGATGGTATTCGCCGAGCAGTTCCCTGCCTCTTTCATCCAAAATAAAATCAATGTCCACATCGCCGGCTGTAATGGCCATAGCGGCTTCCTGGCCGGGTTTCGCAGCCCTTCTTCTCACTTCATTGATCCTGTCGGCGGCCGTGCCCGGAGATCCGGCCTTGAAATGGGCTTCGGCAGCAATTAAATAGGTTTCTCCCAGGCGGGCAAGGAACAGGTCCCTTGTGCTGGTGAATTTGGACGATGTGCCATACTCCGAAGCCGGATCGTCGAATTTCTTGACGGAGGGAGTTTGATCTCCCGAAGTGGCGGTTGGAAGGCGCTCCCAAATTGGGCCATAGGGCACAATCTTAGTATTGGCCCGGTGAGCAGGATCCTGCGCTCTCCAATCCTCATCTGAAATGGTTTCCCATTTGGGTTTCATGTACCAGGCAATGGTCAGATTATCCCGGTTTCCGCTCTGCTCATAATAAGCCCAATAGGGTTCATAAAAATTCACCATAAATGAGGCTTCCCAGCGAGAATCCTCAGGTATAAAAAGATCAAACGTGTAAAAGGAAGCCACTAAACTGCCCCCCCGGTTTGGCGCCCCGCTGGTCGGAAAAGAACCCATATAGGAACCAAAAAAATAATACTGCGCGTTGCCGCCGGAAAAACCGCCTTCCAGCAGCGAAGCTTTGCTGTACTGCACCGAAAACAGGATCTCCGGATCCTTTTCATTGCCTGGATAAAACAGGTCTTCAAAGGAAGTGGAAAGCGCCTGCCCCTGAATGGCCTCATCAGCCAAACTGGCTGCGGTGGTAAAATCCTGGGCGGTTCCAAAAGTCTCATAGCCGCGCGTCAGATGCACTTTGGCAAGAAAATGCCGCACCGCCCTCTTGTACACTCTTCCCGGTTCGGCGGCAACTTCAGGCACCAGGTTTAAGGCTTCTTGCATTTCTTTGATAATAAAATCATAGACTTCCGCGGCCGAATTGCGGTTAAACTGAAGGATCGGCTCATTGATTCTTTCCGTAACAATTGCCACCCCTCCAAAGGTTTGCACCATCACAAAATAATAATAGGCTCTTAAGAACTGTAATTCTCCCTTCCTGACCGGAAGGGTTGCAACCTCGGCGGTTTTATCGTTATAATACAAACCGATATTACAATTCTGAACCGCCTTATACAGATCCCTATAAAATGTTGTAATAGTGGTTTCGCCGGGGGTCAGGTTTCGATATTGGTGCAGCGCCTCGGGTAAGGCGGCGCTTTGGACAAACATATCCGTTCCTGAACTATACAAATACACATAAGGAAAAGAATAAATGGTACGTAAGGAAGCATAGGATGCCGCCACCAGTTGCTCATAGCCGGCTTCCGTGCTAAAAAAATCATCGGCGGCAATATTGGACTTGTTGTCCGCAGCCAAAAAATCCTTGCCGCAGCCTGACGCCATCGCTAATAGCAGAACCAGGCTTACTATATTGATATTTTTCATGTTGCCTAAATTAAAATTTGAGATTAAAGCCCAATTGATAGATGATAGCGCCTATCGTGGTATTGTTAGTCGCGCCGTTCGCGTCATGTTCCGGATCAAATCCTGTAAAATTCTTTTTGGTAAACACAAATGGATCCAGCACGTTTATATAGGTCCTCAGGCCCTTGATCTTTGCCCGTTCCAACAATTTGCCGGGGAAAGTGTACCCTAATGCCATATTCTGCACCTTAACATAAGAAGCGTCTATAAAAGGCATTATATTATTCCTCCAGTAAGGACCTACATTGCTCGGCTGAGGAATATAGTTAGAGCTACGCGCCTCGGTTACATCGTTCGCGGGCATATAATAGGGAACATCAAGGGCAACATAATTTGTCACTTCCATCCGCAGGAATTGCGCGTTGAATGCGCTACTGATCAACATTCCCTGTCTTGCAAACAGCGAGGCCGAGAAATCAAAATTTTTATAACTAAGCTGCGTAGAGAAACCACCGCCCCATTTCGGATCCAGTTGCCCCCTGATAGCATAATCATCGCCTGCGCTGATCCTGCCGTCGCCATTAAGGTCTTTTACCCTTGCCTGGCCGGGAGTTTGGCCGTAGGAGGCAGCCAGATCCTTTTCTCCTGCCTGCCATACGCCATCCGGAACATAGTTGTAAATGACCCTTACCGGCTTGCCGATAAACCAGGAGTTCCCCGGCAGATCTTCTTTTCTCCCCAGCAATTCCCGTATGGCATTTTTGTTGCGGGAGAAATTAAAGGAAGTCGTCCATCTAAAATCCTTGGTAGCAATATTAACGGTCCGCAAACTCAATTCGATGCCCCTGTTGCTTACCGAACCTACGTTGTCCGTAATAGAGGTCCAGCCGGTCTCAACAGGTATGTTCCTGCCCATAAGCAGGCCCTTTGAAAGCTTGTCGTACACTTCAATGCTACCGGAAACCCTGCCTTTTATCAGTTCATAGTCCAGCCCCAGGTTAAATTCACGGGTCCGTTCCCAGACCAGGTTGGAATTGACGAGTCCGCCCGGAAGATAACCCGTAATGGGCGAGCCGCCGAAATTATAAAGAAGCGGAGAACCCAATGTAGCCTGCGTTCCATAAGCGCTGACATTATCATTATTTCCCGATTCGGCGGCGCTGAACCGGAGTTTCAGGAAAGAAATAAAATTCAGGTTATCCATAAAACCCTCTTCGGATATTACCCAACCCACGGAAGCCGCGGGGAAGGAGGTCCATTTGTAACCGGGCGCCAGTTTGGAAGAACCGTCCCATCTGCTGGCCAGTTCAACCAGGTATTTATTCCGGTACCCATAATTCAAACGGGCCATATACGATTCGATGGAAACCTTGGAATAAGAACTGCTGATCAACACGCGATTCGTAGAAGACCCCATATTGTACCACCCTGATTCGAAGGGCAGATCGTCAACCCTGGATGAATTGGCTTCGAATTCCTGGGCCTGGATACTGTGCAATCCCGTAAATAAAAAATTATGATCTTTCCTGATCGTTTTATTAACCGTAATCATATTGTCCCAGATATAGGAGAATGACTGGCTGTTATTGATCCTTGCAGCCGGCGTTCCAAGAAGGCGCTCCTGGGTCTCAGATTTCCAGAAAAGACCGTTCTTGCTAAAATTCACATTGGGAGAATAGGTAGACCGGATATTGATCCAGTTTACAGGAGAATATTGAAGAAAGAGATTGCCCAAACCAAAATCGCTGTTCGTGGTATTCCGGCTATTCTCCAGTTCCAGGATCGGGTTAACAAAGCTGCCATAACCGGTATAGTTATTGTCTGCCGGGTTCCATATCTGGGATGGATAGAAGATAAGCGATCCATCCTTAGTATCGTAGGGCTTATACAAGGGGGTTTGGCGAAAAGCATTATTCACTGCCTGGCTGCTGCCCTGCTCCAATTTAGAGCGGGTGAAAGCGATGTTAAGACCGGTAGACCATTTCTCGCTGATCCGGGCTTC
>DEHV01000043.1:0-516 GCA_002352105.1 Chitinophagaceae bacterium UBA2791 | reverse complement strand
CTGCAACCCTTCTCAGTATCTCCGGGTTCCCTCTGGCAGGCATTTCCGCGCTATAAGGATCGCCGCGCAGCAGCGCCCCGGATATCTGGCTATTCAATAAGTATTCCCATTGCTGTTGACCGTCCATAAAATCGGGCATTCTTGCTGTTTTACGAAGGCCATAATAGCTGTCCAGCGAAATCGTGGGCGCGCTGCTGGCGCTTTCCGCCGTTTTGGTGGTAATGATGATCACCCCATTTGATCCCCGTGAACCGTAAATAGCGGTGGAAGCCGCATCCTTAAGCACATCCATGCTGCTGATGTCCTGGGGATTCAGGAAATTGATATTGTCTACAATGATCCCATCCACCACAAATAATGGCCGGGTGCCGGCTAATGAGTTCCGGCCGCGTATCTGGACATTGTAATTGGCGGCGCCTGCCCGGCCGGAAGTAGGAACGATGTCCACGCCGGCTATCTGTCCCTGCGCACCCTTCATCGGGTTGACCGTTCCCCTTTCCGCAATGGCTTTCCCGG
>DEHV01000047.1:178668-223230 GCA_002352105.1 Chitinophagaceae bacterium UBA2791 | reverse complement strand
TATCTGCGGCGGAACAGGCGGGTTCGGCGGCCAGTTCTATAATAACCGTATCACCACCAATGTTCCCGCGGTTTGGCTGGCCACGCCGTACGGAGGGGCGGCCAATACAAAACTGTACAACAATACCATCATCCGGTCGTCCCGGCCAAATCCGAAGTTTAAGGCTATCCGCATGGGGTGGGCGGAAAGAGATGATTCTTTTGCCAAAAATATCGAGTTCCGGTCTAATGAGGTCCAGGGCGCTGCATTTGATATTGAAGCTACCGACCAGCCGCACAGCTATACGCTTTACTGGACGCTGGAAACGCTGGTTAAGGACAAGAAAGGCAACCCGGTAAAAGAGGCGGATATCATTATCCTTGACAAAAACAAAGCTGAGGTTTTTAAAGGAAAAACCGATAGCAACGGCCGGCTGGAAACAACGCTGCCGGCAGCTTCGGTAAACGGAAAAGTAAACGCGTCCTTATCGCCTTTCACGGTCATTTCAGGAAGCGCTAAGAAAGAAATCAGGCTCACGGAGGACAGCAAGATTACGCTGATACGATAAACGATATATCCTATCCGACGCCGGGAGGCTG
Source organism: Chitinophagaceae bacterium UBA2791 (assembly GCA_002352105.1). GTDB lineage: Bacteria > Bacteroidota > Bacteroidia > Chitinophagales > Chitinophagaceae > Flavitalea. Next base: position 222,652 of record DEHV01000047.1, on the reverse strand, counting down.
AGACCCTAAGCTATCCAATCCCGAAATCGTTTGGCCGTCGTATTTTTTAGCGTTACTTTGACTGCATTAATTAAATGCATGTATGAAAAATTCCTGTCTTTTTCTAACGCTATTAATCGTTTTATCGGCGCCGCTTCATACGAACGCCTTTGGCCATATCAATAGCCCTCAGCCTCCCGAAGACTCGCTGGTATTTCACGACGGGCATTCCTTTCCTGTTATTGGTAAGCTCCATGACGAAAAAAACTATCATCGTTTTCCTTACGCAGACAGCGGCAGCTTACGTAAACCCGTATGGAACCTGTCCTTGCATTCCGCGGGTATATCTATCCGTTTTCGTACAAACGCTACTCAGATTGCCGTTCGGTGGACGCCGCTGAATGATGCAGGCATGCCGCATATGGCGGCTACCGGCGTGAAAGGCGTGGATCTGTACGCCTACGAGAAAGATCACTGGCAATACGCGGGTACTGGCTTGCCCCGGGAAAAAACAACGCAGGCGCTGCTCTTAAAAAACGGGGATGGCGTGGAAAGAGAATATCTTTTAAACCTCCCCTTGTACGACGGTATAGAGTCGTTGTTCATTGGCGTTAATGCAGGAGCCGTTATTTCCGCGCCTAAGGATCCGAAACTGCTCAGCAATAAGCCGGTGGTCTATTATGGGAGCAGCATCGCGCAAGGCGGATGCGCTTCCCGGCCGGGGCTGGCGTTCACCAATATCCTATCGCGCAAATTGGACCGTAGCTTTATTAACCTGGGTTTTAGCGGCAACGGCACTTTCGATTCATCTGTGGGAGATGGAATGGCGCGCGTCAACGCCGCTTTATATGTGATAGACTGCAACCCGAACACCAAAGCGGAGCTGGTATATGAGGGCGCCGTTAACCTGGTGCGCTTGCTGAAAGCCAAGCAGCCCGGCATACCTATATTGCTGGTGGAAGGATCTCATTACGACTCAGATTTTTTCACAGCCGCCAAAAATCAACTTAACGATAAAAAAAGAGCCGAACTCAGGCGGGCTTTTGAGACCCTGAAAAGATCGGGAGTCAAAGGCTTATACTATAAGAAGGGCGACAACCTTACAGGAAAAGATCATGAGGGAACAGTAGACGGAGATCATCCCAACGATTTAGGCATGATGCGGATGGCTGATGCCTTAGCGCCCGCAATCCGGTCTGCTATTCGCAAAGGAGAATGACCATTGGGAGAAAATGCCATTGCGAATAAGACCAGGAACAGGACGCGCGGCGCCATAAAAGTATAGCGGCCTAACCGTTAGTTTATTTCTGTCTTTTAAAAAACTGCCAGGCTTCCATGAATATGTCGATATCATTCGGGTAATTATGCTGTCCGCCGATCACTTTAAACAATACGATCTCGGGTTTGTTCTTTTTGCGATAAGTATACCGTTCCACTCTTTTTCCATCGGCAGGGTCCAGGTCTGGAAGAAGCTTTTTTCTGGGTTTGCCGGTATAGCCTGCCAACGTAGCCCAAAAGGCAAGGGTCTGATCCGTAGAGCGAACCGATCCCAATGTAATGCCATTGCCCAGCGCGCCCATTTCTCCGCCGTTATAGGGATTGGTTTTGTCTTCCGTTCCGTTGGCGATCATCACTGAAATAGGAACAGCGGCGGACGGGCAATCCATATTGGAATCGTCCGGGAGATTTGCTATTAATGCGGCAATGGCCCTGAACATATGGGGAAGCGTGATCCCCAGTTTATAGGCCATATGACCGCCGCCCGAGGACCCTACCACAAATACGTTTTGGGGATTGATCTGGTAATGTTTTTCGAAGTATCCGATCATTCCTTTAAAAAAATCCTCTTCATTGATGTTTTCGGTATTGGCGAGGGAGGTCGCCCGTTTGCGGCATTCATTCCAATAATTTTTATATCCATCCGGGTAAACCAGCAAGGCGTTTTCTGCCCGGGCGATCTCCCGCATCTTCACAGTCCGCTCCATCATTGCTTTACCGCTTGAGCCGGACCCGTGCAGCACAAACACGAGGTCGGAATAGGACGGTTTGCCTTCCGGTATGAAATGAAAGGTCCGATAATTGCCGTCTACCATAAAAGAATCAGATACGATCTGGCCATAACCGGAAAAACAGCCCGCCAAGACAAAAAATAATAGCAAGGTTTTCATCATCAGTCTTTATTTAGAAAAATAAGAAAATTTGTGAGAGGAGGATTAAAAATCATTTGGTTCGCAGAATTATACGAATTACAATAAAATTCGTATATATATACGAATAATCTAGTCGATTGCCTTATCATGAGCGAACAGTAAGGACACGTTCATACGGGCCGCCTGGTTACGCATCAAACAAACTAAACCGCTAACCGATTCGGCTATATATGCGAATAATTTATTTTGTTCGTTTAAAAACACGAATATATGGAAAATTCGTATATTCAACCAAACAAACAAGATGTCTGTTCATTCAGTAATAACCGGGGATATTGTAAATTCAACAAAGCTTCCGGCGGCGGTAGAACAAAAGCTGCTGGAGAACCTAAACGGTATCTTACAACCCTATATATTTGAGTTTTACCGGGGCGATAGTTTCCAGGTCTACCTTAAAGAAGCAAAGGCGGCGCTGCGGGTGGCGCTGTTGTGCAGGACAACGGCGTTAAGTCTTGATCCCGAAGAAAACGCGCCCTTATCGGACATCAGGATAGGCATAGGATTAGGAGAGGTAGAAGAGCCGGTGCATACGCCGGGATCCGCAAAAGGAGAAGCTTTTATATTATCGGGAAGATCGTTCGACAACCTGGAGAAATCGGATGCCCGGCTGATCATCACCACTGCTAACGGCCTTGCCAATGCAGGATTGCTGGTCATTTCCGATTATATTAACGCCATCTTCCGGGAACTGACCGCCAAACAGGCCGAGGTCATCTTTGAATTGCTGAAAGGGCATACGCAACAGGAAACCGCCGCCAAGCTGCAAAAATCCAAAAGCACCATACATCAGCATGTAAGCTCCGGAAGATGGAATGAAATCGCGAGGATACTGTATCATTATGAACAAATAATAGAACAGCTCTCATGACAGCGCTCATCTGGCTATGTAAACTGATACTGGCTCACCTGTTAACCGATTTTATCCTGCAGCCCAAAAGCTGGATAGCGCATCGAAACAGGAAACATTTTTCTTCCGGCTATCTATACCTTCATGGGGCCGTTACCGCGCTGACGACATACCTGCTGATCGGATGGGAATACTGGCTGACCGCGCTGGTTATTCTTATTTCGCATATCCTGATCGATGGATGGAAATCGTACCGGGAAAGATCATTCATTTATTTCTTCATCGACCAGCTATTGCATATCCTGGTCATCCTGGCCTGCTGGTACTTTACTTTTTTTGGGTGGAACGATATAAAATTCGCCGCGGCCGGACTAAACAATAACCCCGATTTCTGGATATTGCTCGCCGCTTATGTTTTTCAAACCGTTCCCGCCGGCATCATAATAGGGGAGGCGACAAAAAAATGGAGGGAAAAAATAGACAATGCGGAGAGTCTCGCCAATGCAGGAAAATGGATAGGTATGATCGAAAGACTGATCATTCTCACGCTGGTGGTATTGGATCAGTATGAAACGATCGGCCTGCTCATTGCCACCAAGGGCATCATCCGGTTCAATGAAAAAGACCGCCCCGAAATAAAAACAGAATACCTGGTCATAGGCACGCTNNTGGATGATCAGCGCGAGATAAGCGCCGCCGCTGATATTGTTTTTTCCGGAGAAAGCATTCAACAAGTGATGAGAGCCCATCAGCAGCGGACCAATTCTAACGGCGCCGCCCACCCATACATTTCCCTGCCTGTTGTATTGCAAAGGCATATATATCCCAAGCCGCCTGGTCTCCCAACGGGGCGTAACTGCCAGTACCTGCGATTCCTGGACAAAAAATTTGTCTTTCGCCAATACATTGGCCAGGTTGACAGACAATTCGCCATTAATGTAAAAATTATCGGATAAATGCCTGTCGATATTTATTTTTAGCCTGGCGGGGTTGAGTATGCGAAATTGCCCGCTCAGAACGGCCGAATGCTCAACGATCGTCGCCAGGCTATCGTTAAATGAGCGCGGACTCGTTACCGGCGCAAACTTCGTCAGCAATTCGCTGCCAGTGACTCCTTGTCTTGCTTCTGAATGCCTCCTGCTCTGATTGCTGTAGAGAAAATTATTCCAGCCGATATCCAGGAGTGATACTCCCACCTTCCATAAATAACCCTCTGGTTCGTCATCTCCAAACACATCGGTGAAGCCATCTTCCTTGATCATATATTCCAGGCCAAGGTCAAACGCCAGCCCCCCTTGTCCCTTCTCAAACAGATGACGGAGGTTCGCGGTAAATCCTGAGCTATGTTCAGGGCTATCATGCGTTCGGGAATACCCGTATTGAGCTTCTCCGCCAGCCAGCGCGTATATTTCCTGTCCGTCCTGTACAGAGGTCTCAATGCTCAGGTTAGACAAGCTGGCATGCGCTCCCGAAACGCCCCGCAGGACCTTCAAGGTAAAAGCGGCGTTTAAACGGTCGTTGGACCTGTCGGCAAGGGTAATGCCATAAGAGGCGAATAACTCCATCCAGGCGCTGCTGGTCGATTCCAGGCTTAGGTTACGGCCCGACTGGTTATAGTAAATAAAACTGATAGGGCCCTTTATCGAATCATTATAATTGAAGGGGCTTGTACTCGCCTGAACATACCCGCGCATATTGGCGCCAAAAGCGATGGCCTGGCGCTTGTTCAATGAAACCCTTGCATTCAGCAGGTTCATATTGATATTGGCTGCCGCCGACCTTTTAAAACTACCGCTATTGATGCTATAGGGCGCATCCGGCTTCAGCAGGTTGGAGGGGAAATTCCTTCCGCTCACGGTTTTGGAGATGGTCTGGTATTGAAATCCGAAGACCGCCAGATCCCATGTATAAGGCGCATTGACAATAGAGGCGGGGTTGGCAGCGGTATTCAGGCTGCTTGCGAACTGCGAACCGTGAATAGCCTGATAACCCTGGGCATATCCATGCCCCGCATTTGCCGCCGCCAGCAGCAATAGAACTAAGCTTCTCATTCCGTACAAAAATAACCACAAAACCCGTATATGCATAGTCGGATAGCGCCTCAGTTTCAGCTTTAACGCTTTATGTAGCCGGGGATAGAAATTAAAAACGAGCCATACCCCGTAGCCGGGTCCCAAACTCAGGCCGGTCCTGCGGGGATCTTTATTTCATCAGCTTCCGGCGCCTAAAGTCAGTAGAGATATAGTTAAGCAGTTGGGAACTGATCTTTTTTCGCGTAAATAGGGTTGTTAGGTTTACGAGGACGTTCCAGGGGAATCCGGTTTTCAACAGGTTGCCGGAGATATGCCGGTATCTTTTTCTTATCTGGCGTTGGTATTTCAGGAGATAATCCGCAGGCAGGGGATCAAAATGATAGTAGGGCGCCTGGTTAACGTCATTGGCAATATCCGCCGGACCCTGAACGCTTACTTCCGGGATGATCGGCACCCATCTTCCTTTTTCATCTGTTCGTTGGAAACGCTGTAATGCTTTCTCATTGGAATATCCTTTTATCACCGCCTCCACGCATCGCCGGTCTTCCCCCGTTTCATCCATATTAACCACAAAATACTTTCTCAGGAAGCTCTGGCAGTTTTTTCTTCCCAGGAAAAAATCATGAATACGAAAATCTTTATTCAGAAATCCGCCAAACCCGCCCAGCGACCCGCAGGCGATCGCATATTCCGGACGCGTATCATCTTTTGAAGGAGCCACCAGGTAAAGACCGTAATTTTCCTTGTTGTAAGCGTCAAGGGCTTTTTTAGCGTCAAACAACAACTGGGAACGCATAGCCGAAAACAGTTCAGGAGCAAAATGCTTAATATGCACGCGCAGCTCGGAGGGTTCTCTCAGTTTCATATCCAGCGAAGGAAAGGGATCAATCAATATAACTGCGCTATTTGTCAGATCAGCAGGGGAGCTGTTCTTATCCAGATCCTTATAATGCCGCTTCCGCATGGACAACAATATATCCCTCATCAGTTCCACAGGCTCATTATTGATCATGCCGCCATCGGCATTCATAGACAGGTAATAACCGTCTTTTTCATTCAACTGAATATCTTCTTTTTTAAAACTCCCTTTATTGATGAAGGGATGTTCCCACAAATAATGCGCTTTTCTTTTAAGCAGTCTTGCTTTTAGTCCAATAGGATACGCTCCCGTAGCCGGAGCCGCCATCAGTAAGGATTCCAGGTTTTCCTGCTGATCATAGGACAGTTCCATCCGCCCATCCGCTCCCGGCTGGTCGCCCCAGCGGAAATGAGCAATATCGCGATGTTCAAAAGCGCATTGCGCTCCCGAAGCGGATGCCTTGGTATGGAGCCTGTACTTAATGCCGGTAATATTGAAAAGCGTGAGAAACAATTCGGCCTGCTCGCAGAGATAAGGAGGGATGCCCTGGTTATGCAAGGCAAGCCCATCGATATACCCTTTGAATTTTTCCGCTACGATATCAATAAAACGGGTATTCATCAGGGAAGGCACATACCCTTCGCTGATATCGCCGGGAGCAAGCATCTGTTCGAAAATATCCTGTTCGCTAAGTTCAACCCAGGTATCCCAAAAAATATTCCTGCCTTCCGAAACCGGCCGGTTGTCTTCCAACCGGTAATGGTTGATCTTATCCTGCATGGCAAACAGGGAGATCGCTGAAGTAATGCCGCCTCCCGAGGAGCCGCCCAGCAAATCAATAACCGTCCTGTGATCGGGAATATCTTCCCGTCCTCTTTCCTGTTCCCATTTTTGAAGCGCTTCGGTCAGGTAATCCATTACGCCGGCCGTATAGGCGCCCGCAGATATGGATCCCGCCATACATAAGCCAAGATGAAAAAGCTTATCATTCATATGCGAGATAGTGGTTAGGGGTTGTCTGAAGCAAGATAGCGTAAGCTAAACATTTTTGGGACTTTAGCATAAACAATATGGCGCTTATGTTAAATAAAACCATCGTAATATTACCAGGGTCGGCCATAGTAAAACATACTTCTGTAAGTATAATTCCTTATTGTTTATTAAAATAATTATGAACATTGTGGAAAACCCTTCGTTAATAATTGGACGAGCGTTGAAATCGCATCATCTTTATCCCGCAAAACAATCCGAGTCCATTGATAAACCGTCCAGTTGTTAATCGTATTCTTGATCCCTAAACCCTAAGCTTAAAGCTAAACCCTAAACCCGGGTATTCGAACCCTAAGAACCAATGTCCGCTCCCGGCATCGGAAACTCGCTGGAAGCCCCGCGCACAGCGACAAAATATTCCCCGCAGTTTTGACTGCGGGGATTTTCATTTCCCTGCTATCTTAAAAAAACAGATTCCCATTCTTAACATTGGTTTTATTCATAACTTGACAAATATTTTTATAAGGGAATCACACAAAATATCATCGATGCCAAAACAACCCAATACCCAATCCAGAAGATCATTTTTGGAAAAATTCACGAAAGGAGCGGCGGGCATGACCCTTCTCCCGTCATTGGCGCAAGCAGGGCAAACCGCGCCGGCCGTGAAAACATTGTCCCGCAACCCGCGCCGCTATGCCGCTAACGACCATATCCAGATAGGCCTGATAGGAGCCGGGGGAATGGGGGTCGCCGATGCCAATACGGCTATAACCGTGCCTGGCGTAAAGCTGGTAGCCGCCTGCGATCTTTATGACGGGCGGCTGGAAGAGGCTAAAAAGAGATGGGGGAACGATATCTTTACCACACGCGACTATCGCGCCATCATAGAGCGCAAGGATATTGACGCCGTGATCATTGCCACGCCCGACCATTGGCATAAAGACATTTCTGTCGCGGCGATGAACAAGGGTAAGTCCGTGTATTGCGAAAAACCGATGGTGCATGATATCAGCGAAGGCTCCGCAGTAGTGGCCGCCCAACAAAAAAACAATGTTGTTTATGAAGTAGGCAGCCAGGGCGTCAGCTCTTTGGGAAATGAAAAAGCAAAAGAACTGCTTAAAGACGGCGCGATAGGAAAGCTGAACTATGCCGAAGGGTTCTGGGCGCGCATGTCTCCCTTCGGAGCATGGCAGTACCCGATCCCTAAGGACGCTTCCCCTTCGACGGTTGACTGGAATGCATTTGTTTCCAATACCACGAAGCGGGCTTTTGACCCGGTAAGGTTTTTCAGATGGAGAAATTACCGCGATTACGGCACCGGCGTTTCCGGCGACCTGTTCGTGCACCTGTTCTCCAGTCTGCATTTTATCACCAATTCCATCGGCCCCAATAAGATCATGGCAACGGGCGGATTAAGATACTGGAAGGATGGAAGGGAAGTGCCTGATATCCTGCTGGGCATGTTCGACTATCCCGAAACCAAGGAGCATTCGCCGTTCAACCTTTCCCTGCGCGTGAACTTTGTGGATGGCACCGGGGGCACCAACTACCTGAGAATGGTGGGAGACGAGGGATCCATGACCGTAGAATGGGACAGGGTAACCTTGTACCGCAATAAGCATAATGTAGACGCGTCGGATCCGTTAACGCAAACCAAGAAAGATACGGGGTCGACATATGTATACGAAAGAAAACAGATGCAATCGCCCGACAAACTGGTTTACGATGCGGAGCAGGGCTATAAGGGCGCGCACTTCGATCATTTTTACAATCTTTTCAACGCCATGCGCGCCAAGGGGAAAGTAAGCGAGGACGCCCTTTTCGGCTATCGTGCAGCCGCGCCGGCCTTGCTGTGCAACAATAGCTATTTTGACAATAAGATCGTAAACTGGGATCCCGTTGGTTTGAAATTGAAGGCCTGATTCCTGTTTATATCAATTATTTTTGCCAATATCTAATCAATGCGACTATGGAAGACAGTATCGTAGAACTAAGCCATGTAAACATATACCAGGGCAAAAACCTGATCCTGCAGGATGTAAACCTGACCGTAAAGAAAGGAGAGTTCGTATATCTTGTCGGGAAGACGGGCACGGGAAAATCAAGCTTGCTGAAAACCTTATATGGCGATCTTTCGCTTACCGAAGGAGAGTGTACCGTGGTGGGCTTCGACCTTAGAAAAATGGACTGGAAAAAAGTGCCCTTTCTTCGCCGTAACCTTGGCGTGGTATTCCAGGATTTTCAATTGCTGACCGACCGCAACGTGAATGACAACCTTAAATTCGTGCTTCGCGCTACCGGTTGGAAGGATGAAAAGCTGATGGATGAAAAGATCCTCGACGTGCTGGATAAGGTAGGGTTGAAATCAAAAGGATTTAAAATGCCCTTTGAACTCAGCGGCGGGGAGCAGCAACGCATCGATATAGCCAGGGCGCTGTTAAACTCTCCCAAACTGATCCTGGCCGACGAGCCTACGGGCAACCTGGATCCCGAGACCTCCGATGAGATCATGCAATTGCTGTTTCAGATCTGCCGCGACTATGGCACTGCCATCATCATGGCTACCCACGATTATATTGTGATCAATAAGTTCCCGGCAAGAATGGTGCGCACGGAAAGAGGAAAGGTATTTGATAACGCTACCATATCCATTGAATAAGCCGGGCCGCATTTTTTTCATTGTCAAAAATACCCGCCAATAACTTCTTCCGGAGCATTATTTCCTCCTCCGAGAACGGGCGGTTATACAGCTGGGCAATGATGCTTTTAAAGCCTTCAGCATTGCCGGCTATATGACAGGCAGNNTGCGCCTTGCTGATCATATCGCGCATGTCCTCGTCCGATGGATTGGCCATCAGGCTGGCATTCGGATTTTTCCCGATAATGCGGGCAAGCCGGGAAGAAGGGTTTCTTCCCGCGACCAGGAAGGGAATAGGAATATCATTAAACACTTTCTCCAGTAGCCATATTGCCATTTTTTCGTTTTCGGGCACGGATAAATTGCCGTGATACAGGCAAAAACAACCAATCCCTTCCTTGGCCAACACTTCTGAGAAACCGGTGAATACAGGAAGATAGGCGATCTGCCTGGCGCCAAACTTCTCCCGGTAAACCTGTTCGTCCTTTCTTGAAACAGCAAGAATAACCGGCGTTTTAGCAGCCAGGAACAATTCATACTTTCTCAGCATAATGCTTTCATAGAGATAATACCATTTCTTTATTCCCGCCGGCGCGGCGCGGTATAGCTGCCGGTAATAGATGGATTCGACATTGTGCAGGCGCAGCGCTATCTTCCTGCCGGCAAACCGTTCGTCCTGTAACAGGGAGCTGCAATGAACGCCTTCCAACAGGATGGGATGGTCGTCTTCCAGCAGCCTTTTTGTCAACATTTCATTTCTCCGGGAAGCCACAATATACGGGAGCTTCAGGGAAAACCCGGTCCTCCCTTTTTCACGCGGATAATAAAATACCTGCTCGCAAAATTTATTCAGTTCGGGGCTGCCGCTGTTTTCGTTCTCAAAGCAATGCAAGCTTATCTTCACGCCAGCCTTATGCAGCGGACTTAATTTATGAAACAAGTCAAAATGCCCTCCGTGGTTCACCGGATAAGGCACGTCAAGGCAAACGATATGTAAATGTTTATCCAACCGGGTTGATAAGGTTTTGATAAAAAGCGATCAGTTCTTTCTCTTCTTCCTGCCAGTTTAACCGGAGCCGTACTTTCAGGCAGTTCTGTTGCAGGTCGGCATACAATTGATCATCGTACAACAGCTTGTTGAGCGCGCGGGCGATAGCGTCCGGGCTCAGGTCATCAATTAAAACAGCAAAAGGGCAAATATTGTTTATTTCCCGGTAGGCAGGGTAGTCTACGCATAGCTGCGGGATGCCGGCATGCAGGTAATCGAAGAAACGATTGGCCAGGGAGTAATAATTGCTCAGGCCCCTATCGTCGAAAAGCGTTACCCCCGCCCAGGCATTGATCGTATATGCGCGTAACGCTTCGGGAAGAAGCTTTCCGGTGAAGATCACTTTTTTTTCCAGCCCGTATTGTTTTGTCAATTGTTCGGCCTGGCTTTTAAAATTGCCATCCCCGCAAACCACCAGGCGGGCGTCTACCCGCTGCATGGCGGGGATAAGCGTTTCAAAGCTTCTGCCCTCATTCACCGCTCCCTGGTAGAGGATATATTTCTCAGGCTTTGGCGGGATGTCCAGGGGTTTCAGTAAAGGGATGTTGCGGATAACGGCGTAATCCACCCCATACATCTCTTTAAATGCTGCGGCGATAGGCGCATTGACCGTATAGCCCTGTTTAAACCGGGGAACGGAAAATCTTTCGATCCTTTTCCAGATCGCGTAAATACGCGGGCGGGTAACGATTTCCTTCATCTCGCAGAACAATTCGTGCGCGTCGTATATGCGGGGTATTTTTTTTATTACGGAGATGGCATAGCAGGGGAGGATGGTATCCAGGTCGATGGCGCAGATCATATCCATTCGCCGGAAAAGAAGGTAAAAGAACAGCCGGATATTGAACTCCGCATAAAATGCCGCTCCTTTGGTGAAAAAGCAAAACAGTCTTTTTTGACGGAAGGGCTGGTCCGCCAGCGAAGGAGCGCCGCGCAGTTTTCTTCCCACCAGGGTTACCTGGCTCCCCGCGCCGGCCAGCGCTGTGCAAATGCGGATCATCCGTTGATCGTAACAGAGCTCATTGGTAACCGTAAAAAATATTCTGTTTTGCAGATGCATGACTAAGGTCGTTCGGGCTATAGCACAAAAGGAGAAGCTGAATAGATCTTTTCGATGATCTCAATAGATTTTAACGCTTCAGCAGCTTCCATAAACTGGTGGTCAGGATCGTCCAGGCTTTTGATAAGTTCTTGATAAACAATATGATGATTACTCATGCTGCCTTGATAATGGCCATACTGATTAGCAGGTTTTCCACTTTCCAGGACCGGTCTTTCTTCATTCTCCACCGAAAAATAGTCAATTTCATTAAGGTATTGACCACCGATCTTTAAGGTTCCCCTTTCTCCAAAAAACGTAAACGAACCTTCCATGTTTTGTTTATGGCTGTTGATGGTATAATGGATGTTGCCGATAGCGCCATTATGCATAACAATATTAGCGGTTCCGGTGTCTTCAAACTCTATGCAGTCCCGATGCAGATAGTTGGCCCGAAAACCAGAAACTTCTTTTATATCACCCAGGAACCAATACAGCAGATCGGTAAAATGGCTGAACTGGGTAAATAAAATGCCTCCGTCCATGTTCTTCGTCCCCCTCCAGCTATCCTTGTAATAAGCTTCTGTACGATTCCAGAAGCAGTTTATCTGAAAGCTTAATATCTTACCCAATTTACCGGCAAGCAATAATTTTCTTGCTTCCTGTACAGGCGGGTTGTAACGGTTTTGTTTCACCACAAAAAGCTTTTTGCCGGAGCCGGAAGCGGCGTCTATCATCTGTAACCCGTCCCGCACAGAAATGGACATTGGTTTTTCACAGAGCACATGGCGGCCGGATCGCAGCGATTGTATGGCCTGCCCGGCATGGCAGCCGTTCGGCGTACAAACGGTTACAATGTCTATTTCTTCCTTTTTCAGAAGATCCTGAAAACTGGTATAAGCAACAGCGCCGAACTGCCGCCCGAATAATGCCGCCCGTTCGGGCAGCACGTCGCAAACAGCAACCAATCGCCCCTGCGACCGGATATGTTCGGCATGGCGGGCGGCGATCCTCCCGCAGCCGATAAGAGCAAAACGATATGACATACAGCAATATTAAGCGCAAAGAATAGAAAAAAAATCACCTATCTATAAGTTTAGATGTCAAATTATTGTTTACCTTTGCCGACTTATATATTCAGATGTTTTTAAAATAAACTAGATGTCGTATTTAACAAAAGAAAAGGTTTCATCCATTTTCACAGAATTTGGGGGTAATGCCAGGAATACCGGGTCAATAGAAGGCCAGATTGCTTTATTAACCGAACGGATTACCAATATATCATCACACCTGCAGAAAAATAAAAAAGATTTCTCTACTCATCTGGGGTTAATGAAATTAGTTGGGCAGCGTAAGAGTTTACTGACCTACCTCAGCAAGCGCGACCTTCAGGGCTATCGCGCGCTGATTGAAAAACTTGGATTAAGAAAGTAAGTTATTTTATGTATAACAAAACGCCTATTCCCAACTGCATATCCGGTTGGGAATAGTCGTTTTGATTTGAATGTTCCTCAAGCTTTAATCTACAAATTAATTTTAGTATATGCTTTCTCAGCCAATTAGCGCAACTTTTGATATAGGAGACGGACGCATAGCGACCATTGAAACCGGAAAGCTCGCCCGGCAAGCGGACGGCGCCGTTACCGTACGCCAGGGAAACTGTATCATCCTGGCCACCGTAGTAGCCAATAAAGAACCAAAGGAAGGGCAGGATTTTTTCCCGCTGTCCGTGGACTACACCGAGAAATTTGCTTCCGCGGGAAGGATCCCGGGATCTTTTTTCAAACGCGAGGCAAGGCTTAATGATTACGAAATACTGACCAGCCGGCTGATCGACCGCGCGTTGAGGCCCCTGTTTCCCGAAGATTATTTATGCGACGTGCAGGTGCTGGTTACCCTGGTTTCCAGCGATGCCGAAATAATGCCCGATTCGCTGGCCTGCCTGGCCGCCTCTGCCGCTCTGGCCGTTTCGGATATTCCCATCAAGGAGATCATCTCCGAAGTAAGAATTGCCAAACTCAATGGCGGGTTTATCATTAACCCCACCAGGAGCCAGTTAACAGAAACCACGCTTGATTTTATCGTAGCCGCCACAGAGAAAAACCTCATGATGGTAGAAGGCCAGGCAAAAGAATGCAGCGAGGAAGAGTTGGTAGAAGCGCTCGAACTGGCGCATACTGCCATACGAAAACAGATCAAAGCCCAGGAAGAGCTCCGCGATAAGGTGGGAATAAAGGAAAAAAGAGACTATAAAAAGCCCCTCCATAAGGAAGAGCTTCAGCAGATGGTCAATAACGCGGCAAAAGATAAGATCTACCAAATATCGCGTTCGGGAAGCGCCAAGGCCGAAAGATCTGCGGCTTATGATGCGCTGAAGGAAGAGTTGGTCGCTTCGTTAGGCGAGGAAGCGCTTCCGGAAGATAAAAAACTGGTAAAAAAATACTTTGAAGACCTTAAATGGGAAGTGGTCCGCAACATGATCCTGGATGATCAGGTGCGCCTCGACGGCCGCAAGCTGGACGAGGTCCGTCCCCTTGCCATGGAGATAGATCCATTACCGACTCCTCACGGATCAGCATTATTTACAAGAGGTGAAACTCAATCACTTACAACAGTTACTTTAGGCACTCCTTTAGATGAATTGTTGGTGGAAAGCGCAGCGAAGTCAGACTACACCAAGTTCATTTTACATTATAATTTCCCTCCGTTTTCCACAGGCGAAGTAAAGATGATGAGGGGCCCTGGACGCCGGGAAGTAGGCCATGGCGCTTTAGCCATGCGCTCCCTGAAACAGATGATGCCTGGAAGCGATTATCCGTATACCGTACGGGTGGTAAGCGATATCCTGGAATCCAACGGGTCTTCTTCGATGGCTACGGTTTGCGCGGGGTCGCTGGCCCTGATGGATGCAGGCGTGCCTATCCCCAAACATGTAAGCGGGGTGGCCATGGGCCTGATCACCCGTCCTTCGGACAATAAAAATGCTATACTTACAGATATCCTTGGCGACGAAGACCATCTCGGGGATATGGACTTTAAGGTAACGGGAACCCGCGAAGGCATTTGCGGCGTCCAGATGGATATCAAGGTAGACGGATTGAGCATGGAGACCATGAGGCAGGCGCTTGAGCAGGCCAGAAAGGGCAGGCTTCATATCCTGGATGCCATGTATAATTGTGTCTCTGCCGCCCGCGAGGACGTTAAACCTCATGCGCCCAGGATGGTGAAGATCTTTATTGACAAAGAATTTATCGGCGCGGTAATAGGGCCCGGCGGAAAGATCATCCAGGAGATCCAGAGAGAAACCGGCGCTACCATTAATATTGAAGAGGTCGGCAGCCAGGGCGAGGTGAGTATTTTCTCGCCGGCTAAGGAAGGGCTTGAAAAAGCCTTGTCCTGGATCAAAGGAATTGTGGCCATGCCTGAAGTGGGAGAGACCTATGAATCTACTGTTAAATCGGTAATGCCTTACGGCGCGTTCGTTGAATTCATGCCCGGAAAACAAGGATTGCTGCACATCAGCGAAGTATCCTGGAAACGGCTGGAAAGCATGGACGGCGTGTTGAGCGAAGGCGATAAGGTAAAGGTCAAGCTGATCGGATTAGACGCCAAAACAGGCAAATTTAAATTAAGCCGAAAAGCGCTGATGCCTAAACCGGAAATGAACAAGCCGCAGAACGGTAACAACGCCGCCTCCTGATCCATAAAGGACGCTTGACAAGCGTCGGCTAAACTCCTTTATCATGGAGCAATATGTTCAGATCAGTTTTCAACAGACGCTCCCCGAACAAAGAGAGATCCTGGTTGCCCTCTTGGCCAACATAGGCTTTACGGGCTTTGAAGAAAATGGCAAAGAACTGGTTGCCTGCATTCCCTTATCAGATTTCAACGAGTCGGTTTTTAAGGAAACCGTGAGCGATCAGCTTCCCTACGCTGTTAAGATCATTGAGCAAAAAAACTGGAATGAGGAATGGGAGAGGAGTTTCCCGCCTGTTGTAGTGGACGACTATTGCGCTATCCGCGCCTCCTTTCATCCGCCGGTATCTTCCGTTGCTCATGAGATCATCATCACGCCTAAAATGAGTTTCGGCACCGGACACCATGCCACCACTTACCTGATGATCCGGCTGATGAAGGATATCCGGTTTACCAATTGCGCCGTTCTCGATTTTGGAACAGGAACAGGGGTTTTAGCCATACTGGCGGAAAAGCTCGGCGCCTCCTCCATAACGGCAATAGACAACGACAACTGGAGCATTGACAATGCAAAAGAAAATATAGGGGCCAATCGCTGCCGGCGCATACAGGTAATGGAAAGAAGCGCGCCGCCGCCGGACGAAACCTATGATATTATCCTGGCGAATATCAACAAAAATGTGATCCTTGCTGAAATGGCCGCTATGGAACAACATTTGGAGGAAAATGGCGTTCTGCTGATTAGCGGCCTCCTGGAGGAGGATAAAAAAGAAATAGCAGATAAAGCCTCAACCGTGCATTTGACCATCGTTCATACCGGACAAAAAGACAACTGGATCGCGTTGGTATTAAAACGAAAGATGATATGATCAATATCAGTCGTTAATTTTATTCCCACCCTGGTAAAGAGATGCCCGTTTTTTTGTATTTTTGAACACTAACCAACAGTTAACTATTCGATGAAAGAACTATTACTAATTGTAATAGCTTATTGTATAGGCTCTATTCCAACAGCGATTCTGATCAGCAGGCTTTTTTTCGGTATTGATATTCGCGAATATGGCAGCGGTAACGCCGGCGCAACCAATGCATTCAGAATACTGGGTTCTAAATGGGGAACCGTGGTAATGATCGTTGATATCCTGAAAGGCGTCGCGGCAACCAGTTTGTATGTTCTGCTTCCCTACTATCTTACCAGTGAATGGGATCGGACCAATTTCATGGTCGGACTGGGGCTCGCCGCAGTGTTGGGTCATATCTTTCCCATCTGGGCCGATTTCCGGGGAGGCAAGGGCGTGGCCACCCTGTTTGGCATGATCATCGCCATTCAACCGCTGGTAGCCATCTGCTGCGTTGGCGTTTTCCTGTTGGTGCTCTATCTCACCCGTTTTGTGTCGTTGAGCTCAATACTGGCCAGTATTTCTTTCGCAGTGCTTATTCTTTTTATTTTTAATGAACAGGAGCCGCTTTACAGGGCTTTCGCCATAGCCGTCACGCTTTTGGTCATTCTTACCCACCAGAAGAATATCACCCGTCTCCTCAAGGGGAATGAAAGCAGGGCGCCTATTTTAAAGCACCGGGACAGGAGAAAGGAACGTCGCAAAAATGCCAAATAAATAGCCCCGGGCCGTATTTACCTGCCGTTCATTTCCCTTCGCGATAGCCGGCGGGACTTTATCATAAGCCTGTTAAACCTTTTAAATTTATTTCCTTCATACGGTTATATTTTAATTTCTTTATTATTATTGCGTTGGTTTAGTTATTGAATCATTCCAATATTAACAGGCTTTTGAGCATTAATCAACGTTTTAATCTTAAGTCATGAAACCTAGCGTGAAAAAGATAGGGATAATAGCCGCTTTCAGCATGATGGCCGCCGCTTGCAGCCAGAATGCCATAACCGGTAGAAGCCAGTTAGCGTTATTGTCCGAAACGGAGCTGCAGACCATGGCAGCCACCGAATACAGGCAGTTCCTCAACGAAAACAAAGTGGTTAGCGCCAATGCCAGCAAGGACGCTGAAATGGTTAGACGGGTGGGGCAGCGGCTGACCGCGGCCATTAATGAATATTATTCCGGAAAAGGGCTGGGTAAGGAATTGGAGGGATATAAATGGGAGTACAACCTGGTTGATTCCAGGGAAGTGAACGCCTGGGCAATGCCAGGGGGTAAGATAGTGGTGTATTCAGGGCTGTTGCCCGTCACTCAGAATGAGGCCGCCCTGGCCGTTGTATTGGGCCATGAGATCACCCATGCCCTTGCGCATCACGGAAATGAACGGATGAGCCAGGCTATGCTGGCGCAGGGGATCGGGGCCGTGGGCGGAGTACTGACATCCGGGAATCCCAAGGTCAGCGCGATTTTTAACAATGTATACGGACCAGGCGCACAGGTGGGCGTATTGCTGCCGAATTCCCGGAAACAGGAACTGGAAGCCGACCGCTATGGGTTAATATTCACCGCCCTGGCCGGGTATAACCCCCAGGAAGCCGTACCGCTGTGGGAGAGGATGAAACAGATGAGCCAGGGACAGAGCCCCCCGGAATTTTTAAGCACCCACCCCTCGGAAGATACCAGGATCCAAAAGCTGCAAGATCTTATGCCAGAGGCTCTAAAGTATTATAAACCATTGCAGAGTTCAAAATAATTACAATTAAATTTTAATTGCCTGTCTGGTGTATACGCCAGCAGGCATTGCTATTTAATCAATTTTAATTTTACGCTCCGCCCGTAATTTTTTAATTTTGCATTCCCACGATTGTTTTTTGCTAATTAAAATTTAATGCATGGTGCAGAATTTGTTGGAAAAGCTTCAGTATAATGAAGAAAAGAACATCCTTATTCAAGGCCTTCCTTCCTCAATAGAAAAACAGTTTTTGAAGCTTACATTCGCCAAAAATGTTACCCCCTTATTAAAAACCAGGAAAATAGATTTTGCACTCGTGTTTGCGATTAACGAGACCCAATTGAAGGGTATTCTCCGGGAAGTGCTTCCCGCCTTGTGCGACAACAGCGTTCTTTGGGTGGCCTATCCCAAGGTCACCTCTAAAATAGCTACGGATCTCTATAAAACCTGCAGCTGGGATTGTATACGGAATGAGGGGTATGAAACCATTACGGAGGTTTCGCTTGATCATGTGTGGACGGCTATCCGGTTCAGCCAGGTATCCATTGTTCCTAAATCAGCAGTTAAAAAACGCTCTGCGCTTCACAGCTCCGTTGCCTGATCGGCGGAAAAGGAAAGCCTTTGCTTCAACCAGCTCTTTTTTACCGGTATCAACCAGTTTTCCAGTAGCTGGTCAAGATGCTGCACGGTATTGTTAAAATAAAGGGTATCGGCATCGATGAAATGATGCTGAAGCGCATAATCCAGCTGCGATAGAGGTATCAGCTGAACCCTTTCTTTAATGATGAAAGCCAGGAGTTGACGGTCAAACAGCTGAACCTGGAAGAGCTGTTCGATATCTTTAATAAACCTCACTGAACTATCGATGCTGCAGCCGCTGACGCCGGTATGCGACTCGTCGGCGATCAATACGATAAATTGCCCGAAAAACAGGTTGCCATATCCTTTTACCGCGCTTCCATGCGCATTCCACCGCCCGATAAATTCCTTTAACAGGTCTTCTATCTGCAGGGCCTCATGAATGGAAAACATCCTGCTGCTCTGGTATATCCACACCCTTGACTTTGGATGCAGGTCTGCGGGAATATGTTGCTGGAAATCTGTATTCATACCCAAACGTACATGAAATTTTTCATTCATAAAATACACAAAGGATGAATGAAAAATTTTATGGGAGTTCCTCTTGGCTAAAAAAATAATAATAAATATTCAAGAGACAATTACTACAATAATCCCGATCATTTTTCTTCGCGCTCATCAAGCGACTCCGGTATTTATTTTATTACTCCGCCTGCTAGTTCAGCCGGCATCATTCCATTTTTCTTGCCCCTCTGAAATTTTTCTCTCATCAGCCGGCCGGCCTGTCTTATTGCAATTCCTTGCTTCTTCGGGGTAATCGGTATCATTCCATAGATTGAGCGATCAACTCGGCTATATCCAGCACTTTAATGTCGTCTTCCTTTTCGATGGTTTTAACGCCGTCGCTGAGCATGGTGTTACAAAACGGACAGGCGGAAGCGATGATATCGGCTCCCGTGGAAGCGGCTTCCCCCGCCCGTTCAGTACTGATCCGTCGGGTTCCTTTTTCTTCTTCCTTGAACATTTGCGCGCCGCCGGCGCCGCAGCAGAGCCCCCTGCTACCGCAGCGTTTCATTTCAACCAGTTCAGCGTCCAGCGCCTCGAGCGCCTTACGCGGCGCCTCGTAGATATTATTGGCCCTTCCCAGGTAGCAGCTATCGTGGTAGGTTATACGCTTTCCCCGGAAAGATCCGCCTTCCTTCAGCCTTATCTTCCCCTCGTCTATCAGTTGTTGAAGCAGAGACGCATGGTGAATGACCTCATATTGCCCGCCCAGCGCCGGGTATTCATTTTTAAGGATATTAAAACAATGCGGACAGGCCGTAACGATCTTTTTTATCGCATAATTATTCAGGGTCTGGATATTCTGATAGGCCATCATCTGAAAAATAAATTCATTGCCCGCCCGCCTGGCCGGGTCGCCCGTGCATGCTTCTTCCTTGCCAAGAATAGCGTAAGAAACGCCCACCTTATCCAATATAGAGACAAAAGCTTTTGTGATTTTTTGCGCGCGTTGGTCATAGCTTCCCGAACAACCTACCCAAAATAACAGTTCGGGAGTTTCTCCCCTCGCGATCATATCGGCCATTACAGGTACTGGCATAAGTATTGTTTATCGGTAATATAATAACTATTGACCGTAAAAATAAGCATAAAGCTTTATGCCGCATTTTTTGTAAAGATGGCGCTATCTTTTATTGGATTTGATAGCGAACTATTTAAAAATAGACTATTATTGTACGAACAACCATGAGAAAGATGCCGTTACACAGCTTCTGCAGATCATAAGCGCCGGAAACAATGTGCACAGTAACCTATATTCCTTCGAAAAGCAATATTTTCATTACTTCCATACGAAAGGAGAAAAACGGTCATTCCGTCGTCCTTCCGCCCGAACAATATTCTTTTTCTTCAGGAAGTATCATTTTTCCCAAAGAAACGGTCTCGGGAGGCAGCTGGATCGCCTGCCATGCTAACGGCAACTCAGTCTCATTCTTAAATGCGGCGCCTGCTGCCGACGCATCCGAAGAACAGTCCTATCGGAAAAGCCGCGGGCTGATCTTATTGGACCTGGCGGATCATACCACTCCCTTCAACTGCTTTCTAGCCATTAACCTGAACAGGATCGCCCCTTTTACCGCCATTATAAGCGATAATTTTCACCTGTTTGAATGTTATTGGGATGGTAAGAACAAATCCTATACAGAACTGGACGCGCATGCGCCGCATATCTGGTCGTCTGTCGACCTGTATTCCCATGACGCCGCAAGCAAACGGAAAATGCAGTTTGAAGAATCCATTGCAGCGATAAAGGAGTTAAACCAGAAGAATATACTGGAGTTTCACCGGGACTTTGACCAAAAGGAATCTGCGGAAGGGCAGACAGGGGCTTCGGAACAGTTCGTGACCAGCAGCATTACCCTGATCACCGTGGGACAGCAGATTGCTAAAATGCAATACCTTGACGTTATAAACCGGCAACTCTTTGATACGACGCCAGGCATGGGACCAACAACTATCGGTAAACAATGAACCCAATACAACGTTTTTTTAATCGTCCTTTTTTCACAAGACTTTTTTCCTGGGAATTCTGGAGCTTTAATCAAATCTATTTCTGCCTTTATCCTATTTGGTTATTCCTTTGCCTGCGGGCGCGTTCTTTCTTCTTTTTTTCCGCTGCCAATCCATCTATCCGGAACGGAGGTTTCTTAAGCGAATCTAAAAAGGATATTTATGCCATCATGCCCGATCGCCTTTACCCGCCAACCCTGTATTTCGATCCGGCCGAGGATAAGGCGTCGGTAAGCGCCCGGTTAAAGGAGCGCAACTTTAATTTTCCGCTGATCGGCAAGCCGGATATTGGCAGAAGAGGCCGGGCAGTTAAAATCTTAAACAATGAAGCCGAGCTGGCCGCGTACATTGATAGAATAACCGTAGATTATCATATTCAGCAATTTATCCCGTATGAAAACGAAGTAGGTATTTTTTACTATCGCTATCCCGGCGAGCCCGCGGGAAGAATATCGGGGATCGTTAAAAAGGAGTTTTTAAAAGTAACCGGCGATGGCCGCAACACGATCCGTCGCCTGCTGAAGGCGGACAAGCGCGCAGTCCTGTATTTGAAAAACTTCGAAAAAATGCATGGAACGGCGCTGGACAAAGTACTGCCCGCCGGCGAAGAAAAAATATTGGCGCCTTATGGCAACCATATCAGGGGATCAAAATTTCTTGACCATTCTTATCTGATAGAAGAAAAGATCAGCCGGGTCGTCGACGAAATATGCAGACAGGTGGACCAGTTTTATTATGGCCGGTTGGATATCCGGTACCGCGACTGGGAGGAGTTCAGGGAAGGAAAGAATTTTTCGGTGATAGAGGTAAACGGCTCCGGCTCGGAACCCACGCATATATACGATCCAAAGCATTCATTGTTTTTTGGCTGGAAGGAGATCGTCAGGCACTGGATCATTCTGTGGCGCATCAGCAGAATGAATCATAAAAAGGGAATTCCCTACCTTTCGCTCAAAGAGGGCATCGCCATGTTCAGGGAAGAAGCTAAACATTCAAAAAAACTGGCGCAAATGCCGGAATAAATGCCCATGCAATTGCTGCGTATTTTGGTTACAGGCATGTTGATCAGTTTCCTGGGAACGCTGCCCCTGGGAACGCTGAACATCGCCTCCATGCAGATATCCGTTTCGGACGGGTTTCGCCCCGCGCTGTACTTTGCCATAGGCGTACTGCTTGTGGAAGCATTCTATGTAAGGATCTCGCTGGTGGCCATCGCCTGGGTAAGCAGGCGGAAAAAACTCTTTCGCCGCCTGGAATGGGTAGCCATACTCATCATCATGGCCCTTGCGGTTTCCAGTTTTATCGCCGCTTCCTCTCCCGCATCGCCCAAAAATGTGTTGTTGTCAAATACCATCCACCGTTTCTGGTTAGGGGTTGTGCTGAGCGCGGTGAACCCCGTGCAGATCCCCTTCTGGTTCGGCTGGAGCGCCGTGCTGTTCTCAAAAAACATACTGCAACGAAAGAACAGCCATTTCAACGCCTATATAGCCGGGATAGCGCTGGGCACGCTGGCCGGGCATCTTGTTTTTATTTTGGGGGGAAGATTGCTGGTCGATCGGCTGAACGCCAACCAGCAAATGCTGCAGTGGATCATCGGCAGCGTATTTGCAGCCACAGCGATCATCATGTGCTGGAAGGTATGGAAGCAGAAAGATGGATTCGAAAAACTGGAAGACCCCGATCAAACAAACGCCGGCAGCGACCCTGACAGGGAAAAAGGTTGATCCTGCTAACGACGCCCCCGGCAACGACGCATCGCGAAAACCGGCTGATTCTGCCAGTGCAATTCCGGCCGGCCCCTAACTTATAAATTCTCCGTCCATTTATCCCTTTCGTCGGGATTAAATTTCCAGGGCGCAAAATTATTTTCAATATTGCCGAACATGGCATTCCATTCCTGGGGAGCGTTGCTTTCTTCCATGACCAGGGAACGACGCAATTCCAGGATGATCTCCAGCGGGCTGATGCTTACAGGGCATTCTTCCACGCAGGCATTACAGGTGGTGCAGGCCCATAATTCTTCCGTGGTGATGTATTGATGAAGCAATGTTTTTCCGTCATCCTGGAACGATCCGTTCCTGTTGATGTTTTTCCTGACATCCTGCATCCTGTCGCGGGTAGCCATCATGATCTTCCGGGGCGATAGCAGCTTACCGGTCTGCGTCGCCGGGCATGCCGCGCTGCAACGTCCGCATTCGGTACAGCTGTAGGCGTCCAATAAATTCCTCCAACTCAGGTCAAAGATGTCCTTTGCGCCAAACTTTTCGGGTACGGCAGCGCCCTCGGGGGCCTTCTCCGGCTGCATGGCATACAGCACTTCCTGCTGGACCGAAGGCATATTTTTCATCTGCCCCTTGGGCTCGAGGCGGGTAAAATAAGCATTGGGAAAGGCAAGGATGATATGCAGATGCTTTGAATACGGAAGATAATTCAGGAAAGCGAATATCCCCAGGATATGCAGCCACCAGCAGGTCCTCTCAAGGGCTATCAAACCAGCGTCGCTAAACCCGTTGAGCAGGGGAAACCATAGGCTCGACACGATGAAACTGCCAGTCATATGATCGGCATAACCTGGATGCCCGCGCTGCTGCAATAAAGTGTCCGAAGCATTCATGGTAAGCAAGCAACTCATCAATACGATCTCGGTGATCAGGATGTAGTTAGCATCGCTTCTGGGCCATCCGTCCAGGTCGCGGCTGATAAACCGCTTTAGCTTTAAGATATTCCTCCTGATCAGGAATACGGCGCAGCCAATGATCACGCCTGCCGCCAGCAGTTCAAAGCTATTGATGAGGATAGGGTACAGGCTTCCCAATGGCCCGGCAAAAAGGCGATGAGAGCCGAGTATACCGTCTAATATGATCTCCAATACCTCGAGGTTGATGATCAGAAAGCCTGCATAGATCACAAAATGAAGCAAGGCTACCAGCGGGTTCCGGAACATTTTTTTCTGCCCAAACGCCAGCAATAATAAATTTTTCCACCGCTCCGCCGGGCGGTCGCTATAGTCCTCATCCTTTCCCAGCCGGATATTTTTCCGGATATCGCCGGCTTTCCGGACAAACAACCATACGCTTAGGAGGAAAGCTATGATAAAGAATATCTGCTGCAGGTAGACCATAAGGATAATTTCTCAGAAGCTAAGATAAGAGATAATAGGCTTTGCCCGTAATTGGTTTATTGCGCAAGAGCAATTAGTTTTGAGCAAATTTTCTCTATGGCAAAAAAATATATCCTCGATAAAGAGACCGTTAACATGAAACTGCAAAGAATGGCTTTTGAGGTGATAGAGAATAACCTGGAAGAAAAGAATATCATATTGGCGGGGATAAAGGATCACGGAAGCATCATTGCCAGGAATATCGCGCAGATACTTAAAGAAGCCGGCCAGATAGACGTCCAACTTATCAGCATCTCCCTGGACAAGAAAAATCCGGGCGAAATAACGCTTAGCAACCAGCTCGATTTTAATGGCAAGGTAGCGCTGATCGTCGACGATGTAGCCAACAGCGGCAAGACCATGCTGTACTCGCTAAAGCCCTTTCTGAACTTCCATCCCAAAAAAATTCAAACGCTGGCGCTGGTCGAAAGAACCCATAAGGCATTTCCTGTTCACCTGGACTATGTGGGATTATCGGTGGCCACCACCTTGCAGGAACATATTTTCGTAGAAGTGTCCGGGGAAGAAGTTACCGGCGCCTATATGATGTAGGAGCTGATAAGCGCCTGCTAAAAATGGATTGCCCGGAGCGTGAGCTTTCCGCTATTGTTCAATACCAGGGCCGGCGCGGGCATCTTGATAGCGTTTAAGGTAAAAAACAGCGCGCGCATCAGCTTGCTTTTAGAAGGAATACGGGTAAAATCAATATCGGGCGACAGATAAAAAAAACGCTCCCTGCGAATATGAGAGTAATCGAAAATATTGCCCTCCTTATCATTCCATATATTGGAATGGCCGCCCAGCATGCCCCCGGCGCCATACCCCAGCGCTATATTAAGCCAGGCAGGAATACGGGATTCCGGTAAAAAAGAAGCCATATTGGCGCTGATCCAGTAGGTCTGTGAATTATAGTCCTTGAGGATACGTTCCACCGCCGATTTACCGAAAAGCTGGTTCCTGCGGTCTGCCAGTCCCTCCGCATACCGGTAAGGCCAATAGCTTAGCTTTACCTGGATCCGTTGCTCCCCCCATCCCTGCTCCTGGAATACATAGGCTCCGGTGCCAACAAGATTAGTGGCAAAATCGCTCCAGCTAAAGCCCCATTCCCTGGAAAACCCATCCTGTATCTCGATGATCGCCTGGTAGGTCATACCGCTGATGCCGCCCCAGATCGCCGCCTGACGGCGGTCCAGTCCCGCCCATTTCCAGGCTTCCGCGGAAGCCCGGCTCACCTGGTAGGTCGTCCATACATGCCCCGCCTTATCCATCTGGTTCCATTCGGCATGATCATCAAAAAAATGAAAGGGAGCGCGCGGATAGCCGGCATACCAGGCCCGGTTGAGCGCAATATAGGAGCCGGTCCACAAGGCAATATGGGAGCCGGCTACCGCCCAAACGCGTTTCTTATGCGGGGAGGAAGCCGTTGAATCCCGAAGGAGCGCAATATATCCGGGGAGATATTGCATCTCTGAATCCCGGGAACGTATCGGCCCCCTTACAGCCCAATCTGCCTTTGAATCCGGCAAGGACAAGAGCAATTTCAAAGAAGCGGATGTTAAGGCAGTTGGAAGGAATACTACCTGTTGCTTCGGATAGCTTTGATCGGAAAAAAGTGAGCCTGTACCCGCATCCTGCCCGGCTAACGAGGCCTGGGCGGCCAAAGACGCCGGCGCCAGGCAAAAGACAAGTCCTATAAAGCAGGCGGTTAACAGGTTTTTCAACGGCTTCAAACGGGAATGGTTTGATTTACAGATAAATAAAGGTATAAGTTTATTAATCATTCTGAAAGCCCCGGCGCTATGTTATATTTGTGAATATTCTTAATCTTGCCGGATATAAACGGCCTCAATTGTCAACCTATGGACGAAGTAATCGTTGAAAGAGTAAATGCCTGGCTTAATGGTCAATATGATGAGGAAACAAAAGCAGAAATAAAAAGACTTCAAAAAGAAAATCCCGCTGAACTTGCCGACGCTTTCTACCGTAACCTCGAATTTGGAACAGGAGGCTTACGGGGCATCATGGGCGTTGGGGCCAACAGGATGAATAAATATACCGTGGGGATGGCTACCCAGGGATATGCCAATTACCTGAAACAAACGTATCCGGGCGGCGTGGTGCGGGTAGCCATTGCGCACGACTGTCGCAACAACAGCCGTTCGTTTGCAGAGATCGTGGCCGGCGTTATGGCGGCAAACGGCATCAAAGCCTATATTTTTGAAGATCTGCGTCCAACGCCTGAATTGTCTTTTACCATCCGTCACCTGGGATGCCAGGGGGGGGTAGTGGTCACCGCTTCTCATAATCCCAAGGAATACAACGGGTATAAAGCATATTGGAACGATGGCGGTCAGTTGGTTCCGCCCCATGATAAAAACGTGATCAAGGAGGTGGACAAGATCGCTTCGGTTGACGAAGTGAAATGGAGCGGCAATGAAAACAATATTATCCCTATCGGCAAGGCCGTCGATGAAGAATATATCCGGATGGTGAAAAGCCTGTCCGTTTACCCCGAGGTCATTGCCAAACAACACGATCTTAAAATTGTCTATACGCCTATTCATGGGAGCGGTATAACCCTGGTTCCCGCTGTCCTGGGGCGGTACGGGTTCGCCAATGTGACGATCGTGGAAGAGCAGGCTGTTCCTGACGGCAATTTTCCTACCGTGGCCTATCCCAACCCCGAGGAAAGCGAGGCCATGAGCATTGGCCTCAAAAAGGCCAAAGCGCTCGACGCCGATATTTTACTGGGCACCGATCCCGACGCCGATCGGGTAGGCATTGCCGTTAAGAATACAGCCGGGGAATGGGTATTGCTTAACGGGAACCAGACGGCGGCGCTGGCGTTTAACTATATGATCGAATCGAGAAAAAGCAAGGGTATTGCGAAATCGAACGACATGACCGTAAAAACGATCGTGACTACCGATCTGATCGATAAGATCGCCGCGGCATACGGCATCAAATGTTACAATGTGCTTACGGGTTTCAAATGGATCGCGGAACTGATCAGGGAAAAGGAAGCCAGCGAGAATTTCGTTATCGGGGGAGAAGAGAGTTATGGGTTGATGATAGGCTCAAAGCTGAGGGATAAGGATGCGGTGGCTGCAGTGGCCATCCTCTGTGAAATGACGGCCTATGAAAAAGACAAGGGAAAATTATTGTATGAGAAGCTGATCGATCTCTATGTTAAGTATGGTTTTTATAAAGAGCATCTGATCTCCCTTACCAAAAAGGGAATGAACGGGCAGAAGGAAATTGAAAAGATGATGGAGCATTACCGCTCGACGCCCCCGGTCAGCATCAACGGCTCGGCGGTAGTACAGTTGCTTGACTATGAAAAAGGCAGGGGCCTGAACCCGCAAACAGGAGAGGACTGGAACATCTCCCTTCCTAAATCCAATGTATTGCAATTCATATTGGCCGACGGCTCAAAAATATCCGCCCGTCCATCCGGCACCGAGCCGAAGATCAAGTTTTACTTCAGCGTGAACAGCGCGCTGGAAAAAGCGGAAGATTACGAACAGGTAAAACAGTCGCTTGACGACAGGATAGCCGGCATCATCAAAGACATGAAGCTTAATTAATAGTGTACGCGCTGAACATTTCGGGAAGCAGATGCTAACCGGGCAATAATTAATTCCAGCCCTCTCTATGGAAGGGCTGCTTATTTAAATCGAGCAATCGCCTCCTTTATTTTTGCTCCAGTACTCTTTCGCTGATCTTACCCGTTATTTTGTGCTTGAGGATAAGCTTACGCGCGCCATAATGCGTGACCTCGTCTTTCACCAGGTAGTGCTCAGCGTCGTATTCCACCAGATGGCTGTCTTTTCCAACGCCTTCCCGGCCGCGCCAGACCGATAGTTTAACGGGTTCCCATTGCTTTGTTTTAGCCGAAAGATAGGCTGCGTCCAGGATTGCATTCACAATATAGCCGTCATAAAAAGTCTCGCGCGGCTCGCTGCCTTGTTCAACGGCGTTGAACATATCGGCAAACATATGGTTATACCCCAGGTCATTCAGTTCATCGCCCACAGGAAACAACCATCCCGTATTGCTTTCCGCCTTTTCCGCCACATAGTCGGCGCCCTTTCCTGTGGTAAACATTTCAAGTCCGGTCCTTAGAAAATTATTCATCCATATCGTTCCCTCCGTGCCCATCACCTCGTCGCGGAGGTCCAGTCCCCCGCGGAAGGTCCAGCTAACCTCGAACTGGCCGATCGCGCCGTTTTCATATTTCACCAGGCCGATCGCATGGTCTTCCGCTTCAATAGGCTTAACCTGCGTATCGGCCCAGCACATCACTTCCACCGGCCTGATATCCTTGCCAATAAAATTCCTGGATATCTCCACGCAATGACATCCCAGGTCGAGTATACATCCTCCCCCTGCTTTCTCCATATCCCAGAACCAGTCGCTATGGGGGCCGGGATGCGCCTCCCTCGATTTTGACCACAACACCCTTCCGATAGCCCCGTTCTTAACGCTTTCCAGCGATTTAATGAACTTCGGGGTATACACAAGATCCTCGAGGTAACCGTTAAAAATACCCGCTTCCTCCACCGCCTTCAACATACGTAAAGCCTCTTCGGCATTGCGCCCCAGCGGTTTGGTGGTGATCACCGCTTTTTTGTGTTTGCAACACAGCATTACCGCCTCCTCGTGAATATGATTGGGAAGGGAGATACATACGATACTTACCTCGGGGTGGGCGATGGCATCTTCCATTTTCGTGGTCCAGTGGGCAACCTGGTAATCTTCGGCAAATTTCTTTGCGCTTTCTTCCCTGCGGGAATAAATGGTTACGATCTTATCCTTGCTTCTCTGACCTACCAGGGAATCGGCATAAAACCTTCCGATGAACCCCGAACCAAGCATTGCTATTTTTTGCATGTCTTTTTTTGAGTAAGTTATAAAATAGTTCACAATTGAGCGCCGGAACGATAAGCCCGTATACCCGGTCGCGCATCTCCCGCGGAAAACGCCTGCTAGACATTATTCGCAGCGGGAACGGATTTTTTCTCCCTGAAAAAAAGGATAAAATAGATGAGCACAGCCAGGGCAATAGCGGCGGGCGTAAGCCATACCTTAAGCCAGTCGTGCGTTTCACCTGTTTTGAAATTATCCACCACAAAGCCCGAGAACCAGGAGCCGATCATCATGCCCAACCCATAGGTGGCAAAGGTAAACAAGCCCTGCGCAGCGTTTTTAACCTTTTCCCCGGCAATTTTCTCCGTATACATGTACCCTGTAACAAAGAAGAAATCATAGCATATACCATGAAGAACGATGCCGGCATACAGCATCCACAAATGAGCGCCGGTATCGCCATATCCAAAAGCGACATACCGGAGCGTCCAGGCGGCCATGCCAATGATCAGCATATTCTTGACGCCGATGCGATTGAAGAGGAAGGGGATGGCCAGTATAAATATGGCTTCCGACATCTGTCCCATGATCATTTTGCCGGCGGCATTCTCCATTCCCTTTTCCACGAGAAATACATTAGCAAATCCGTAATAAAAGGCCAGCGGGATACAGATCAGGATAGCGGCGATAAAAAACACCAGGTACGATCTGTTCCTGAACAGGATCACCGCTTCCGTCCCCAGCGCTTTCGAAATGGAGGTACTGGCCCCCCTGTCTTTCGGCGGCGTATCCGGAAGCGTAAAGCTCAGCAGGCCCAGAACAGCAGAAACCCCCGCCGCCATCATAAACGTATGCGAGGTCTTTTCGATGGACAGATAGCCAATCAGCCATCCGGCGACAATCCAGCCGATGGTTCCAAATACCCTGATCCAGGGAAACTGCTTACCGGGGTCGTTCATCTGGCTGAAAGCAATACTATTCGATAAGGCGATGGTGGGCATATACAGCAACGAATAAAAAAGAATAACCCAGTAAAATACGGTATTGCCG
This sequence comes from Chitinophagaceae bacterium UBA2791, assembly GCA_002352105.1. GTDB lineage: Bacteria > Bacteroidota > Bacteroidia > Chitinophagales > Chitinophagaceae > Flavitalea. The sequence continues at coordinate 192,456 of DEHV01000047.1, read as the reverse complement.
TTAACCAGCGTTGCTGAATACAATAGCGCCGCGCCCAGCAAATGCAGTATGCCCATCAGCTTTTGGGCTGCAAAAAAACGATCGGCAACCATCCCGATAACAAATGGAGAGATCATCGTCGCCACCGCCAGCGCGCTGTAAGCTGCGCCTATCTGCACGCCGGTAGACTGCAGGCGTTCGCCCATATAGGTGCCCATGGTCACATACCAGGATCCCCAAACAAAATATTCCAGGAACATCATGAGCGACAGGAGCGCGCCGGTGGTCGTCTTCATATGTATATTAAGATTTTTTCTGTTCTTCGGGGCTATTGCTCAGTTTTATAGAATCGCTATTTCTCCTTAACCTCATATTCAGCAGCTCCACGATCAACGAGAAAGCGATAGCCGAATAGATGTAATTTTTGCTGATCTTCTGGTGGAACCCTTCGGCAATAAGCAATATGCCGATAGCGATAAGAAAGGCCAGCGCCAGCATCTGCAGGGTGGGATGATTATTGATAAAGCGACTGATCGCGCCGGAGAAAGCAAGCATCACCATCATGGAGATCACCACGGCAATGATCATCACCATCACATTGTCTACCAGCCCGATCGCCGTAAGGATCGAATCAAATGAAAACACCGCGTCCACGAGGATGATCTGCACGATCACCGATCCCAGCGTGTCATAAACGGCTTTTCCCGTCGCCGCAGCATTGCCTCCGGGCCTTTCCAGCTTGTGGTGAATCTCCAGCGTGCTTTTTACCAGCAGGAAAAGACCGCCGGCAATCAGGATAATGTCTTTCCAGCTTATCCCCAGCGGCTCGCCGCTATCCTGGGGTATAAAGTCAATGGTAAATACGGGCTTTGTAAGTCTTATGATAGAGGTAATCGCAAGCAGCAGCATGATGCGGAATATCATGGCCAGCGTCAGGCCTACATTACGGGCTCTTCTCTGCTGCGCTTCGGGCAGCTTGTTGGATACGATGGAAATAAAGATGATATTATCTATTCCAAGTATGATCTCAAGAAAACTGAGCGTAAGAAGGCTTATCCAAACTGAAGGATCGGCAAAATCCGGGAAGACCATTGGTCGCAGGTTTAAATTTTAATAGAAAAAATAATGAATATACCACTTAGCGTCCGATTGAAGCCGGCAAGATTTGAATTTCAATGCGAACATAGGATAAAGGTAAATACATTCATACTGCGCGGAAATAAAAATTTCCCCCATCTAAAAAGAGATCCCCAGGTTGATATAAGACCTTAATTTTTTAGACTGATCGCAGAACATCGTGCTTATCTCAAAAGGACCCAAAGCAAAATTATAGCCCAGGGTAAGGGCATACCCCGAAAGGAAATTGGGCTTCTGCAGGATATTGTTAACGCTGACAAAATTGTTTACCAAACCATTGGCGCGGGCAATGGCGTACAGGTTGTTGTATAGCTCATACCGCAATCCAAACTGTAACGCGGCTACGCTGGACGTATTGATCGTATTCTCATCCAGACCGGCAAACAAGACCTGGTTGCGGAAAAGCCTGGATAGTCCGCCGACGCTGAAATCATTTAAAATGCTCTGCCGGTAGCTGAAATTGATCCCCCCCTGGAAAAGCCCGGTTAAGGTCCACCTGGAAGACAGAGGAAGATAGGCTTCGCTATTGAGGATAGCTCGCTGGTAGTTATCATACGAGATACCGATGGAATCAGGATTTGTAATGGGCTCGCCCGCAGAGTAGAACTTCAAACGGGGATGTTGATCATAAACAGCGCCCAATTCTCCTTCTATTTTTATGCCACGGTTAGGATATACGCTTTTGTTGAGCGTATTGACCGCAAAAAAGCCATAGCTCGTAACGAAATTATTTTTCCCCGCTATCTCAAAAACAGACTGAATGGAAGGACTGTACCTTATCCATTCAAACCGCGTTCCGGCGCCGACCGTAAATTTCCTGTTGGCCGAATATTCAAATTTCCCGTCGGCCTTGAATACCTGCGCGCCGTATAGGCCGTCTTTCCGGAACCTGTCGTAAGTGGTCATGTCCAGGCGATCGTATTGCATGCCCGCTATCAGGGCGATCTTTTTTCCCCTTCCCAGGTATTGAAGATGTTCCGTGCGGACGCGGAAGTTCTGGCCGATGTTCAGCGTAACCAGGCTCCGGGAATGCGGGAGAAATAAATTCCGCGTGGTAAGATTGCCGATCAGGCTGATGCCCGTATACTTATTGTAATGAACGCCCAGTTTGGCAAAGCTTATCGGGTTCTCCACCACGTCAAAAACAACGGTCACTGATCCGTCGGACCGGGGGATCAGCTCATACTTGATACGCGAATAATACCGGGTGCCGAAAACCCTTCTGATCATTTTTGAAAGCTGCTCAGAGGTATAATATTTCCCTTTTTCAAACCCCATCATATGATCAAAAAATTCAAAAGTGGTTTTTTCCAATCCCGTTATTTCGATGGAAGAGATCTTTATTGAATCCACTTTGGGAAGCGTCTTGGCCGGCCGGGTATCCTCGCCGTAGATCCGGTCCAGCGAATCCTTTAATTGCTTCAATCCCGGATATAACTTTCTCCCTTCTTCTATCCCTGCCTCAAGTATCTCTTCGGCCCTGTTGAAACTGGCCATGGAATAGTTATCCAGCGGTATCCTCACATAAATATCGCAGAGCGGCTCTTCATTTCTATTACCGGCGATTTCATTAAAAAAAGCGATCTGCATCAGCACCTGGAGGGCGCTGGAAACTTTCTCTTTGGGCAGCAGTCCCGTTGCCGTATGGCTTCCGACGACAATATCGGCGCCCATCTCCCTCACGTCTTTTACGGGAAAATTCCTTACTACGCCGCCATCGATCAACATGCGCCCATTGATTTCCACCGGCGTGAACAGGGTAGGGATGGCAATGCTCGATCGGATAGCGGTTACAATATCGCCGCTATCGGAGGCCACGGCTTCGCCGGTGACCACGTCGGCGCTGATACATTTAAAAGGTATGGCGAACCGGCTAAAATCTTTTACGTTATATACAGGGAAAAAAAGCTCCGCGAATTTCAACCACAATTCCTCGCCCTCCAGCACTCCTGCCGGAAGCCGGAACTTACGCTTAACCCAGGGGAGCTCCACCGCATATCTTCCATACTCTTCTTTTTCTTCCATAACAAACCCGCGGAGGGAAGACTGGTTAGACAGCATCACGTCCCAATCGATCTTTTTTGACATCTTTTCTATATCGTTGGCCGAATACCCGATGGCATACAGGGAGCCGATGACAGCGCCCATACTGGTGCCTGTTATATAGTCGATCTTGATCCCGGCGGAATCGAAGGCCTTTAATACGCCGATATGCGCAAGGCCTTTGGCGCCGCCTCCGCTTAAGGCCAGGCCTATGCGCGGGCGCTGTTGCGCATGTTGGGCAAGGGAAAGATGAAACAAGGTCAGAAAGAACGGTATCGTGATCAAGGATCTCATGGCTTGCTAAGCATTAATCTTCGCTTCCAGTTCCATTATTTTTTCAAAAATCTTTTCGTATTCCTTGTTCAGCTTTTCCAATGTTGCGTTTGCGTTTTTATATTCTGTTTCCGTAGCGGCAAATTTATCCTTATCCGAATAGGTATCCGGATCGCTCAGCGCTGCTTCAAGCTTATCCCTGCTTTCGGTCGCGGCAGCGATCCTGGATTCTGTTTCCTGGAATATCCGTTGCTGTTTCTGCAGCTCTTTCTTAAGTTCTTTATCGATCGGCCTGGTCGCAGGTTTCGCCGCGGCTGCCGGCGATTGCTGATTACCGGCGGGAGCGGTATCCGCTCCCGGGCCGCGCTGTATCTCCGCAACCTGCGTTCCCCCGGCGGATTTTTCCTTTTTGGGTTTATTGTTTTTCTGTTCCGCCTTCAGGCTTCTTTCTTTCCAATCCGCCCACTCGTCGTATGTTCCTACAAACTCTCTGATCTTGTGATCGTCGATCTCCCATATCTTATTGGCCGTCCTGGATATGAAAAAGCGGTCATGGCTGACGATGATCATGCTGCCCTGGTATTTGTTCAGCGCCTCTATGAGCAGCTCGCAGGAGTGCATGTCCAGGTGATTGGTAGGCTCGTCGAGCAACAGGAAATTGGCCTTGCTCACCATGGTCTTGGCAAGGGCCACCCTCGCTTTTTCGCCTCCGCTCAAAACGCGTATCTTTTTCTCCACATCATCGCCGCTGAACAGGAAGCATCCCAGCAGGGTCCTCAGCTCCTGGTCGGTTTGCTGGCTGCCGCACAACCTCATTTCATCCAATACGGTATTGTTGATGTTCAGGGCTTCCATCTGGTGCTGGGCATAGAAGCTCTCCTCTACATTATGTCCCCATTTCCTTTCGCCGGTAAAGCTTTCGGTTCCCGCGATGATCCGGAGCATGGTGGATTTACCCTTTCCATTCGCGCCGATCAGCGCGATCTTATCTCCCCGGTTGATCTCTGCGGAAGCGTCTTCCACGATCGTAAGATCCCCGAATTCTTTGGTGACGCCATTTAAGGCGACCAGCGTTCTCCCGGGAACCTTATCGATCCGGAAATTGATCCGGATATCCGGTCTTTCCAGCGCCGCGTCTTCCAGTCGCTCTATCTTATCCAGCCGCTTGATCGCGCTCTGCGCCGCGGCCGCCTTGCTGGCCTTAGCCCTGAAACGTTCTATAAAGCGCTCCTGCTGGCGGATAAATTCCTGCTGGTTCTCGAATGCCCTTTGCTGAAGCTCTATCCTTTGTTGCTTTTCGGTCTCGTAGTAAGAATAATTGCCATTGTACACATGCAGCTGCCGCTGGTACAGCTCTATGATCTTGGTGACCATCCTGTCGAGAAAATACTTGTCGTGGCTTACGATCACCACGGCCCCCTGGTAATGTTGCAGATATTTTTCCAACCATTCGATGGAGGGGAGGTCGAGGTGGTTGGTCGGTTCATCCAGCAACAAAAGATCGGGTTGCTGCAATATCATTTTTGCCAGCAATACCCGCATTCGCCATCCTCCGCTAAACTCCGTAAAAGGACGTTGGAGATCGGCGTTGGAAAACCCCAATCCCTGCAAAACCTCCTCTGTTTTATGATGGATATTATAACCGTCGAGCGTTTCCATTTCATGAAGCTTCTCGCTATACAGGTGAAGGGCAGCTTCCTGCTCGGCAGAATCGGGAGGAGCATTCTCCAGCTGTTTACCCAGCGTTTCTATTTCCTTTTCCAGCGCCAGCACGTTTTCAAAGGCGCCCAGGGCCACCTGCAGGATGGACTCCCCGCTTTCGAAGCTCAGCAGATCCTGGTGCAGGTACCCTATGGAGGTATTACGGCTTCTTTCCACCGTTCCCGCCGAAGGCAGGTATTCGCCCACAAAAACCTTCAAAAGGGTGGATTTACCGGTTCCGTTATAGCCGATCAAACCGATCCTTTCATTCGGCTGTATATGCCAGGTCGCATTTTCCACAATCACCCTGGCCCCAAATTCGAACGTTACATTTGTTAATCCTGCCAACATATTAAAAAGCGCATATTTATTTAACGGCGACGCAAAAGTATGACAATCGAATGGGATACTTTTTATCTGTTACCTTTGAAAAAATTTTGGCTTATGAAAAGGTACGGCCTACCCATTTTGCTTGTCGTCATTGTCGCATTTTTCATTTACCGGATGTTTAGCGATAAAGACAATCCCGGTAAAGAACACAACAGAACGCCCCTGGAACTTGCTTCCAATACAAGACCCTTTAACCAGTCCTATAATGAATTGTTAAACTCCTATTATACGCTTAAAGACGCATTGGTAAAAAGCGATACGGCCGAAGCCAATGCCTCCTCGCTATCGCTGGGCGAAGCCGCCGGACAGTTGAAGGTCGACGATATTTCCGGCGATACCTCGGGTACCATTAAGGAAACCGTTCGCTATTACATGGAGGCTTTAAAAACCTCTGCCAATACTGTGCTGGCAGGCGAAGATCTTGAAGCCAAAAGAAAGGAATTTGAAGTGATCACCGACGCTGTCTGGAGCCTGACCCGCATTGTACGGTACGACGGGCAGAAAATATATTACCAGTATTGCCCCATGGCTTTCGACAATAAGGGGGCTTACTGGCTGAGCGACAAACCGGAAATTGTGAATCCCTATTTTGGGAGTAAAATGCTAAACTGCGGAGAAATAGCCGATTCGCTGGATTACAGCATGAAATAACCAGCCAATGCATAAGCTCACCCGGATAGTCGTCGTTGTCCTTCTACTGCATTTGGCGGGGATAAGCGGCTTTTCGCAAACCAGGTATACCGTCGGAGGATATATCAGGGATTCTCTTTCCGGAGAGGCGCTGATCGGGGCCTCCGTCGCTGTCCGGGACCAGGGGTTTGGCATCATCAGCAACCGTTACGGGTACTACGCGCTCACCCTTTTGGAAGGCCGCTACACGATAAGCGTCAGTTTTGCGGGATACCTTGCACAGGAGGTGGAGATCGAGCTGACAAAGGACCAGGACCTCAACATTCATCTGCTTCCCCAGTCATTAATGGAAGAAGTGGTGATCACGTCAAGGCGGGGCGACCGAAACCTCACCAGCTCACAGATGGGCAAAATAGATATTTCCATGGCCCGGATAAGATCCGCCCCGGTATTACTGGGTGAAACCGATATTTTAAAGACGCTTCAACTCATGCCGGGCGTCAAGAACGCAGGAGAGGGAAATACGGGTTTATACGTCAGGGGCGGGGGCCCCGATCAGAACCTGATCCTGCTCGACGACGCTATTGTATACAATACCGGTCACCTGTTTGGTTTTTTCTCCATATTCAACCCCGACGCCATCAAAAATGTTTCGCTGATCAAGGGGTCCATGCCTGCCCAGTACGGAGGCCGGCTTTCTTCGGTACTCGACATATCGATGAAAGAAGGCAATCTTAAAAAATTCGAGGCAGAAGGCGGATTGGGTTTAATTGCTTCCCGCTTGTCTTTCCAGGGCCCGATAAAAAAAGACAGGGCCTCCTTCATCGTATCCGCGCGAAGAACCTATCTCGACGTGCTCACCAAGCCGCTGGTAGCCAAGAGCAATTACCAGGGATCGGGATATTATTTTTATGATCTCAATGCCAAAATGAATTATATATTCTCCGACAAAGACCGGGTTTACCTCAGCGGTTATTTTGGAAGGGATGTCTTTGGCTTTTCCAGTTCCAAACAATCTTTCAAAGCCAATATCCCCTGGGGAAACGCCACCGCTTCCCTGCGATGGAACCATGTATTCAACAAGAAACTATTTGCCAATACGGCGCTGGTCTACAACGATTACAAATTCTCTTTTAGCGCGGTTCAGCACGATGCGGCGATAAGACTGTCTTCAGGCATAAAAGACCTGAGCGGAAAGCTCGATTTCGATTATTATCCTTCTCCCCAACATAAGTTTAAGTTCGGGGGGCAGCTTACGCGCCATAGTTTTACGCCCAATGTGCTCAGCGGCAACCAGGGGCAGCTCGAACTGGAGCCGGACAACGACAGCAGGAAATCTGCCTATAAAGCAGCGCTGTATGTAGAGGACAGCTGGGAGATCGCGGAAAAGCTCAGCATCAATGCAGGCCTCCGCTATAGCAGCTTTTCCCAAATAGGACCATACACCCTTTTTCAACGCGACGAAGATGGGAATAAACTGGACAGCGTCGTATATGGCAGGGGCGACCGTATCAAAACATATGGCGGACTGGAACCCCGGTTCAGCATCCGCTATTCATTGGATGCGTCTACTTCCTTTAAGGCCGGCGTTGCGCGTAACCGTCAATACCTGCACCTGGTCAGCAATGCCGGGTCCACCCTGCCCACTGATCTCTGGGTACCCAGCTCTTACCGGGTAGCCCCCCAGCTTAGCTGGCAGTATTCCGCCGGACTGTTCCGGAATTTCCACGACAATAAATATGAAACCTCGGTAGAACTTTACTATAAGGACATGCATAACCAGATCGAATATGCGGAAGGATATTCGCCTTCCTTAAGAGATACGGAAGAGAACTTCGTTTTCGGAAGAGGATGGAGCTATGGAAGCGAGTTCTTCATCAATAAACCCAACGGAAAATTTTCGGGATGGCTGGGCTATACGATCTCCTGGACCTGGCGCCGGTTCGATGCGCTGAACGGGGGACTGAAATACCCGGCCAAATACGACCGCCGCCACGACCTCTCGTTGATGGGCGCCTATGAACTGAACGAAAAATGGAAGCTATCAGCGGTATTTGTGTATGGCTCCGGCAATGCAATAACGGTTCCCGAACGTTTTTATGTTATAGAGCAAACCCTAACGCAGGAATACGGAAAGATCAACCAACACCGCCTGCCCGCCTATCACCGGCTGGATATTTCCGCCGTCTATACCCCCGCGTTAAAGCCGGGAAAAAAGAACCGCCAAAGCTGGACGTTCGGCCTGTATAACGTCTATAGCCGCCAAAATCCTTATTTCATTTATTTTAACCAGGAGGGAAATATTTATGATGGCGGTCTGAACATCGAAGCGAGGCAGGTATCCCTGTTTCCGATCATTCCTTCCGTGACCTGGAATTTTAAATTATGATCTCTTGAACAGCACAACCGGCCCCCGAACAATAGCCGGCCGAACCGCATAATACCAGGTAAGCACAACCGATATCCGGCCATGCCATTAAGCGTAACGCCGCAATTGTTTAAATAAGGACTACAGATAGCTAAGGACTATACTTGAACAGCACTACGGCATTTTGCTGTTCAGTGGAAGAAATGCGCACTTCATATCTTTCCGTTCCGGCTGTGACCACCATCAGGGAGGTATTGGGCGGGATATCTCCCAGGTTGTCCGCCACCATCACCAATTCGTGGCGTTCCTTTTTATCGTCCAGGGTGAAGTTCAGGGAAAGAGGCTTGGTTGTCAGCCGTTGTTTGGAGAGGATCAGCTTATTGTCCAGGTAGACAGATACGGTATCATTGTCAATGGTTCCGTTATCATAGATATTGATGCTGATTTCCCTAGCGTTGGTCACAATGGTTTTAACCAACTCGTTTTTTCGGGTAGCCAGAACCGGGGGTAGCGCCACTCCGGGATCGGGCTGCAGGTGGATATTTGCCAACGAGTCGCTGATGCCTATTTTCACGCGTTCATTCTCCTGCGGAACCGGCGAAGGCGGCGTTGTCTGTTTGGGGCGCGCTTCAGCAGCCGGCTTTTGTGCAGGCGGCGTCCTTACCAGCGGCGCTGACTGTTTGGGAGGCGTTTGGGTGATCGCCCGGGGGGCGGGCGAGGCCGGCGGAGTTTTTTTCTTCTCCCTTTTCACCAGGAACGGCTCTTTATGGAAATCTGAATTTTCGACCCTCCGCAGGAATACGGTTCCCCGGCCGCAATTAAGCGAATCATCAGTGCTGATACTGGTATAAGCGCCCTCGAGGATCTCTTCGCCGTTCATTTTAGAATACTGGAGAAAGCAGGTCATGATACAGGGCGCGCCGCCCGACAACATTTTCACTTCAACGATCTTCTGTTCTTCCAGTAAAACCTTCCTGGTTTGCTTATTAAAGGTTCCATAGCAGGAGGCCTTGCCGTAGAACACTGTAGTCTTATAAGAATAGGTAACGCCCGAAAATTTTTTATCATTCTGTTCAATTTGGATCTCGAATTTATACCGGTCGTCCTCGCCCAGGAGCTGGGCCATCCGGCCATTCGATACAAAATATCCCCTCCAGATACCTGTCAGGTCCTGAGCAGAAGCAGAGAAGGCCAGGCAGCAAAAGATAAAAAATAAAAATTTGCTTTTCTTTCGCTTCATGAGGGCAAATTAGCCATTAAAGCGCTGTTTGCCATAAATATCACAATGCGCCGTCTGCAAATTGTTCGTTAAATTTGCACGCCTGAATACGTCTTTGTAGCTGAAGAACGGTCAGCAACAAGCGGATAAACAGCGCTTAACCAGCATTCTCAGAAGCATACAGCATGATAAAAATCACATTACCGGACGGATCGATAAAAGAATACCCCAGGGGAAGTTCTTCGCTGGATATCGCCAGATCCATCAGCGAAGGGCTGGCCCGGAAAGTATTAGCGGCCGAAGTAAACGGAGAGATACGGGACGCCAGCAGACCCATTGAAAAGGATTCCACGTTAAAACTGCTTACCTGGGAAGACGCCGGCGGAAAATCCACTTTCTGGCATTCCACCGCCCACCTGATGGCCGAGGCTGTCGAATCATTATATCCCGGCGTTAAGTTTTGGGTCGGACCGCCGTTGGAAAACGGGTTTTATTATGATATGGACCTGGGAGACCGCCATATTTCCGAGGAGGATCTGCATAGCCTGGAAATAAAAATGAATGAACTGGCCAGGCTCGCCCATAATTATATCCGGAAGGAGATGCCCAAGGCAGAAGCCATAGAATATTTCACTGCAAAAGGGGATGAATACAAACTCGATCTCCTGCAAGGCTTAAAGGACGGGGAGATCACCTTCTACACGCAGGGTAATTTTACCGATCTGTGCCGGGGTCCGCATATCCCGCATACCGGGTTGATCAAAGCCATTAAACTTACGAATATCGCCGGGGCTTACTGGAAAGGAAACGAAAAGAACAAGATGCTGACCCGCTTATACGGGATCAGTTTCCCCGCCCAGAAACAACTTGATGAATACCTGGCAATGCTGGAAGAGGCAAAAAAACGGGACCACCGGAAGCTGGGCAAAGAATTGGGCATATTCGCCTTCGACGATGATATCGGCCCCGGGTTGCCTTTGTGGCTGCCCAATGGGACGATCATCATTGAAGAACTGGAAAAACTCGCCAAAGAAACCGAGGAAAAAGCTTCCTACAAGCGCGTGGTAACCCCGCATATTGCCAAGGAAAGCCTGTATCTTACCAGCGGGCATTTGCCTTATTATGAAGACAGTATGTTCCCTTCCATGGAGTTGGAAGGCGTAAAATACTACCTCAAGGCCATGAATTGTCCGCATCATCACAAGATATTCGCCGCCGAGCCTAAAAGCTATAAGGATCTGCCCTTAAGGCTTGCCGAGTATGGAACCTGTTACCGGTACGAACAAAGCGGAGAATTATTCGGACTGATGAGGGTGCGCTGCCTGCACATGAATGACGCGCATATCTATTGCACCAAGGAACAGTTCTACGAGGAGTTCAGGGCGGTCAACGAAATGTACCTGAAATATTTCCGCATTTTCGGAATAGACAAATACGTGATGCGGTTCAGCGTTCATGATCCGTCAAAACTGGGGCAGAAATACATCGACGAACCGGTATTGTGGAAAGAAACCGAGGCGTTGGTAAGAGATGTGCTCGTCAAAACCAATACGCCTTTTGTGGAAGTGGCCGATGAAGCCGCATTCTACGGACCTAAAATTGATGTACAGATATGGAGCACGATAGGGAGGGAGTTTACCCTGGCCACCAACCAGGTCGATTTTGTGCAAGGCCGTCGATTTAAACTCGAGTTCACCAACAAGGACAATCAGCCGGAAACGCCGCTGATCATCCACCGGGCGCCGCTGGGAACGCACGAACGGTTTATCGGGTTTTTACTGGAGCATTATGCCGGTAAATTCCCTGTCTGGCTGGCCCCCAAACAGGTAAAAGTGCTGCCCATAAGCGATAAGTTTATGGAATATGCACAAACTATTTTGGGAAAGCTGAAAAATGCAGATATTCGCGCAGAGGTTGACGACAGAAGTGAAAAGATAGGCAGGAAAATAAGAGATACGGAATTGGCAAAAGTCCCATACATGCTGATCATCGGCGAAAAAGAGGCAAATGAAAATACGCTTTCTGTTCGCAGGCAGGGCAGGGGGGACGCCGGATCGATGAACGTGGATGATTTTATCGCCTCCTTAAAAGAAGAAATAAAGAACAGGTTATAATTCCTTTCCCGAAGGAATCATTTTAAAAACAAAACAGCAAAGGTTTCCCAAGGGATAGGAAACCGCATAAATTATGGCATTTCCACCCAGACAACCGCGCGGCAGTTTCAACCCGCGTTTCAGAAAAGAACAACAGCAGGAACATAGAACAAATCATATGATTCGCGTGCCAAACGTGAGGCTGGTAGGCGATAATGTGGAGGTGGGCGTTTATCCCACCCAGGAAGCGTTGAAGATGGCGCAGGAACAGCAGCTTGACCTGGTGGAAATTTCGCCTCAGGCAGATCCCCCTGTTTGCAAGATCATCGACTATAACAAGTTCCTTTACGAGAAGAAAAAGAAGGAAAAGGAGATGAAGGCCAAGAGTAAATCGGCAGAAGTAAAGGAGATCCGTTTTACTCCGGGCACCGATGATCATGATTTTGATTTTAAATCAAAACATGCGGAGAGCTTCCTGAAAGAGGGCAATAAGGTTAAAGCCTATGTGCAGTTCAAGGGCAGGGCCATCATGTTCAAGGAAAGGGGCGAACTGTTGCTCCTGAAGTTTGCGGAACGCCTCGCGGAAGTGGGTCAGCCCGAATCCCTGCCTAAAATGGAGGGAAAAAGAATGCTGATCATCTTTGCCCCCAAAACATCGAAGAAAAAACCTTCATGATAAGATAGTGTTCAAACTATTCAACTACTTATTCTTTGTATTGTTTGTCATCTGCGCCTTCCTGCAGTACAACGATCCCGATCCTTATATCTGGATCCCTATTTACCTGTTTGCCGCTCTCATGTGCTGGTTTGCAACCCGGAACAGGTATTTTCCCCGGATCTATCTGGCTGCGATAAGCGTATTCGCGATCTACGCGATCTATTTGTTTTTTACCGAAGACGGGGTGAAAGACTGGATAGTCAAACACCAGGCCGAAGATATTGCCGCTTCTATGAAAGCTTCAGCCCCCTGGATAGAAGACACCAGGGAGTTTTTCGGACTCTGCATTATCATTTTTGTACTGGCGCTCAACTATTTCGTCCTTCGATCATCGGGACAAAAGAAAAGTTATCAAAAACCTCTTCGCTAAGCGAGCCGTCTGCATTTTTTATGATACGCAACATTCGCTGAATATCCCCTTCTCCCACCGGGATAACCATTTTACCGCCGGTTTTCAATTGCTCTACCAGCTTGGGGGGGATGAACGGCGCGGCGGCCGTAACGATGATCTTGTCGAAGGGCGAAAAGGTCGGCAGGCCCTCATACCCGTCTCCATAGAAATATTTAATGTTCAGGTATTTGCCGCGCAGGATGAACTTGCGGTGTTCGTCGAACAATTTTTTCTGTCTCTCGATGGTAAATACCTGGGCGCCCATTTCAGCGAGGATGATCGCCTGGTAACCGCTGCCTGTGCCGATTTCCAGTACTTTCTCATAGGGTTTTAGCTCCAGCAACTGCGACTGGTAGGCAACCGTATAAGGCTGGGAGATGGTTTGCCCTTCGGCAATAGGGAGCGCCCTGTCTTCATAAGCGGCTTTATCGAAGGCAGAGTCAAGAAAAAAATGCCTGGGGACGGCATTGATCGCCGCCAGGACAGATTCATCAGAGATCCCTTTCTTTCTCAGTGAATCCGCCAATTGCTTTCTCAGTCCTTTGTGGCGGTAGGTATCTTCGTATTTTCGCATAAGGCAGACAAAGATATTAAATGAAAAGGCGGGGGCTCCACAACAGTCAATAAAAACTTTTGATTACTTTTGCTGCGCCAAATCAGTACCGGTCCGGTAGCTCAGTTGGATAGAGCAACTGCCTTCTAAGCAGTAGGTCATTGGTTCGAATCCAATCCGGATCACAAGCCTTTCGGCGAAGCCGGAAGGCTTTTTTGTGAATGAGCGTTGAAAGCTTGCTTTCAAGGCGAATGAACAAAAAATCCGTCACCGCGAAGCGGCGGAAAGGCTTG
>DEHV01000047.1:0-178626 GCA_002352105.1 Chitinophagaceae bacterium UBA2791 | reverse complement strand
GAGCGAAGCGAGGATAATCCAATAGGGTCTACTTACAGGTTGTCCAAAAGATGGTCTTTTTTCATTAAAATACACTCCCCTAAAAAAACTGTCTTTACGCTGATCAAAAATGCAGATATTACAGCAGTGATCCGAGAATGATGAACGGCTCCGGATCCAAAAATAAAGACGCGTTCAAAACATTCTGAATTTGGAGCATTGTCGCTTCGCCGCCTATGGATCGGTTCTATTAAAAACGACAAAAATTTCGAGCACACGCATGAAAATCAAATACCTTTTTTTAGCGCTTTGCATCATTGTCGCTTCCTGCAGCGCAAATAACAGGTCGGGTCCCCTTTTAAAAGCAAGCCTTAAGGGATGCGTAATAAAAAAGGAGATCAAAGCAGATGTGCTGGTATATGGCGCAAGCGCGTCTGGCGTATTGTCCGCAGTAGCAGCGGCGAGAGAAGGTTTATCGGTTGTAATAGTGGAACCTACGTATACTATAGGAGGTCTATTGGCGTCTGGCTTTAGAATGCAGCAAGATGTTCCGGATGCTCAGCATTTAGGCGGACTTACGAAAGATTTTTATAATAAGGATATATCCCTTCATGTAGGGATATATGCTAAAACATTGAGGCATTATCAGGGGGCCGGCGAAGACAATATCGCTTTCCTAAAAAAATATATTGATAGGTATAAAGATCTGATCACAGTTATAGTTAGTCATAGGGTAGCAGACGTTGAAGTTGATCAGGAGATTATTAAAAATGCTGTTTTTGAATATGCCCTGGACAATGAAGATGGGGCGCCTGCTCCTTACAGGTCTTCGAACGATCTCACCCGCGTAAACGCCAAGGTTTTCATAGACGCGAGTTATGAGGGAGATCTGATGGCGATGTCAGGCGTGTCTTACAGAGTGGGGAGAGAGTCTAAAGAGGAATATGGAGAGTCGTTGGCAGGCATTGTAATAAGTAAAACATTCCCTGGAGTGGATCCATATAAGATCAAGGGCGATCCCGGAAGCGGGCTGCTTTCTCCGATCCGTCTCGATCCAATTGGAAGCGAAGGCGATTCCAGCAGGTTTTTTATGAGCTGGAATTTTAAGCTTGCCTGGGAGGAGCATCCAACGGCGAAATATCCGGGAATACCCATTGGCCCTCCTTTGCAAAAGGATCCCGATGCATATGAATTGCTAAAAAGATATAAAGAAGCAGGATATACGACAACCTGGCCGGATGCTAATTTTAACAGGGATGAATTGATGACCGGCGCTATACCGGGTATGCAAACAGACTATCCTGACGGGGATTGGGCAACACGTTCCAGGATATGGAAGGCATTTATTGACCATGTAAAAACATTGACCGATTTCACTGGAAAAGATGTACGATTATTATCAGACTACAGAAAGGAAACAAACGGTTGGCCGTTTTTATATATGAGGGGAGGAAGAAGAATGATAGGAGAGTATGTGATGACCCAGCAGGATTTACAGCTGCAAACAGAGATATCCACTCCAATAGGAATGGGATATTATAAGGTTGATATATATCCTACCAGGCTGGGGGTCGATAATAACGGGGCGCTTGTACAGGAGGGAAATGTTTTTGAGATGGTCTCTCCGGGCCCTTATCAGATCCCGTATGGCGCTATCATTCCTCAAAAAAAGGAGATCGCCAACCTTTTAGTTCCTATGATGATGTCAGCAACGCATGTAGCTTATTCAAGCATTCGTATGGAAGGAACGTACATGGTATTGGGCGAATCTGCCGGAATTGCCGCTTCATTAGCGATAAAGACCGATAAAGCCGTTCAGGATATCGATCGTAACGAGTTGACCTCTTTATTAAGGAAATATGGGCAGGAATTGGAGTGGGATGGAACAGGGTTCTATACGAAAGGCTTATGGAGATCAAATATATTTGGCAGGCCTACCAAGCATACGGTAAGATGGGAAACTCATCCTGAAGAATATACCAGGCGACCCGTTAAAACGCTTTGGAAATAAAAAAGCCTGCGCTTGGCTCACATCATCATTAATCTTATAAAAAAGATTTTATAATACCCGACCCGAATGCGCCCGCCCAGATCTTTTAAAATCCTATTCCGATATACAAATTGACGGCATTGTTCTTGGCATTCCCCAATACGGCGCGCGACAGGTCCTTGCCAACTTCCTTTAGTCCATAGTTGTATCTGGCCCCGATAGAAAATTTATCAATATCCAGGCCTATTCCCCCTGAAACGCCAAAATCCATGCGGTTAAAATCATCTGCATCAAAGGAAGCGATCTCATCCATCGATCCATCATCATCAACATTCTTTATGTTCGCGCCTGTCAGGTAGGCGGCATATCCCCCGGCATGAATATTGAACGCTTTACCAATATTAAATACGAACAAAACAGGAAGCTCCACATAATTCAGGTTAAACCTGAAGGCCCCGCTCCCCAGGATACTATTATAGGCGATCCTGGATCCCTTTCCACTATATGAAAGCTCAGGCTGCAAAGCCACGCCATTTGCAAGGGGAAGCTTGAGGAAAACGCCTGCATTCAGACCGGCTTTCATATGCTCATCATCGGCCTCATTAACATACAGGTTAGAAAGATTAACTCCCCCGCGAATCCCAAATTGTGGAGTTAATTGGTCTCTTGAAGCGGGGGACTGACCCTGGGCCCGGAACAAACCAATAATAAGCATAACGGATGAAACAAGGATCAGGCGCCGGATAATATGGTGTTGTACGCTCATGATAGGTAGTTTTTACCTACATATCTTCAATTTTCATACCGCGGCAACACCATAATTGCAAAAAAATTTAACATCATAGGGCAGCTTGGCTGCACGTGGTGATGAGCACAACACCGCTGTTCGAACGGGGTAATGACAATCCAATCCGGATCATATAAAAACCGGCGGCGCCGGCTCATTTTGCTTTCTTGTGCTTATTGTCGTGACCATTATATATTGGATTCACAATAATGGAAAACTTGTACTTGTCGCCGCGATACAATGATTTTTCGATCTCGATCACCTGGTTGGCTTTGCATAAAATAACGCTGTCCAGGATAAAGACGGGAATGGGAAAGTTAACGCCAAATTTATTATTTGGCGATTCCGGCGACAATATATCAACGCTCAACGTTTGCTTCACATCCGTAATTTTCAACTGGTAGGCGTCTTCATAGGTTTTAAAGTAAGATACCTCCGTGGATAAATGATCTATTTTGGGACATAATGTAAGCGAAATGTATTTTATTTCATCCTTGATCAGTTCATCATCGGCATACCTGAGCTGGTGGATCTTTAGCACAGGACCCTCTATAATAAAATGCTTATTGCTTACTTCTGTAGAAACGCCGCCTTTTAGAATTGTTTTCTCCAGGATAATGTCTTTGGGATTAAATCCTTCAGCTTTGAGGTAATCGTGAAATCCTCTCCGGCTCGCATCCAAAGACCCTAAGGTGCGCAACAACTGATGCTCCGGCGTGCGATTCAATACAAAGGTGCCCTTGCCTTTTATTCTTCTTCCCCAACCCTCCAATTCTATTTGCGATAACACTTTCCTTGCAGTGGTATTGCTGATCTTATACTTTTTGATCAACTCATTTTCGGAGGGCACTTTATCTCCAGGCAATAATTCGCCTGATTTTATATTCTCAATAATATGTTCGCTTAATTCAATAAATTTTGCCTTCATTTTAAATCTTTGTTATTCAATAGCCGGAGCGCTTAATTAAGCAGCTTGCAGGAAGCGTTCTTAACAATTATGCTTTTGACCAGAAACCGCTCCAGAAAGCATTCTAAATGCCCTGAATGAGCGCTGTAAAGCTATACAGGAATGCCGGGAAATAAAAATTAATACGCGAAAAAGGCCTGTAAATGCATTTAAGGGATCAGCAATATTTTTTTTTGGAGAACCTGTTTTTTTACTTTAAGTTTGTTTTGATATACTTAGTGCGTTAAGTATAATTAAAGTTGATCTTAAAGATAAATCAGTATATCCCGCCCTTAGAACGTTAATTCCTGGTAAAATCATAAATAATCTTTTGAAAACCATGATGCGCGGGCATTAAAACCGATCGGGATAGAAGAGAGTTTTTTGTATAACCAATTGAAAATCATCCAGTTTAAGCGAACTGCTAATGAGAAAGCATATTAATTGGATCATACTAATATTCCTGTTTACCGCTACCGGGTTAAGCTTTCTAGACAGGCAGGCGCTCTCCATGACCATTATTAAGATCCAGCAGGAATTTGGTCTCACCGATGTTCAATATGGTATAGCGAACACCAGCTTTTTGATAAGCTATGCGTTGATGTTCACCCTTGGAGGCCGGCTTATGGACTCCATTGGAGGAAAGCTGGGAATGGCGCTTTCTGTCGGGCTTTGGTCAATAGCCTGCGGTCTGCATGGCGTGATGACCGGGTTCTATCAGTTGGTGATCTTTAGGTTTTTGTTAGGTATGGGCGAGGGAGGCTGCTTTCCGGGGGCGGCTAAAATTGTTTTCGAATGGTTCGATGAAAAAAAGAGAGCTATGGCCAACGGGATCGCTATTGGCGGCTCCGCCATTGGCGCAGTGGTCGCTCCTCCCTTGGTTATCCTGGCTTCTACCCATTTCGGCTGGAGATCGAGCTTCATCATTGCAGGAGCGATAGGAATAATCTGGGTGGCGCTTTGGCTCTGCATCCCCTGGGGCAAACGCAGTTTTAAGGGTAGAAAGCTTCAATCTGAACCCGGCTCTAAGACGATACCCTTTCTTACAATTCTGAAAAATAAGGAGGCGCGCATTCTCATACTGATACGGTTTCTGCTGGATCCGGTACTGTATTTTATCATGTTCTGGGCTCCAAAGTATTTGAATGAGCAACGCGGTATTCCGTTTGAAGAAGTCGGAAACTTGTTTTGGATACCTTTCCTGGGCCTGGGAATAGCCAATATTATAGGCGGATGGTGCTCCGACAAACTTTTGAAAAGAGGATCCTCCATTAACGCCGCCCGCAAGACCGTAATGGGAGCTGCTGCATTGGTCACGATCTCCGGTTCCTTTATCGCCCGGGTTTCGTCTGTAGAAATAGCTATAATATTAATGACCCTGGTGATGGTTGCCCATGGCTTTTGGATCACTAATTATATAACGGCCATCTCGGATATTTTCGGGGCAAAAGGAACCGCCACGGTAGTCGGACTTTCAGGCACCGCCGGCGCTATTTCGGGATTGCTGATCAACCCGCTGATCGGGTACATCGCCCAAACTTATTCTTATACGCCAATATGGGTTGGGATCGGATTTATGTATCCTATAGCCTTTTTGATTTTAATACTTTTTATCCCTACGATAAGGATGATCAATTTTTCAACAGCCGCTAACAAAATTTGACAGGCTTAATAATAACGAGTAAAAACAAAAACAAGTGAAAGGTCAGAACCAACACAAAAAAGATACTATTCCCAGGATCGGGGTTTTCGGAGTAGGATACTTTAAATACTGGAGTCAATTTGAGGGATTGCTGGATGCAATGAAAGAGAAGCAGTCCGTTTTTATTGAAAAGTTAGGAAAGGGCAATGTGAAAGTAGAAACAGTGGACTTTGGTTTGATAGACAATGTTCAGAGCGCCTACGATCTTGTTCCCCGGCTGAAAGCCGCTAATCTTGATCTTGTCTTTTGTGATATGCTTACCTATGCCACATCCAACACATTTGGCACAGTCATTAAGAATATAGACGTTCCTATAGTATTGGTCGCCCTGCAACCTAACAGCGCATTAGACTATAAAAACGCGTCTACATACCAGCAATTGTACAATGATGATATCTGCGCGCTGCCCGAGTTTGCGGGCGTAGCCGTCAGAATGGGTAAAAGCATCCCTGATATGATCATTGGAACATTGTATAACGATCCCGAAGCGGATAGGGAAATTGAAACATACTGTAGGATTGCCAGGGTGTTACACGATCTCAAAACGGCCAGGATCGGCCATATCGGCCATCCCATAGAAGCTATGCTTGATATGCATACGGATGCTACTATGCTCACCGCCCATTTTGGAGCGCATATTATTCAGTGTGAAGCGCATGAAATAGTGGCTCAATACAAGAAAGCAACCAATGGCGATGTTGATTTAATTAAAGAGAATATTCTTGATTTCTTCGATACGCCCGATCCCGTATCTGATCCTATCTCGGAAAAATTAAAAGAATCAGACTTAGCCACTTCAGCAAGAGTGGCGGTGGCGCTGAAAAGATTCGTTGAGGAAAAAGGAATAGACGGACTTGCCTATTATTACGAAGGAGAAGACGATAGCGTTGAGAGATTGGTAATGTCCAATTTGATTGTGGGCAATTCCCTGTTAACCGCCAGCGGCTTTCCGATGTGCGGGGAGTCTGATCTCAAAACCTGTATTGCAATGATGATCATGGACAGGCTTGGCATTGGCGGCAGCTTTGCAGAGTTTCATCCGGTAGACTTCAACGAGAACTTTGTCCTGGTCGGCCACGACGGTCCGCATAATCTTGCCATCGCTGAAGGAAGGCCCGTATTGCGCAGCCTGAAAAAGTATCATGGCAAACCCGGCTTTGGAGCGGGCGTCGAATTCAAGATAAAAGAAGGGCCCATCACGATGTTAAGCATCAGCTCCACATTTGACGGCAAGTTTAAATTTATCATTGCCGAAGGCGAGTCGGTAGCCGGCCCTATTCCTCCCACTGGCAATACCAATACAAGAGGCTTCTTTAAACCAGATGTAAAAACCTTTCTTCAAAAATGGATCAAGCAAGGACCTACGCACCATTTTGCGCTTGGCATTGGTCATCATGCCGCTACGATACAGAAGATTGCGAAATACCTGGGGATAGAAGCAGCAATTATAAATAGTGAATAAACCCCTGTAGACATTGATTCATAACCCCAAATATTATATAAAAGAAACACTGAAATTTTTCACCCGTCAGCGTTACAACTATTGCTAACAATTATACTTACCATTATGAGAAATTTACTTATCAAACCGATGTTAGATAAAAAACGCATCCTCAAAAAAGGAGCTGTTATTTTTATCGCCATCCTCCTCGGATCTTTTCAGCCAACATCAGATGTTTTTGGAAACGTATCGGTATCCAATCAACAAAAGACAATAAGCGGCCATATTCAAAATGACAAAGGAGAGCCAATTCCAGGCGTATCTGTCGGAATCAAAGGAACTGACATAGGAGTTGTTTCAAACAATGCGGGGAATTATACTATCAATGTCTCAGGCGATAACAATGTCCTGGTATTCTCCTATATCGGCTTTATATCGCAAGAAGTTCCTGTAGCGGGACAAACAACCATTAATATCACCCTACGGGAAGGCTCTAAAGACCTTGACGAGGTAGTAGTTACCGCCTTAGGCATCAAGCGGCAAACCAGGTCGCTGGGCTATGCGGTTACCAATCTCGAAATGGATAGCGTCACGCAGGCAAACGAACCCAATTTTATCAATTCCTTATCCGGAAAGGTTCCCGGCATGGTGATCACCCAATCCGCAGGAGGCCCGGGAGGATCCTCAAGAGTGCTGATCAGGGGCAACACTTCGATTTCCGGCGATAACCAACCCTTGTATGTAATTGACGGCGTGCCTATCGAGAATACCAATCAGGGTAATCCAGGCGGCGGAAAATTTGCCCTGGGCTATGATATGGGCGATGTAATGTCGTCGCTTAACCCGGCTGATATTGAATCCATCAGCGTGCTAAAGGGCGCTTCCGCATCTGCTTTATATGGGAGCCTGGCTTCAAACGGCGTTATCATGATTACCATGAAAAAAGGGACAAAAAAGAAAGCCGTTGTTGAACTAAATAGCACCGCAACTTTTGATAAACAGGCTACCAGGTTTAAGGATATACAAAAAATCTATGGGCAAGGCATAAACGGGGCCCTTCCGGATGATCCGATTTCTGCTCAAAGTTCCATCTTCTCCAATTGGGGGCCTCGTCTTGATCCCAAGCTCATGGTGATCGGTTTTGATGGAGTGGAACGTCCTTATGCGCTGGCCGATCAAAGCCTCGATGCCTTTCTGCAAACGGGAAAATCATTTTCAAACTCGATCTCCGTCTCGCAGGCGGTAGGGAAATCTTCCTATCGGCTGGCCTATACCAATCTTAATACCAGCGATATCGTTCCAAAGACCGGGATGGACCGGCATAGCTTTAATTTAGGGAACACGATTGCCCTCAATGATAACCTCAGCGTTACCTCGAGAATAGTGTACATGTATGAGAAGATGAACAACCGCCTCGCTTTAGGAGACTCATATAATAATATAGCTAAATCTTTCTTTGGCCTCGCGAACAATATTGATCCGGCCATATTTGGCCAAAACTATAAAACGCCTGAAGGGGAATACATAGAGTGGGGCGGCGGCATATGGAATTATAACCCTTACTGGGTTGTAAATGACATGAAAAACACGACCAACAAGCACCGGTTTCTGGGCGGGCTGACGATCAATTATAATTTCGCAAAATATTTCAGCCTTCAGTTAATGGGAAGCGCCGATCAGAATAGCCTGAATTTCGAGGAATACAGCCCGGTGACCACCCCTCGCGCCCTGGCGGGCGCCCTTGTTCAAAATGAAAGTAAAATTATCACACTCCAGGGCGATGCCATGTTGTCTTTTGAAAAAGACCTGTCTGATAATATCAATCTTTCAGCGCGAGCCGGTCTGAATTACTACGATTTCCGGAACGATGGGTTTAATAATACATATACCATTATGACGGTGACGGATAGGATCACGCCGAATAGTTTTACAGACAAGGCCATTAACAATTACTATTCCCGAAAAGTAAAAAACTCCGCATATGGTATTATCGCCGCTTCCTTTAAAAGGATCTTATACCTGGATGCAACAATAAGAAGAGACGCTTCTTCTACGCTGCCGGTCAACAATAACACTTATTCGTATCCTTCCATTTCAGGTAGTTTTATCTTTTCCGACGCTTTCAGGCTCCCTTCGGCTATATCCTACGGAAAAATAAGAGCATCCGCCGCAGAGGTAGGCAGCGATACCCGTCCTTATGCGTTGGACCTGAATTATGCACTGTACCCATTTACGTTTAATGGCGAACCCCTGGGAAGGGTTTCTACTACCACCATTCCCAATAGCAAGTTAAAGCCAACCCGCACCCGTTCCGTTGAAGCCGGATTAGAAATGAGATTTGTTCAAAACAGGTTTGGATTGGATTTCACGTATTATAACTCAAGATCCCGCGACCAGATAAACACTGTTCCTGCGCCCGCGTCATCCGGATATGCAAATCAGATCGTAAACGTAGGCACGATCTCTAACCGCGGTTTTGAGTTGGCGCTCGATGCAAAAATACTTACAGAGACCGCCGTAAAATGGAATGTCCACTTTAATGCTGCCAGAAATAGAAACAAGGTAGAATCGCTTGCAGAAGGCATTCCTTTCCTGACATTATCCTCGGCAAGATGGCTGGGCGTCTCCGTGGTTGCCATGGTGGGGCAACCCTATGGAACTATCCTGGGATACGATTTTCAACGCGATCCGAGCGGCAACATAATATTAGATGCTGCAACCCTCCGACCGGTGTTAACTACCAATAGAGAAGTCATTGGCAACGGAACCTTTGACTGGACCGGCGGCCTGACAAATTCGCTGGCATACAAAAGTTTTCATATGAGCGTCAGCATAGACATAAAGCAAGGAGCAAATCTTTTCTCCATGACCAACTTGTATAACGTTGTCCGTGGAAATGATATTATCACCCTGGAAGGACGGGATGAGTGGAACAAGTCTGAACAGGACAGGCTGGCAGCGGGAATGACCGAAACAGAATGGTTTAACGCCGGTAATCAAAAAGGATTTATACCCAAAGGGGTTGTAAAAACTACAGGGCCTAACGGCGAAACAACTTATGTTCCCAATGATCGGGCCATTAGCCCACAGAGATATTGGGAGGGATATCTTAACGAAGGGGGGCTGGCAACGCCATTTATATACGATGCCTCCTATGTTAAAGTAAGGGATATAACCCTTTCGTATAGATTCAAACCGGCCTTTTCAAAATCAATAGGCCTTAACGATGTTACGATTGGTCTGGTAGCGAGGAACCCCTTAATAATCAAAAAGAATGTTCCCAATATAGACCCCGACTCCAATACTTATAACGGAAACGGCCAGGGACTTGAGCTGGGCTCGCTCCCGGTAAGAAGAAGCTTCGGAGTTAATCTGAACGTTAAATTTTAATTCATTCTTTAAAATACTAGCTATGAGATTCAATAAATATTTGACGCTGTTATTATGCATGGCAGGCATTATCCTCGTAATGGGGTCCTGCAATAAGTTTAAGGATATAAACAAGGACCCTATTAATCCAACAAATATGGACCCGCTAAAACAATTGCTTTATGCGCAAATGAATTTTAGCGGCAGCAGAACCGTTTATCTACGATCCGGAATGGGGATCATTTTTCCGCTGTTACAGCAAATGAGCGGTACAAATACCGGGGCCAGCGGATCGAGATATGAGTATTCCGAATCGGTTTATTCGGCCTTATGGTCCAGCGATTTTCCTGATCTGATAAAAAACCTGGTTGATGCCGTAGAGAATTCCCGCGATGACGCCGACCGCACAAACTTGCACGCCATGTGCCGCATTATGAAAGTGATCGCTTTTTCGCGTTTNNGATCTTAATGTCCATCCCAAATACGATAAGCAGGAAGATATCTACAATGATTTTTTCAAAGAATTGAAAGAATCTTATGCAATGCTGGATGCATCCAAAGATAAAGTTCCGACCGAACAATATTTTCATGGAGATATCAGCAAATGGAAAAAACTGGCCAATTCATTGCGGCTTCGTTTCGCCATGCGATTGATAAAAGTCGATCCTGAAAAAGCGCGCGCAGAAGCTGAAGCGGCCATTGCAGACGGCGTGATGGAAAGCAATGCAGATATCTGCTCCGTTAAATATGAAAACATTGAAAGTTCCGGTACAGAGTTCAGAGGAAACGGTTTATCAGTCGCCATGACCTCTACCATTTACAGGATAAATACGACATTCCTGAATTTCCTGAAGCCTGCCGATATTGCAGATCCCGTAGATCCCCGCTTATACGGTTATACGCGCAGCTATTATTCACAGCCCGCTGGCGCTGGTAATAAGATGTTTTTGCGCCCGGATATTACGCAACAGGTAGACGCTTATTATGCGGCGCTTCCCGGAAATAATGCTTATTCCGGAGTAGTCGGGCTAGACCCAGGGAATACCTCCATTCTAAATTTTCCGGCGCTTAGCCCCATTTCAATCGATGTTCCCGGCGTAGGGCCTACCAATATCATCCACCAGGATCAACGCCGGCAAGTCGCCAATTACCTGACCTATTGGACCGCTCCTTTTTTGGTGATGACTTATTCGGAAGTGTCTCTTCTGATGGCTGAGGCCAAGTTCAGAGGCTGGAATACCGGCGCCAGCTCGGCTGAAGAGCTTTATCAAAATGGCATAAGAGCGTCAATAGATCAACTTCAACTTTTTGATGATGCCCCGGCTCTGAGCGGGATAGATGAATTTGTAACGAGTAAAACCCTGGTTTCCGGAAACGAACTGGAAGCGATCAATACAGAGTTGTATATATCGTTATTCTTAAACCCGCAAGAGGCTTTTGCAAATTGGCGCAGGAGCGGATACCCCGAACTTATCCCTACCGGAACGCCTCCAGGCCGCCCGATGACAAGAAGGTTTCAATATCCATTGAATGAGCAGGATCAAAACAACAGCAACTACAAAGAGGCGATCGCCCGCATAAACGGAGTGGAAGGCGCAGGAAAGGATTCTTTTTTAAACCGGGTTTGGTGGGATAAGGAATAGCATATAAATGAAAAAGTATGAAGATGTATCGCCAAAGACTTCTAGCATTTTTTTTAATTGGATCTTTAATTTATACCCCTGCAAAACAAGCCTATAGCCAGAATCCGGGAAATGGAGGCATAGACATAATAAAGAGGAATATACTAACTCAGCAAGCAAGGGATGTTGATAAGGTAAAACTGAAAAATGAGGCAGTCAAATGGAGCCGGGGTTTATCCGGTGACGGCAGCTGGCCCGACCTTGATTATGATACGCGATCCAGGGGTAAATGGGATCCCGGCTCCCATTTACAGAGGGTCCGGCTAATGGCCGAAGCCTATATGCTTGCTATCGGCGATCTGCCCGGGCTCTATCAGAAAATTGAAAATGCAGTTTTTTACTGGATAAACAGAACGCCGGAACCAAAAAGCGACAATTGGTATTATGAAACCATCAGTATGCCGCAGGATATCGGCTATATATTGCTGTTTATGCAGGAATCTCCCAGGCAATTGCCGGTAACGGCGATAGATGGAATGTTGCGTTGGATGAAGAAAAGCAGGAAAATCGAAGATCAGGCTTCTACAACATTGAACAGGATGCTTGCGATAGGGTTGCATTATATTTTAAGAGGCTGCGTGACAAATAACGATACGCTTATTAAACAAGCGATTGATTATGTCAACCAGATGATGGAACCGGATTCGGGCTATACGCGTATTCAGGCGGATCATTCCTTTCTTTATCATGGCGACCAGGTATATATCCAGGGATATGGGACTTCATTTCTGCAGCGTATGGCGGAATTTGCCGAACTGTTATCGGGAAGCCCATATTCGCTTTCGGAAAAGAATTTCGGGGAAGTGTTTAATTTTTCCCGGAATACCTTTTTCAAGGTAGCAAGAGGACCATACCTGGATTATGCCGTATTGGGCAGAAATATAGCCCGGGTCGGGAATATCAATGCCGGGCGCCGCCTGATCCCCTTACTGGAGACCTATCTGAAACTGGATTCCCCTGATCAATCCGGGAACTATAAGGCTGCGATAGATCGCTTTTCCGAAGAGCAACCGGCAGCTTACAAAATAACGCCGGAGCATCTTCAACTTTGGTCTTCTGATTACTCCGCCCATATCCGGCCGGAATATTTTATTGGTCTCCGAATGGTTTCCACGCGCACAGTAAAACCTGAAAGAGGAAATGGAGAAAACGTCCTGGAGCATTTCAGGGGCAATGGCGCTATGTCCATCATGGTCAGGGGAAACGAATACTACAACATATTCCCGGTTTGGAAATGGAACCAGATCCCCGGTACGACTGTGCCTGCATTAGAAGATCTCTCAGGACAGGACGACTGGTTTTTTAATTATGGAAAGACCGATTTTGTGGGAGGGGTATCAGACGGTAAATATGGCGCGGCAGTATACAATATGGATGATTATAATACGCAGGCCAGGAAATCCTGGTTTTTCTTCGACCGACAAATTGTTTGCCTGGGAGCAGGAATAAACAGTCAGCATAGCGCGCCGGTATATACTACAATTAACCAAAGCCTATCGAATGGCGGGGTGGAAATTAAAACTTCAGGGGGAATAAAAAATTACACAAATGATGGCGCATGGCCGGACATTAACGCCCTGGCGATCAAAAATGACGAAGTAGGGTATAGTTTTCCCAAAACTGAAACAGTGCAGATATCAAACGGAACACAGGTTGGTTCATGGCGGCGAATCAATATCAATCTTTCAAAAGACACGGTTAAAAAACGGGTATTCAAATTACATATTGATCATGGACTACAACCCAAGAACGCTTCATATGCTTATTTGATCTGGCCTGGAATTTCTTCCATTAACGATATCCAACCCGATGAAATTTCGATCTTAAAAAACACCGAAAAGATACAGGCGGTTTATAATAAAAAAACGGATATCTGCCAGGCGACATTTTATGAAGCCGGAAGCCTTAACATCGGAAAAATAGCGCTAAGCGTGAATCAACCTTGTTTGATCATTATTAAAAACCTCGCAGGAAAATCGCCGATAATAACCGTTTCTGATCCAACACAAAAATTAAAGACAATAGAGATCCAACTGAACGGCAGTAAAAAGAACAAACAACGCGCATGGACCTGCAATTTACCGGAGGGAAAGATGGCTGGTAAAAGCGTGGAAATACAGTAAAAATTTGCCTGACCCTGTAGAAACGCCGCTAAAAACAATATGATAAAAATGCCGGGTATCCATATTTTCCGAGGATTGTTGTGGCGCTTGGGAATCATAGGACTGGGAGCGTTACCTTGCGTTTCGCAACAAGCTTTTGCGAAATCGGCATTCTATTCCCATTCAAACCCAATCCCTTCTTTTAAAGTCGTAAAAGAAAGGGTAATAAGTTATCTGTTAGGAGCTTCGGGATCGGGAACCTATCGCCGGAATGCCGTTCAGGAGAATGACAGAAGGGTAGAAGCCATTCTTAGAAAACGCCAGCCTGTAATAAGAGATACAAATGAAGCGCTAAGGATGAATAATCAGTTGAATAACTTAGCCGTTGAGTTAAAACTCCTGTCCATTGCTTTCCGATCCCAAGGCAGCCGGTACCAGTTAAGCAGGGAAGTAAAAAAGTACATTTCGGCGGGCATGGATGATATTCTTCATTATTGGAATCCCTCCACTCCCAGGCCCGGCAACTGGCACCCATGGCTAATCGAACTGCCTACCAATCTCGGAGCCGCCGCCATTTTAATGGAATCTTATCTTCCGCCTGAATTGTTAAACAGGCTGCGAATAACGCTCCGCGATGAACTTACAGAAAGGCTTGTGCTTACCGGCACAAATGCCGCCTGGGAGGCCAGGACGCATATTTACCTGGCGCTGCTGGACAATGATATAAACCGGTTGCAACGCGCGGCAGAGTATGTGTTCCGGACGGTCCGGTATGGGACTGAACAAGGAGTCAGGGAAGATTACTGCTTTCTTTTTCATGGGAATATTCCATATGCCGGCTCATATGGCGCCGGATTCGCGCAAACCGTATCGGAGTTTATCTATGTATTTGACGGAACGCCCTATGCCATAGATCCGGCGCACCAGGAAATTGTTACCAACCTGTTGCTGGAGCATACCCGATGGTTCCTTGCCGCAGGGCAAATCGATATGCTGGTCAGAGGTCGCGGGTATAAAAGCAAGGGATATTGGGGCGCTGTGCTGGAATCATTGCTTGTGCTGGCGCAAACCAGCGATGCCCGGAAAAATGAAATGGCCAGCGCCGCGATCGGAATGCTTAAAGCCTTTCCCGGTATAAATCTAAGCCTTACCAGCGCGGGTTTTGCGGATGGGTTAAAGCCAGGTTCCGGGGAAATGCCTATTGGCTTCCGTTATTGGCCTACGGGAGAAATAGGCGCTTACAACCAGCCTTCGTTTCATATTGGTTTCCGTCAATACTCCGATCGCGTGCAGGATTATGAATACCTCAACAGGGCAGATGGCGGGGAGGGCGAAGATGGGTGGAACCTGGCTTACGGCTTCACCAATATTCTTCGGAAAGATGGAAAGGGCTCCTGGTATTCCAAAGACGACCAGCGAACCGGGTCCATGCTTTCGGGAATAGATATGGAGCGCCTGCCGGGAACAACTTCCCGCATTGGCGGAAATCCCGGGAATCCGAAATTTCAATATGACCCGTCCAAACCCACAATGAGTACCACAGGCTACAGCCTCAACTTTGGAAGATCAAAACTGGCCGGCGGGGCAGGGGAAGATGGAGGCGTTGCAGGCTTTGTACTGAAGCCTGCCTACGGCGAATTTACCGCCAGGAAATCATTGCATTTTTTCCCGAAGGGGTTTTGGGCGCTGGGAAGCGATATACGATCTACGGCTGCTGCCGGAGCATCAAATAAAAAGCCAGTGCAGACCACGATAATCCAATGGCCATGCGGGAATGAACGCCCAACGCTTATCCTTCAGAAAGGATCTGTGCAATTGTTCCCGGACTCTACCCTGACGCTCCAAAAAATAAAATGGTTTTGGCTTGAGAAGGAAAATGTTGCCGTAGTATTCAATGAACCGGCCACGGTTTTTATCAGGTTAAAGAACAATATCCTTAGTTCCTGGCTGGATCATGGCCCGGATCCCTTACAGGCGGGTTATGCTTATGCTGTCTTACCGGATATATCGCTTGAAGAAACAAGCCTTTTTGCAGATGAGCCGCCTTTTGTTCCCGTGCGAAATGACGAAAAAGTCCATGCCGTAAAAGAAGCCAACGGGAAAACCGAAAGCCTTGTTTTCTTTGAGCCGGATTCCTGCCTCGGCAAACAAGCAAGCGCTCCCGCCATTGTTTATTGGAAAGGCAATGACAATGGCGGCGTTTATACGATACAGGATCCGCTGCATCGCAACGATACATTGACCTTAAACATAGCGGGCATTTCGGGAATTCTGCATTCGCCGGATGCGGATATTCAAGCCGCCAATACTAAAATCAATCCGTCGATCGTCAAAATCCCTTCGCTTCTCGGACGTATTTACCGGTTCGGTTACGGCTCTTCGAAATCATCGGCAGCCAACCCATCCAGGAAAGAATTGAGTTTACCGGATTATTATGACTTCCGCGTTGAAGCCGAAAGCGATGCTCAACAAACCATTCTTACCGTGCATTTTCCTGAAGGCGTTATCCGGGAGGACTACCGGCTTTCGGTTCATTTTCCTAAAAGCCAGCGCCTATATGATTTTACGGAAGCAGACATCATTGACCGTCCTTCTCCTAACACCGTGAGATATTTATGGAAAAGGCCTGAGGTAACAGGCCCATCCGTTTTTAACGACTACTGGAAGATCAGGCACGGAGTATTTCATGTATACCTGGTTTCCGGATTGATCCAGGTTACCAGGAGTTTTAAGGTTCCGGCATTCAAAGAATAATATTACTATAAACCCAGTTAAAATTATATGAAATGAGAACATCAAACCGGAGATCGTTTATTAAAAATTCGATAGTTGGAGCCGGCGCCATGGGAATACCCGCCTCGATCTCATCTTCCCCGATAAAAAATAATAAATCCGACCGCAAGGGAAGCGGCAGAAATGTATGGATCGCGTCGCTGACACAAGATGGCATTACAGGATCAACGGTAAAAGAAACCATCCGGGCCGCGATAAAGCAGATGGAATATGCCGCGCCTTTCTCGCCCGATATTTATTGTTTGCCGGAAGTATTTCATGTTGCCGGCCTGAAAGGCGGCCGTCCATCTATAAAAGAAGCGGCAGAAGATGGAACGGGCAATATTATTTCCCCTTTACAGCTTTTTGCGAAACAACATTCCTGTTATATCATTTGCGACGTTTATACGCAACACCAGGGAAAATATTACAATGCAGCGATATTGATCGACAGGCAGGGAAAAGTTGCAGGCGAATACCAAAAGGCGCGGTTAACGGTAAACGAAATGGAAAAGGGATTAACGCCGGGCCCCTTGGAAATACCGGTGTTTCAAACAGATTTTGGCGTTATCGGCATACAGATCTGTCACGATATACAATGGTCGGACGGGTGGGAACAATTAGCGAAGAAAGGGGCTGAAATCGTTTTCTGGCCTTCCGCTTTTGCCGGGGGAAAAAGGATCAATATGCGCGCATGGACCAATCAATATTGCGTGGTCTCCAGTACGCGCAAGGATACCACAAAGATCTGTGATATAACCGGAGAAGAAATTGCTGTTAGCGGCAACTGGAACACATGGGGCGTTTGCGCTCCCGTAAACCTGGAAAAAGCCTTTCTTCATAGCTGGCCTTATTCCCGCAAGTTCCCGGAAATTCAGAAAAAATACGGCAGAAGGGTGAACTGTTACTCGCTGGAGGAGGAAGAGATCTCGATAATTGAATCGCTGGATCCTGGCGTAAAGATAAAAGATATCTTAAAAGAATTCGACCTGCTTACCTATAGGGAACTCATAAAAATAGGCGAAGAACAGCAAGCTAAACTCAGGGTTAAATGAATTAATGATCTTTAAAATAATCGGATGATGTTGAAAACAATCTCATTTTTATGGGCCGTTTTAATGTTTACAAGCCTGTCGGTCGGAACGCTTCAGGCGCAACAGCCCGGAACAATGCCATACCAGGATCCGCAAAAAACACTGGAAGAAAGAACAGATGATTTACTTAACAGGCTTACCCTGTATGAGAAAGCCGCCCTTTTTGCCGGCAGGGATATGTGGCATTTTAATGAAATTGAACGTCTTGGAATTCCGGCTATTCAAATGACCGATTGCGGACATGGGATCACCGTTATTTTGAATGAAGAAGGAGAGTATACAGGATGCGCAACCAGCTTCCCTACAGCGGTAGCGCAGGCCGCGTCCTGGGATCGCGGACTGATCAGGGAGCTGGGAAGCGCTTTGGGAAGGGAAGCAAGGGCTACCGGGTCCAGTTTGTTGTTGGCGCCGATGGTAAATATTCACCGAAGCCCTTTAGGAGGACGAAACTATGAGGCTTTCTCAGAAGATCCATACCTTACCGGAAGAATGGCCGCTGCTTTTATAAATGGAGTTCAATCAGAAAATACGGCCGCCTGCATAAAAGCAATAGCCGCAAACAACCAGCAGACCAACCAATCAGGCCTGCTAGCCGAAATTGCAGAAAAACCCCTGCGCGAGATCTATATGCGCCCTTTCGAAATTGCTATAAAGGAAGCGAAGCCCTGGGCGGTGATGACCGCTTACAATGGCGTGAATGGCTATCCAAGCGCGGAGAACAAACACCTGGTCACCGATATTCTACGTGATGAATGGGCGTATAAGGGCCTTGTTGTATCTGACTGGCGAAGCGTAAAAAGCATTGCCAGTCTGTATGCGGGAGTAGATATGGAAATGCCTGGCCCCGGTAAATTTATGCGAAGGGAAGATATTCTACGGGAAATTGAGAACGGAAAACTCTCAGAACCGGCTCTTAATGAGAAACTGAAGGGCTTATTACGCCTTTTAATTCAAACCCGGCAACTGGATATTCCGAAACCCAAACTTGCCTCTGAATTGAATTCGCCGGCGCATCAACAGCTTGCCAGGAGAGTAGCTGAAGAAAGTATTGTTTTATTAAAAAATGATAACCGCGTTTTACCGCTTAATCTGACCAATATAAAAAAACTTGCCGTGATCGGGCCGAATGCAAATGAGGCCCGCCTTGGCGGAGGCGGGAGCGCATCAGTTACTGCCTGCTATTCCATAAGTCCGCTTCAGGGTATCCGGGAGTTTTGCGGCGATTCCGTTGAAGTTAATTTCGCAGAAGGCTGCGGTTTAATGGGCGATATGGTTACGATACCCAGTCAATTTTTTCGTTCTGAGAACGGCGAACCGGGATTACGCGTAGACTATTTTAATAACAAAAACCTCGAGGGCATACCGGCTCAGACAGGAACAGATCCGCTTATTGATTTCTCCTGGGGATGGGCGGCGCCGGCGGAAGGGATCAACAAGGGAAATTACTCTGTACGCTGGACGGGAGTGTTAAGACCGCCGGTTTCGGGCGTATATAAAATTGGTATGGCTGTCTTTGGCGCCGGGGCCAGGCTCTATGTAAACAATGAACTGGTCATAAATAACTGGGGGGAGGGCGATAAAGAAAATTTTGAACAAGCGTTCACGCAATCAAAACCCCAGGTTGAGTTAGCGTTAAAAGCCGATATGGATTACCATATCCGGGTTGAATGGTATAAAAAAATAAACCGGAATATGATAAGGCTCGAATGGGAAATGCCCGGCGCTGCGAACAGCATTGAAAAAGCTGTTGAATTGGCTGCCTCCTCAGATGCGGCGATCCTGTTTGCCGGATTGTCTAATTTCTTCGAAGGGGGTAATAACGACAAAACCTCCATTGCCTTGCCAGGCGCGCAGGATGAGCTCATAAGAAGGGTCAGCGCCGCGAATCCTAAAACAATCGTCGTCCTAATAAATGGAACGCCGGTGAGTATGCCCTGGTTGGAAAAAATTCCCTCGGCGCTGGAAGCTTACTACCCGGGGCAGGAAGGAGGTCATGCCCTGGCCAATATCATTTTTGGAAAACTAAATCCTTCGGGCAAACTTCCCGAGACTTTCCCCAAACGGCTGGAGGATAATCCTTCATATAATAACTTCCCCGGCGTCGGGAAACAGGTAAAATACGAAGAGGGCATTTATGTCGGATACCGGCACTACGACAATTTTAATATTGAACCGCTTTTCCCTTTCGGGCATGGTTTATCCTATACTGCATTTGAATACAGCGATCTCAGGATCTCGAAAAAGGCTAAAAAAATAAATATTCAGTTCATCTTGATGAACGCAGGGCCGGCAACCGGAAAAGAAGTCGTTCAATTGTATACCCATAAAATTGAAAAGCGCGTGCAAAATGGATACAAGGAACTGAAAGCATTTGACAAGATTGAATTAAAGGCGGGCGAATCCAGGCTGGTATCCTTCCAATTGGGGGAAGAAGATTTTTCCTTTTTTGACGAATCCGCGAATAAATGGGTAAAAGGCCAGGGCAGGTATACCTTGCATATAGGCAGCTCTTCGAGGGATATACGGCTTTCAGGAAATACGCGGGTTCCTTAAAAAATTCGACAAGGATCATTCTAATGCCAGTAAAAAGACAGATCATCGGACGCGAGCTTCCCTGATCATCGCGCAATGATCATTTGGAATTGAAAAATACTATACATATGAAATGGATTAATTGTTGGATGTTTATTGTGCTATCAGCCGCTTATCCGGCTATCCCGTCATTGGCACAGTCCAGTTCAGATCAATATCAGCAATTGCAGCATGGATTTAAAGATCCCCCGTCTACCGCCCGGCCAAAAGTCTATTGGTGGTGTCTCAACGGCAACATTGACACGGTAAGCGCAAGGCAGGAATTTACGGCAATGAAGAAAGCCGGAATAATGGGTTTTGACTTCTTCGAGATAGGGGTTCCGAAAAGCGACACGATGATCCCTGCCGGACCGGCATTTTTAAGTGAAGCGTCTTTGGAAACGATCAAATTTGCCGTTACAGAAGCAGGAAAGTTAGGGCTGGAAATGGGGCTGAACTTGTCCAGCAGTTGGAATGCCGGCGGCGCATGGACGCTTCCTCAAAACGCAGGCAAGTCTCTCTACGCCTCAAAAACCTCCATAAAAGGCGGGTCCGGAGTTAAAAAGATCAACCTGCCATTCCCCGAAATATCATTTCCTAAAACCGCCCTCATTGGAGGAACAGGAAAGCCCATGATCCCCTTTCAGGCCAATGGCAAGCCGGTTTACTATGAAGAAATAGCTATTTTGGCTATTCCTTCAGGAACAGCAAGGGGTTCCCTCGACACTTCCAAAATCATTGATGTTTCTAAATATTTCGATTCAACAAACGACCTGCTTAACTGGGATACCCCGCCGGGAGATTGGGAGATCATGAGATACGTTTGCTCTAATTCGGGCCAGCAACTGGTGCTCCCCAGCCCGTATTCTGCCGGCCTGACCATCGATCATTTTGATTCCGTTGCCGTCGAGACCCATTTAATGTACATCATTGATCGCTTAAGATCGGCGCTGGGAGACGACTTTAGAAAAACGGCGCTGAAAAGTTTTTACCTGGCCAGTTATGAAGCAAGAGGTTTTGTCTGGACCTCATCCCTTGCTGCAGCATTTAAACAGCTCAACGGATATGATATTGTTAAATTTCTCCCTTCCTTCTTTGATCCTGAACTATTCAGTAAAGAAATAACTGAAAATATTCAGAAAGATTTCAAGAAAACATTATCTGAATTAATGATCAACAATCTATATAAAAAGGCAAAGCAAATTTGCAACCATTATGGATTAAAGATCAATTCTGAAGCGGGCGGACCGGGATTTCCATTGTATAACGGGCCTGCAGAGCCTTTAAAAGCGCTGGGCGCGCTGGACATTCCGCGGGGTGAATTCTGGGTAAACCACAGCCGGTATTACAAGGATGATGAAAGTAAAGACAGCATAGATATTCTGCGAGTGGTAAAGGAGGTTTCAGCGGCATCGCATATTTATCAGAAAGGAATTGTCGAGGAAGAAGCGTTTACTTCATTTCAAAATTGGCAGGAAGGGCCTTTTGATATAAAACCCCTTGGCGACAGGGCTTTTTGCGAAGGGATGAACAAGGTGGTGTTCCATGGCTTTAGCCATAATCCCAGGGGAACCGGTTTTCCCGGGAATGTTTACCATGCGGGGACTCATTTTAACAATAAAAGAGTATGGTGGCCAAAGGTCGGTCCGTTTGTAGATTATCTGTCCAGGATCTCCTATATCTTCCAGGAGGCGGATTTTGTTTCGGATGTACTTTATTATTATGGAGACAGGATACCCAATTCCGCCACTCCCAAAAACACCCATTTTGTAGTGGGGCCCGGTTATGATTATGAAGTAATAAATACGGAAATTCTTTTAAATGAATTAAGGGTCGAAGACGGGCGCCTGGTCTTATCCAATGGAGCGCATTTCAGTATGCTGGCCCTGGAAAATGAAAAAGAGATCAACCCGCTTGTTCTGAGAAAGCTTAAGGAGTTTGCCAGCCAGGGAGCCGTAATTGTCGGGGCCAGGCCTGAACAGGTTGCCAGCCTCAAAAATGAGTCTGCCAACGCTGCGGCAGACAAGGCCATCATTGATCGGCTATGGACCAATATCAGCGGAACTTCAACCATTCAAAACATAAAAAGCGGGAAGATATATGAGGGGATAAAGCCGGCTGAAATGTTAAGTATGCTGAAAGTCGCCCCGGATTTCAATTATCCGGAAAAAGAATCATGGCTGATTGACTATATCCATTATGCGAAAAATGATATGGATTTTTACTTTATTCGCAATACTGCCGACAAATGGATCTCGACAGCAGGCGCATTTCGTCAGCAGGGAAAAGTTCCCGAAATATGGGATCCCATTACAGGAGAGATTATTTCAATCCCGGTTTATCAGCAAAACGGCAGTTATATAGAAATGCCAATTTCATTGCCTCCTTTTGGATCAACTTTAATTGTATTCAATAAAAGAGACTCCCTTCCTCATTTCTACAGCATCGTTCCCTCGCAGGGAAAACTGCCGCTGATAGCAAATACAAAACATGGTTTGCAGTTTTTAGAAGACGGCACATATCATCTAAAAGGAAGCGGAGGATTAAAAGAAGTGAAGAATGAGATCGAAATTACAAATATCGACGGCCCCTGGAAACTTCGTTTCCCCAAAAACTGGGGCGCCCCGGATGCTGTTGTTTTTCCGAAGCTTATCTCCTGGACCGAAGCCCGGGAAAATGGTATAAAATACTTTTCGGGAACGGCTACTTATGATAAAGTGTTCTATTTTTCTCACCCTCCGGCCGATCTGGCCGGCCGCAGGATCTACCTGAACCTGGGGGAAATAGCTAAAGTGGCAGAAGTTTGGCTGAATGGAAAGCCCCTGGGAATTACCTGGTCTTTTCCCTATAAATTTGATATTACCAATTTTATCCGAACAGGTAAAAATGAATTAAGGGTAGAAGTAGCAAATACCTGGTCAAACCGGTTAGTAGGAGACGCCCTGACCAACGCATCATTTACCCGTTCAAATATCAGGACCAGTACGAGAGGGGGGCTGCCCTGGAGCAAAACCCCGCTTATCAGATCCGGTCTATTGGGGCCTGTAACATTAGAACTTATAAAACCAGTTGGGGATGGCGGCTACCGGAACAAATAAAAATGCAGGCAGAATATTACGATCTGACATCATAAATTTATAGAATATGTTTTATCAGCTGTTGATTATTTTATCATTCATTAAAATACCTATCGCTGCTATTGAAGATTCAGCAGCTATGATATCCGGTTTAAAAGACAATACGCCTAAAAGCATAACCGTAAAAAAAACCGCCGATTTCTCCATCTCAGGGGATGGCCGCGCTGAAAACTGGTCCTTGACCAATTGGGAGATCATCCCCCAACGCGATCAGGGAAATATCGCGCGTGTCACAAAATTCAAGACGCTGTACTCGGATAAAGGCATGTATTTTTTATTCTATTGCGAAGACAGCATACTGACGGCAAGCATGGAGAAAGACTTTATGGATCTCTGGACAGAAGACGTGGTTGAAGTATTTCTTATGCCCGACGAGCGAATGCCCGCATATTTTGAATACGAGATCTCCCCGCTAAACGTTGAACTGCCCATTTTGGTATCCAACCATAATAATGATCTTACGAGATGGATGCCTTTCCATTATGACGCCGACAGAAAAGTAGTTCATGCCACCAATATCAATGGGGGTATGAAAAAGAACAAGGCTGCGGTCAAAAGCTGGACTGCTGAGTTCTTCATTCCCTTTAAGCTTTTGAGACCGCTGAACAACATACAACCCGTATCGGGCAAAAGGTGGAGGGCTAATTTCTATCGGCTGGATTACGACGCCAATAGAATGAGATGGTCCTGGAGTTTAACAGAGAAGAACTTTCATGACTATAAAAATTTTGGAACGCTTTTGTTCGAATAAGCCGAAATCCGTTTCGTATGAGCAATAACAAGATCAGATCTCTATTCTTAACCGGTCGGTATCATCATACTTATTATTTCACATTTATTCATTTAACTCATCCAATGAAAAAAGTCTTATCAATATCATTATTTCTTTTTTCTTTTCCCGCCACGCAGACAATGGCCCAGGAAAAAGAAGAAAACAGGATCAGGGTAATTGCCATTTTTGCTCATCCGGATGATGCCGATTCGAGGATGGGCGGCACAGCGGCGTTATTTGCAAAACTGGGAGCGGCCGTAAAGTTCGTTTCGCTTACCAACGGCGATGCAGGCAGTTATAACGAGGGCGGCGGACCATTGGCCATGCGAAGACGCGAGGAGGCAAGGCGGGCAGGCAAAAAATACGGTATTGACGAATACCAGGTTCTGGACAATCACGACGGGGAACTCTTACCCGATCTGAATACCAGGAAACAAGTCATTCGGGCGATCCGGGAATGGAATGCCGATATTGTCATAGGCCTTCGTCCTAACGACTATCATCCCGACCACCGCAACGCCGGAAAACTGGTGCAGGACGCATCGTTTATGGTGGTGGTTCCAAATGTTGTAACGGATGCGCCGGCGCTCAGGAAAAATCCATTGTTTCTTTATATGGCCGATCATTTTCAAAAGCCCAATCCATTTACCCACGATATTGTTATCGGCATCGATGAAACAATAGATCAAAAACTGGCTGGCTTAAATGAACATGTTTCCCAAATGTACGAATGGCTTCCCTGGACCAGGCAACTGGGACTTGATGCGACGGTTCCCACTGATTCTATTAAACGAATTGAGTGGTTAAGGGAAAGAATAGAAAAAAGAAGCGAAGTGTCCGCCGCTCAACGCCCGGTATTGCAAAAATGGTATGGCACGAAAAAAGGCAATGCATTTAAATATGCGGAATCATTTGAGATCGCCGAATATGGAAGCCAGCCGACAGCTGCCGATATTCGAAAATTGTTCCCGATGCTCAGGCAATGAACCGCCAATCTCTCTTAAATCATGCATCTTCTATTTCAGCGCAAGCAGATAAATAAAAGATTAACAGGGCGCAGCGAAGCAAACAGGCTTGTTAAAACATATAATGAAAATTAAACGATGATAATTAAAGTCTTCAATGCCATTGTTGGCCTAACCGCATTGCTCACGGTCGCATCTGCTCAGCCTACCTACTATCCAGACGGAAACTGGCAGACAAGAAAACCTGAAGAGTTTAACATTAATAAGCGTTTGCTGGATAGCGCCGTTTCATTTGCAAAGGCAAATGAAACCAAGGTGGAAAGAGATTTACGCATCGCCAATTTAAAGGCTTTCTCCAATGAGCCGGGTTACCAAATAATCGGCCCCATGAAAGAGAGGGGCGGTCCCGCGGGACTGATCATAAAAGACGGCTATATCATCGCGCAATGGGGAGACGTAGACCGGGTAGACATGACCTATAGCGTCGCCAAGAGTTTTCTTTCCACTATTGCGGGCCTTGCCATTGATGACGGACTTATAAAAAGCGTGAAAGACAGGGTCGTCAAATATGTGTGGGATGATACATTTGAAAGTCCGCATAATTCAAAAATCACCTGGGAGCATTTACTAACGCAGTCTTCCGATTGGAGCGGCGCGCTGTTTGGCATACCGGACTGGGCGGACCGGCCTCCGAAAGAAGGCGGCATTGATGATTGGAAATACCGGAAGCTCCTGGAACCGGGAACTTTTTTCCGGTATAACGATGTCAGGGTAAACGTGCTGGCTTACTCGCTCCTGCAAGTCTGGCGCAAACCCTTGCCAATGGTTCTAAAGGATAAGATCATGGATCCTATTGGGGCTTCTACCGCCTGGCGCTGGTATGGCTACAATAACTCCTTTATAAATGTAGACGGAATAATGATGCAATCGGTAAGCGGCGGCGGGCATCATGGCGGAGGCATTTTCATAAGCGCTATGGACCAGGCGAGGTTTGGCTTATTGTTTTTAAGAAACGGGAAATGGAAAGATCAGCAACTGATCTCAAAGGATTGGATCGATGCGGCCCGCCAGCCATCGCTTCAAAATAAAGACTATGGGTATATGTGGTGGACCAATGCCACGCAAAAATGGGAAGGCGTTTCGCGGAACCTGTATTATGCCGCAGGATTCGGCGGTAATTATATTGTGATAGACAATGAGCATAACCTGGTAATAGTAGCCCGATGGATGGACAGCAGCAAAATGGGCGACCTGGTCAAATTAATTATCAAATCAATGGAAAATAAATTATGAAAAAACATCTCATCGTTGCCTTTCTTATGTTGAGCGGCGCTATCGTGAGCGCGCAAAAACCGGTTGAACAATTCCGGGAGCCTTTTTCAAAATCATATTCCATTCGGAAGGAACAGCATTTGGAAGTCAAGACATATGTCGAGAAAATATTAAAAGAGCAGATCGACGCCTCTTTAAATAAATTTACTCCTGACTTTTTCAGTATTAAAGACTACGAAAGCTCCCTTTATCCGTATCGCCAGCGTCTCGGAAACTACTTTGGCTATATTCCCCCGAAATCGATCAGGGGAAGAATGACCAAATTTGAACGGGTTGGGGAAGATAAATACAGCGTGGTATACCGCGCCTGGATAGAAGTCGCCGAAGGCCTCAATGCCTATGGGATATTCATGGTTCCTTTAAATTTAAAAAAGAAGGCGCCGCTGATCGTTGCCATACACGGCGGCGGGGGTAATCCTGAAGCCATTTGCGGACTGGATACGCGCAAACCCTATCATAATTTCGGATATGAGGCAGTCAAAAGAGGATATATTGTCTGGGCTCCGGGACTAACCATGTTAAGCGACTATTCCGGCGACCAGGCTATTCCGGGAGTATCAAGAGAGGTTCTTGATAAACAGCTTAAACTGATGGGCAATAGCATTATTGGCCTGGAGATACATAAGATCATAGAAAGTACCCGGACGCTAATGAACGAACGTTCCGAAATAGACGCAGAAAACATAGGAATGACCGGTCTTTCCTGGGGCGGATTTTTTACGATGTATTCCACTGCCTTGTGCCCCTTTGTGAAAGCTGCCGCCATTTCCGGTAATTTCAGGGATACTAGAGTTGAATTAAATAAAACTTTAAATGCCAATTCATTAAATGGATTAACCAAGCCTTTTGATGGTTTCGGGTATTTTCAGGCAATAGGTATGATCTGTCCCCGTCCCTGTCTTGTTCAATTAGGCGAAAAAGATGAGGTATTTAAAGATATGGATGGAGCCCGCGTTGAAGCAGAGAGGTCCGCATTCTTTTATAAAAAGCTGAACATGCCGGAGAAATTTCAATACATCACTCATCCCGGCGGCCATGAGTTCGAGCTTGATAGTATATTTAGTTTTTTTGCCAAGTACCTGAAGTAAGCCGGGATATACCCGATATTTTTATAATATACTGGTTGAAATAGTATTTATAGACCTTAGCCTGCTTAAGTAATCCTTATCCATAAGAATTTCCGGCTTGTTAATTTATATATACTGATCATACAGTGCAAGTGAAAGGGGGGAGGTCTAAAAATACTGTTTAAAAATAATACCAAATATGATCAGAGCAGATGAAGGATCTATTTTAGAAATGCAGTAGGTTCTTATGGTTTTCATGGAACGCTC
This sequence comes from Chitinophagaceae bacterium UBA2791, assembly GCA_002352105.1. Taxonomy (GTDB): domain Bacteria; phylum Bacteroidota; class Bacteroidia; order Chitinophagales; family Chitinophagaceae; genus Flavitalea. The sequence continues at coordinate 150,651 of DEHV01000047.1, read as the reverse complement.
CAGGTTTGTTTTCACCGTTTCAGGAGAAACTCCAAGTAGTATCGCCGCCTCTTCACGGCTGTAACCTTCTTTTTTTATAAGGTTAAAAGTTTGCTGTTGCCTGGGGGTCAGCTTCATAACGGCTTCTGAAAGTAGTTTTTCAAAATAGGTTTCTTCCGCAGTTGGTTTTGGGTTAACAGGAGCGTTTAAACCCATTTCACGCCACCAGTCCTGAGCGCGCTCCTTATCCTTTTTCAACTTAGATATATGGTAATATACCAGATTAACCGTCACCGTCCTCAGCCAGCCTCCAAAATTCTCAACCTCGGGCATTCTCTTACGTCGCAGCCATACTCTTAGAAAAACCTCCTGTACGATATCTTCCGCACGCGCGCTATCCTGCAGGAAATCGAGGGCTACCTGGTAGCAAAACCTGTGATGCTGTTCCAGCAAGACGCGAAATGCCTGGCTATCGTCTTCAGACAATTGCATCAGCAATTCCTTCTCATTGTATGCAGTAGTGGCCGTCAATATTTTAACCGTCTTATCTGGATGGAAAACTAACTTTTCCATCCGAAAAATAAAATTAATGATAAAATAAGCAGAATTATACCCGCAATATATTTCCGTGGAATGACGCGACCATTCTCAGCTAAATCACCACAAATTGTTCAGAAATTCTTACGGACTCCATACTGCCGTCTTCTGCCATAAATATAAAAATAAAGGATAATAATAGATATACACGCATCTCGATTATAAAACGGCGCAGCGCTTATTACTGTTTTCTTCTCTTTGTTTGTGCAAAAGGGGATGAAAACAGTATGCCGGCAAAACCGGCCTGCCCGATCTGAAGACCGTTCAGGCTAAGCTTCTGGTAACTTTTTTCTCAAAAAGTATTGTTTTCAAACAATATTTTCAGGCTCGTCCCCCATTTGTTTACGCTGTATAATCAGTATATAGTAAAACAGCAGGATCTTATGGGCGAGCTTTGGCAAATATATCAACGCCTGACGAGTGGCAACGCTACGCATACGGAAAAGGAACGTCTTCTTGAACTGATGGCTATGGCTGAAAATGAAGCCGAGGCAAAAGCTATACTGGCAGATTATTATCAACGCGTCCAAAGTAGAGATAACTTGTTGACTATTCCGCCTGATCGTTTAAATATGATTGCAGACAGTATATTCCTGGCTGATCACCTGCAACCCATCGGTATAGCACAAAAAACGTTAGCAGTGGATACTCCGTCTGCGGAGCCTCTAAGTAAGCATCCCGATCCGCCCGTACGCCGCATTCATTTTATGAGAACGGCCTGGGTCCGGTATGCCGCAGCCATGATACTTATCGCAGGGTTGGGCGCCTACTTCTGGAATTCTCAACAAACGTCGCCACAAAGCCAGGCAGGAATAGATAGTCGGGATCCTGTACAAAACGATGTATTGCCAGGATCTGACAAAGCTATTCTTACATTAAGCAACGGAGCAAAAGTGGAGCTGGGACCCGAGCTTGAACACACCATTACGGATGGATCATTGACCATCTACAATAAGGATGGACGACTGACTTATGGAAAATCTGATGAGATAGGTTACAATACCATGAATACTCCTAAAGGAGGACAATACCGGGTTACCCTACCAGACGGTACGCGTGTGTGGCTCAACGCGGCCAGCAGTATCACGTATCCTACCGCCTTTACCGGCCATACAAGATCTGTCCGGATGACGGGCGAGGCCTACTTTGAAGTGGCTAAAAACGCCGAACAACCGTTCCTGGTGGAGACCGGCGAAACAGTAATAAAGGTATTGGGAACGCATTTCAATGTTAATAACTATATGGAAGAAGGCCCGATGCGCACAACACTTTTTGAGGGGAAGGTGGAAGTGAGCGGAAGAGGATATTCCCGAATAATGAGGCCCGGAGAGCAGACTGCCATAACAGGAAACGGAATTGAAGTCAAAACCAACATTAATACTGATCAGGTTCTTGCCTGGAAAGAGGGAAAATTTTATTTCGAGCAAGATGATCTTAAATCTATTCTTCGCCAATTTGAGCGGTGGTATGATGTGGAAGTGATTTATGAAGGGATCCTAAAAAACCGGAAGTTCTTTGGCATAGTAGACAGAAGCAGTTCTTTATCAGTAGTACTAGAGCTACTTAAAAATAGTGATATTAAGTTCAATATCGAAGGAAAGAAACTATATGTGCAATCGGATTAAATCACCCCATTCGCCGTTCGCTAAGGAAACACAAGCACATGGATAACTTATCCATTAAAAAAGGCTCCAGCGGTAACTGGAGCCGGTTCAGATTATTGTAAAAGGCCGGACGCCTATTCTTAACAACCTAAACTATTGCAAAGCTATGCAATTAAACTGCTTTTTCCATTCATTTAGCTGCACGAATGGATCAACCCGCAAAGTAATAAGGGTTATGAAATTGACAGCCCTGATAATGCTCACTGCCGTGCTACAGGTCGGAGCCTGGACAAACGCACAGACTATTACCCTCTCTGTCAAAAATGCGCCGCTTACGGCCGTTTTCAGCTCTATCCAAAAGCAAACGGGCTTGAATATTCTGGTTGATGCGAGAATTCTTGAAAACGCTCAACCTGTTTCACTCGACGTAAAAGAAAGACCGGTTGATGAAGTCATGCATCTCTGTCTAAGAAATCAACCATTTCAATTTTCAATGGATGCAAATTCAATTATTGTCAAGCCAAAGCAGACCGCTGGTTTGAACACGCGGGAGTTTACCTCTCCGGCATCTCCCCCATTTACCGGACGCGTAGTAGGAGAAGAAGGCAACCCGTTGGAGGGAGTATCTGTAACCGTTAAAGGAACCAACAGAGGAACTTCTACCGCTGCCGATGGAAGCTTTAGTATTGAATGCAATACTGGAGAAACGCTGGAATTTACGATTGTGGGGTATCAGAGGAAGAGCGTGAGAATAGACGAGCAGACCGTAGTAGTAAATGTGACATTGGAACTGGAAGTCTCTGATCTAAGCGATGTAGTAGTGGTTGGATATGGATCGCAAAAAAAGGCAACAGTTACGGGCGCAATAAGCATGGTAAGCGGCGAGAAATTAGAACAGGCGCCGAATATCAATTTTACCAACTCTCTGGTTGGGCGATTGCCCGGGTTAACCGCCGTAACGGGAAGTTCAGAACCGGGAAGGGATGATTCCCGGCTTAGAATAAGAGGGGGGAATACTTTGGGAGACAACTCGCCCCTTATTGTAGTTGACGGAGTGATTGGCAGAAATATTTCCCGCCTGAACCCTTCTGATGTCTTAAGCGTCACTGTCCTTAAAGATGCTTCAGCGGCAATTTACGGCGCGCAGGCGGCTAATGGGGTTATCCTGGTGACTACAAAGCGCGGTAAAATCGGCAAACCAACTGTCCAGATCAATCTTAATCAAGGGTGGACGAGCCCTACAGTAATTCCCGAAATGGCTGATGCGGCAAGTTATGCACAGATGATCAATGAGGTAAGTCTATACCGGGGTAGTCCTTTGCAGTTTACGGATGAAGATATACAAAAATACAGGGATGGATCGGATCCCTGGTCGTATCCAAATACCGATTGGTTTGCTGAAACATTTAAAAAATCAGCGGTGCAGCAGGCTGCCGACATATCCGTAACCGGCGGATCGGAATTCCTTAAGTATTTTGTATCATTCGGAACCAATTTTCAAGACGGAATTTATAAGAATAGCGGAACTAACTATGGGCAAGCAAACTTCCGTGGCAATTTCGATGTAAAGCTTTCCAAAGACATCAACCTGAGTTTAAATTTAAACGGACAAAAGGAAAACAGGCATTATCCAACGGTTCCAACTTCCACAATTTGGGCAACCACCATTAATGGCTTGCCTATCATAACGGCCTATTGGCCAAATGGTCTTCCGGGCCCTGATACTCAATTAGGTAAAAGCCCACTCCAGGCCACGGATGCAACAGGTTACGATAAGGAGAAAAGATATACGCTGCAAAGTAATGCCAGATTGGATATATCAATACCATGGGTAAAAGGTTTGTCTTTGACGGGTAATGCCTCCTTTGATCAGATCGTAGTAAATAATAAATTATGGAAAAAGCCCTGGATGCTTTATTCATGGGATCATGTAAGTTATGATGAACATAATGAACCCGTAATGATCGGCGCGCTGGCAGGATATGCCGATCCCAGTTTATCGCAAACCATGACAGATGCTAACCAAATAAGCTTGAATCTTTTACTTAAATACCAGACAAGCATTAGCGATAAACATAATCTCAATTTCCTTGTCGGAAGTGAAAGAATTACTTCTAATTCCGAAAATTTTTCCGCATTCAGAAGATATTTTGTTTCCACAGCGCTTGATCAAATGTTTGCAGGCGGCGATCTATTAAAGGATAATGGAGGAACCGCAAGCTTAAGCGCGCGTCTAAATGCTTTTGGTCGCATTAATTACGATTATTCCAATAAGTACTTAGTCGAATTTGTTTGGAGATATGACGGGTCCTATATTTTCCCGGTAAATAGACAATATGGATTTTTCCCTGGAATTTCATTGGGATGGGTAGTTTCCAAGGAAGATTTTTGGAACAATAAACTATCATCTGTAAGCTATCTTAAAGTCCGGGGATCATGGGGACAAACGGGTAATGACCGGGTTTCGCCCTACCAATACACCGGGGGCTATCTTCTCGGCGCATCAAACGGAAACTATATCTTTAATCAAAATGTATCCGTAAGCACATTATCATCCAGCCGCACTCCCAATCCGCTGATTACCTGGGAAATTGCCAATCAAACCAACGTTGGGTTTGATATGGAGATGATAGAAGGCAAGTTGAAATTTACCGCCGATTATTTTTATTATCTCCGCACAAATATTCTAGCCCTGCGAAATGCTTCGGTTCCTGCCACTGCAGGTATTACGCTACCCCTGGAAAATATCGGAAAAGTGTCTAATCAGGGTTTTGACTTTAATGTTAGCTATGGAGACAAGATATCAAATGATTTTACTTATGAAGTTTCCTTGAACGGCAGCTATGCAAAGAATAAGATTGTGTTTTGGGATGAAGCTCCGGGAGTGCCTGAATATCAGAAATCAACAGGCCATCCGATGGGTTCTACGTTAAACTACCAGGTACTAGGCGTATTCAAAGACCAGGCTGCGTTGGACAAATACCCCCATTTTGCCACAGCTCGTCCGGGTGATCTTATTTTTGAAGATGTCAATAATGATGGAGTAATTGACGGGAGAGACAGGAAGATGGATTATAGATCGGATTTGCCAACATTTACCGGAGGGCTGGCCATAGATCTCGGGTATAGGAATTTTTATCTTTCCCTGGTCATGCAGGGAGCCGCAGGAGCCGTAAGAAGCATTTACATGGAATCTGAAGGAGAGGGCTTTAACTATCTTAAGCAAAATGTAGATGGAAGGTGGACGCCCGATAATACAGATGCCTCTAAACCCAGGGCATATAACAGGGTAAGCGACTATTGGAGAGCGGGCGTAGCCTGGAATAATACATATTACCGAAAGAGCAACGATTACTTAAGGCTTAGAACGGTCGAATTTGGTTATAACTTTCCTACTGCTACTATTAATAAGATTGGCTTAAATGGGCTAAGAGTCTACTTTAGCGGGCAAAATCTTTTCACCCTGACCGGATTGAAAGATTTTGATCCTGAATCAAACTATATACAGGTATCGGGAACCGCTTACCCAATTAATAAGATATCCAACTTCGGACTATCAGCAACCTTTTAATTTTTAAACAATGAGAAGTTTTAATTCTATAATAAAGATATCTCTATTCAGCCTGGTCTTAATGACTTCTTGTGAAAAGGGATTATTGGATACAAATTCCCTGACGGAATATTCAGAAAAAGACGTATGGAGCGACCCAAGTTTAACGCAGTTGGTGATCAACAGGTTGTATAAGGAATTTGACTTTGTCTTTACGGAAGGCATGAAATGCGGACTTGTTGACGAATCTAATCAAACCTTTGCAGGTCTTAACTTCGACTATCCAACGATATCGCCTGATTATCTTCCTAACAGAGGCAATTCATTCATAAGCTGGCCAAACTACTATAAAAGCATAAGGGATTGCAATATGTTCTTTGAAAATAAAGATCAGATAAACTGGCCTGCCGGGTTAATTGACGGCAAAACTTTGGAAGAAAGAATGACCGGAGAAGTCACTTTTATAAGAGCGTTTTTATATTCTTATCTGGTCAATTACTATGGCGGGGTGCCCCTGGTCACAAAAGTATATGGCCTGTCAGACGATTTTAAAGTAAGCAGAAATACTTATGCGGAATGCATAAAATTTATCACGGACGAATGTGATAAAGCCGCAGAGCTCTTACCTGTTGTTCAAAGCGGCGTTAACGATGGAAGGGCCACCAAGGGCGCGGCTCTTGCCCTTAAAGCGAGAATGTTATTGTTTGCAGCAAGCGATTTATACAATACGGAAGTTTTTCCAGGTTATGCCCATCCTGAGTTTTTAAGATATACCGACGGAAACAGGGAAAGCCGCTGGAAAGCGGCAAAAGATGCCGCCAAAGCGGTAATTGATATGAATCAGTATCAACTGTATAAAGCTAACCCCGGGCCAACCGATGATGTTAGCCAGAACATTATAGAACTATTTACGCTGAAAAAAACAGAAGAGGACATCTTTGTAAAGTATATAGGTCCTTTGGCTGATACGCGTGGATATGGCCGTTATACAACGCCTAATGGTTATGGCGGGGTAAGCACTATTACTTTAATAGGAGAACTGGTGGACGATTATGAAATGAGCGATGGGTCTAAGTTTAGTTGGGATGATCCGGTTCATGCTGCGGAACCCTATAAAGATCGGGAGCCCCGATTTTATGCCAATGTGCTATACGAAGGCGCTAAACTAAAACCAAGACCGGCGAATGCCGTTGGGTACGATCCTATCGGCGTAATTCAGGCGGGAGTTTGGCAAAAATGGGAAAACAATGCTATGGTTGAAGTATGGGGATTGGACACCAGAAAAGGAGTTTTTGCGCCTCACAATGGAGGATATACCGGCTATTATAGTAGAAAAATGCTTGATATTACTGTCAACCAGGCCTTTGATCCTCAAACCGTTCCCTGGCGTTATTTCAGGTATGCCGAGGTATTGTTAAACTATGCAGAAGCCTGTATAGAATTAGGGCAGGACGAAGAAGCTCGCACCTATATTAATCTGATCAGGACAAGGGCCGGACAGCCGCCCATTACTGAATCAGGAATTGCTTTGCGCGACAGGTATCGCCACGAGCGCAGAATTGAAATGTCACTAGAGGATCATCGCTTTTATGATGTCAGGCGCTGGGTGATCGGCCCCGAAGCTTACCATCCCATTCATGGAGTAAATATTGTTTATAAACTTCAACCCGATAATACTACTGCTACCGTTCCAACCATTACGCCATTTGTGGTAGGAGATAGAAAATGGGTTAAGGCAAGTTACTATTTTCCAATTCCAAGAACAGAAATGGAGAAAAATGATCTCTTAGCGCAGAATCCGGATTATAACTAAAAATAATAAGGACGTTACTGTTAGCGTCAATTGACAAGAATGAAATCCTTTATAGTCGGATTTTCATCCAAATAAGAATTATCTAAACCTATCCCTTCTTCAAGGCAGTAGAAAATAACGGATCTGCATTTTAACCAAATTTGAATATATTTCAGGAGGGTAATAGTATAAAACATTAGAAATAATAACTGAATTATGAAATTCAAAATAATTCTTGCTATCCTTTTGTGGTCGGGTATAAATAATGCAAAAGCGCAAGAGACTTCTGTTAGTAGCCCGGTTATAAACTATCCTTTCGATAAGATGCCGGCAGTACTTCCTGGAACAACGCCGCTCACCTGGAATGTTGATATATCAGCGAAGTTGTTGGATGATGCGCATGTCTTTATTGAAAGAAAAATAGCTGAATCTATAAATGGCCGTCCGGGTTTCTGGCATCGGAACTATTCCTCAAGAAGCGCCTATGAGGCTTCTGTACAACCAAACCGGCAGCGGTTGATAAAATATATAGGAGTTGAAGATAAGCAAGCGCCATTTGTCAATCGTAATACGGGTTTTAAGGACGGCAATCCTGCAATATTCATGGAAAAAATATCAAATATTAACGATTCCATAATAGTAGCTGAAACTGAAAAGTACAGGATTTACCAGGTTCGGTGGCCGGTATTAAATAGAGTTTATGGAGAAGGGTTATTGATTCAGCCAAAAAGAAAGGCTGTGGCTAATGTCATTGCCATCCCCGATGCGGATCAAACTCCTGAACAACTTTGCGGACTTTCTCCCGGTATTCCCGCCAGTTCTCAATTTGCGCGCAGCTTGGCCGAGAATGGGTTCCAGGTATTAATTCCGGCGCTTATTAGCAGAACCTTTCTTTTTCCAGGAACAGCCAGCCAGCAAACTTATCGCGAGAGAATTTACAGGAGCGCCTTCCAGATGGGCAGGCATATAATTGGTTATGAAGTTCAAAAGGTCTTATCAGTAGTTGACTGGTTCGAGCAAACCTCTTCAAAAGGAACAAAAACAGGGGTAGCTGGTTATCATGAAGGCGCGCTTATCGCTATGTACGCAGCGGCTGCGGATACAAGGATCGACGCTGCTTTAGTAAGCGGCTATTTTACTTCAAGACAACGGGTATGGGATGAACCTCTTTATCGAAATGTATGGGGACTGCTAACCGAATTTGGAGACGCAGAAATAGCTTCTCTTATTGCTCCGCGTCCGCTTATAATAGAATACAGCAATATCCCTGCCTTAGTTGAAAAAAAAGCGGGTTCAGGGGCCAAGCCGGATAGTATAAACGGGTTTCCCGTTACCGGTTATAAAGGAAAATTGCAGACTCCTTCATTTAAAGAAGTAAAGGCAGAGTTTAACAGGATCGATACCCTGATAAAAAAGGACTTTCAAACTCGTTATTTAATCTCCGGCAATAACGCCAAAGCTTTAAGCTTTGGTTCGGAAAAGGCGCTGGAAAAATTCTCAGATCAATTGGCGCTAACAACGCCGGCAACCACATCAGGCAATACATTGGGAAAATCCTCAGGCGTATTTCGATATCAACAGGCTTCTAATACCATACCTGTCGATATGCGAAAAGCCTTTAATCAGGAAGAGAGGCAATTACGCCAGGCAAAGGAGATTGAGGACCACCTGCAATGGCTTCTTCATATTTCGGATGACACAAGAAATGATTTCTTTCTGTATAAAGCAATGCCTGAGCTAAAAAGTCGAAGCTGGAGCACAAAAAGTTATCATCCCTATTTCTCTCCGGACAATTTCATCGCGAAGGGAAACGAATATCGTAAATACCTCCAGGAAGAAGTTATCGGTAAATTTGATGATCAATTGACGGCCGCCAACACCCGCACCCGAAAAATATATGATTACGAAAGATGGACGGGATACGAGGTAATTCTGGATGTTTACGACTCCTTTCATACAGGAGGAATTATCCTGGTGCCAAAGGATTTAAAACAGGGCGAAAAAAGGCCAGTCGTTGTTGCCCAGCATGGACGAAATGGCGTACCCCAGCGGCTGGTCGAAGGAAACTATACTGCTTATAATAATGTTGCGGCAAAACTTGCCGACCAGGGATTTATTGTATACGCGCCTTATAGTCTTTATCGCGGAGAGGACCATTATAGATTTTTGAGCCGTAAAGCCAATAGCGTTAAGAAGTCTTTATTTTCATTTATTATCTCCCAAAATGAGCAAACCTTAAAATGGCTGGGCAGCCTGCCTTTCGTGGATGCAAAACGAATAGCATTTTACGGCATTAGTTACGGCGGAGAGGCGGCTATGCGGGTCCCAGCCATACTGGAAGGTTATGCAGCTTCAATATGCTCTGGTGATTTTGGCAATTGGACAAGAAAAGTTGTGGATCCCTATTATAGAGGCAGCTTTATCAATACGCCTGAATGGGAGATGTTCTATTTCAACATGGGAAATACATTCAGCTACGCAGAAATGGCCTATCTGATCTTCCCGAGGCCATTTATGGTTGAGCGCGGTCATGACGACCTGGTTCAACCGGACGAATGGGTGGGATATGAATATGCTAAGGTTAGATTTCTATATAAACAGTTTAACCTGGGAGATAAAACCCAGATCGAATTTTTTAATGGCGGGCATTCTATGCGCAATGAAGGATCATTTCAGTTTCTGCATAAACATCTTAACTGGCCTTAATCTTTTGCGCAATGCTATTGCTAGCGGTTCTAATACTGGAGGAATTTAAAGAATAAGATTATGTATGTATTTTCCAAATTGCTTCGATTGGTTATTATTTCTTCGTTGATCTTCTCAATGCCGGAGTTTTCTTTTGCAGTTAATGTAAAAGACTTTGGCGCTAAAGCGGATGGGAAAACTGACGATACTCATTCGATCATTAAAGCTACGCTAGCAGCCACAGATGGAATAGTTGAATTCCCCCGCGGCAATTATAAAGTAACCCAAACAATCTTCATTGATCTGTCAAAAAATGGCATGATCGGCCTTTCCGGGAAGGGAGGCGCCGCTAGTATTATTATGGCAGGCGAAGGGCCTGCCTTTTGTTTTATTGGCTCCCATATGGGCACTGCTCTGCCTTCTTCGGTTAAACCTATAACCTGGGAAAAAGAACGAATGCCTTTGATCGACGCCCTGGAGATCGTAGGCGCCAATCCCAGGGCCGATGGCATCGAAATACGCAACTGCCTGATGCCGGTGTTCCGCGCTTTGCTCATTCGCGATGTAAGAAATGGCCTTCATTTTACTTCCAGAAACCGGAATGTTTTGATAAATGCCTGCCATATTTATAATGTAAGCGGTATTGGCATCTATTTAGACAATGTGAATATCCACCAGATGATCATCAGTAACAGCCATATCAGTTACTGCAAAAAAGGCGGCATCAAAGTAATGAACAGCGAAATCCGAAATTTCGAAATCACTGGAAATGATATTGAATACAACTGTGATCCCGCCGGACCTGTATCGGCTGATATCTGGGTAGATTGTTCTCAGGGCGGGAGCGTTCGGGAAGGTACGATATCGGGTAATACTGTCCAGGCAATCCCCAGCCCCGGCGGCGCCAATATTCGTTTCAGCGGCTTGCCGGCCAATAGCAATAAGATCGGCTTATGGAGTATAACAGGAAACCATATCAGCAACCAGGAAGTAAATATTGAGCTTGATCATTGTCGCGGCGTTAATGTTACAGGAAATACATTTATCCGTGGATATGACCGGCATTTAATCATCAATAGCAGCCGCAATATAACGGTTAGCGATAATGTCTTTGATCACAATGATGACTATTTCACGCCAGGCCTGGTTTCGTTAGGCGGAATCTCCGTAAATAAGAGCCAGGGTATTATACTGAATGACAATATTATTGATGGCGCAGAATATGGAAATGAGGAGAAGGGCGGGGCCGTGGTAGTAACGGATAGTCGCGAAGTATCCATAAGCGGATGCCATATTCAAAATCCAAAGATAAACGGCGTTCAAATAGATAACAGCGTCAATGTGCAAGTTGTTAATTGTATCATTAGCGAGGAAACAAGCAACCCGAGAATGCTGGCGGGCATCGCATTAAATGGATCATGCGCCGGAGCCCTGATTCGGAATAATAATATAAGCGCCGGCAAAAACGGGAACATTATTAATAACGCAACCGGAGCAATTATCGATGCTAATATTTTTACCGGGAGGAGCGGAGTTTCTGAAAAGAACTAAAAAACAGACTTATACGGATGAAAAGCAATACTCATAAGCTGCCGGGCTATTTACTTCTTACCCTGGCGTTTTCCTGCATGGTTTCAATCAACATGACTCATGCAGAAAGAAAGGTTGTCATAGCGACTATTGGAGCGTCTCCAACAATCAATAAAGACCAGGCGCCGGAGGAATTGGTCAAGCAAATGATCGATTTCTGGAAAAGACAATTAAAGCAAGTACTCTATTCAAAAGTTGATCTGATTGTTTTACCCGAAGTATGCGATGCGCCAGGAGGGATGAACGCCGCGGAAAAAACAGCATATTTTAAAGTAAGAAAAGATCAATTGCTGGATTACTTTTCCTCTGTAGCAAAAGACAATAATTGCTATATCGCATTTGGCTCGACCCATGACTCAAATGGCAGCCGGCGCAATTCCCTGATCCTGCTCGACAGAAAGGGAAAAGTCGCGGGTATTTATAACAAGAATTTTCCCACCATTCGGGAGATGGATGCGGGCGTTAAACCAGGCTCAGAAGTATCCGTTATTCAATGCGATTTTGGAAGGGTAGCATTGGCTATTTGCTTTGATTTGAACTTTGATGAACTGCGCGAACAGTATATTAAGTTAAAACCAGATATCATTTTGTTTTCTTCAGTATATCACGGCGGCCTGATGCAAAACACCTGGGCATATACCTGCCGGTCTTATTTTGTAGGGGCTATTGGAAACATTAAGCTTCCTTCCGAGATTATCAATCCTTTGGGAGAAGTTGTCGCCGCAAGCACCAATTATTTTAACTATACCAAGGCCGTTGTAAACTTAGATTATAAGCTTGTGCATCTTGATTTTAACTGGGAGAAACTTACTAAACTAAAAGAAAAATATGGCGATGCTGTCGTTATTCATGACCCGGGGAAAGTGGGGGCGGTGATGTTGACCAGCGAGCACAAGGATATCAACGCCGCACAAATGGCTAAAGAATTTGACATCGAGTTATTAGATGATTATTTCAATCGGTCAAGACTGGTAATTAAAAGTAAGCTTCATTAAATTGATGAACGCTTGGGCTATTTCTCTACGATGACCTACCTAAATAGGTTATAATAAGTAAATATGTTTATTTTCACAAGACTGTTTTTACCGGTATTTATCTTTCTCTTCTGTATACAGGAAAATGCATATCCCGCGCAAAATGAAGACACTACCATTTCGATAAATGCCATTGGAGGATTACAGTATGACATAGTTCGGTTCAAAGTGAAGCCAGGCGTAAAAGTCAAAATTATCTTTACCAATAAGGATGACATGAGCCACAACCTGCTTATCGTCAAACCAGGATCCAGAACAGCCGTGGTAAAGGCGGCCTTAGACCTGGCTAACGAGGGACAAAGATTGAATTATATTCCGGAGATTACCGATGTATTATGGGCCGTACCTGTGCTGGAGCCGGGTGAAACAAAAACAATCAGCTTTACGGCCCCAAAAACAACAGGCATCTACCCCTATGTCTGCACATACCCGGGACACGGATCCATAATGTATGGAGCCATCTATGTTACTAACGGAGAGATGCCGCCTCTTGATAACGACGCCCATATTCCGCCCAATAGAAAAACAGATATAAGTAAACCCGATGGCGCTCATCAAAATCATAATGCTACCAGGTCCCGTGCTTACAGCGAAGAGCCGCCCTTCGTATGTCGTATCTTCCTTCCCGAAGCAAGTCCCGCTGCCATTGCCGTAAGCCTTCCTCATAATCTATCTTATTGCTGGGATGCAAGCGTCTGTAGGCTGCGATATGCCTGGCAGGGAGGGTTTTTAGACAATACTGATATATGGAAAGGCCATCACGACGCTTATGGCCTTATCCTCGGAACGGTTTTCTTTCGCGATAAAACGGTCTATCCGCTCCAGGTAGGCAAGCCGGGCAATATTCCTGTCGTCGATTTTAAAGGTTATCAACTGATCAATAGATACCCTGAATTTCATTATACCATCAATGGCATTGACGTATACGAATTGATAAAACCCAAGGAAGACGCAACGGGTTTAACACGGACCTTCAGGATCCCAAAAACCGACAGAACGATCTGGTTTGTGGCAGGCCCTGCAGACGGCGTGCGCTATCAGTGCGCCGATGGAGAGTGGATCAATGGAAACCTGAGAATATTACCGGAACAAGCAAGCCGGTTTACGATCATTATGACTAAAAATAAACCATGAAACCCTATGTTGCCGCCCTCTTAATAATAGGGCTATATATATTTTCACATTGCTCAACAAAGCAAAACAACAATGCGCCCCAAACATCCTACACAGTGGAGTCTATTGAGATACCGGAGGGACTGACGGCTGAAACGGGCGGACTTGATTTTTTACCGGATGGCCGGCTGGTTGTTTGCTTTCTGCGAGGAGAAGTGATGATCTATGATCCCAACACAAAAAAATGGAGCCTGTTTGCAGAGGGACTGCACGAGCCCCTTGGGATTTTAACGATCAGCCCATCCGAAATGCTGATCATGCAACGCCCGGAATTAACGCGCATAAAAGATACCGATGGCGACGGACAGGCCGATCTGTACGAGAAGGTCACAGATGATTTTGGGTTAACCGGAAACTATCACGAATTCAGTTATGGCCCCATCCGGGATAGGGAAGGCAACTTATTTATCGCGTTGAATTCGGCTTCCGCCGGTGGCGGCATCAGGCCGGAATTAAGAGGCAGGCTAGATACCGCAGGCCGCGGCTACGGGAAAAGCATGTTTTCTGTAACGCCCTACCGCGGATGGATCATGAAACTGACTCCAGATGGAAAGCTTCACCCTTATGCAATGGGATTTCGTTCCCCAAACGGATTAGGTTTTGACTTGCAAGGCAACCTTTTTGTTACAGACAACCAGGGCGATTGGATCGGAACCAGTAAACTGCATCATGTGCAGGAAGGAAATTTTTATGGCCACCCGGCTGCTCTTGTCTGGAAAAAAGGCTGGAACAGAGGAAACCCTTTTAGTCTTACTGTGCAGGCGCTGGATAGTATGCGCGCCAAAGCTGCTGTGTTGTTTCCGCAGGATATTATTGCCAATTCGCCTACCCAACCGCTCTGCGATATCACCAATGGAAAATTCGGCCCCTTCAAGGGTCAGTTGTTCGTAGGAGAAATGAATACAGAACGCATTGTGAGGGTAATACTAGAGCGCGTAGCCGGGGAACTGCAGGGAGCCTGCATTCCCTTCATTGACGCCAGAGGGCTCAGAAGGGGAAATAACCGCCTGGCATTTTCCCCCGACGGCAGTTTATGGACAGGTCAGGCGGCTTATGGATGGGGCGGCGATCGTGGTATTCAGCGGATCGTCTTTACAGGCAAACAGCCCGCTGACATCTATAGCATGAACCTGACCCATAATGGCTTTGAGCTTAGCTTTACTCAACCCCTTGATGATTCAACCGCGCTGATCCCTGATAACTACCGGTTTCGACGCTACTATTACCAATATCATGAAAAATATGGTTCCCCGCGTATGGATGAAAAAGAGATACCGGTTACCGATATTAAACTATCCGGCGATCGCAAGAAACTCTCCCTGGCTTTGGACAGTTTACAAGCCGGTTATGTCTACCAGTTGAACCTGGGCAGCATAAAAACGCAAGCGGGCGATACCTTAAACAACCATCTTATCTGCTATACGCTCAAAAACCTGTTGCCCACCCCGAAGTAGTAGTTTACCTGCGCCAATACCCGATATTTTTATATACTTGCATAGGAATTGTATTGAGATTTTTAACTGAAGCCGGTTCAGCCAACCGCCAATACCAACCATCGCATGTATAGGAATATATTATTAATGCTCCTGCTGTCGTTGTCTACAATTGCAGCGCCGGCGCAAAAGCCGTCTGTAACCTATTTATTTGTCGGAACCTATACCGATGGCAAACCGGATAAGGGGATTTATATCTACCGGTTCAACACAAAAACAGGCAGGCTTAAAAAAACAGGGAATACCTTAAACATTACCAATCCATCGTACCTGGATATCTCGCCAAACGGCCAGTTTGTCTACTCCTGCACTGATACCCGGATGTCGACAAGCGGATCGGTGTCGGCCTTCCGGGTCGACAGCCTCCGCGGCAAGCTGAGTTTCATCAACAAGCAATCCGCCGGCGCCGCCAATCCCGTGTATCTCTCCGTACACCGCAGCAATAAATTTATCGTCAATGGCAGTTATACCGAGGCCAGCGTTACCGTTTTCACCGCCAACGACGACGGCAGTCTAAATCCGTATACACAATTGCTGAAATTCAGCGACAGCAGTATTATCAAGGGCCGCCAGGACGAAGCGCATGTGCATTCTGCCGTCTTTTCTCCCGCCAACGACTACCTGTTTTTACCCGATCTCGGGGCAGATAAAATAAGGATATTCAAATTTGACGCTTCCCAAGCCGGGCCGCTGAAACATAAGGAAGATCACAAAAGCGTTCCCGGAAGCGGACCGAGGCATTTTACCTTCCACCCGAACCTGCCATTCGCCTACTGCATTGAAGAACTAAGCGGAATGGTTTCTGCCTACGCATACAACGATGGGCAACTGCAGGATATACAACGTATATTTTCTCATTCGCAGGAATATGGCAGCTATAGCGGAGCCGATATCCATATTTCTCCTGATGGGCGCTTTCTCTATGCTTCCAATCGCGGCGATGAGAATCGCATCGCTATATTTTCAATAGATCAAAACAAGGGAACGCTTGGCCTGGTCGGGCATCAATCTACCTACGGCAATCATCCGCGGAATTTCACCCTGGATCCCTCGGGACAGTTCCTGCTGGTTGCCAACCAATACTCCAATAATATCGTTGTTTTTAAAAGAGACAATAAAACAGGTTTATTAAACAGGGTAGGGCGGGAAATAAAAGTTCCATCGCCATCCTGCCTTAAAATGCGGAGTTACGGACGGTAACAAAACCGACCGGGGGTGTATGAAGCGCAAGCTTCGCATGCAACTGTTCAAGGCGGCGCTGACCTGGTTTTCTACTAAGGGCTCAAATGCCGCGTCTTCTCCTTTTATCCACCGTTTACTGCGATATACTCAGGTTTTTACAAATACTTCCCCTATGGCATAACAATTTCATAATGTAGACTGGGGAGGCTAAGCCCCAAATCGGGCTTTTGGCCAAAATTTTCACATATGATCGGGAAATAATATTCGCTTAACACTGAATTAATATAGCCGGGCTTTCTTTGCGCATATTGATCTATATGCCATACTTAACAATTGAAACGAATATCTTATAACATTAAACATCAACTTATGAAACAACAAAAACCGATCGACAGGAAATTGCTGAACCTGTATCAAACGATACGCTTTGCCGCGCCGCGCATTGCCGTTGCGGCAGCGATTGCCGGAACAATAGTTTTTTACGGCTGGAAGATATGGAAAGAGATGGAAGAGTGGAAGAGGGAAGCGGAATCGGCCGCGCCCAAAAAAGACCGGGAAAAAGGAAACGCGGTTCTGCTTCCCGATAACGCCATAGCCTATCCCGGGCAATATGAGTAATTTCAACGATCGTGGAAATTTATCGCGCCAAGCTAACCAACCCTGTCAAGGAATTGCCTGAGCACGTATTGCAGGATCCCTCCGTGATGATAATATTCCACTTCAATCCTGGAATCTATCCTGGCAATAACCTGGAACTGTATTTCCCTGCCATCCGCTTTCCTGGCCAAAACCTGTATTCTCTTCAGTGGCTTCATGCCTTCCGCAATGCCCGTCAGGGTAAATACTTCTTCGCCGGTAAGGCCAAGCGTCCCCGCATTTTCTCCCGATGCATATTGCAGGGGCAATACGCCCATACCCACCAGGTTGCTCCGGTGAATACGCTCATAACTCTCTGCCAACACGGCCTTGATGCCCAGTAAAAAAGCGCCTTTTGCGGCCCAGTCGCGCGAAGACCCGCTGCCATATTCTTTTCCCGCCAATACCAGCAGGGGCGTTTGACTTTCCTTATACCGCACCGAAGCGTCATAAACAGATAGCTCCTCGCCGGTAGGCAGGTAACGGGTGTAGCCGCCTTCTTTAGAAGCCAGCTTATTTTTGATGCGCACATTGGCAAAAGTTCCCCTGACCATCACCTCGTCGTTTCCCCTACGGGATCCATAGGAATTAAACGCTTCCCTGGGAACGCCCTTACTGATCAGATAGGCTCCGGCGGGCGAGGATTCCTTAAAAGAACCTGCCGGCGAAATATGATCGGTGGTAATGCTATCTCCCAGCATCAGTAACACGCGCGCCTCCCGGATATCCTTAAACGATTCCGGCTTATCGGAGATATTATAAAAGAAAGGCGCTTCTTTTATATAAGTTGAATCTTTATCCCAGCTATATAGTTTCTCCTCCGGAATTTTCAGGTTTCTCCATACCTCGTTACCCTCAAATATTTCCCCATAGCTCCTGGCAAAATCTTTGGGGGAGAGCGTCTTGTTCATAATGTCTACGATCTCCTCGTCGGTCGGCCAGATATCCTTCAAAAAAACGGGCTGCTGATTGGGGTCATAACTTATCGGCTCATTGATAAGATCAATATCGACCCTTCCGGCGATGGCGTATGCCACTACCAGCATCGGGGACATCAGGAAATTCATTTTTACCTGCGGATGTATCCTGGCTTCAAAATTCCGGTTGCCCGACAACGCCGACGCCACCACGAGATCGTGTTCTTCAACTGCCTTTGCAATATGGGGCGGCAGCGGACCCGAATTACCGATACAGGAGGTACAACCATAACCCACCACATGGAACTGCAAGGCTTCCAGGTCGTCCAGGAGATCCGCCTTGACAAGATAATCCGTTACCACTTTTGATCCCGGGGCCAGGGAAGTCTTCACCCAGGGCTTCACGTCGATCCCGCGTTCGCGGGCTTTACGGGCTACCAACCCCGCGCCGATCATCACAAAAGGATTGGACGTGTTGGTGCAGGAGGTAATGGCTGCTATCACAATATCTCCGTCGGCAAGCATGAATTTTTCCTGCCCCACGGTCACCCATACCGTCTTTATGCCGTTCTCCAGTTTTTCTTCAATTTGCGTTTCGGGGGGCATCGGCAGGGAGGCGGGGGCAAGAGGCTGACTTCCGCCTTCGGCAGACCAGCGTTCTACCTGCTTATCATTGGCGATATATTTCCGGCCGTAGGTTTCGTCGAGCAGGGAGATGAATTTATTTTTAAAATCTTTTAATAAGATCTTGTCCTGCGGCCTCTTCGGTCCCGACACAGAAGGCTGTATGGAAGACAGATCAAGCTCTACGATATCCGTATACTCAATTTCCTCCGCGCCCGTCCTCCACAACATATTGACCTTGCAATAGTCTTCCACCAGCTGAACCTTGTCTTCCGGGCGATTGCTCTTTCGCATATACTCCAGCGTTTTATCGTCTATCGGAAAATAAGTAACGGTGCAGCCGAACTCCGGCGACATATTGCTGATCGTGGCCCGGTCAGGAACAGAGAGGGAATCCAGGCCGGGGCCGAACACTTCTACGAATTTGCCTACCACGCCATATTTTCTTAACAACTCGGCAATGGTCAATACCAGGTCGGTAGCGGTAGATCCCAACGGCATTTTTCCCGTAAGTTTAAGGCCGATGACCTCCGGCATAATAAAATATATCGGTTGCCCCAGGATCGCGGCCTCGGCCTCAATGCCGCCAACGCCCCAGGCGATCACGCCGATGCCGTTGACCATTGGCGTATGGCTATCGGTGCCCACCAGGGTATCGGGAAATACCTCCCCGTTGCGCTCAATGACGCCCTGCGATAAGTATTCCAGGTTCACCTGGTGACAAATGCCCATCCCGGGCGGAACCACGCTGAAATTATTAAATGATTGCTGCGCCCATTTCAGGAACTGGTAACGTTCCTGGTTCCGTTTATACTCTTCCTCGATGTTATGATCATAGGCGTAACGCGTTCCGAAATAATCGACCTGGACAGAATGATCAATGACCAGGTCTACGGGTATCAGGGGATTGATCTCGTCGGGATTCTTACCCTTCCTGGCCACTTCCGCGCGCAGCGAAGCGATATCCACCACGGCAGGCACCCCTGTAAAATCCTGCATCAACACCCGGGCCGGTTTAAAAGGAATGTCCTTGTCCGACGCTTCCGGCTTCCACTGTAGTATCGTTTCTATATTATCTTTGGTAATGGCAAAATCATCGAAGTTCCGAACAGCATTCTCCAGCAGTATCCTGATCGAAAATGGCAGTTTGCTGATGCCATGCCCTTGTTTTTCAAGTTCAGTAAGGCTGTAATAACTAAAAGTGTTTGTCTTGCTGTTCAATAATTTCTTTACCCGGTATGGATCCTTATTCATATTTCCAC
This sequence comes from Chitinophagaceae bacterium UBA2791, assembly GCA_002352105.1. GTDB lineage: Bacteria > Bacteroidota > Bacteroidia > Chitinophagales > Chitinophagaceae > Flavitalea. The sequence goes on along the minus strand of DEHV01000047.1, from coordinate 130,533 downwards.
GTTTAGATATAAACAAAACAATTCCTTCCTGACCTGTCAGATTCCATCTGGCGAGGATTCATGTTGAATATATGTTCCCGGCCGAACGATATGGCCGGGTTATCGAATCGCCGCTTTCCATCTTCGCTGATCAACATTCTAATTTACAGATTTATTCACACATAAAAACGGCGCCCCGGGAGCTCCCATTCCCAATATGAAAATATTTTTCCCTTGCCGGGAGTAAAAACAAAGCGATCGCAGCCGTTTTAAGCGTAAAATGAGATTGGCGCTCTTTTGGTCTTTATCGTTTCGGTTTTTCATAGGATATTGGATTTTAAAACGGGGCTGGATTTCTATCCTGGCCCCTTTTTCTTTTAGAAGAATTGGCTTATCCGTGTTTAAAACCGGCCGCCTTCTTCCTGTTTCATAACGCCTTCGATAAGACGATGATCGCTTGCCTGCATTTTTCTCCGATATTTTTTATTACATTTGGATACATTCATAGTAAATGCGCCTCCCGGCCAATGATGGTTCCGTAAATTTTCAAGACTGATATCGTTGCCGATGGCGTATTGCCGGCATTAGGCATGCCCTGATATCATACGCGCTATCTTCCCGATCACCGTCCGCGCTAAAGTGGTCCTTCCTGGTAGCGGCGCCATGACCTAGCTATAATCAAACCGCTTAAGCAATATGAAACGAAAACCCGTAAAGGCCAACGTCCCTAAGAAACAACAACAGCAAAGACCCGATTGGTTTTATTTGGCTGTGATCATGATCGTTCTTATCCTGCTGGCTGTTTCGCTCAACCTGTTTTTCGGCAGTTGAGTCGACCTGATATTGAATGCAGAGAGGAGCTAAGCCGTTCCTGCGCCCTGACGCTATGGTCCCTTTCAGCCCGGGAGGTACAAAATAGTATAGCTTTTGAACAATATAGGAGAACAGCGCCGCAGATAACTACGATAAATTTGAACGATAACGCGCAGTATGAAATATTTCTCCATCATCCCCCTGCTGATATTTGCTTTGGTAGCTGCTACAGGCTGTACAGAACAGCAAAATAATCCTCAGGGGACCGCCGTCGAGGCGACCATTGACGGATCGTCCCGCTTTCAACAACTGGATGGCATCGGCGTAAACGCCAATACCCGGAGCTGGAACGGCAAAGAGCTTGAACCCGCCCTAGATCTTTTCATTGATTCCCTGCAAATAAATCTTTGGAGGGTCATCGTGGAAACAGTGGAAAAATGGGAGGAGGAGAACGACAATGACGACCCCTTTAGCTTTAACTGGAACTATTACAACAAACTGTATGAAACGCCTAAATTCCAGAAGGTTTGGGATATGATAGCCTATCTCAACAAAAGAGGCGTTAACGATAATCTGATGATCAATTTTATGGGAATTGTTCCTTCATGGATGGGAGGGGAGATCGTTAAACCCGAATATGAAGATGAATACATTGAAATGCTGGTCTCGTTTTTCTATTACGCTAAAAAGACGCGGCATTTGGAATTCGGCCTGATCTCGCCCATGAATGAGCCGGATATCCGTAAAGAAGGGCCCACGGTTGAACCGGAGCAGTATGCCCGCCTCTTGAAAAAATTTATTTCCCGGATGAATGATGTCGGGCTGAATGGCATTCAGTATACCGGCCCTGACGTAGCCAACATGCATACTGGTATTCAAAAATATTTACCGGAAATGCTCAAAGAGCCGGTCATCATGTCGAACCTGGCTTTTTGGGGGCTTCATAGTTATGAGGGTTATTACGCCAATGCGGATTCCGCGATCAAACATTCGGCATATCCCCAGGCAAAATGGTGGATAACGGAATGGAACGAATGGTGCAATGGTTGCGATGATGGCAAACTGGGAAATTACGATTATGATTATGCTGCCAGCTCTCTGACACGCCTGTTGGATCTTTTGTCTAACGGAGCCAATGGCGCTATTTTGTGGGAAGGATATGACAGCTATTATGAACATCATGCCCCCAGCACATTTAGCTATTGGGGCGTTTTGGAATACAATGCAGAGAGCAGGACCTATCATCCGCGCAAACATTTCTATACCCTGTCGCAGTTTACCCGGTTTATATCTCCGGGATCCACCCGCATCGGCGTTGACGCCACGGCTAAAGAACTGATGATAACGGCTTTCCAGGACAGCCAGGGCCAGATCGCCATCATCGGGTTAAACCCTCGCGATAAGGATATCGTTATCGATGGATCCTTAAAGGATATTCCCGGCGTTAAACGTTTTCAATACCATTATACCAATAGCGCAGAGAACCTGAAAAGAGGAACCGATGTAAAAGCAGGTAAACGGTTCAACGTAACCATACCGGCAAATACTATCTTTACCCTGAAGAGCTATTAAGGATCGCTACCCGGTAAAGACCAGCCCCAAAAACACTGTAAAGAAATTAAGGGATATTATTTTTCACCACAGCCTTCAGCATGAAAAATCTCTGCAACATCTTTCTTACCGTATTACCGATAGTCATTTTTGCGAATATGCTTCCGGGCTGCGCGCCGGCAAAGGTTTATCCGCCTATACTGGTATTGGCTACTGACGATCATTTTGGTTCGTTCGCCGCCGAGATCCTCAAAACGGAAGGATACAATGCCTTCCGGATGGAGCCGCCGGAGCCGGAGAATATGAGGCCGGACTTCCTGAAAAAATTCGACATTGTCATATTGGGCCAGGCATCCATATCGGATACGCAAAAGGAATCGCTTGAGCAATATGTCGACCGAGGCGGCAATCTGATCGTTTTCCGGCCGGATAAAAAGCTAGGCGGAATACTGGGGATTACTCCAACAGGAGGAACGCTGAGCCAGGGATATATAACGATCGATACCGCAAGCGAGGCCGGGAAAGGCTTATTGTCGCAACCCCTGCCGTTTTATGGGGAGGCGGATGGCTACGCGCTTCAGGGAGCGGCATCTGTCGCCGCGCTGTACGCCGATACCGGGGAGCCATCAGGTCTTCCTGCCGTTGTCCTTCATCAATATGGCAAAGGAGCATGCCTGGCATTTTTGTACAATCTTCCACAGAGCATTGTGTACTCCCGCCAGGGCAATCCGGCGCATGCGGGAAAGGAAATGGACGGCATACTCGGGTTGCGGGCGATGGATCTGTTTACCGGCGGCTGGGTGAAGCCGGAAAAAAATACCCTGAACCACGCTGACGAACAAATGCGGCTGCTGTCTAACGGCATCGCCCTGCTAAGCCGGAAAACCAGGCCCATTCCCCGGCTATGGTATTTCCCCGACACGTTGAAATGCCTGGTAACGCTGAACAATGACGGGGAAGACTCAAAAGAAGAAGCGTTTGAACCGCAGTTTGCCGATGTTCATGCCAAGGGGGCGAAGATGACCCTTTACATAAAGGAAACCGATCTTGTAACCCGGGAATGGGTGAACAAATGGACGGATAGGGGTTTTGAGATCTCGGGCCACCCCGACGATACGCGCCAGGCGGAGAACCCCGACTGGAATACCATGGATAGCGTGTACAAGGATCTGCAAAATAAACTGCGTCTCCAATACGGCATATCGGCCATGCATACCGTCGTTAATCACTGGTTTGTCTGGCCCGGAAAGCTGGCCGGCGGGGAGCCTGATTTCGCCGCGCAGGCACGGATCGAAGAAAATAACGGCATCCGTCTCGATTGCAACTATGCGCACTACGATAACGGCTCCACGCATGGCGCCTTTCTCGGGGAGCGGGGCCTGAACCAGGGCAACTACAACGGCAGCGGCCTTGTCATGAAATATGCCGACGCCAAAGGAAAGCCGGTCAACGTGTACCAGCAATTGAACAATGTATATGATCAGCAATACATGGAACATCAGGATCAGGATGGTTTTTTTAATGCTTTCAGGGGATTGGTGGATAGAAGCCTGGAGAACGGGATCTATTCTTTTGTCTGCGTGAAAGCGCATAATAATGAATATTTTTTCTCTAAGATCCCGTTGATGAAGATGCTGGATTATGCCAATGCCAGGGATATTCCTGTTTGGACGGAGCTTAAGCTGCTGCAGTTCCTGCAAGCCAGGGATGAAACCGCCTTCAAAAATCTAACCTGGAAGAACAACCGGCTCTCTTTTGAGATACATTCCACGCAGCCTCATGACAACGGCATTACCTGTATGATACCGAACGTCTTTGACAACAAACGGATACAAAAAATATATCTTAACGGCGCCAGTCGTCCCGTTGCCGTAACCGCAGTAAAAGGCGTAGAATATGCCTGGCTCTCCATTAAACCCGGAACCAGCCACCAGGTGGAGATAGATTTTGACAACTAACAGTAACGCGACCCCTGGGTATTTTATTCCCCAAACAGCGAAAGAAGGGCGGCAGCCTATTCTATTGGGTTCTTGCCCCAGGCCGGACAGTACGCTCAGGTTAAACCGGCCCTTGCCAGTAAGGAAGGCCGTGAGTAAGTGAAGAAAAAACCGCTAAACTCAGAAAAAAGCCTTAGCTTCTCTTGTAAAGATCCGGAAATAAAAACTGGCAGCCCCGCAAAATGCCTTAATAAGCCGGCGTTGCCGTGCAACCCGCCCGGGAATGAATTTTGAATTCATCACTGTAAACTCATAAAACATGAAAACAAATATCGGCATCAGCGAAAAGAACACAAAGGAAGTAGCGATCATACTGAACCAGCTATTGGCAGACGAGCACGTGCTATATATAAAAACGCGCAACTATCACTGGAATATCGAAGGGCGCAATTTTATGGAATTGCATAAGTTTTATGAAACCTTATATACAGAGCTCACCGAGCTTATTGATGAAATTGCGGAGCGGGTTCGCAAAATAGGGCATTATGCGGAGGGCAGGCTAAAGGATTTTATACGGCTGACCGCCCTCGAAGAAGAAGATTACACCAATGATCAATCCAAACAAATAAAAAACCTCCTGGATGATCATGAAACCATTGCCCGCGCGGTAAGAAAAAACATTGATAAAGTGGAAGAAGAATACAAGGATGCCGGAACGGCGGATTTTCTCACCGGCCTGCTCAAACAACACGAGCAATGGGCCTGGATGCTCAGAGTATACCTGAAATAGGCATGCGGCGTAACGCGGAGAAGCAGACCGGCATTCCGACAGGTTCAGGGCGTTCCGGCCCAGCGGCATACCATTCAACCGGCAAGATCTACCGGATATCCTCCAGGCAACAAAAATGGGCCCAGGCAGGAGCAGGGCCCATTTCAGTATACCGTTAAGGCTAAAAATTTCATTATTCCCTTCTAAACAGAGGCCGCGGCTAAACTTTCTTCCGGTTCTTGTTACCCTTTCATTATTGCTCGTGTAAACAGTGATAGGCAGAGCAATCCACGGTTACCCAAAAAATACCGTCAGTTCCCCTGTTGCTGCAGGGCTTCTTCATTGCGAACCTCTAAAATTTTAAGGGTTTTCAGGCCCGCCGGCATTTTCCACACCACTTCATCGCCCTCCCGGAAACCGATCAGGGCCGCGCTCATCTGCGTAAGCACCGATATCTTTTTTTGTTTCATATCGGCCTGCCCGGGCATAACGATCTGGAACTGGTTCTCTCTTCCCGATTGTACATCGAGAACCCTGACAATAGAATTGATTCGTATGGTATTGGGAGGAAAAGCGCTATCCTTCACCACAATGGCCCTACCGATCTCATGGGCAAGAGACATTTCAGGCGTAGCTTCCGAAACATTCGGCGTACCGATCAGCTGCTTGAGCTTCTGGTAATCTTCTTCACATAATACAACTGGATTTTTGGAATTGTCCATGATAATAGCAATAAAAAGAGTTAAAAAATAAAGTGTACAAGCGTCCTTCCCGGATAGCCGAAGAACTTAGCTACGATCCGGGATATGGTAAAGAAAGACGTGAAAATTGTATTCCCTGATAAACATATCTATAGCAAAGATATTGAATATCTGCAAATTCAGGTCTGTTTATTCCCTTAAATAATGATAAAACGGATCCGCTTCGTATTTCACCTCTTTATCTATTGAATCCATTCATGATCATCAGGAAATCGTTTCATGTATTTTGAACGGGCGCTGTGTTGTTTACAATTAACTTTGCGCTATATCAACGAGCCTGATCAACCCGTTATCCCAGTTTCCCCGGGAGCCTATATTAATAATATTATGGAAACCAGACATCTCCGGCTGATAAAAGCCATCGTAGAAGAGGGAAGCCTTGTCAGAGCAATGACCCGGCTGCATTTATCGCAAAGCGCGTTGAGTTACCAGCTAAAAGAAGCGGAACTGCAACTGGGCGCCCCGGTTTTTTACAGGCGGAATAAAAAGCTGATCCTTACGCCCATTGGAAAAAAGATGTATGCCACCGCCAACCATGTGCTTAAGGAAATAGACGCCGCAGAAGCGGAGATAAAAAAAATGATGAACGGGGAAAACGGCACGGTCAGGATCAGCACGGAATGTTATACCAGCTATCACTGGCTGCCGGCCGTATTGAAAAAATTCAAGGATGTATTTCCGAACGTGGATATTGAAATTGTTTTTGAAGCCACCCATAGGCCCATCGAAAAACTGCTGGAAGGCGAATTGGATCTGGCCATCACCAGCAATCCCGAACAAATGGATAAGGTTGAGTTCATCCAATTGTTTTCCGATGAAATGCTGGCGGTCGTTTCAGCGCAACATCCCTGGGCCTACAAACCTTATGTGGAAGCGACGGATTTTCAGGATGTCAGCCTGATCATTCATTCCCTTCCCCTGGATACCGTATCTATTTTCCGCACCCAGCTCACGCCCAAAGGGATCCAGCCTAAAAAGCTGATCGTGCTGCCGCTGACCGAAGCGTCGATAGAACTGGTAAAAGCCAATATGGGCGTGATCGTTATGGCCAACTGGGCGCTCCAGCCCTATATGCGGGACAATATCCGGGCGGTCAGGATCAACCCCGAAGGCTTTTTCAGGCAACAATATATTGCCCGGATCAGAGCAAGGGAATATCCCGTGTTTTTTGACTATTTCATCAAATTCCTCAGAGAGGAAATTAAGATAAACGATTTAACCAATGAGGTTAGCAAATAATTTATTCATTTTAAATTAAAGGACCATGAGTTTACAAATTGGAGACGCCGCGCCTGATTTCAGCGCCCAGACAACAGAAGGAAAAATAAATTTCCATGAATGGTTGGGCGATAACTGGGGAATACTTTATTCACACCCCTCTGATTTTACGCCGGTGTGCACTACGGAACTGGGACGGACGGCCCTGCTCAAGGAAGCGTTTGAGAAAAGAGGCGCAAAGATCCTGGCCGTAAGCGTGGATGATCTTCCCTCGCATGAAGGGTGGGTGAAAGACATTAACCTGACACAGCAATGCACGGTCAATTTTCCCATCATCGCCGATGTGGATCGCAATGTATCGACGCTGTATAAAATGATCCATCCCAACGCTTCCAGCTCGGTAACCGTAAGAAGCGTTTATTTTATCGGGCCCGATAAAAAAATAAAGGCGACCATCACCTATCCCGCTTCCACCGGCAGGAANNAAATTCCCCAAGGGCTATAAAAAAATAAATGCATATTTGCGGTACACCCCGCAGCCAAACAGTTAACGTATCACGGCTATTCAGCCGCAAGATAGAATCCCGGATACCTGGCGCAAACATAAATCAAGAGACATGGAAAATTTCGAAACACTATGCGTGCATCCCGTGAACGGAAAAGAAGAAGGATCGAGAGGGTCTGTGACCGGAGTGATCTATCCCGCTACGGCATACGATTATACCAACGGGGAAGAACTGCAATATCCGGGATTCTATTCTGCTTATAATCAAAAAAGACTTGCCAGGATCATAGCCAATCTCGAAAAAGGCGATTGGGGCGTTGTTTTCAGCTCCGGAATGGCCGCCATCAGTACGGCTATTTTGTCCTTTGCCCGGCAAAACGATCATATCGTTTTTTCAAAAGATCTCTATGGAGGAACCTGGAGCTTTGCAGAAAAAGAACTTCCCAAAAGAAATATCTCCTGCAGCTATGCCGACAATACTCCGGAAAGCTTTGCCGCCCAGATAAGGGAAAACACCCGGGTGATCTATATCGAAACGCCCTCGAATCCACTCCTGAAGATCGTCCCGCTGAAAGCCGTCGCCGAGCTTGCAAAAAGGCATGGCATTGTCACCATTGTCGACAATACCTTTGCTTCTCCCGTCAATCAGCTGCCGCTAAAAGAAGGCATTGATATCTCCGTTCACAGCGGCACCAAATACCTTGGGGGACATAATGACCTGCCTTACGGGGCGCTGGTTTCCAACATTGCGGCGCACCGCGAACCCATCCTTACCACGGCCAAGATGTACGGCGGATCCCTGTCGCCCGATCAGTGTTATCTTGCCGAGCGTTCGCTGAAAACGCTGGCCCTGAGAATAGAACGGCAGAATCAAAATGCGCTGACGCTGGCCAAATGGCTCGCCGCGCATCCTGCGGTAAAAAAAGTATATTATCCGGGCCTGCCCGATCATCCCGGCCATAGCATTGCGCAGCAGCAGATGAAGGGCTTTGGCGGCATGTTATCGTTCGAGCTGGATATTCCCCCAAACAAACTCCCGGTTTTTCTGAACAACCTGCGTGTCGTCCACCCTGCATTGAGCCTGGGCGGCGTAGAGAGCCTGATCTGCTCTCCGGCTGTTACTTCACACCGGTACCTGACGCCTGAGGAACGAAAAAAAGTCGGCGTAACCGACAGTCTGTTCCGGTTCTCGGCAGGGATCGAACATATAGACGACCTTGTCGGCGATCTCGACGCCGCTATTGCCGCGGCACAGAAGGGATGAGCAACATACCAGGCCTTCGGCCTATCCGTTAACGAATCGCTAAAACCTCCCGCTCCCTCAAGCCCGGGGACCTTCTTACCAAAAGATTTAGTATCTTAGACTGATGTCGGGCAATCTTACATATCCTCGCGCGCTTACGATCAGGCAGTCTATCTGCGCTGAAAGGCAGGGTTATGTTTGCTCTTCTGCCGCTTTTAACGCTTTTTGTAAAAAGCTGTATTATTTTTCAAGTTTCAAGGACTTTCAAAGCCTTACCCCAACCTGTTATTTACCATAAGGTTTGGGGTTCCCTTCCTTAATGACTGGTATCCGGATCAACATCGCTGTTAAAAGATTCATTGAATTAACGACAGGTATCGGTTTCAGCCAAGCCTGACAAAGACCAACACAAAGACGATCATAGCAAGGCATAGGTAACCACGACGGGCTATCCGCTTTCAGCAGCGGCTTCAGGAACAGAACCCTCCGCAAGCATTAGGCCTTAGAAGCAACCCCATTATTTTACGAGAACACAAAAACAAGTACTACTCAAATTTTAAAATTTAATACCATGCAAAAGATCAAAAAAGAACTGGTGCTGAGGAAAGACGACTACAATATCATTCTTTCCTATCTCAAGGGAAGCCAGAACAAATCAGCATTTGACCGCCGGAATGCGGAAGAGCTGGAATTGGAACTAAAAAAAGCCAGGTTGGTAAGCCCGCACAAGTTTCCTGCCGACGTGGTAGGGCTCAACTCAAAAGTGAAAATAAAAGAAGAGAACAAGGGCAATGTAATGGAGTTAATGCTGGTTACCCCCGATATGGCAGACATCAAAGAAAAGAAAGTCTCTGTCATGGCCCCGATCGGCGCTGCGCTGATCGGTTTCAGAAAGGGGCAAAGCGTAAACTGGAAAATGCCTGCAGGCGAAAAAACCTTTACCATCCTGGAAGTAGAGAACCATACCGGATAACCAATTTGTCAAATCATTAAATCAATACAAGATGATCATACTGTTTATTATATTATTTGCTGCGGCATTGATTATATGGGGACTTGTCGATTATAAATTATCGGATAAAAAGGACCGCGAGATACTCGACAAGTATTTGGCCAATAAACGCAAATCGGATATTGAAAGTAAACGGCAGGGCGCGTAGCAGCCCTGCTGCTTACTTTCCGCGGATATTCTACGCCTCGCCTTCCTCCAATATCCTTACCGTCAACCCCCGGAGCGCGCGGGTTAAGGGGATCTGACAGGCCAGCCTGATATTCCCGGAACAAACACCCATCTTTTCTAAGGTAGCGGTTTCATTGCGGTCCATAGCGCCCAGCGGCCCGGTATGGTCAATGATCTGTATAACGCAGGTCCCGCATCTTCCCATACCCCTGCATTCTCCAAAATCCGAGACGTACACATGATCATAGATCAACGCCATCAGGCTCCTGTATTCGCCCTCATAGGCGCTCAATGCATACGACTCTTCCTGGTACAGTACCGTAATACAGATATCCCTCGTTTTCGACAAAATATATTTTTAAAGCGAAGCCTTATTCAACCAGAACTCATCCTCATAATTGTCTTTCGCCTCGGCGGGCAATGCGTCCAGCGCTCTTCCGATCTGGCTGAGTTCCTCATCATTTAATTTTTCTTCCAGGTAGGGAAACAACTCCCTTTCTTCAAAACGAACATGCTGATCCAGTTCGTCGGCCAGGAACGATAACAAGCCGGCGATCTGTTCATCCGCCCGCCCGGACCGAAGGGCTATTTCTTCGAACAATCGGCGTAGCGCCTCATGTTCATCGACGGCTTTGCGGGTCATCCCGTCGGGGAAGGGATCAAAAATAATTTCCTCCTCTTCGCGGAAATGAGGTTCGGCATGATGTTTCCGGAAATAGGCGGCATAGTTGATCATTCTTTCGGGGTCGATCCCTTTTTTCAATCCCTGCCTGATCTTCCAGCAAAACAACAGGCTGAAATGATGCTCCCTGGAAAGCCTCAAAATATTTTCATTCCTCCGGATAGGTTTCTTTTCCATAATCATTTGTTTATAGGCGATCCTAAGATGGTATTACAAAGCGCTCTTCAGAAACTGCATCAATACTACGGCCTGGTTATGCGTTTCATCGCGCGCGCCATACAGCAGGGTTATCTTTTTATGTTTTTGCGCCAGGATGATCAGTTCTTTTGTCTTGTTTTCCTCTTTCAGTTCTTCGCGGTATTTCCTGGCAAATGCTTCCCAGCGTTCAGGGACATGATTGAACCATTTGCGCAATTCGGCAGAAGGAGCGGCTTCCTTCAGCCAGGCATCAATATGCGCGTTTTCTTTTTTAAGTCCGCGCGGCCAAAGCCGGTCTACCAACGCCCGGAACCCGTCCGCTTTTTCCGGCGGATCGTAGACCCTTTTGATTTGTGTGACTGGTTTAACGCCCATTGGTATTTTATCATAACAGGTTTTTAAATCCCTGCTTCCGGTAATGGCTGATCTTCAATTCGAACATTTCCGCCATCTTATTGGCCCTCCATTTGGCTTCCTCCGCCTTCTCGCCGGTAAACAATGTATCGATGGTCGCGTGAAACAGCTCCAGCCATTTCCGGAAATGCTCATGCTCCACGGGAAGCTGCGCATGCGGCGGAAAAGGGCTGCCGTAATAAGTATGCTCTCCCAGCAATACGGTCTGCCAGAAAGTATACATCTTTTCCAGGTGTTGCGGCCATCTGTCCTGTATGCGTTCGTTAAAGATCGGCGCCAGCAGTTGATCTTCTCTTACTCTCCCATAGAAATCATCTACGAGTAGTTTTATATCATCAAGGCTCAATATTTGCTTTTGTTCCGCCATGCAGCTTATTCATTTATGGAAATATAAGTAATAAAATAATACATAGCCCATCCTACAAAGCCAATGATCAATATCCATATCCAGGATGGAATGCTTTGCGGCGTTTCGCTTCCTTCGATAAGGAATTTTTTCTGATCGCCCTTGCCATAGGCGTTGATCATCAAAGGCAGTATGCCGTCCACCACGGCATCTTCCTTAATTCCTTCAATAGCAATTGCAGGGCCGTTTCTTACTTCAAAGGGTATTATCCGGATGCCTTCCTTTCCTGTCGGGTCCTTACTGACTATTTTCAGGGTATGTTTGCCGTCGACCATCTTGCGGGTGTCGAGCTCAAAATTGACCGGCGACAGAAACTCCGCGATAGGCGCGGGGGAATCGTCGAGGAAAATGAATATGACGCTTTTGTCTTGCATGTTATTCATTGTTTAAAATATACCTTTTGATATGATTGTCTGATCTTTCGCCCGGTTTGATCAGCCATTTTACCGAGAAATAAAGCGTAAAAACAACAATTGCCGCCATCGTTGCAATGATCAGATAGTCCCAGTCGCTTTCGGGCCCGGTTCCGTGCGTGATGCCCCTTAATATTTTGGGTTGTTGTTTTTCACAGGCGCCGCAGGCCAGGGCCGCAAAATGAAAGGCCAGCAATGCGCCGAGCAGGAACAGTTTTTTCATGTCAGGGAGATTTAAGTTTTATGGCGTCGATGATCTTTTGTATTTCTTCCGGCGTCACCGGTTTGGCGTCGTTGCCCCAGCTTGTTTTTTCATGATTCATGATAGCCGCCACTTCCTCAGCGGTCAACCCGGCATTGGTTCCTACTGCCGGCATGGCGCCAAAACCTTCCGCTTCGCGCGCATTGTACCCATTCATGATGATCTCGGTCATGATCTCCGGATTGTCGTCCAGCACGATCTTACTTCCTTTCAGCGGGGGAAAAGCGCCTTTCAGGCCCTCGCCGTTCTCCTGGTGACAGGCCTGGCAATGGGTCATATACAACTGCGCGCCATCAAGGGCTGCGCCAGTTGCGTCGTCGCCGGCCGCCTGCTGCTGTTTTCTCCTGTATAAGAATTCAGGCGTTACCGATCCGTCGGGCAGTTTGGTTTGTTTTAAGGATTGAAGATAGGCGACAAGCTGCAAGGCCTCGGGGCGGGCGATATATTTACCCTCTTTGCCCTGCGTATACGCCTCGGGAACATTCACTACCTTGTCCTTTTCTCCAGGTTCTTTTTTAAAGGCAAACAGCCAGGGATAGGCCGGCATAACCGATTCTTTCACCACAATACGCGGGTTAAAAAGATGGGTAAGATGCCAGTCGGCGCTGGGTTGGCGTACGCCGATATTGGTAAGATCGGGCCCTGTCCGCTCCGTGCCCATCAGCGTGGCCGTATTGCGCCAAAAATCGGTGCGACGGATACCGGCGTAATCTGCGGCTATACCCGGGCGTTCGCCCCATACCTTATCCATGTCTACATTGCGCACCTGCTGGGTATGGCAGGCCACGCACCCTTCGGCAATAAATATGGCCTTGCCCTTCCTGGCGTCTGCGCTCAGGGGTTCGGAGCCGGGAAGCGGCGCATTGTTTTGCTGCACCTTTATTGCGGGAATAATGGCCACCAGCAAGGTCAGCCCAATGAAAAATAAGGTTGCCGTTCTGAACAGCTTACGATGATTGTCAAATAATTCCATATCAGTTTATTTACTCTGCAACAGCTTCTGTACGCGTTTTTAATTTTTCCACAGCGGCTTCCCTGATATCGGCAATGCCGTTCGCTGATAACATTTTATAAATATTATAGGCAAAAAACAAATGGGACAACCACATAAAGCTTCCGCCTATCGCCCGCCAGAGCCAGTAAGGAGCCATTAAGATCACGCTTTCCATAAAGGGTTTGCCGTCCATCCACATCAGTCCTTTCAGGGTTCCGCCATACATCAGGGGAATCGTATAAAACAACAGGCCGATAAGGGCAAGCCAGAAATGCGCGCCTACCGTTATCTGCGGCGCTTCCTTGCCCGTAAGCCTGGGGATCACTGCATAAATGCCAGCCCATAAGAAAAAGCAAATAATGCCATACATCGTCAGGTGAGAATGCGCCACGGTAAAATCCGTGAAATGCCAGATCAGGTTGGTGGAACGGAAAGCCTCCGCAGTGCCCTGCATGGAACCGGTAAAATAAAAAATGATCCCCACCAGGAAGAAGGGCAGGGTATAGCTGCCCGCGATTTTATACCAGGCGCCGTTAAAGGTGAGCAGGAAATTGGCGGTTCCCGCAACAACAGGAATGATCATGCCCGCGCTGCCCACGATGGCCACGGTTTGCAGCCACCAGGGGATGGAACTGAATACAAAATGGTGGGTGCCGATCAGCGTATAAAAAAGGATCTGCGTCCAGAACGCAAGGATGCCCAGGCTATATGAATAGATAGGTTTGTTGAGTTGTTGGGGAAGGAAATAGTAAACAATGCCAAGGGTAAAGAACATGAACCACATGCCCACGCCCTGGTGCATATAATACCCCTGGATAATGGTTTCGCCCAGTCCATCCTGCCATAGCGGCACATAAGCGGCAACAGAAATGACCAGCGCGAAGATGATGGCCGACGTCATGTACCAGTTGGAGATGTATATTTCCTTTGTCTTTCTCCGGGCGATGGTCTGTAAAAAATTGATCAGGGACAGCGTCAGCCCGATGCCAAACAGCAGCATGATCGGCCAGATATATTCACGAAATTCGCCGCCCCCGTTATTCACTCCCGCCATAAGGGAAACCGTGCCGATGGCAACAGAAGCGTTGATCAGGTGCAGCGCATACCATCCGTTTTTAATACTGGCCAGCGGCGTATTGCTTACCCGCGGCACAATATAATATCCGAGGCCCAGCATACCGAGGGATGCCCAGCCCCAGAATACGCTATTGGTGTGCACGGGCCGCAACCGGCCAAAACTCAGCCAGGAAACATGGTCGGCGTCGGGAGCGACAAATTTAATGCCCAGGTACTCGCCAACGCTGGAGCCGAATAATAACCAGAAAGTAGCCGAACCGATATACCAAAGGATGAGTTTGGACAGGGCGGGATCGATATTGGGCCTTTTCTGAGCCCGCTTCTTTAAGGCCACCACAGGCAAGCCGCTGTTCGCGCTGACATTAATAATGCCCTTGTCGTCCTCCGCCTTCATATTGCCGGACAACTCCGTATTACTTAGTTTAAAATCCAACGCCGCTTTGCGTTTCAGCAATGCCGGCTCCAGCTCTTCCGTCGACAGTTCATTAAGGTAACGCGCGAGTTTCTCTGCTTCCTTAAGGCTTTGCTCATTGCGGTATTGCCTGATCACGTTGATCACCTTGACCACCATCAGCGAGATACCGGCAAGGATGGGAATAAGGATCAGGAATATGGTGATCAGCATGCCGGCCTCTCCGGAAAAACCCGGGGACTTCTTTTCGACCGCTTGCGCAAACAGGGAGGATCCCGATAGGATCGCCATCATCGTTAAAACGACCGGGAGCGTTGAAGAGGGCTTTTTCTCTTCCTTTTCTTTCAGCGCGTCAAGGCGGCGCTTATAGGTCAGGATCGCTTCGATCTGGCGGCTATCCATGCCGCGCATGTATTGTTCAAAACGTTCTCTCTCATTCCTTTCCTGCTTTTTCCGGTTATCAAAAAGGATCTGCTTTGTTTTTACCTTTAGTAACCATACGGCGACCAGCAGGAGGGATACGGCAAGGATCAGCGCCAGCATCCAGGCGGCGACAGGATGCAGGCTGTTGGATGATCCGCCGTCAGATTGCGCGGCAGAGGAAAAAGCCGTCATAAAGGCGATGGTTGAAAATATACCGGCAATACATTTACGCTTATCCATATTAATTAAAATATATTAATACCTTTTTGTCCTTTATTTATGCAAAAAAAATCAGCGACGTTTCAGGAAAGCCAGGTTATTATCCAGAAGTTCATGGAATTCATTTAACCTTGCTTTCTGCAACATATTGAATATGTTCTTCCTCATTTTCTTAAACTCATGATGAATAGGGCAGGGCTTGGACTCCGAACAGTGGTTCAATCCCAGCCCGCAACCGGAAAAAAGCTTATCGCCATCGATCGCCCTTACAATATCCGCAATGCTGCATTTTATTAATTGTTTGTCCAGGTAAAACCCTCCATTGCGTCCCTTAGCGGATTGAAGCAGGCCCCTTCGGCCAAGGTCCTGTAATATTTTGGCAATAAAGAACTCCGGGGAATCAATTCCCCTGGCTATTTCTTTTATGCCGACCTTATGCCCGCTTCTCGATTGCTGCGCAATAAAGATCATCGCCCTGATTGCATATTCGCAGGTTTTTGAAAACATCGGTTTCTTTTGATGGCGCAAAGATAAAATAAAACGCTAAATAAAAGACTATTTTATCTTTTATACGGAAAAACGAAAATTGCCGTCAGATGGTTACAGCGGCTTCCGGAGCCGGGGTATTAAAATATTTCCGAACAATCGGGGAATATTGAGGAAAACTATGCGGAATTCGTTAACTTATTCAAAACTGTGAGTCATTGATCAAATTATTCATTGATCACATCATGTTAAAACCGCGTAATTATGAAAAAAATACTTATTGCGCTTGATTATAACCCAAGCGCCCAAAAGATTGCAGAAGCCGGTCATGCGCTATCCAAGGCGCTTGGCGCCGAGGTATGCCTGACCCATGTTATCGGAGATACCGCTTATTATGCCATGGAGTATTCTCCCATCATGGGTTATGGCGGGTTTAACCCGGTAGGCGCCTTCAACCAGGCAGAGGATCTAAAAGACGAAGCCGCTAAATTCCTGGCGGCGGCCGTTGATCACCTGAAAGGCGAAAACATACAAACCGCTGTGCTGGAGGGCCAGCCTTCGGATGCCATCCTGGAATATGCATCCTCCTGGAAAGCCGATCTGATCGTGATGGGATCGCAAAACCATTCGGGATTGGAGAAACTGATCATGGGCGATGTTACCGCCAGCGTCCTGAAACGTTCCAGGATACCTATGCTGATCATCCCGATAGGCAGGGAAGGGAAGGAATAGCAAACGCCAGCATACCATTAAAATCATACCATTAAAAAAGGCCGGCTCCACAGGGTGTTGAGCCGGCCTCCGTTTTCAATCAAAATGTTCTACCACCTATTTCTGCTGTAGCTGTCATTTCTTTTGTAACCGCCATTTCCGCCAGACCTTTCTTCTTTGGGCTTGGCAACAGAAACCCTGATTGCGCGACCTTCTACAGTAGCCTGGTCTAATTCGCCGATGGCTTTTTTAGCGGCTTCGTCATCAGACATTTCAACAAAACCGAAACCTCTTGAACGGCCGGTTTCCCTGTCGCTAATGACCTTTGCAGAAGTCACTTCTCCATAAGGAGCAAAAAATTCTCTTAAGTCTTCATCCTGAACGTTGAAGCTTAAGTTCGAAACATAAATGTTCATACTAAATGATTAATAATTAAAACTATTCTGAGAAAGCAATAAGTAAGGAGATTAATAAGGCAGATAACTGGCAAATAATACATACTAACTAAAATGCGAAGCTCAAAATTAACGGTCCAAAGTTAATACAATTTTTTACACTACCGCATAATCCCGGAAATATTTTCTACCGGTCCAAAAACCGCCCCTGTAGAAAAAAGGCCATACCCGGGGGCTCCCTGGCGTTTGCAGAGATATTCCAGGGAAAATGGCTGGCTTCCCCCTCCCGGTCATTCATTCTTACAGGCTCCGATCATACCTGGGACAAATGGTCTGCCTGCATTTCTTCCAGGTAGGCCCTTATTTTCTTTACGGTAGGGCCAACCGTCTTGGCCGCCTGTTTCAGCTCTTCTTCCGTACAATTCAATTCATAGATCCAGTAGGTTATTTCATAATCGCTGAACAGGTCGATGCGTTGCTCATCTCCCCCGTGAAAAATATTCCTTTGCTCTTGCATAAAATGGTTATTTAAAGGATTTAAGAAGGAAGAAGTACACGGTTTAAACCCCTCAATCGGCATGCCATATATGGGACGGACAGACCCGGCCGGAAGGATAAAAAATATAACCAGACCACAATCACCGCGATAGGCAGGAAAAATGTTTTGCACATTTTGAGAAAAACCCGGCGCGGCATCCTGGCCTGGCCGGGAGCTGCTTTTCGACTTTTTGATCCACTGCAATGCCCCGGCTTTATTTCCGGGGCGGACCGGGCATTCCCGAAGATCCCCGGAGATCCTATTTACCGGCGCGCGGACAAGGCTCTACCGGCTTTTTAGCGATTGCTTCTTGCGTTATCGCGGTTGGCGCCTAACTTTAACTACATTAATAAAATGCATACCAATAAAAAGTTTAAGATATGATCAGTTTTCTGGGGACCGGCTTGCTGGGCGCCAATTTTACCCGGGCGCTACTGAAAAAGGGAGAGCAAGTACAGGTATGGAACAGGACAACCGAAAAAGCCAAAGCGCTGGAAGCCCATGGCGCAAAAGCGTTTGAGCAGGCGAGGGATGCGGTAAAAGGAGCGGAGCGGATCCACCTGACCCTTTCCGATGACCGCTCGGTGGAGGAAGTCCTGGAAAAAGCCTCGCCCAGCTTCAGGACCGGCGCGATCATCATCGACCATACCACCACTTCTGCTCCCGGGGCCGCAAAGCGGTCCGCTTACTGGAAGGAAAAAGGGTTCATCTATCTGCATGCGCCGGTTTTCATGGGCCCTCAGAACGCATTGGAAGGAAGCGGCACAATGATGATCTGCGGCGACCAGCAGGTCATCCGGCAGCTGGAACCGGAATTATCCAGGATGACGGGGAAACTGTGGAACCTGGGAGCCGACCCCCAAAAGGCGGCTTCCATCAAACTATTGGGCAACCTGTTCCACATCACGTTGATGGGCAGCGTCACCGACCTGATCACCCTGGCCGGCTCTTTGGAAATTCCCCATGCAGAGATCGAATCCCTGCTGGACCTCATGAACCCTATCGCCATTGTCCGGGCCAGGCTAAAAAAGATAGCCGGCAATACCTTTGATCAACCATCCTGGGAACTGAGCATGGCGCGGAAAGATGCCCGTCTCATGATGGAACAGGCCGCATTGTCGCGCAAGACGCTTTTGGCGGTCCCAACTATAGCGCAGCGAATGGATCTCTGGCTGGCCAAGGG
This sequence comes from Chitinophagaceae bacterium UBA2791, assembly GCA_002352105.1. Classification (GTDB taxonomy): domain Bacteria; phylum Bacteroidota; class Bacteroidia; order Chitinophagales; family Chitinophagaceae; genus Flavitalea. The sequence goes on along the minus strand of DEHV01000047.1, from coordinate 111,764 downwards.
TTACGGGCATCACGACTGGACCATCTTATCGAAAGATCCAAATAAAGACTGAGGAGAAGATCCGCTGTTTATTTGTTCTGTCCTTAATGACAAACTCTTATTACTTTATCGAATAGGGGAGTTGTATACGATCCCGGACAATGTTCAACCGGTCTTTATAAAAAATCGACGGCTTCCTGTACGATTTTTTCATCCCTGTATATCCGCCGGTGCCCCAATCCTTTGGAGATCCGGAACCGGATATTCGGATGGTTGTCTTCCTTCACCTTCAGCGCGTCTTCCAGGGGGGTCAGGTCATCGTCCTCATCATGAAACCATAATATCTCGGCGCTGACGTTATTCGCCGCGCGGCGAATGGAATAGCGATCCGGCCAGTTCCCGGACAGATCAAAGATAAGACGTTCAAATTCCTCTCTAACGCCATTGTCCAATCGAAAAAAATGAAAAAACAATTTCAGCGTAGTGGTCGTTTCGGTGGCGGGAGCAATGAAAACCGCCTTAATGGAATGATCGTGCCGGAGGCCCTCCAGGAACAGGGAAACGATCAACCCTCCGTAAGAATGCGTCAGGAAGCCGTCTATCGGCCCGTAAAGCTCATATACTTTCCGAATGGTCGCCAGGTAAAGCAGCAGGGTCAGCCGGTTGCCGGAAGATCTTCCATGGCCGGGCGCGTCAAAAGCGATCACTTCATACCCCTTTTCTATCAGCAGACCGATGTACTTATCAAAATTCTTTGAAGAGGATTCAAAGCCATGGGCTATCAGGATCCGTTTGGCGCCCGGCCGGTTCCAGCGATGGCCATAAAGCGTATACCCCTCAAGCGTAAACGATAACGTTTCGCCTTTTTTAAAGATGGCGGGCTCCTTTCTCCTGGATTTTCTGAACGGGGTGCAGAAGATATCAAATGCGCTTTGAGCGGCTTTCTTTTTCGAAAAAAATGACAGCGCCCTCAGCTTCGCGCGCAGGTAAGCGACCAGTAACTTTTGCTTTAACTTCATTTCCTGCTTTTCTTTGTAAATTTATTGATACATAAACAAATCGCTTACGCATATATTTTTTTAACCTTAAAAGACCGGCCTGCTGGTAAAATTATTAAAAGCCAGAAACAGGTTTATAGCAGTTTATGCAAATTGTACTCTTAGGATCAGGAAATGTGGCGACCGTATTGGGCAGGCTGATCGCCAATTCAGAACATTCGATAATACAGGTTTACGGCCGGAATAAGGACAATGCCCGGCTGTTGGCAGAAGAACTGGGCGCTATTGCCGGCGACCCCGTCGCTTTTACCGCAGACGCGCATTCGCTTGATCGTTCTGCGGACCTATACCTGGCGGCCGTATCCGATAGCGCGCTCATGGATATAAGGAACTGGCTGAAACTGGATCATCAGCTCGTTGCGCATACGGCTGGCGGCGTGCCGCAGGATGTCCTGAGCACAGTAAGCGCAAACCATGGCATTTTTTATCCGCTGCAAAGCCTCAGAAAGGAAATGAGCAGGATCCCGCATATCCCATTCCTGGTGGACGGCAATACGCCGGAAAATATTGCAACATTGTTTGACCTGGCGAAAGACCTTTCGCCCGATGTATCCGTAGCCGACGACTTAACAAGGCTCAGGCTTCATGTCGGCGCGATCATTGTCAATAATTTCGTCAATCACCTGTTTACGCTGGCAGAAGACTATTGCAGGCAGGAAAATATTCCCTTTAATACGTTGAAACCCCTGATCAGGGAGGTGGCCGAAAGGATCGATCATGCTTCGCCGGGAGCATTGCAAACCGGTCCTGCTATCCGAAATGACGAGGTCACCATCCGGAAACACCGGGAGATGCTGCGCGAATACCCGGCTTTATTTCACCTGTACGGCGAGATCACCAAAAGCATTCAGCAATACTATCAATCCATGCAGGGCAGGGCTTAACCGGAAGAAAGATCAGCTTACCGGAAAAGACCGCGGCAGCCGCCTAAAAACGATTGTTTATCCCCGCCTTTCATGCTGCAAGGTCGACTTCGGCGATTTTTTCTTTTTCTTATGACCTGGTTCCGGCTGGAGGGAATCGGCAATCTTTGCCGCCTCAAAAGCATTGATCACTCCGCCTGTACGGGAAATATCCGAAAGCGATACGCTGTCTTCCGTACCGGGCTTTCTCACGGGTTGTTCAGGCGCTGCGGTGGACTGTTCAATACAATATTTCAGCTGCTCTGCCGTCAGGAACGGAAAATAAGACAAAAGAAATGCAGCCGCGCCCGCCACCACCGGAGAAGCCATACTGGTACCCTGCGCATTACCGTAAGTATTGCCGCCGGGGATGGTGGAGTAGATCCTTACGCCTGGCGCAAAAACATCTACCTGGTCTTTTCCATAATTAGAGAAGGAAGCGGTAAGGCCGCCTGTGGCTTCATCGCCGCTGGCGCCAACGGTAATCCAGTTGGCCGCCCGCGTTCCGGAAGCCTTCAGCATAGCGTTGGGAAAATTATCGGAAGAATCGATATTCTTGGCGTCATTGCCTGCGGCATGAACCAGCAACACCCCTTTCTCCTGCGCATATTTAACGGCGTCGTCTACCCATTCTTTCTCAGGAGAAAAATCCTTTCCAAAACTCATGTTCACTATTTTTGCGCCATTATCCACTGCATAACGGATCGCCAGCGCAATATCCTTATCGTGCTCATCGCCGTCCGGCACCGCTCTCAGCATCATCAGCTTCACATTATCGGCAATTCCGTCCATACCCAGTTTGTTATTACGCACGGCGCCGATGATCCCCGCCACATGCGTGCCATGGAAGGGGGTAGAAGCCATTACATCCGGATTTCCGTAGTACCGGTCGTTGATATCCGATTCGTCGTCGCCGACAATCTCCTTGCGGTATTCAGGCGGCGCCTTTTCTTTTGCTTCCGCCTTGCGTTCTTCGCCGCCCACAAATTCACTGAAACCCTGAATAAATTCCTGGTTGGTGGTTTCCATCATCTGGTTTGCCCTAAAAAGATATAGCAGTCCCCCGCGGGCGGCTTTCTCTGCCGGGGTAACCGCTACAAAGCTATCCAGGTCATTGCCGGTAAACGTATCTTTCTTCAGGGATTCGCGTAAAACGCTATCGCTTTTCAAAGCGCTTGATAACGCCCTCTTGAGCATCAACAGGTCGAGGCCGCCGTCATCCCCGTCGCCTTCCACCTTATTCCTGGCTTTGATCCAGGTCCGGTATTCCTCCAGTTCCTCTCCCTGAAGCGAGGCGGTATCGATCGTTTTTCCCTTGTATTTTTCTTTCAGCTTATGGTACACCCTTGCGCCTTCGTAGGAATCCTGCTTTACATTGCGGCCGTCCTTTCCGCCGAGGAAATTCCATCCATACACATCGTCGACATAACCATTGCCATCGTCATCTATGCCGTTCCCGGGTATTTCTCCGGGGTTTTTCCACAATACCGGTTTCAGGTCTTCATGCAAGGTATCAATACCCGAATCGATGATGGCCACCACCACGGGGGTAGACTTCAGTTTCTTTGATCTTACAAAATCGTAAGCCTGATCAAGACTTATCCCATAATACCCGTCTTTTTTCTTATCCAGCAGTTGCCATCCCTTAGGAATGTCTCCGCTTTTTGATGTTTTTTCCTGTTGCCCAAACAGGAACACAGAACTTAAAAAAAGAACCGCAAAAACACAGGTTGACTTGATCATTAGATTCATTATGATTTATTTTTCTGGCTTATAACACTGATAGACGTAAGATTACTTTGATGAGTTGGTTCTGGGGCGGCAATATCAGCAAAAATAAGATAATAACCGCCGCCCAGCGTAATAATTACACGAGCGGCGGTTATCAAGTATGTTAAATTATTTTAACGAAAGAAACGGGTCTAATGATCTTCAAGTTTTAGTTCTACACGCCGGTTGATCGCCTGACCCTCCTTAGCGCTGTTAGAAGCGATCGGCCTTTCTGATCCGTATCCTATGGCTTTTAACCTGGATCTTTCTATTCCTTTTTCTACCAGGTACCGGAGCACAGATTCTGCTCTCCGCTGCGAGAGCTGTTTATTCAGCTTCGCCGAACCGGTAGCATCCGTATGGCCTTCAATAGTAAGGTGCAGCGTGGAATTGGTCGACAACAATACGATCAGTTCATTCAGGGATACATAAGAAGCGTCTGAGATCACATCGCTATTTACATTGAACAGGATATTCTTCGCTGCATAATTCACCTGGTCGATCAGGTCATTTTTAGTAAGCGGACAACCCTTATTGCTTGCCGGACCTGCTTCCGTGGGGCATTTATCGATGTTGTCATCCAGCCCGTCGCCATCGGTATCGCGAAGCGGGCAGCCGCCATATTGCTTCAATCCCGGCTCATTGGGACATTCATCCTCTTCATCGTTAAGGCCATCGTTATCGCTATCCGGCACAGGGCAGCCATCGTATTTTGAGGTTCCTGCGATATCCGGGCATTTATCCCTGATGTCGGCAACGCCGTCCCCATCCCTGTCGGGACAACCCTGCGTAGCAGCAATGCCGGGAAGGGTAGGGCATTCATCAAGGGCGTCAGGTATGCCGTCCTTATCCGAATCCTTTGGCTGACGTATGGCAGCAGTCGGTTTATTCAACCATAGTCCAAGGGAAGCCCCGATTACCTGGTGTTTAAAGCTTGCATCGTAAGGCGCGGTATAAAAATTCGTCAGCCCCCTGCTGGCATAGGCGGTCAGGAACACCGACCCGATCTCAACGCCTGCGCGGGCATTTACACCCGCATCCGTGGTTCTAACTTTTTCTTCGTCCCTCCCCGCTTCGAGGCTGAACTCATCATTCTTATAACTATTGGAAGAATAAATACGCGTTTCAGATTTTTGCTTTCCATTATAGAAGAATCCAATATAGGGCCCGGCGCTAAGCATAATGCGCACTTTCTCGTTCAACGGGATCTTATAGGTAACGTTAAGCGGGAATTCAATATAGTTCGTAAAAAACTGTTGCGACGCGAACAGGGTATCGGATACTATCGCCGTTGCCTCGTCATTCCTCAATGAAAACTTCCTCCCTTTAGCCTGGTACAATATCCCCGGTTGCAGGAACCAATCGCCGGAGGCCGATAATGGCGCCTCTACCAAAACGCCTGCATGCAGCCCCGGTCGCGGAGAATAACCGGGTTTAATTCCGGCGTCCCATCCTGGAATATTATTCTTTTCCAGCACAGATGAAGATTGGGGTCCTCCCAGTATCCCTATCCTTGGTTGAGCATGGGAAAGGGAAATCATAGACCCGAGGGCTATCAGAATTGAGCAGATCTTTTTCATAAGAAATGGGCTTTCAGCTAAAATAACGCTCTGGAAGCCAGATTATTTCATATTCCGGCCGGTAAAACCAGGCTGAAACCCCAAAATGACCATATGGCCCGCGTCGATGGCAGGGTTTAAAGGGGATTAATACCGCCCCGGGAACCGGCTGAGGGCTTATAGATTCCATCGTTTGTTCCCGCAGCATGGCGGCGTCCGACCCCTATTGACAGGAGGTCGGCCTATAGGTTAAAATTAATGCCCTGGGCCAGGGGCAAGCGCCTGGAATAGTTGATGGTATTGGTTTGTCGTCTCATATACGCCTTCCACGCATCGCTTCCGCTTTCCCTGCCGCCGCCGGTTTCTTTCTCGCCCCCGAAAGCGCCGCCGATCTCGGCGCCCGAAGTGCCAATATTTACATTGGCGATGCCGCAATCGCTGCCCGCTACAGATAGAAAATGCTCCGCCTCCCTCAGGTCCAGGGTCATGATCGCAGAGGAAAGTCCCTGCGGAACCCCATTCTGTATGGCAATAGCCTCCTCAAGGGTTTTGTAGCGCATCAGGTACAGTATAGGCGCGAAAGTCTCCCTGCGCACTATATCAAAATCCGGCCTAACCTCCGCAATACAAGGCCTCACATAACAGCCGCTTTCGAAACCACTGCCTTCCATGACGCCCGCGTCCACGATAAAATTTCCGCCCTCTTTTTTACAAACCGCCACCGCCTGGAGATATTGGTCCACCGCAGCTTTATCGATCAGGGGGCCTACATGATTCTTCTCATCCAGCGGATCGCCGATGGACAGCTGTCCGTAAGCATTGACCAGTTTCTTCTTCACTTCTTCATAAACATCTTCGTGAACGATCAGCCTGCGGGTAGTGGTGCAGCGTTGCCCTGCCGTGCCAACGGCGCCGAAAACCGCGCCCAGTATGGCGATGTCAAGGTCTGCCTGCCGGGATATAATAATGGCGTTATTGCCTCCCAATTCCAGAAGCGAACGGCCGAGGCGGGCGGCCACCGTTGCGCCTACCGCCCTGCCCATATGGGTAGACCCCGTAGCCGAAACCAGCGGGATGCGGGCATCCGTAGCCATCCATTCCCCGCATTCCCTGTCTCCGGCCGCCAGGCAGGAAACGCCTTCGGGAACATTGTTTTTAGCAAACACTTCCGCGACAATATGTTGACAAGCAACCGCGCATAAAGGCGTTTTCTCAGAAGGCTTCCATATACACACATTCCCACAAACCCACGCCAGCATAGCATTCCAGCTCCATACGGCAACGGGGAAATTAAAAGCCGTAATAATGCCTACGACGCCCAGTGGATGCCATTGTTCATACATTCGGTGCCCCGGTCGCTCGCTGTGCATGGTCAGTCCATGCAACTGGCGGGACAGGCCCACGGCCAGATCGCAGATATCGATCATCTCCTGCACTTCTCCATAACCTTCCTGCAGGCTTTTGCCCATCTCATAGGACACCAGCTTTCCCAATGCCTGCTTATGCGCGCGCAGGGATTCGCCGATCTGCCTTACGATCTCGCCCCTGCGGGGAGCCGGCCAGGCCCTCCATTCCAGGAAGGCCTTTTCCGCCTGGTTCAGCGCATGGTCGTATTCTGCTCTTCCCGCGCCGGTCACGGAGCCGATCTGTTTTCCGTCGACTGGGGAGTAAGAATGCAGCAGAGGCCCGGAACCATTCATCCAGGAATTACCTGTCGAAACGCCCGGGTTGTTTGTTGCGAGGCCGGGGAGGGTTGAAAATACATCCATGAGTATCAATTTATCCGCAAGATACGGCGAGATCATTGCTCCTGAAATCAATGAATATCAGCGCGTTCCGTGCGCGTTAAAAAAAGAGGCCGGGAAGTTATGCAATATGATAAAAAATTTCAATTTTTGTATTGTCCTTTCTCCTATTGAATTACGTTATTCAACCGGAACCCGATATCTCCCCAGATCCGATATCTATTTAAAGCCCAGCGTTTCTTAACCTCTTAACCTCTGTGCCATGAAACGATTTTTACGCTCTCTGGGGCTGATGTTGCTGTACATAACAGCTACGAATAACCTCTCTTTTTCACGAAGTCCTTTTGCTGTTCCTGATCCCTTTGTTGCGCAGCCGCAGGCATCCTTTCGTGAACCGGCCAGTCAAATATCCGGCGGCTCAGCGGGACTGACCGTTAAAATCGCCGCTGCTACTTTCGATTCCGGAAACAGCTTTGCTCGTCGCATACCGTTATCGGAGTTATCGCAAAGACCGCCTTTTCAAACTTCAGCAGATCCGGGTCCGGGAAATCCCTTGCTTGCTTCCGACACAGCGATCATCATGACTTCCCTGAATGTTAACGGGGAGGAGACAGAATCCGACGCCGGCGCGGGTTACAAGAACGTCTCGTATGCGACTCCGGCCGCGAAAAGCTGCGCCTGCGAAGTATTGCAAGTCAACTCTAAAAACCAGCGGAACCTGCGCATAGCCGTGTTGGTTGAAAAAACAAGCATCATCAGCGAGTCAGACAGAACGCTTGTCAAGCAATTGCTTGAAAAAGAAAAACGATACATGAAGTATTTTTTCTACGAAGAGATGAAGACGCTCGGTAATATGATCGCCCCCACCGATTGCCAGACCCTCTATAAAAAACTGCATTCGGCCGCCAACGAACTGCAATTGTACCAGGTATTGGATGCGGATATCAGGCAGCAGTTGTAGGGGCTCTCATATACCTGGCCTGAAAAATTATGACTATTGTTTTCTATTTAGATTTAGAGAAGTTAGAGCAGCGCGCCTGGCTGCCCAATCCAGCTATTATCTCCCTGGTTCTTTCTTCCAGGTTAATTTGCTCCTTAGGGAAAGGAAGGGAAGTTCGATGAATTTGAATGATAGCAGACTGAGTATCCAAATGAAAGGAAATGAAATGAGCCAAACGACAAAGAGAATGGGAGCGGACAGCCCTAAAGTCGCGATGGACAAAGGGATCAAAACGCCAGACAAATGAATCAGGTAAATGGAGTAAGATATTTTACTGGTATACGTCACAAACAGGATCCTTCTTTTAAATGAATAATAGTAAAGTCCTAAAACCAGGGCTGCAGAGCCAATACCGCACATCGGATAATACAAGGGTTTCGTATGCGCATCTATAAGTGGACTTAGCATAAGTATTGCAGCGGCGAGCCAAAGCGCCAGGCCGCCTATTATGGTCTGCACGGCTCGCCGATTGCTTAAATGTGGTATCCTCATGGAAACATAAGCAGCGATCAACCCGTACGCAATTGCATCCATACGAAATATTACCGCCTGATGGTTAATTCCGCTTCCTGCCGATGCCTGCCTGAAAACAATCATTAAAAGGATTAACCCGAAAGCGGTTGACAGAAAGGCAATCTCAGCTCTTCTTTTCCGAGAAATCAACGATGCGATATAATAAAAGAAAAGTATAATAACCGGAACACATAGATAAAACCACTCTTCAATGCTGAGGCTCCAGGATTCTCCAAAGAATGTAGGCGTACTGCGAATGTTCTGCAGAAATAGCAAATAGGAAATATCGAAGCGTACCGGGTAGATATACAGATTATATAATAACAGATAGGCGAAATACATAACAAAATACAGCGGCAATATTCTTAGCCAGCGACGCATCCAGAATACCGGGATATCCCGGGGTCTGAACTGAGGATTCAAAAACAATGACAGTAGTATCCTGCCTATCAAAAATCCGCTGAGCGAAAAAAATAATTCTACGCCGCCCAAGGAGATATACCAAAAATAGGGTACGGCGGTATGATATATTTCCTGGATACTATGCATAATCCAAACCATGCCGACGGCCAGGCATCTGGCCAGATCAAGTCCATAGTTCCTGGAATGCATATCCGCAGATAATTTTATCAATCTTGGTTCTATATGCCAGTTTTGAATTGAATAAGAAGCAGCCTTGACAAATATAACGGAATCGGAGATTGACCCCGCCTGATCGCGGGGGAATACTGGTTTTGGCGACAGGTATCGGCAGAAAGATATCCGATATCGCCAACCCGAACTGCCGACGGAAATAATCTTGGACGCCCAGGCAGTTTTATATTTACCTTTAATTTATTACTAATGCGTCTATGATAAAATCAATCTATATCCTATTTATGACCTTGGGCCTCGCGGTGAGCGGTTGCGGGCTAAATGATGATTCTGAAATCATCATCGCGATCGACACCGAATTCCCGGGCGGCAACATAAAAATCGATTCCATCCGGGGCGCAGAAGTATACCTGCGGCCGGATCTTCGCGGCAATGGCACAGACTGGTTCTACTGGTATTTCGCCGCGACCAGCGCGACCAACGATAGCGTAAAGTTTATTTTCAATGCGCCCGGATGCCTGGGTATCCGGGGACCTGCCGTCAGCCTTGACGGAGGCCTGACCTGGAACTGGCTGACCGAGTCGGAAATGCGCGCAAATGAGTTTTCTTATCTCCTGGAAGCAGGACGGGAAATCCGGTTTAGCATGGGCATGCCTTATGTTGAAGCGGATTTCAGGCGATTTATAAAACCCTACGCCACACATCCCTCCGTTCGCCTCGACACATTATGTATCACGCCAAAAGGGCGCGTTACCGAGCGATTGACTATCTCGCCGGGGACAGGCCGGCCCGGCAAACACAGAATATTGCTCACCGCCCGGCACCATGCCTGCGAAATGATGACCAACTATCTCCTCGAAGGATTAGTCTCCGCCGTTCTTTCCGACGACCCTCAAATGATAGCGTTGAGAAACAACAGCGAGTTCTGGATCATTCCCTTTATGGACAAAGACGGGGTGGAACAGGGCGACCAGGGAAAGAACCGGCTGCCGCATGACCATAACCGTGATTATAGCGGCGAAAGCATCTACTGTAGTACTGCAGCCCTGCGGCAACAAACGCCTATCTGGGCTTCTCGAGGCCTGGACTTTGCCCTCGACCTGCACTGCCCAAGACTGACAGGCGGAAAATATGAAGAGACAATCTATATGCTGGGATTGGAGGACCCCGACATACAGCGGCAGCAATACGCTTTTCTCAGGCAGTTGATAGCAGCCGGAACCGGCCCGCTGCGCCTGGATACAGACACAAGTTTTCTTCCTTTCGGAGTCTCCTGGAACACATCGGAAAACTATTCCGAAGGACGCAATTTCAGCAGTTGGGCAGCCTCGCTGCCGGGAACGCGAATGGCGTCAACGCTGGAAGCGCCGTATGCAACCCATAAAAATATAACCGTTACTCCCCAAAACCTCAGGCTGCTGGGTAAGGATATTGCCAGCGGACTATACCGTTTTCTGAACATTGGGGAGCATACCGCCCGATAATTCAAAATGATTTAAATATTTTACGTTTACCATTCCTAAACGAAAACCATATCATTTATCCAAGATAATTATGAAGAATTACCGCGATGAACCCTTATTAAAAACAGAAAGAATGCCTATACGCTTCAGGAAAACCACATTGCTCTTTACGATATTATCCGTATTGTCCTTAACCGTTATCTTATCCTGCGGTACGCAGGACCGGCATAGCCATACCTATGATGTGGTTGTCTATGGCGGCACATCGGGCGGCTTTGCCGCTGCCATACAACTTGCCCGGATGGGCAAGACCGTCGCCCTGATCGAACCCTCGGCGCATATAGGCGGCATGAATGTGGAAGGATTGGGCGGTACCGATATCGACAACCACGGCGACTTTAAAAACAGCGTAGCGGTAGGCGGGATAGCCCTGGAGTTCTACCGGCGCATCGCGAAAGCGTACGGTCGCCTGGAGCAGTTGGACTCGGCCATCGGGAACGGACTGGCCAATCACCGGCTCTGGCGTTTCGAACCGCATGTGGCTGAAAAGGTAATCAGGGAATGGCTGGAGGAATACTCCATAAAACTATACTACCAAGAGCGATTGGCAGAATCGGACACAGCGGTGAAAAAAGAGGGTCAGCGAATCGTCAGCCTTTCTACAGAAACGGGAACGACCTATTTTGCAAAGGTTTTTATTGATGCGTCGATCGAAGGCGATCTGCTGGCGAGAAGCGGCGTTAGCACGGTGGTGGGCCGCGAACCGAACAGTATATATGGCGAAACGCGGAACGGGATCAGGGAAGAAACTACCCACGCGCAATTTAAGGTAAGGGTAGACCCCTATGTTATTCCGGGCGACCCCAAAAGCGGCGTCATTGCCGGCATACAGGACGAACGGCTCGGCACTCCCGGCGCCGGAGATCGCCGCATTCAGGCCTACTGCTTCCGCATGTGCCTATGCAAAGATAGCCTCCACAGAATGCCTTTTACCATGCCCGAGGCATACAACAGAGGCGATTACGAAATTTATCTCCGCTACCTGAAAGCCGGGGGCAAGTTGTATACCCCCTACGAGAGCATTCCCAATGGGAAAACCGATCTCGGCGCCTGGCACGATCTATCGCATAACCTCTATGGTATGAACCATGGCTATCCATCGGGCAACTATGCAGAGCGAAAAAAGATATACGACTATCACCGGAATTATACGCAGGGGCTTTTTTATTTCCTGGCGAACGACGCAGAAGTAGGGAAGCTGGCGCCCGAACTCCAGGCGGAATGGGCATCCTGGGGGCTTTGCCCGGACGAGTTCCAGGACAATGAGGGCTGGCCGCGACAACTGTATGTCCGCGATGCCCGGCGCATGCGATCGGACTATGTGATCACCGAACACCACACGCGGAAAACAGATCCTGTTATTGCGAACGACCCGGTAGCTGTCGCCTTCTGGCCCCCGGACGTGCATAGCGTCCGCCGTATCGTCCGGGACGGCGCCGCCTACAACGAAGGGTTTGTCTTCGGAGGCGATACCTGGCGGCCCTTCGGCATCTCTTACCAATCCCTATATCCGAAACCTTCTGAATGCGTTAACCTGCTTACGCCAACCTGTCCTTCTTCCAGCCATATTGCCTATGGGGCCATTCGCATTGAATTTACCTTCATGGCGCTGGGACAGGCCTGCGGAACGGCAGCGGCAATGGCGATCGACAGCGGAATAGCGCCGCATACCCTGGATTATAAAAAACTAAAAGCGCGCTTAATCGCAGATGGACAGGTCCTGGATGCCGAAAAGCTATACGCGGAGCAGCTCGCGCGTTAATACAACCTGAAGGCCGGCCAACACATCCATTTATCTCCCGAGCAGAGAAAACACCCTTATTCCACCGAAAAACACTGCCATAACGAGATAAAAAAACGGTAATCAGCCGCTAACAATACTCTCCTTTATAATAAATCAACTTTACTTTCATACTACGCCTTCAAAAACACGATCAATGTCAAAAAAAGAACTACAGGTGTTGGCCGTAGAACAGAAAATACTCAACAGGATTTATCTCATCCGGGGAGAGAAAGTTATGTTGGACAGGGATCTTGCCGCTATGTACGGAGTTGAAACTAAAGTTTTTAATCAAGCCGTAAAAAGAAATATAGAACGATTCCCCAAAGACTTTATGTTTACATTGAGCGAAAAGGAGTGGGAGCGCTTGAGGTCACAATTTGTGACCTCAAGTTGGGGAGGCGTGAGGTACCGGCCAAAAGTGTTTACCGAACAGGGAGTGGCCATGCTATCGGGTATTCTAGACAGCAAAACAGCAATCGAAGTAAACATTAGGATCATCCGCGTATTTACAAAGCTTCGGAAATATGCGCTTACCCACAAAGAAATACTGACGCAATTGGCCAAGTTGGAGAAAGAAGTACACGGCAATAGCAAGGATATTGAAAATATTTTTATGGTATTAAAGGAGTTGATAGCTAAACAAAGCGCGCCTACTTACCGAGAACGTATTGGCTTTAAGCGCAGCAATGAGAAAGACTGATTATTCTCCTAGGGTCGACTCAATTTCCTGCGCATACAGTAATCACTAGTTTATAAGTAAATATCTTGTCTACTGTTTAAGGCAATCAGCCCGGACCTTCCTTATTTTACATTTGGTAAACTGCGCATCTCCCTTAATATTGCTCCTGCTCGTTGGGAAAATCATTGGCTTTTACATCGCTTACATACTGCTGTACGGCTTCTGTTATTTGTTGCTCCAGGTTGAGATACTGCCGGAGGAACCGGGGCTTGAAAGCGGTATTGATGCCGAGCATATCGTGCATGACCAGCACCTGCCCGTCGCAGTATTTGCCGGCGCCGATGCCAATGGTGGGGATGTCCAGGCTTTCCGATACCTCCTTAGCCAGGATAGCGGGGATCTTTTCCAACACCAGGGCAAAACAACCCGCTTCCTGTAAGAGCCGGGCGTCGTTCTTTAATTTTTCCGCTTCCGCTTCTTCCTTCGCCCTGACGGTATACGTGCCGAATTTATAAATAGATTGGGGCGTTAATCCCAGATGCCCCATCACGGGAACGCCAGCGGCTAGAATTCTCTTGGCCGACTCCAACACTTCTTCGCCGCCTTCCAGCTTCACCGCATGCGCGCCGGTTTCCTTCATGATACGGATCGCTGAAGCAAGCGCTTCGCGGGAGTTGGACTGATAGGAGCCGAAAGGCAGGTCTACCACCACCAGGCTCCGGTTAACGCCGCGGATAACCGAAGATGCGTGATAGATGATCTGGTCGAGCGTTATTGGGAGCGTGGTTTCATGGCCGGCCATCACATTGGAGGCGGAATCGCCCACCAGCAACACATCTACTCCCGCCATATCGAAGAGCCGGGCAAAAGAAAAATCATACGCGGTAAGCATGGATATTTTTTCTCCATTGGCTTTCATCTTCTGAATGGTATTGGTCGTGATCTTTTTGATCTCTTTGTTTACGCTCATGGTTAAAATATAAATAATACAATTGGTTTATTCAGGCATTTGCCCCGGCCGCCTCTTCATACAGATGCTGTATCAGCCCGTCGGCCAGTCCTATCTTCGGCACAAATATCTGTTCAATATTGGCCCAGCGCATCACGTTAATATATATCAGCAACGCGGGTACGATAACATCCGCCCGGTCTTCCTTTAACTTGTACCGACTGATCCTTTCCCCGACGGAAGAATTGCTTAATTCGCTGTAATAGTCTTTCAAAGCGTTAAGATGCAGCGGCTTGCCTTCTTTTCTTTTAGACAGGGAAAATATCTTATTGATATTTCCGCCGGAGCCGATGGCTACCACATCCTGCCGACGATCCTTCGTTTCCCTCGACAGGAAAAGTTTCATCTCCTCCCATAGCTGTTCCTCCACCTGGTTTTTGAGCAAGCGGATCGTGCCGATATTAAAAGATCTTTTGAATACCAACCGGCCGTCGGCAAAAAAAGTAAGCTCCGTGCTTCCGCCGCCAACGTCAATATACAAATAGGAATGCTGTTTATCGAGGTTTTCCGCAATATGATTTTCATATATATAGCTGGCTTCCGCATCGCCGGAGATGATCTCAATCGAGATGCCCGTTTCCGCTTTCACCCTTTCGATGATCCGTGGAGCATTGCGCGCATCGCGCATGGCGGAAGTAGCGCAGGCTTTTAGCCGTTCTACCTGGTAAACATCCGTCAGCAGTTTGTACGACTGGATGGTCTTCAGTATCATCAATTCCTTTTCCGGCGATATCTCATTGTTCTCAAACACGTCGAAGCCTAGCCTGAGCGGCACCCTTACCAGGTTTAATTTCTGAAACTCCGCCTTGCCCTGGTCATTGACCGTCGCTTCGGAGATCAACAGGCGCGCCGCATTGCTTCCTATGTCGATGGCTGCCAATTTCATTCGTTATCGGTCGTTTTTAAGGTATGGTCGGCGGAGCGCTGGCGTTCTTTTGTTGCGGCGCCGTTCTTTTTACCGGGGTTGCCCGGGAGCGGCAAGCCCATAACCGCCTTCTGCTGGAGGTATTGGTATATCTCCAGCTGCGATCTTATTTTGCGCGGCGGCTCCTTATCAGCTATTGTCTTCTCAACCCTTGCTTTTTTCCGGTTCATCGGGTATGCATGACCGGGCTTAACGGCCGACGCATATTGATTGCTCAGTTCATTATCCAATATCCTGGCTTTTACATTATCGCTTAACTGGATATCCATCATATCGATCAGGTCTTTCTTTATGCGCGGATCATAAATGGGGCAGGTGGCTTCCACCCGGTGATCCAGGTTGCGCACCATCCAGTCTGCGGAGGAAATATACGCTTTTTCAGCGCCCCCGTTGTAAAAAATAAACAGGCGCGCATGTTCCAGGTACTCGTCCACAATACTGATCGCCTTAATGGGATAAACGAATTTTTTATTCTCCGTAAACATGCAGCATATTCCCCGGATGACCATTTTGATGCGTACGCCGGCCCTCGCCGCCTCATATAATTTTTCTATCAGCTCTTCGTCCGACAGCGAATTCATCTTTAAAATAATGCCCGCCGCCCTTCCGCTTTTGGCATTTTTTATTTCCTTGTTTATCAGTTTATGCATTTCAGCGCGCAGACTGGTGGGACAGGGGATCAGCGACGAACAGTTCTTTAAGAGCGTCATGCCGGTTTTCCATTTTTCGAGGTAGTTGAATATCCTATTGATATCCGTCATGATCCGGCGATTGGCCGTCAGCAGGCAATGATCGCCATATACCATTGCGGTTCTTTCGTTGAGGTTGCCGGTGCTCACAAAACCATAATAAAGGGAATGGGCGCCCTTCTTTTTTTTGATCAGGCATAACTTGGCATGCGTCTTCAGATTGGGTATGCTGACCAGCACTTTTACGCCCTCTTCTTCCAGCCGCTCCTTCCATTCAAGATTGGCTTCCTCATCGAAACGAGCCCTTAATTCGAGCATCACCGTTACCTGCTTGCCGTTGCGTACGGCATTGATCAGCGCATTGATGATCTTGGAATCAGAAGCCAGGCGATAAGCCGTGATCTTTATGGCGGTAACATCCGGATCTATGGCCGCTTCCCTTAACAGGTCGATCACGGTATTAAACGAATGATAGGGAAAATGCAGCATGACATCCTGCTTCAGGAGGGTGTCGGTGACCCTGGCCGTATTTTTAAACAGGGGATGAGGGAATGGCTTTTTCCGCTGCCCTTTTTTTTGAAAGATATCGGGGAAGTCCATAAAATGCTTAAAATTATGGATCCTGCCTCCGGGGATGATACTGTCCTTGCTGGAAAGGTTCAGCTTACGCATCAGGAAATCGAGCAATCCTGCATCCATCTCCTTATCATATATAAAACGAACAGCCTTGCCCTTGCGACGGTTTTTCAGTCCCTTTTCAATTTTCTGGATAACAGAAGTGGATACATCGTTGTCGATATCCATCTCCGCGTCCTTGGTCACCTTAAACACCCAGGATTCGTACCGGTTATATCCAAAATATGAAAATATGCTCCTGAGATTGTACCGGATCACGTCCTCCAGCAATATAATATGGTGTTCGCCCGGAGGAGAGGGGAGCTTAATGAACCGTCCTATCACTTTGGACGGCACTTCAATAATGGCGTATTTCCGTTTCCGCTGCCCGTCCTTCCGGGAAAGCACAACGCTGAGATAGATGGACTTTTCCCGGAGATAAGGAAGCTGGGGGATGCTTTCGATCATCAGGGGAATGATGTTGGAGCGTACATCGTCCTCGAAAAAAACCTGTACAAACCGTTGTTGTTCCTTATTGAGCTGCTTTTCATTGAGCAGGAAGATCTTTTCTTTCTCCATTTCCTTCCTGATCTGTTCCCATACCCGGTTGAATTCCTCGGTTTGCTGAAGAACGATCTGCTGTATCTTATCCAGGATCTTGCCAGGCGACTGCTCGAGGTGCATATTTTTAAGCTTGCTCCCGAACTCGGCCATCCGCTTCAGGGTGGCTACCCTCACCCTGAAAAACTCGTCGTTATTGTTGGAAAATATGCCCAGGAATTTCACCCTTTCCCTAAGGGGATTGGAGGGGTCCGAAGCCTCTTGCAGCACCCTGTCGTTAAACGATAGCCAACTGATATCCCTGGGAATGGTCTTCCGCTTCATATTGCCCGCTGAATTAATATCTTTAATGAATTATTGCCAAAGATGGGGAAGGGCAGGTTAATTTCAAATTAATAAATTGATAAGGAATAGATAAGGAAGCGGCCGTTTCCGTTCGGCCATGCCGCGGGACCTGAGATAAACGCCCGGAGGCCCGGGTAAAAACCCAGTGCGTTATCATGGCGATAAGGGGCGGCGGTCCCCGACCCGGCATGCGGCGGCCGGGAATAAGATTTTAAAAATGAGCGCTTCCGGGTAAATTGGATTTTGGTTTTTCAATTAGATTCACGAACTTTGCAATCCAAAATTTTTTGAAGTCATGTCGAGAGTATGTCAGATCACAGGTAAAGCGCCCATATCCGGAAATACGGTTTCCCATTCTAATATCAAGTCAAAACGCCGTTTTCTGCCCAATTTGCAGACCAAACGCTTTTTTCTGGCAGAAGAGGACAGGTGGATCACGCTAAAACTATCAACAGAAGGTATCCGTACGATCAATAAGAACGGTTTATATACGGTGGTAAAAGAACTTAGAGCAAAGGGGCATAAGATCTAAACCGCGCACGGAACAATTACATTTAAATTTTAAACAATGGCAAAAAAAGGCAACAGGGTGCAGGTAATCTTAGAATGTACCGAACATAAAACAAGCGGACAGCCGGGCACAAGCCGCTATATCAGCACCAAGAATAAAAAAAATACGCCTGAAAGGCTGGAATTGAAAAAATACAATCCCATCCTGAAGAAATATACCGTTCATAAAGAAATTAAATAAGCGGCCGGGCAGGGATATTATTCCTGCATGCCCCGGTTAATGATTAAAACATTTTCAAAACATTTATATGGCAAAGCAAGCAAAAACCGCGATTAAGTCTAAAGACCAGAAAGCTGCTGCTGAAGCTAAGAACTGGACAAAGGTGATCCGCGCAGTTCGAAGCCCTAAAACAGGCGCCTACACTTTCAAGGAAGCTATCTTACACAAGGATAAAGTAAAGCAGTTCCTGAGTCAAAAGTAATTGGATATGTAAGTACATGGATAAAAGCTGTTCTGAAGAGAACGGCTTTTGTATTTTTATGATAAATCACAGCTATGGGATTCTTTGACAAGCTATTTGGGAAAAAGGAAAAGGAAAGTCTCGATCAGGGGCTTCAGAAAACCAAAGAAGGCTTTTTATCCAGGATCAGCAAGGCGGTCGTCGGCAAGACCACTATCGATGAGGAAGTGCTGGATGATCTTGAATCGGCTCTTGTAGGCGCTGACGTGGGCATCGATACAACCGTACAGATCATAGACCGGATAGAGAAGCGCGTTGCAAGAGATAAATATTTGAATGTAAGTGAATTAAATAATATACTTCAGGAAGAAATAGAAGCTACGCTTACCGATCCTCCCGCCGGTGCATACACGTTTACCAGCGATCTTCCTATCAAACCTTATGTGATCCTTGTTGTGGGCGTCAATGGAGCCGGTAAAACCACCACCATCGGAAAACTGGCGCATAACTTTAAGCAGGCCGGAAAATCCGTTTTACTGGGCGCGGCAGATACTTTCAGGGCGGCGGCGGTAGACCAGCTAACCATCTGGAGCGAGCGCGTAGGCGTTCCTATCGTAAAACAACCCATGGGCTCTGATCCCGCTTCCGTAGCATTCGATGCCGTGCAAAGCGGAGTGGCAAAAGGAGTGGACGTGGTCATCATCGATACTGCAGGCCGTCTGCACAACAAAGCGCATCTGATGGACGAACTGTCTAAAATAAAACGCGTGATGAGTAAAATAATACCCGACGCGCCTCATGAAGTACTATTGGTCCTGGATGGCTCAACCGGGCAAAATGCGCTGGAGCAGGCCAAACAATTTACCGCAGCCACGGAAGTGACCGCCATCACGGTTACCAAATTGGATGGAACGGCTAAAGGAGGCGTGGTACTGGCCATTGCCAACCAATTCAAGATACCTGTCAAGTTTATCGGCGTCGGCGAAAAAATGACAGATCTGCTCATATTTAATAAACATGAATTCGTCAGCAGCCTGTTCAAATCGAACAATTAATGGAAAAAAATCAATAAACTACTGACACTCAGTTATCTTTGGTACGAAATTTATTATCCTTATCTCAAATACTACAATATGAAGAACAAACTCGTGTCAATTTCTCTACTATCGGCATTTTTTCTTTTTGCAGGTCTGTCGGAAGCATCCGCGCAATCCAAGGGAAGCAGTTACCAGAATGCTATCGGCTTAGGTATCGACTTTGGCGACGGCCTCACCCTGGCAGGCTTTTCGGGAAAACATTTTTTCGCTGATAACCATGCCGGCAAGGGCGAGATCTTATTTGGCGATAATCTTACCATTATCCAGGCGCTCTACGAATACCATGAACAATTCGAAGGAGCCCCGGGTTTGAGATGGTTCATCGGCGCGGGAGCAGGGGTGGCCCTTGCCAGGCGTTCATCAGCCTTCCTGATCCGTCCCACAGCGGGTTTGGATTACAAGATCAACAATGTGCCGCTGAACTTCACATTTGACTGGAGGCCCTGGATCGCTTTCAACGACGGCTCTGATTTCGAAGGCGCCCGCTTCGGCCTCGGCTTCAGGTATGCTTTTTAATATTGAAACGAATTAATATCAACCGCAAAGCTGCAAATGGTGTATCATGGATACGTACCTTTGCAGCTTTGTTATGAAACGGAGCATCAGTAAAATATCCGCCAGGAAAGCATATGCGGAGTTCCATCGCGCCGCCGGCAAAGCCTTTGGCGACGCACGGCCGACAAATAAACATGCGAAGCATTCACCGAGACCGTTAAAAAATATATTATGCCCGAGATAAATGCGAAGCATTCACCGAGGCCATTAAAAAATATATTATGCTCGAGGTAAATGCAAAGCATTCATCGAGACCGTTAAAAAATATATTATGCCCGAGATAAAGACAAAGTAAGAACGGATGAAAACGAGAACATTAAAGAAAGATAAGGTAAACATCATCACCCTCGGCTGCAGCAAGAATATGGTGGATAGCGAAATGCTGGGGGGACAGCTGGCGGCGAACAATATCGGGGTGGCCCATGAAAGCCGGCGCCACGATCATAATATCGTGGTGGTGAATACCTGCGGGTTTATCGACAAGGCCAAGGAAGAATCGATCAATACCATCCTGGCGCAGGTGGAGCTGAAAAGAAGGGGCAGGCTGGATAAGGTTTATGTGACCGGCTGCCTCAGCGAACGCTACAAAAACAACCTGGAGCAGGAGATCCCTGAAGTGGACGCCTATTTCGGCACGATGGAGCTGCCCCGCCTCCTGAAGCAACTGAATGCCGACTACAAATCCGAGTTGGTGGGCGAGCGGTTATTGTCTACCCCCAAACATTATGCTTATCTGAAAATTGCCGAGGGCTGCAATCGCACCTGCGCCTTTTGCGCCATCCCCCTGATGCGGGGAAAACACGTCAGCAAGACCATAGAAGATATTGTAAAAGAGGCGGAAGGCCTGGTCAGAATAGGAGTGAAAGAGATCATGCTGATCGCCCAGGAACTGACCTACTACGGGCTGGATATCTATAAGAAAAGAATGCTACCGGACCTGCTGAACAGGCTGGCCGATATACCGGGACTGGAATGGATCCGTTTGCATTACGCCTATCCTTCTAAATTTCCCCTGGAAATACTTGATACCATGCGCCAGCGGGATAATATTTGTAACTATCTTGATATGCCCCTGCAACATGCCAGCGACCGCATGTTACAGGCCATGCGCCGGCAGATCACCCGGTCGGAAATGGACGAGCTGATCCTGACGATCCGGGAGGCAGTCCCGGAGATATGCCTTCGAACAACGCTGATCGCCGGTTTTCCCGGAGAAACAAGGGATGATGTGGAAGAACTAAAAATGTTCCTGGAAAAGCACCGGTTCGACAGGGTGGGTATTTTCTCGTACAGTCATGAAGAAAATACGGCCGCCTATGCGTTGGAAGACAATATTCCGCAGGGGGAAAAAGAGGAGAGGGCGCAGGAAATAATGGATGTACAGCAGCAGATATCCTTTGAGAAAAACCAGGAAAAGCTCGGGAAGACCCTGAAGGTCCTTGTGGATAAAAAAGAAGCGGGTCGTTACCTGGGCCGTACTGAGTACGATAGCGTTGAAGTAGATAATGAAGTGATCCTGAACAGCGCCGTTCCGCTGGCGACGGGCGAGTTTGTACAGGCAAGGATCGTCAAAGCGTATGACTACGATCTCGAAGCCGAGGTAATATCCTGATGATAGAATATATTCACAGATTATTTATTAATGAAGCCATATGTTCAAACTTTTTTCCAAAGCTTTTGTTTTCCTGTTGCCAGTCGTGTTTGGCTTAAACGGTTGCAGCGGCGAGGAAGCGGCTACTCCCCAAACACAAACTGATCAGCACATGCAACAACAAAACGCGTCATCTGTCAAACAGGAAAAATTCGGCTCGGTAGACGGACAGGACATCATTCAATATACGCTTTCCAACCCCGCCGGCATGGAAGTGAAGATCATCAATTACGGAGGAACCTTAACCAGTATTATGGTGCCGGATTCCAGCGGCCAATGGGGGGATGTCCTGCTGGGATTTGATTCCCTGCCGGGCTACCTGCAGAAAGAAAACCCTTATATCGGCTGCCTGGTAGGCAGATACGCCAACCGTATCGCCAACGGTAAGTTTATCGTGAACGGAAAAGCATATCAGCTGCCGTTAAACAATAACGGCAACTCCCTGCACGGGGGAGAAAAAGGCTTCAGCAGGGTGGTCTGGGCCGCCAAACCGCTGCCCGAAACCAACAGCGTACAATTGAACTATCACAGCAAGGACGGGGAAGAGGGCTACCCCGGCAGCCTGGACGTACAGGTAACCTATACCGTTACCAATATCAATGAACTGAAGATCGACTATCTGGCAACCACCGATAAGGGAACGCCTGTTAATTTGACGAACCACGCCTATTTTAATCTATCCGCAGGCAAGGATTCTACCGTGCTGGGGCACACGTTGACGGTAAATGCCGACCGCTACACCGTAGTGAACGACAAACAGATCCCGACCGGAGCCCTGGATGCTGTTAAGGGAACGCCGATGGATCTTACCAGCCCGGTCGTTATTAAAACCAATATAGACAAAGTACCAGGGGGATATGATCATAACTTTGCGCTACGCCGGTCCGCATCGGACGGACCGGAACTGGCGGCGACCTTATATCATGAAGGAAGCGGAAGACGCCTGGAAGTATTTACCACGGAACCCGGCTTACAGGTGTATACCGGGAATTTCCTGGATGGCAGCCTGACCGGGAAATACGGCAGAAAATATGTTAAGCACAGCGGGATATGCCTGGAAGCGCAGCATTTTCCCGATTCCCCCAACCACCCTTCATTCCCCAGCACGCTGCTCAGGCCCGGAGAAAAATACCGGCAGACCACCATTTATAAATTTTCCACCAAATAATACCGGTACTCATTTTGCATAAAATCATAAAAACACAACACATGAAACGATCAGTAAAAACCTACTCGCTTTTGGCCATATTGGTCTTTCCCTGCCTGCTGGCTTCAGCACAGCGGCAGCTGGTTAAAAAATGGGAAACCGATTCGATCCTTAAAGTGCCTGAATCTGTTTTTTATGATAAGAAGAACAAGGTCTTGTACGTTGCTAACATCGACGGCAAGCCCGACGGGAAAGACGGGCAGGGTTCTATTGCCAAAGTCGGACTGGACGGCAAGATCATCAATGTGGAATGGGTGAAAGGATTAAGCGCTCCAAAAGGAATGGGCGTTTACAACAATACGTTATGGGTAGCCGATCTCGACGAAGTGGCGGCTATTGACATTAAAACCGGAACCATTACGCAGCGCGTAAAAATTGAAGGCGCGAAGTTCCTGAATGATGTTACCGTCGACAAAAAAGGAGTGGTATACGTTTCCGATTCGCGCGATAAGAAAGTGCATACGATAACTAACGGCAAAGCCGACTTGTTTTTAGATAACCTGGAAGGTCCCAACGGGCTGCTGGCGCATGATAACGTTTTATATGTGTTGGACAACGGTTCCTTACTGAAGGTCGACGCCGCCAGGAACCGCGTTAAACTGGCCGAAGGCATGGAAGGCGGCACGGACGGTATTGAGCCCGTAAAGAAAGACGAATTTATTGTTTCCTGCTGGGGAGGCGTGATGTATTATGTGAAGGCCGACGGCAGCAAGGAGAAATTGCTCGATACCCGCGATCAGAAGATCAACGCTGCCGATATCGGTTACGACCAGAAAAACAGGATCGTCTACGTGCCCACATTCTGGAAGAACAGCGTGGTAGCTTATGAACTGAAATAATAAATAAAGAGTATTTATTTTTACCGTTATATGGATTGTATCTCTACTAATTTAGCTTACGGCGATACAGGATATTTTTCCCGGGTAGCGATCGACTATGTAAGCCAGGCCGACGATCTGCGTTCGTTTTACCGCCATCCCGTTTCGCTCGACGGGATTTCCAACGCTATTGAAGATAGAAAGAAGAGCCCTGTCGACAGGGCTCTTCTGGTTAAGGAACTGACAAGGCAATATGAAGGGATACCTCATTCCGACAAGGTGCGCGATAATATTCGCTTACTCCTCAACGAAAACGCGTTTACGGTATGCACTGCGCATCAACCGGCGATCTTTACCGGCAGCCTTTTTTTTATCTACAAGATATTACACATCATAAAGCTGTGCGCCCATTTCCGCGAGTCCTTTCCCCGGTATGATTTTGTTCCGGTGTTCTATATGGGCTGTGAGGATGCGGACCTCGACGAGCTGGGCAATATCGCGCTGAACGGAGAAAAACTTACCTGGGATACTTCCCAGACAGGCGCGGTAGGTCGCATGCAGCCGAAGGGACTGGAAAAGATCATCGAACGCATCAGCGGCGAACTCTCCGTGCAACCGTTCGGACCTGCATTGATCGAACTGCTGAAAGACTGTTACAACAACAGTCCGAATATCCAGATCGCCACCCTCAAGCTGGTCAACCGGTTGTTTGAGGAATACGGGTTGCTGGTCCTGATCCCCGACAACGCCGCATTAAAAAGACCGCTGACGCCGGTATTTGAACAAGAGCTGTTTGAAGAAACCTCTTCCGCCATCGTAGCCAGGACCATAGAACGGTTCTCGAAGCAGTACAAGGCGCAGGCCCGGCCGCGCGCGATCAACCTTTTTTACCTTGATGAGCAGGTCAGGGCCAGGATTGAAAGGCAAGGCGAAACCTGGATCGTAGCGGGAACGGATATTAGTTTTACCGAAGCTTCCCTGCGGCAGGAATTGGAAGAGCATCCTGAACGTTTTAGTCCCAATGTGATTCTCCGGGGATTATCCCAGGAAAAGATACTTCCCAATATCGGCTTTGTCGGAGGAGGAGGGGAGCTGGCCTACTGGCTGGAACTGAAAGATCTATTTGATCATTATCAAACGCCTTATCCCGCTTTGATCCTCAGAAATTCCTTTCTGGTAATGGATGAGCAATGGCTGAAGAAAATGGAAGCGCTTGGCTTCGATCTCGCCAGCCTGTTCAAGGACGAACAAACCCTGGTCAATGAACTGGTAAAAAGGGAATCCTCTCATCAATTGTCGCTGATCGCGGAGATTCAAAATGCCTCGTCATACTATGAACAGCTAAAGAGAATAGCTGCGCAGGTAGACCCTTCCCTGACAGACCATATTTCGGCCTTACAGGCCAGGGCCATCAAGCCCTTGCAGGAACTGGAGAAAAAACTGCTGAGGGCGGAAAAAAGAAAGTTCGAAGCCCAACACCGGCAGATCCAGGCAATGAAAAACGCATTGTTCCCATGGGACGGCTTACAGGAAAGAGTGGAAAATTTTATGCCTTTCTACGCCAGGTGGGGGCAGGATTTTATCCGGATGCTCTATGCCGAATCATTGACGCTTGAGCAGGTATTCCGCGTCGTGGCAGTTAAAGAGCAGCAAACTTGATACGCTCTTTTCTTCCTGCCCGGTTCAGGAATTCATCCTTGCAGTGAAAGGCCGTTATGCGGGGTAGCAGGCGAAAATCGGCGGTGTTTTTAACCCGCCGGCATGTCGCGGTCCTTATAATTTTATTTTCAGCTTTAACAGGTGGGCTACGCCCTTTTCATTATCGGCCCTGAGGCTGATCTTCAGTTTTCCTTCCTTCTCTTCCCGCAAGAAGATACGGCCCGCCAAAAAGCCTTTTATTCTTTTTTCCAGGGTGGAAAGCTCCGTCACCGAGTTCACCCTCATCTTTTTTCTGCCGACCTTCCTTGCCGCATTTTCAATGATCCCGATATAACTTTTCTGCAGCCCTGTTTTTTTGCCGGCCTCAGCAGCCGGAACCTCCCAGATCGATTTGCCGGGATCCATGCCATCCTCTTTCGGCGTTTCATCTTCTTCTGCCGGAGTATTAGCGGAAGCAGCGGAGAACACCAGGCAATCATTCAGGGGCGAATATGCCACGCCGGTAATACCGATGGCCGGATCGGCGCCGTCCGGCATATAGAGGGAAAGCGCCGCTAAGGAAATGCCGGCCTGATCATCCTTAAAACCCGGGCAGGTAATGATGGCCTGGTTGATGATATTGTACTCGTTGGCGCTGTTAAAAAAAATCAGGTGATCTTCGATGGTAACCGATGCGGAAACATTCAGCCTGGCGACGCCCAACTGGCGAAGCCTGCCTAAAAAAACATCCAGGTTGCCGTCGTAGGTCTCGTTCCTGACGAAGAGATCGTTGATAAGCGGGGAACTGTCTTGTATCTTTTTATAATCGGTAAGTTTTAGTTTCATCCGGATATTTTCATTTTTATCTCACGTTTCATTCTTAAAAATTATGACCCAATTCATTCTCAACAAATATTATATGACCCGATGGGTTAGCTGTCTTAAATAAAATGACCTGAACGAATATTCAGGATATACGGGGGCTTATTCCTTATCGAAAAGATTTTGCCATCCCTGGGCCTTTATTTTTTCTGCCTTGCCGATCACTTCTGTTTCCAGTTCTTTTTTAAAGGCGATCAGTTTATTGCCGATGGTCTCGTCGAATGAACCGATTATACTGGCGGCGAGGATTGCCGCATTTTTCGAAGCATTCAGGGCTACGGTAGCCACCGGAATGCCATTAGGCATTTGTAAAATGGAGAGAACGGAATCCCATCCGTCGATGGAGTTGGAAGATTTCACCGGCACTCCAATAACGGGGAGCGAAGTAACAGACGCCACCATCCCGGGAAGATGGGCCGCGCCGCCTGCTCCTGCAATAATAACCTTTAATCCTCTTGACCGGGCCTCAGAAGCGTACCGGATCATGCGTTCAGGGGTACGATGAGCCGATACGATGGTGAGTTCAAATGGTATGTCAAAATCCTTTAGCAGGTCCGCGGCCGCCTTCATGACCGGAAGATCGCTGTCGCTACCCATGATGATACCTACAATAGGGGCTTTTTTCATACTTATGCATTCTGAGGTTCAACAATGTCGAAGAAAGATCATATTCTTTCCAGGGCGCTGAAAAAGAAATCGCCCTCGATTTTAGCGTTTTCATCGCTATCGCTGCCATGAATGGCATTTTCTCCCAGCGAGGTCGCGAAAAGCTTCCTGATGGTCCCCTCGTCGGCTTTAGCGGGGTCGGTGGCGCCGATAAGCGCGCGAAAATCATTCACCGCATTCTCTTTTTCAAGGATAGCCGCAATAATGGGGCCGCTGCTCATAAAAGATACCAGTTCTCCATAAAAGGGCCTTTCTTTGTGAACGGCATAAAATTCTCCGGCTTTCCCCGCATCCAGCCTTGTCTGTTTTAAAGCGATGATCTTAAATCCTTTTTTAATGATCTGGTCGATGATCGCCCCGGCATGGCCATTTTTCATGGCGTCCGGCTTGATCATGGTAAACGTTCTATTGCTCATATTGCGCATTTTGGGCGCAAGTTATAGTAAGTTTACCATTTGCCTTCAGACAATTGGAAAGGATTCAAGTAAAAATTGGCAATTGGCCATTAATTCCGCAACTTTGCACGCATTTTAATGAAGTCTATAACGGAAATATACGGATTATTAACGACGCCCAGGCGGGTGGCGATCACCACTCACCAAAAGCCTGATCCCGACGCCATGGGATCTTCACTCGGGCTGTACCATTTTTTACGGAGTTTCGGACACCAGGTAACTGTTATCTCCCCAACCAATTGGGCAAGCTGGCTAAACTGGATGCCGGGAACCGATAAGGTGATAGATTTCGAAGCATCCCCCGACAAGGCCGAAGAAGCGCTGAAAAATGCCGAATGGTTGTTCTGCCTGGACTTCAACATCTTTTCCAGGACCAAAAACCTTGCGCCCAAACTTTATGAGGTCCGCTGCACGCGCATACTGATTGATCATCATCAGCAGCCTGATGCGGATAATTTTGAATACGG
The DNA here is from genome assembly GCA_002352105.1 of Chitinophagaceae bacterium UBA2791. Classification (GTDB taxonomy): domain Bacteria; phylum Bacteroidota; class Bacteroidia; order Chitinophagales; family Chitinophagaceae; genus Flavitalea. The sequence continues at coordinate 84,108 of DEHV01000047.1, read as the reverse complement.
CGCAAGCGATACTTCAAAAAGTTCTACCTGTGAAATGATCTATGATTTTATTGTCGGTTCGGGTCACAGGGACAGGATCAATAATACCATTGCAGAATGCCTGTATGCCGGCGTGATGGCCGATACGGGATCGTTCCGGTTTGCCTCCACGCATGCCGGCGTGCACCGGATGGTCGCTGAGCTGAAAGACAAGGGGTTGGACCACGCCAAAGTGCACGAAAACATTTACGATAATTTCCTGGAGAACAGGCTCCGTTTCCTGGGGCATGTGCTGATGAACAGGATGGAACTGTATTATGAATACAATACCGCGCTGATCGCCATTTCCAAAAAAGACCTGCTTCGTTTCCAGATAAAGACCGGCGATACCGAAGGGCTGGTTAACTATCCCTTAAGCATACAGGGCATAAAACTTGCCGCCCTGGTGATCGACAGGGACGAGGAGCGCAAATGGAGCTTTCGCAGCAAGGGCGGATTTGACGTTAATTCCTTTGCCCGGAAGTATTTTAATGGCGGAGGGCATTTTAACGCCGCCGGGGGAAGAAGTCCCGACTCCCTGGAAACAACGGTACAAAAATTTTTAGAGGCCATGAAAGAAAACGCCTCAGCGCTAAAATAAACAACTAATGAAAAAAATCACGACAATTATTCTTGGAATGGCCCTTTTGCTGGTATTCGGCGCTTGCTCGAAGGGCGGCGGCTCATTCAAAAAAACAAAGAGCGGATTGCTTTATAAGGTCATATCCGACGGGAAAGGCGAACTGGCAAAAAAAGGCGAATTCCTTAAAGTCCATTATACGCAAAAAGTGGAGCGGACCGGAAAAGGCGATTCTGTTTTATCGACCAGCCTGGGCGGCCTTCCAACCTACGCGGCAGTGGATAGCGTGGGCCCCGTTTATAATCCTGCTGAAATATTCGACCAGTTAAGAAAGGGGGACAGCGCGGTCATCGTTATGCTTGCCGACAGTCTATTGAAAAAGCAGGGGCAGCTGCCTCCGTTTATCGGCAAGAAAGACAAGCTTACGCTCGTCCTGAAAGTGGAGGATATTTTCACCAGCGAAGATGATGTGAGAAACGATCAGCAGGCATTGCTGGAAGATAAGAAAGCGCAGGAAGTAAAGGATATTGAAAAATATCTTGCCGACAATAATATCAAGGCCGAAAAAACCGAGAAGGGAACCTTTGTAGAGATACTCGCAAAAGGCAGCGGCCCCGCGGCCGATAGCGGCAAAGCCGTTCATGTAATGTACAAGGGGCAGACTTTCGACGGGACCGTGTTTGATACCAACCTGGATACCACGTTCGGCCATACCGATCCCTTTGTGCTGGTGATCGGCGGCAGGGGCGCGATCGAAGGATGGGATGACGGTCTTCGTTTGTTCAGCAAGGGCGGCAAGGGCAGGTTATACATTCCCTCCATGCTGGCTTATGGTCCCAACCCGCCGCAGGGCGCGCCTTTCAAGGCATTCGACAACCTGATATTCGATGTGGAAGTGGTGGACGTTACCACGCCTGCTCCTCCTGCCCAGCCGGGGAGTAAGTAGAGATCAAAAGACATTGTTGAAAACAAAAATATTGATCCCGGTCGCCCAGGCGCCGGGATTTTTTAGGCTTCTGCGGCAATATCTTCCTGCCTGTCCGCATCCTGCCATTCCCTGAACAAAACAATGCATTCCCGCGCCTCGCGCACATCGTGCGCTCTTAATATGTTCGCGCCATGCATCAGCGCCAGGGTATTTAGCGCTGTCGTTCCGTTCAACGCCTGCTCGGGGCCTACGCCCAGGGTTTTGTATACCATCGACTTTCTCGATAATCCGGCCAGAATGGGCTTGTTCAGGGCTTTTAAAACAGGCATATTCCTCAGCAGTTCAAAGTTCTGCCGGCGGTTTTTACTGAATCCAAACCCGGGATCTATAATGACGTCCTTGATTCCCGCCAGGCGGCAGGCTTCTGTTCTGGCAATAAAATAATCCAGTACTTCCAACGTAACGTTTTCATAACCGGTCAACTGTTGCATGGTTTGCGGCGTTCCGCGCATGTGCATGCAAATATACGGAAGGCCCGACCGGCCGGCCACAGCCAGCATCTGGCGGTCCATGCTTCCCCCGCTGATATCGTTGATGATCGATGCGCCCGCTGCCGCGGCTTCCGAAGCTACCCGGCTATAAAAACTATCTATTGAAAAAATCGCGTCGGGAAAATGAAGCGTCAGCGCTTCAAAAACGCCAGTCAGCCGGAAAAGCTCTTCCTCGGCTGAAAGCAGGGGCGCCCCGGGACGGGAACTCTGCGCGCCGATATCAATAATGCCCGCGCCATCGTGGATCATCTGCTCGGCCTTCCTGAGAACCGGATCGATAACCGCTGTTTCCACGCCCGCGATATTCGTTTGCATCATCCGGCTTCCTTCATAAAAAGAATCAGGCGTAACATTAATGACGCCCATGACGACAGGCTCCCGGATATCCAATAGCTTTCCTTTACAGTTCAACGTAAACATTTTGCGGTTATCTTTACCTTTGGCCGGTAAAATTCCGGAATAATTCTAACTATTGAACAATTGATTCGCCACATGTCGGACACCCTCCAGCAATACGATGCCGCAATCGCCTCCTGCAAGGAAATATTTATTAAAAAAACGAAGGACTACGGAACATCCTGGAGAGTATTAAGACCGATCTCCATAGTAGACCAGATCCTGATCAAGGTCCTGCGCATCCGCTCCATCCAGGAAAAAGGCGCCCAACGCGTCGCGGATAATATTACCGATGAATTCAGGGGTATAGTCAACTACTGCATCATCGGGCTGATACAACTGTCGAACCCCTCCGGGTCGATCGAGGACCTGCCCGCGGAACAGGTAGAGAAATGGTATGACGCCAAAGTGATGGAAACCCAGGCCCTGATGCAGGCTAAAAACCACGACTACGACGAAGCCTGGCGTCGCCTCAGCCAGGAGAGTTTTGTAGACCTGATCCTGATGAAGCTCATGCGGATGCGGCAGATCCTGGCCAACGACGGAAGAACGCTGATCAGCGAGGGCATGGAGGCAAACTACCAGGACATCATTAACTATGCGGTTTTTGCGTTGATCATGAGAGAAGATGCCGCTGAAAAGCAATCCCCATAAAAAGCGCTATCCATGAAAATACTACTCACCATCTCAAGGATTATTGTTGGCGTATTGTTTATTTTCTCCGGCCTTATTAAGGCGAATGACCCGCTGGGACTGAGCTATAAAATGCAGGAATTCTTCGAGGTCTGGGGCTGGCATTTCCTGAACGACTATACGCTTGCCCTGTCCATCATCATGATCGCCTTTGAGATCATTGCGGGCGTAGCGGTATTGCTGGGCTGGAAAATGAGGATATTCAGCTGGATGCTGCTGGCGCTGATCGTATTTTTTACCTTTCTCACTGCCTATGCGCTATTCTCCGGCAAGATCAGGGAATGCGGTTGTTTTGGCGATTGCATCCCGTTGCAGGCGGGCCAGTCCTTTGCCAAGGACCTGCTGCTGCTGGCGCTGATCGCCCTTATCTTCATCTACCGCGATAAGATAAAACCCTTCCTGGCTTCCCGCCGGGCCATACTGATCCTGTTCTTCACCGCGGTATTTTCCTTTGCCCTGCAATGGCATGCGCTGCTCCATTTGCCGATCGTGGATTGCCTGCCTTATAAGGTCGGCAATAATATTCCTGAAAAAATGAAAGCGCCTCCCGGCGCCGTTCCCGATAGCACGGTGATCGTATTCACATATGAAAAAGACGGAAAACCTGTCAGCTTTAACGCCGATAACTTCCCCGATGATTTCGACGATTCTTACGCCTTTGTCAAGAGAGAGGATAAGGTGGTCAAAAAAGGCAATGCGCAGGCGGCGATCCGGGACTTCATCCTGCAAACGGTTTCAGGCAACGATACTACGCTCGCCCTGTTAACAGAAGACCGTACCCAGCTTTTTCTGTTTGTAAAGGACGGATACAAGGCGGGCAGGTGGACAGCAGCATTGGACCTGATTCTAACGCAGGCGGAGAGCCGAAATATTCCGGCATTTCTGGTCGCCAATCTGACCATCGAAGAAGCTTTCAATAGCGGCCCCGAAGCCTTTCGCCGGCTTACGCCTTTGCGGAGCGATGGAACAGCCATCAAGACGGCTGCCCGGTATAACCCTACGCTGTTCCTGATCAGGGGAGGAACGATCATTCACAAATGGAGCGCGCCGGACCTCGACCAGGCCCTGAAAGCCCTGCAGCAGATGAAATAAGATCAGCATTGATAAACTATATAACCAGGAAGATCATTTACGGCGTATTCGTTATGCTCGGCATAATGATCCTGGTATTTTTTCTTTTCCAGGGATTTGGCGATCCTACCCGGCTTGTCATGGGGCAGACCGCCGACATGGCTACTCAGCAAAACATACGCAAGGAACTTTATCTGGATCAGCCAAAATGGAAACAGTTTGTTTTATACCTGAACGATGTCTCCCCGGTAGCCATACACTCCAGGGTCGATATTGAACAAAAACAACTCCGGGGCCTCTTCATAGGGGGAGATGCCAGGCTCGCCCTGAAGCTTCCGTATCTACGGCGTTCCTATCAATCCAAAAGAGAGGTCTGGGAAATATTGACCGAAGCGTTGCCGGGCACCCTATTGCTGGCGTTTGCGGCCATGTGCATTGCCGTTACCATAGGCATTCCCTTAGGCGCGCTCGCAGCCGTTAAGAAAAATACATGGATGGATTCCTCGGCCATCTTTACCAGCATCCTGGGCATCTCGGCGCCTTCGTTTTTTATGGGCATCGTGATCGCCTATTTATTTGGATTTGTCCTGAGCGGCTACACCGGGTTAAGCATGACTGGCAGCCTGTTCGACACCGATCCCTTTGAAGGAAGGCAACTGCAATTAAAAAATCTCATCCTTCCCGCGCTCACCCTGGGCATCCGGCCGCTGGCCATCATCACGCAACTGACCCGGAGCGCCATGCTGGACACGCTGAACCAGGATTATATACGCACCGCCTATGCCAAGGGGCTCGGGCAAATGACCGTGATCCGGAAACATGCGTTAAGGAATGCGCTGAACCCGGTCATTACCGCAATTACCGGATGGTTTGCCGAACTGCTGGCCGGGGCCTTCTTCGTGGAGTATATCTTTGGATGGAAGGGCATCGGAAAGATCACGGTAGACGCGCTGGAAAACCTCGATTTCCCCGTGGTGATGGGATCCGCCCTGATCGCTTCCTTCTTTTTTATTGTCATCAATATACTGGCCGATCTGCTTTATGGCATCGTAGACCCCAGGATACGGATCCAGTGACAGGTTTATTTGCTCGCAGTTGTTATATTTTGTATATATTGAAAATGATTCCCTGAATACGGTTTCCTTTCCCTGCTATTTTGACAATCGTTAATACGTTTAATATGAAATCGCTACTGTTATCCGGTTTATTTTTGATCTGCCTCGCCGCATGCCATCACAAGCTCAGCCCGAGCCAGGAGTTTGCCAAATCCCTGTTTAACGCGGTGGACTACACGGCTATGGATATTTTCTCCAAGAACATTGAAGGGCCGGCGGTGGACAAAGAGGGGAGATTATTTGTGGTGAATTATCAGAGGGATGGAACCATCGGGGTCGTCGATGCGGAAGGAAAGGCAGAACTTTTTGTTGAGCTCCCCGGTAAAAGCATTGGCAACGCCATCCAGTTTAATGCGCAGGGCAATATGCTGATAGCAGACTTTACGGGGCATAATATCCTCGAGGTAAACATGGCCACCAAAGAGATCAGCGCTTACTGCCACGATCCCAGGTTCAACCAGCCCAATGATCTTTGTATTGCCCGCTCGGGGATCATATTCGCCTCTGACCCCGACTGGAAAAATCAAACCGGAAATTTATGGAGGATTGGCCTCGATAGGAAAGCGGTCCTGTTAAAAGAAAACATGGGCACGACCAATGGCATCTGTCTCAGCCCGGATGAAAAAATACTATATGTCAATGAAAGCGTACAGCGCCGGATATGGGCGTTTGACGTAGACGCCCAGGGCAATATCAGCGGTCAGCGTATTTTTGCGCTCTTCGAAGATTTTGGCATGGACGGCATGAAATGCGACAGCAAGGGAAACCTGTATGTATGCCGTCACGGCAAGGGCACAGTGGCCATTTTTAACCCCGCAGGCAAGCAGGTGCAGGAGGTAAGCCTTACGGGAAAAGGCGTAAGCAATATCGTATTTGGCGGAAAAGACCTTAAAACATGTTTTGTTACGCTGCAGGACCGGAAGGGAATGGAAAAGTTCAGAAGCGATGTCGCAGGGATCGGGTACAAGTTTTAATCCCCCTCTTTGAAAGATCGCCACGCCTTATTTTAGCTAAACCGCTTCCGGGATCTTGTCGCCGATGCCTTCGGCGGAAGCCCCGGGAATAAGGGTTTTCATCCCCATTAAACGATCCGCACCTCGTTGATCAGCTTTTCTCCCAGCGCTTCATTCACGCGTTGAATGATTTTTTCTTTCTGGTAAAGCAGTTCCTGCTTAAGCGGCGCCACATGAGTGGTGATCTGCAAGGTCTGCCCCTGGATATCTATTTTTTCCGTGTAGCGGGCAACGGTTTTCCCCATGATGTTCTCCCATATATCCTGGATCTGTAAAGCCTGCATCGGGACCTTCAGCCGGCTCTGTTTAAGAAACTGTTGCAAGGCGTCGCCAAGGGAATATTCTGCCATAGGCCGAAGGTAGGCAGTTTAAGGGAATAATCTGAATTCCGGAAAGTCGCGACATACACGATCGCGGCAGGGGAGCGACCGGGATAAAGACAAACAGGGAAGGGCCGATCCATGCCGGCCTGATCCGCCCCAGCGAGGGGCCGGTAGCGGATCAATTACAATGGTAAGAGCTGGTAAGGCAGCCCGAGCTGTTTCAGGTGATCATCCATGCGTCCGGCGTGGGTATCGGTGATAAAGAGCTGCCCCTCGTTCTGTACGCACACCCAATCCAACAAATTATGCATGCGCTGCTCATCCAGCTTCTCAAAAACATCGTCCAGCAGCAGGAGGGGAGCAAATTGTTTATTTTCTTTCAGGATGGTGAATTCGGCAAGCTTTAACGCGAACAGCAGGCTTTTCCGCTGCCCCTGTGAAGCGATATTTCTGAAGGGCTGCTGCTTCAGCGTAATGAGGAGCTCGTCTTTATGGATGCCGGCGCCCGTGCGCTGAAGATAGATATCCTTCTCCCTGTATTGCCGTAACAACAACTCAAATGGCTCCTGCGCCAGCTGACTCTCATAATGCAGTTCCAGCGGTCCGTCCCCGCCCGAGATCTGCTGGTAGAACGATCTCACTTTCCGGATGCAATCGGCTAAAAATGCCTTTCGCCTAGCGTAGATAAAGGTCCCGTCGCCGGCAAGCTGCTGATCGTATACATCCAGCAGCTGCGTATCGGATATCCGGCGATCCGCCATCGATCTCAGGAAGCCGTTGCGCTGCTGCAATATCTTATTGTAGTTCATCAGCCGCCGCAGGTATTCCGGGTCTGCCTGGCATAGCAGGGCGTCAATAAAACGACGGCGTTCCTCGCTGCCGCCGGTAATGACCTGGATATCATCGGGAGCAACGATCACGCAGGGAAATTTGCCGATATGATCGGCAAATCGCTCATAGGGCGCATCATCCAATAAAAATTCTTTCCGCCCGGTTTCCCTTACGATACAAACGGCTTTCATCGCCCGGCCGTCGAGGGTGAAATCGCCTTCTATGCGAAAACCCGACATTCCCGAATGAACATGCTGACTATCGGAGCGGCCAAAATAACTCTTGGTAAAGCAGAGATAATGGATGGCATCAAGCAGATTTGTCTTACCAATGCCATTAGGGCCGCAAATACCGGTTATTCTCTCGGAAAAACTGAAAAACTGCTGCCTGTAGTTCTTAAAATGAACCAGCGATATTGAGTTGAGTTGTAACAATTTATTAAGATAAGCTGCAAGATAAGCGAAGGCATTATAAGATATGCGTTCTTACCCTTATCTTTGCGGCTCAAATTTCGTAAAGTGGCAACCAAATTCTCAAAAGAAACCTACCTATACTGGTACGAGCTCATGCAGCTTATCCGCCAATTCGAATTGACGGCGGAAGAAAAATATAAAATGGAAGGAAAGATCCGCGGATTTTTTCACGCCTATGTAGGTCAGGAAGCTATTGCCGCCGGTTGTATGACGGCTACGCGTCCGGAAGATCCGTTCATTACCGCCTATCGCGATCATGGGCTGGCGCTTGCCAAAGGCGTGTCTGCCGATAGCTGTATGGCCGAACTGTATGGAAAAGCCACCGGCTGCAGCAAGGGGAAGGGAGGAAGCATGCACTTCTTTGGAAAAAACGTTGCGTTCTATGGCGGCCATGGTATTGTGGGCGCCCAGATTGGCACGGGGGCCGGACTGGCTTTCGCGGAAAAATACAAGGGAACAGACAATGTTTCGCTTACCTTTTTCGGCGATGGCGCCGCCCGCCAGGGCATCCTGCATGAAGTATTCAATATCGCCATGACCTGGACGCTGCCCGTGGTATTTATCTGCGAAAACAACAACTATGCAATGGGCACTTCGGTTGAGCGCACCAGCAATGTGGTGGATATCTACAAACTGGCCGACGCGTATGAAATGCCGGGCGATTCTGTCGACGGGATGAAACCCGAGGCCGTTCATGACGCGGTTGCCCGCGCGGTAAAAAGAGCCCGGGAAGGCGGGGGCCCCACCTTACTGGAGATCAAAACCTACCGGTATAAAGGCCATTCTATTTCCGATCCGCAGAAATACCGCACAAAGGAGGAAGTTGAGGAGTACAAGCAAAGGGATCCTCTTCAACAGACCCTGAAAACCATACTTGACAATAAATTTGCCACGCAAAAAGAAATAGACGAAATCGATAAGCGCGTCAGCGAAACCGTCGCCGCCTCGGTAAAGTTCGCGGAGGAATCTCCCTGGCCAACCGACGACGAAGTGTTAAAAGATATTGTACAACAGCCAGATTATCCGTTCATCGTCGATTAACCGGCGCCTTCAGCGCGTAATTTCATCAATCATCAAATAAATAACCTCTTTAATCTAACACTGTACATGGCTAACGAAGGCAAACATAAGGAAACCGATAAACCCGAAGTAGTATCGCATAACAGCCTGAGATTGCCATTCTGGGAAAGGAATGGCAAAAAACTCATTTACGGCGCTTCGGCAGTAGTATTGCTGATAGCCGGCTATTTTATCTACCAGTTTTATGTCCAGGCGCCGAAAGAAGAAAAAGCTGCCGCAGCCCTCTGGAAAGCAGAACAATACTTTCGCATGGATTCTTCCAGCCTGGCCCTTAACGGCGACGGCGCCAACCAGGGATTGTTAAAGATCATTTCCCGGTACGATGGCACCAAGGCCGGAAACCTGGCTAAATTTTATGCCGCTTCCTGCTATATGAATCTTGGCGATTTTAATAACGCCCTTAAATTCCTGAAAGAATTTTCCACCGACGACCCGCTGATCAAGGTGCGCGCTACCGGCTTGCTGGCCGATGCGCTGGCAGAGTCCGGCAAGAAAAAAGAAGCTGCCGAAACCTATAAAAAAGCCGGCACCAGCTTTGACGAGGACGATTTTAACTCCCCCGAATATCTTTTTCGCGCAGGCCTTTTGTACGAAGATCTTGGTTCCAACCAGGATGCGATAGCCATGTACACCCTGATCAGGAACAAATATCCCTCCAGCGAAAGAGGAGCCGAAGTAGAAAAATACCTCGCCAGGCTGGGACAATTAAAATAACGGCAAGATATGGCTGACGTAATCAATAGCGCGCTACTTAAAACAGGCACAGGCATTCTCATACAGAATGCCTGTATCATTATAGTGAAGACCGAGTGGAACAACAATATCGTGGACGAATTGGAAAGGGGATGCCGGGAAACATTGAAAGAAAACAAGGTCTCGAATATCATTACCATTACCGTCCCTGGCGCGGTGGAGATCCCTTTTGCCATAAAAAAATACTGGGACCTGCATAAGTACAAAGACGACAAACCGCTTTCCTTTATCGCCCTGGGGTGCGTATTGCGGGGAGACACCCCTCATTTTGATTATGTATGCCGATCCGTAACAGACGGCATTACCCAGTTGAACCTTGCCCTGCCCGTACCTGTTATTTTCGGCGTATTAACGGTCGATAACCATCAGCAGGCCATGGAACGGATAGGCGGCGCGCACGGCCATAAAGGAAAGGAAGCGGCTATTACTTCATTAAAAATGATCTCCCTGGTAAGGTCTTTTACAACATGACAGCGCAATTGTTTATACCCTGTTTCGTAGATCAGCTTTATCCCTCCACCGCCTTTAACATGATCAAGGTGCTGGAGAAAGCGGGTTGCGAAGTAAGCTATAATACGGAACAAACCTGTTGCGGACAGCCTGCGTACAATGCAGGGTTCAGCAACGAGTCGAAAGGAGTATGCCTTAAATTTCTACGCGATTTTAGCGGCTCCGACTATATTGTGGCGCCCAGCGCCTCCTGCGTAGGCTTTATCCGGAGCCACTACCAGAAACTATTCGACAACTCGTCGGTTCACAACGAGGTAAAGGCCCTTGCCGCAAGAGCCTATGAGTTTTCCGACTTTATGATCAATGTCTTGCGCGTAGAAGATGTCGGCGCTTCCTTTGAAGCGATCGCCACTTACCATGATTCCTGCGCAGGATTGCGCGATTGCGGCATTAAAACGCAGCCCCGGCAATTATTGTCCCGCGTAAAAGGATTGCGCCTGGTGGAAATGAACGATGTGGAAACCTGCTGCGGCTTCGGCGGAAGTTTCGCGGTAAAATTCGAACCCATTTCCGTGGCGATGGGCGACCAGAAGATAACTAACGCAGAAGCAACCGGGGCCGAATACATTATTTCCACAGACCTTTCCTGCCTGATGCACCTGGACGGATGCATTCAACATAAAAACATGCCGATGAAAACCCTACATATCGCCGACGTATTGGCAATGGGGTGGTAACCGGCCCGATATCGTTAAATTTGCAAAATAGAAACAGATATGGCATATTGGCTGGTCAAATCAGAACCCTTTGTTTATTCCTGGGATCAATTGGTAAAGGATAAACATACCTCCTGGGACGGCGTACGCAATTACGCGGCCCGCAATAACCTTCGGGCGATGAAAAAAAACGACGAGGTATTCTTTTATCACAGTAACGAGGGACTTGCCATAGTGGGCATTGCAAAGGTTTCCAAAGAAGCGTATCCCGATCCCACCGCCGACAAGGATGCCTGGGTATCGGTAGAGCTCAAACCGGTAAAGCCCTTATCCCATCCCGTTAGCTTATCGGATATTAAGGCGGACAAACGCTTAAAAGATATGGCCCTGGTGAAATTGGGCAGGCTGAGCGTGCAGCCTGTAACCGATAAGGAATGGTCGATCATCATGGAACTTTCCGCCGGCCGGCGCTGAATATTTACGTCTTAAATTTTTCTTTATCTCTCTTCAAATGAAAAGAGGTTGTATCGATTGTTGAAACCTCCCAAAAGTCTTTGATTTTTGAGATGCGTTTCGCTTCCGATACAACCCCTGTTCTTAACGAATGAATGCAAATAATTAAAAATAGACGAACTACTCTATGTATTTATTATTGCTGGAGCGTAATCTCTCCGAGATCTGTGCTTTCGCCATCCCTGGATTCTACGTTTTCCAATACGGCATCCTTAAACGGCTCCTTGGCGTCAACCACGATCTTCCAGGTTCCCGGCGCTAAGGAAAAAGAGAAACCTCCGTCCACAAGTTGCGCTTCTAAAGAGTCTGAGCCATTTATCGCCCATACTTTTTCCGCTCCTTCGGGTGGAACTACCTTACCGATAATGTTTCCATCTACCATTGTACTGAAAGAAAACAGCCCCGTAGCGGTAATGACTGAAGCAACTAAAACCATAAACACCTTTTTCATAGTATAATATTTAATGAATGATCAATAACCGCGATTACGATAGTTAATCGTTAATAGCGACGCATAAAATAAATAAATGGTTAAAAAACCGTGTACGGGAGGAGGGGAAACTATTTCGAAATAGCGTTAACAATAGTATGGTTTCAAGATTTGTGCCAAAACCATATTAGACAATTAACCGTATGTAAAAACTGAGCGGCGCCGTTTACTCAATCCGGGCGATCAGGCACTCTACATATACGCCGCGGCTGGACCTGGGGACTTCTTTTACGAGCTGTTCGCCCGGAGCGACATTTCTAAAATAAATATTTTGCGATCTTATTAGTTTTTTCTCAAGTCCAAGATAATTAACCTGGACCTCCACATTCCTAAGCGTATGTTGGCTACCGTTAGTCAACTCCAGTTCCAGGGGAGAGATGCCTCCCAAAACGCCGGTCTTGTATTTGCCTGTCTTAACAGACACGAGGTTATAAAGATCCTCTCTGTCGGCGGCCGGAGGAGTATTGGAGGCGCCGCCGGATCTTTCTTCCGCAACTGCGCTTAGGGCGGCCTCTCCCTGTTGGCGGGTATTCAGCAGGCGGTTATTTGCCTGTTGCGAAGTATTAACCCTGACTGCAGCGTCTTTTATATCCCGCGCCGGAAGGGGGTTTGAAGCCATTGAAACGGAGGGCTTATCCAACGGACTATTTTTCGGATGAACCCCAGCCTCAGGCATTGCGTTGCCGGTTAACCGATACTCCTTCTTTCTCCCGGCCGGCTCAACAGCAGTCTGCGGTTGGCCTTTATTGTCAGCCGGATCAATAGCCGTATTGCCTGTCCAGGCAGGGCGGGCTATAGCCGATTGTATCTTTTGTTTTTCTCTCTCCTGTATTTGCTTAATAATGGAATCCAGGTCCCTGATGTTTTTTTGCTGCCCGGCATTACTGATGAGCAGTCCGATCAAAACGCCCCCCAGCACCAGGCAGGAAGCTATGATCCAGGTAGTATATGAGCCGAAAGAAAAACGCTTTTCCCGGCCGGAAGCGGCGAGTTCGTTCCCCATAGCCGGCGATGCGCTCCAGTTGGCAGCAGAAGCGTTCCAGTCGACCGAAGACAATTGATTTCTTAATTTTTCATTAACATTTTCCGGTAAAGGCTCGGGAATATCATAGGCTGCGGAGGCGCTATATGCTGTGGATGCGGCGCCCATTTTTTCCCTTTCATTTTCATTCGGTTTTTCCTGCTCGCCCAGCGCCGAAACCCCGGCCCGGGAACCTGGAAAATTAATGTATACTTTTTTCCGGGGGATATCCTGCGACTGGGGAAGGTATGCCGAGTGATCCCTCGCTGCAATTCCCTTATTTGTTTTTGCTGAAACGTTCTCAGCCGTATCAGACACAAGAATACCATCATTTTGACCAGCCTCTTTTCTTATATAAAACCGGTCATAAGGCTGTTCTTCGACCGCCGGAGCATAGGGTTTCAGCTCTTCGATCTCACTGGGATACCTCCAGGCCGCGCTTTTGCCCTCCAGCCATACCAGGTCGTATGCCTTCATGCCTTTGGCAATCATTTCAGCCGCCGTAAACGGACCTGACTGTTTGTTGTCTCTCAGCAAAAGATACTTGTTCATATAACGACATTATACGTACGCATATTCAAAAAACGGGCAGTAGTCAAGGATTGCCGGTTTTTCAAGGATAAATAGAAGAGCGTTCAGGAACGACAGGATGAAGGTTCCCTGAAGAATCGTTTACAATTTACGCTTTATTATTCACCGATTTATCAACATGACGTTAAAACCCGCCGTTTGAACCGGTTTCCGGGTATTCACAATGGTGGAAAAATAGGTATATTAAGACTTATTCCGCGATGGTTTATAGGGCGGAAATCGGTAAATTTGCCAACCCCGATGCAACGAAACTTTCTTTAAGGGAACTCATTGAAAAACAAAGACTAATTATCAAATGGAAGAGAATAACGATCTCGCCCCGGATCAAACAGAAGACAATAATCGCACGATACCCGTCAATATAGAAGAGCAAATGAAAACTGCCTACATAGACTATTCTATGTCGGTCATTGTCGGTCGCGCGCTGCCTGATGTCAGGGACGGGTTAAAACCCGTTCATCGCCGCGTGTTGCACGCCATGAATGAATTGGGTATCCACTACAATAAAGCCTATAAAAAATCAGCCAGGATAGTAGGGGAGGTATTGGGTAAATATCACCCCCACGGGGATAAATCCGTTTACGATACCCTGGTAAGGATGGCGCAGGAATGGAGCATGCGGTACACGCTGATCGATAAGCAGGGCAACTTCGGCAGCCAGGATGGCGATGGTCCCGCGGCCATGCGTTATACGGAAGCCAGGCTGCAGCGGATTGCGGAAAGCATGCTGGAAGATATTGAAAAAGAAACCGTCGATTTTCAGCTCAACTTCGATGATTCCCTGGAAGAGCCCACCGTTTTGCCTACGCGGATCCCCAATCTGCTTGTCAACGGCTCCAGCGGCATCGCCGTGGGGATGGCTACAAATATCTTACCCCATAACCTCAACGAGGTCGTGGACGGCTGTATCGCCTATATCGATAACCGCGAGATCGCCATCGACGAGCTGATGCAGCATGTTAAAGCCCCTGATTTCCCTACCGGCGGCATTATCTATGGCATTGAAGGCGTTAAGGCCGCCATGCATTTTGGAAGAGGCAGGGTAGTGCTTCGGGGGCGACTGCACATAGATGCCAAGCCCAGCGGCCGCGAAACCATTATTATCACGGAAGTCCCTTACCAGGTAAGCCGCGACGCGCTGTGCGACCATATCGGGCGCCTGGTCAACGAAAAGGTCATTGAAGGGATTGCGCACATCAACAATGAGTCTAACAACAAGGAAGGCACCAGGATCGTGATCGACCTTAAAAGAGACGCCATTGCCAATGTGATCGTAAACCAGTTGTATAAATTCACCGAACTGCAGACCTCTTACGGCATCAACAATGTCGCTATCGTCAAGGGCAGGCCGAGAACGCTGAACCTGAAAGAAATGATCGCCGAGTTCATTGATTTCCGTCATGAGGTCGTCGTACGCAGAACGCAGTATGAGCTCAGGGAGGCGCAGAAGAAAGCGCATATACTCCAGGGATACCTTATCGCCCTGGATCACCTCGATGAGGTCATTGCGCTGATCCGCGCATCTTCCACTCCGGAGAAGGCCAAAGAAGCCCTGATCGGCGCCGGATGGGGGTTGGATGAAATACAGGCAAAAGCCATACTGGAACTGCGGCTACAGCGGCTGACCGGCATGGAGCGCGAAAAGATCAGGGAAGAATTCGAAGAGCTGATAAAACTGATCAATTATCTCCGGGAACTGTTAGGCGATGAAGGCAAGCGCTTTGAGGTAATCAAAAAAGAGCTGCTCGAAATAAAAGACAAATTCGGCGATAACCGCCGCACGGAGATCACCTACCTGGATGACGAGGTTCGTATTAAGGACCTGATCAAGGAAGAAGATGTGGTGATCACCATTTCGCGCCTGGGCTATATCAAACGAACTTCCGCAACGGAATTCCGTCAGCAGCGCAGGGGCGGCAGGGGAGCCATTGGCGGAAGAACAAGGGAAGAAGATTACATAGAGCATCTTTTTGTCGGTTCGACCCATTCCACCATGCTGTTCTTTACAGAAAAGGGAAGGTGCTACTGGCTGAACATTTATGAAATTCCCGAAGGCGATAAAACCAGTAGGGGAAGGGCCATCCAGAACCTTATCCAGTTGCCGCCGGATGATAAGATCAGGGCAATTATCGACATAAAGGACTTTGAAGACAAGGAATTTGTGAACAGCCGCTATATCCTGCTCTGCACAAAAAAAGGCATTATCAAAAAAACGCCTTTGGAAGATTTCAGCCGGCCGCGCCAGTCGGGGATCATCGCGATCACCGTTAATGCCGGCGACGAGCTGCTGGCGGCAAGATTAACCGATGGTCAATGCGAGATCATGATGGCGGTGAAATCAGGCAGGGCCATCCGTTTCCCCGAAGTTAAGGTGCGGCCAACCGGAAGGGGAGCCATTGGCGTAACAGGCATAGAAGTAGATGATGCGCATGATGAAGTGATTGGCATGATATGTGTCAATACTGAAGATAAATCCCGTACTGTTTTGGTTGTGAGCGAACAAGGTTATGGCAAAAGAACGGAGATTGAGGAATACCGGATCACCAACAGGGGAGGAAAAGGGGTTAAAACGATCAATGTTACCGCTAAAACAGGTCGTCTGGTAGGGATATTGGATGTGACGGAAAGGGAAGACCTGATGATCACCTGCAAAAGCGGAATAACCATCAGAATGGGCGTGTCCAGCATCAGCGAGCAAGGCAGGGCGACGCAGGGCGTAAAACTGATCAGGCTGGATGAGGGAGATGAGATTGCCGCCATTACCAAGCTTACGATCCCGGCAGACCATGACAATCATGCGGAAGAAAATGACGGGCAGGGGCCGGCGGCAGAGGGTTCAGATGCCGCCCATGATCCTTTGGACGGCGATATTAATAATGATGATCACGCAACCGATGCTTCCGAAGAAGCATCTGGCAAAACGGAAGAATAACCGTTCATGCTGCTGGTCGTTCAAACAAAAACAGTTGGTTAAACCGGAAACGGAAACAGGGCATTTACTTTAGCTAAATGTCCGATTACAAACGCTCTTTATGAATCCTTTTTTTAATAAACAGTAAAACATGAAATCTTTCTTTTTGTTATTGGGGCTGATAGTTATGACAGGAATGGGATTATCCGCTCAAAAAATCAATAAGGCTAAGGACTATCTGGCCAAACAACAGTTGAACGAAGCCAAAAATGAGGTGGAGAATTTCTTAGCCGGGGAAAAAAATAAGAATAACCCGGAAGGTTGGTATACCAAGGCAAAAATATATAGCCTCATTTCGGAGGACTCTGTCCAGAAAGCGTCTACTCCCGGCGCGCGTGAAATTGCTTTGGCTGCCATCAAAAAATATATCGAACTGGAAAATGCCACCGTAAAAGATTCAGCGAAAAGATATATGCTTTTGGCGCTGGACAACAGGAAACCATTGACTGATCTCTATGCCGGTTATTCCAAAGATGCCGCGTCTTATTACAACGCCGGTAATTTTGTAGATGCGCTGTCCAATTTCCAGGGATCGCTGAACGTATTTGATTTTATGATCGATCAGGGCTGGACCAATGGCATTACCCTGGATACCATATCCGTTTTATATGCCGGTATTTCAGCGGAAAAAGCCAATAAGATCGATACAGCGGCGCTTTATTATAGTAAAATAGCCGAAAACAAGGTCCAGGGCCAGGGGTATGAATCCATTTATAAATGGCTGGCCGATTATTACAAGGAGAAGAACGACCTGGAAAAATCCCAAAAATTCACTGCCCTGGGAAAAGAAGTATATCCTGATGATCCTTTCTGGGTGGGTTTTGAAATTAGCCTGTTAAGTGAAAAAGGCACCCGCGAGGATTTATTTGCCAAGTATGAGGAAGTGACGCAGGCCAACCCCTCCAATCATCTGTTCTGGTTCAATTATGCGGTGGAACTCTATAAAACAGCTTATGATGAAGACACCGCAAAGAGGCCGGCGAATTCTAAGGAGATGATCGCCAAATCAATTGAGAAAGCAAAAAAAAGCATTGAAATCAATCCTCAGTACCCCAATGCGCACATGTTGCTGGGACAGATCTATTACAATCAGGCCGTGGACATCATCAATACCAATAAACAGATCAGACCTGTTGGCGGCGTTAAGCTGAAACCCGAAGAATTAAAATTAAAGGCGACTTTACGCGAAGAGACAAATAAGAAATTTGATGAAGCGATCGTCGAGTTTCAGAAACTGGATGAGCTGCTGGGCGGCGCGGGCAAGTTAAAAATGGAAGAGAAGCAATTCCTTAAAGACGCTTATGATCTTCTCATCAATATCTATGAGCAAAAAAATGACTCCGACAAAGCCACTGTTTACACCGAGAAATTCAACAATGTAGACAAAGTGCATTGACCTGATTTTTTACGATCCTTAAAGACTAAAGATTAAAAGCAGAGAGGCTGTATCAACTTGATACGGCCTCTTGTTATTTGGATACCTCGCAGATCATCGCCGCCTGGTCTACGCAATCGACCTCTCGGAAATATAGAAGTTACGGGAGAGAAGAAAGGGTTGATAAGGATACTGGCCATTCCAATCAATGCCCGGAGCATCAGAAATATGAATACTTATTTAACATAATATAAATTATAGGACAAATTATAAGTACAATTTGCCAACGCTCATTTGTCAGCTATAATTTCGCTGCGGGCTGCGCCTAAATAAAAAGCCACGCACCCAACCGCGCAAAGCCAGCCCGATATTTTGTCCTATAATTAGACATTATGTGTAAATAGCCGCTGCCCCAAGCTGTTTGCTTGCAAAATTTTAATGTGTTTAAAAGAAAACTTACACATTAAATTTTGCTGCACAAAGCCAACACACAGGCTCTGCAAAAATTTATTTCTTTTTCCCACCGCACATTTAAAAAATAATTTTCCCCACCCGCTATTGGCACATTTGCAAGCCGCACAAACCAAAGCTTGCAAAAGAGCCAATTTTTGCCAACGCTGCCTATAAACAGAATATAAAGACAAAAAATCTTCCTATAAAAACTTGCAAATTGATAACTTTTAAGTTAACTTTGCAAAATGAATACTCAAAGACAAATCATTTTTCACGAGCACTATTTTATTGACTTCTACGTGGAGCAACCTGAAAAGGTGCAGGAAAAAATTGAGTATGTTTTTAAAATTATTCGTACTGTTCAGAATGTTCCTAAAAAGTTTCTCGACCATATGACAGGAACTGACGGGCTTTACGAAATACGAATAGAATTTGAGAGCAACATTTATCGGATATTTTGCTGCTTCGACAAAGGAAATTTGGTAGCGCTGTTTAATGCGTTTCAAAAGAAAACACAAAAGACACCGAGAAAGGAAATTGATTTGGCTTTGAAACTGAAAGAAGAATATTTTAACTCAAAAAAATAAAAAGTAATGAATAAGGAAAAAATCAGGAATGCTAAGAACTTTGATGAGTTATTAGACATTAAGTACGGAAAAATCGGTACTGAAAGACGTGACGAATTTGAAGAAAAGGCTCAATATTATGTAATCAGTGAAATGCTGAAAGAAGCCCGAAAAGAAGCGAATATGACACAGGAACAGTTAGCCGAAAAAGTCGGAACTAAGAAAAGTTATATTTCACGGCTTGAAAACGGAAAATGCGACATCCAGCTTTCTACGCTTTACAGAATTTTTGAGTTTGGGCTTGGAAAACGTATAAACCTTTTAATCGGGTAATTACTATAGAAACCACCATCTATGGCAAAAATTTTCCCGACATTTAATTAAAGAAATTTGTTTCCCATTTGGGAAATATTTTTCTTTGTAAAATCTTAGGAATGAAGTCCTATTTTGATGTAGAGTTATTACCCGAAGCCATAGTTCTTAGAAACCCTTGACGACAACACGAGAGAAGATTTATTACAATATCAAAAAATCTCAATTTGTGAGCGACAGCGAGCTCTTCAAGAAACTAAACGACTTCATTCGTCAAAAGAGATAACTATGGCAGACAAATTCAAAACCGTTTCGCTTGACACAATGATTGACAAGCACATCGATAAACCTGGCACAAAAAGACGCGATGCTTTTGAAAATGAGTTGCGCATTGACTTATTAGGACAAGCCATCAAGCAAGCGAGAAAAGAACGCAACCTTACACAAGAGCAATTAGGTGAATTGGTTGGCGTACAGAAAGCCCAAATCTCGAAGATTGAAAACAGCGTAAAAAATGCGAGGTTTGAAACTATTCTGAAAGTTTTTGAAGCATTGGGCGCAAAGGTAAGTTTCAATGTAGAGACCTAAAATGACAAAAAATATAGCGTACTGATTGCCGATCGGATTAATTAATCCGGCCAGACCTGCCAGGCGCCTTTCTCAGATCAGGATCACCAGGCGCTTCCCGCCCTCCACATTCATATCCCAGGCTTTTTCTATTTCTTGCAAAGGCATATTTATGGCGTCGATCTTCAATTTTCCATCGGCGGCAAGTTGAAACATTTCCGGAAGCATTTCAGTAACCAGGCGTTTAACATCCGTACGCGACCAGCTTCCTAATCCTGAACCCAGAATCTGAATGTCCGTGCTGCGCAATATCGATGAAGATAAAGTTATGGTATCGCCGGCCATGCCGCCTACCGTGACAAAACGGATCCGGCGCGAATCTCCGCCATCGCCCTTGAATGAATGTAAAATTAATTCAGCGCTATGCCCCCACAGATAATCAACCACTATATCAATAGGATCTTGTCGGTGAGCCTTCTTTATTTGTGTAACAAGATCTTCGTCATGTTGCCTGAGCGGGATCGTCTCGTCAGCGCCCAACTGTAACAGCTCTTTTAATGTCCGTTCATTCCTGCCCGTAGCCACTACTTTTTTGGCCCCATAATATTTAGCGATCTGCACCGCCATTTTTCCCGTAACGCCGGTAGCCCCATTTACCAGGACCGTCTCGCCGTTCTGCAATCCTGCTCGAAAACGTAAAGCCAGCGCAGATCCCATAACCGCGTTCGGCAATGCGGCGGCCGTGGCGTCATCAATGCACTCCGGCAATTTTATCAATATATCTTTCTGCACAATCGCCTTTTCAGCGATCATTCCATTTACGCCGATAGCATAAACCCGGGTTCCATCGGCAAGCAACCCCACGCCATCGCTTCCTACGACTTTTGCCGTCCATTTTTCATTTTGGGTAGAATAATGCTTCCCGCTTGCCCGCATTTTATCAAGATTTTTTACGGCGGAAGCTTTTACGGAAATCAACGCTTCATTTTCATTCAGGGCCTCAGGTTCTGCAAAATCTTCAACATATTTAGGCATCTCGCCTTTCTGAAATACAACAGCCGCTTTCATCGCTCTACATTTTCTATAAAATTACGTCGTTATGATTTGCGAGACCATAATATACGCGACCAAAATTCAAATCGCCTTTATATCCGTTCATTTGTGTTGCTGAAACAGCGTACGCCCAATCCCAATGCGCTCCCCTATTCTCTCCTACTTCTTTTAAAATATCAGATTTGACTGGCCAAACATCTAAAAACCAATCAAACGCTTCTAACAAAATACCGTTTGGCGCCGTTCATTTAATCTATCACTCTCCTGCCTCCTACCGCTGCTAAATTGTGCCAGCCTTATAAACTGAATTTTGTCGGAAATCATTCAATTGCCGTAGTTACATAACGGTTACGCAATTGATTATATATTTATGAATATTTTTGAGAGAATGGATAAAGGCAATGGAAACCATAAGACGGGTAATGAATCCGGGCTGCCCATCCAAAACCGGAATTTGGCAGCGGCTCTCCTGGAAATGGATTTAGCTAAAATTAACCAATGAATTTTCCGAAATTCGATGATTTCGCGGGATTACGGCAGGTATTCTTTTTAATAACTTACGGCTACTCCCCTGCATCTGGTTCGCTCAGGACCGGTTCGGCTCGTAGTAAAATAATACTGCGCCGGAGCCGAAGGTTTTTGTCTTTAAAAGTTTAAGCATAAACCTGTCGCCTATGTTTTCAAATAATGGCAAACCGCTCCCTGCTATAACAGGATGAACACAAAGCTGGAGCTCGTCAATTAAATTAAGTTTCATTAAGCTTATGATCAGGCTCCGGCTGCCGACCAGGATATCCCTTTCCCCATTGCCGGACTGTTTAAGCGCCAGGGCCTCTTCTTCAATAGCCCGGTCTGCCAGCCTGGCTGTTTCCCATTCCAGGTTTTTCAGCGTGCGGGAAAAAACAATTTTTGGAATATTATCCATTCGTACCGCAAATTCATCCGTTGATTTGTCGCCGGTAGGTTCCTTCACCACTGTTTTCCAGTATTCCATAAGCTGGTAGGTTATCCTGCCATATAGAACGGCGTCGGCATTGTGCAACAGGTCGGCATAATGCTGATGTATTTCCTGATCCGGATCTATTGCCGTATGATCGCAAAACCCATCAAGCGTCATATTTATTCCCCCAACGATTTTTCTCATAATTTTAATTGTCTGCTGTTTAATTGTCTGCGAACCATCTCATAGGGAACGCTAAGGTCCTGCGGCTTCAGGAAACTCAAAGCCTGCGGATGCATTGTGACCAGCCTCTTCGGCGCCTAAGAATCCTTGTAGGTAAAAGTAAACCCTTTTAACCTTAGCGGCTGCGGAAATTTCGGATCGAACCTTCTTTATCTCCCATACAATAAAATCGGCTCAAAAACGCTAATTTGGCATATTCATCACCGACAATCCTTTTTGTTTGAAACTGCCTGAAAGATCGTTCTGGTTTAATTCGCTTTTTTACGCGTTTCTGCAAAGATTTTCGCTGTTCTTCTTTGGCGTGGGTTCCTTTATGATCCTGGTCAGGGGATTTTCTACAGAAACAAATGGAACCTGGGCCTTGTTTATCACCCTGTTCTCCCTTTTTGAAGTGGTGAAACAGGGACTGATCAGAAATGCCTCCATCCGGTTCCTGGGACTCCCCGAATATGCCGGCAAAAAAAATACCATTCAATCGGCCTCCCTGCTGCTGAATGCAGTATTCTCGCTGATCGTCATATTCATGATCCTCGCCGGCGGAAACCTTTTAGCCACGCTGCTAAAAACAAATGTCCTGACCGAACTGCTGGTCAAAAGCAGCTTCCTGATCCTTTTATTGATCCCCTACAACCACTGCGAGATCATTCTCCAGTCGCATTATCGTTTTTCCACCCTGTTCGCGGCCTCCTGTATCCGGTACGCTATTTTTTTCCTGGGATTACTGACCCTGTATTGTTTTTTTTCCGATCATTTCACCTTATTAAACGCATTGCTACTACAGATCCTCGCTCTTACAGCCTCTCTCGTCTATATACTGGTTAAATCGCATCGCCTTATCATTCGGCGGTACGAACATGATCCCTTGCTGATCCGAAAATTATTCCATTTTGGAAAATTCACTTTTTTCGCCAACCTGTTTTCTACCCTGGCCCGTAGCTTCGACCACCTCCTTACCGCCAATATGCTGGATCCCCTTGCGGGGAAAAACTATGTGGCCTACTACAATACAGTGGCCCGCATCAACAACATGGTGGACATGCCTTCGCTGGCGGCCGCCGACGTGCTATATCCTAAAAATGTCGAAGCCTTGCAAATAAAAGGATTGGACAGGGTGAAATATTATTTTGAGCAGATGGTGGGAACCATACTGGCGCTGATCATTCCCATCTCCCTGTTTATCTTCATCTTCCCCCGCCAGATCATCTACCTTATTGCCGGAGAAGAATATTACCCGGCCATTCCTATACTGCAGCTAACCATCCTGTTCAGTATTGCCAGGCCGCTGAGCTATCAATTCGGATCCACGCTCGACGCCATAGGAAAACCGCATATTAATTTCCGCGTCAACCTGGTCTTTATGCTGCTCAGCCTGCTGCTTACTTATCTGGGCATACGGCTGTCGGGCCCTATAGGCGCCGCGTATGCCGCCATCGCCTTTTATATTTTGTCGCTCTTTGCGATGATCACCATACTTAAAAACTATATCCATTTGGAATTAAGGAATATTTTATTGTTTTGCCTTGACAGGTATAAGGGATTCGGCGCCTATACGGCAAAATTTTTCAAATAGAACCATGGATCTTGAAAAAACCTTATTGAAGGAACATTCGAAAGAGCAATGCGATGCCATTGTCGCCTATATCGGCGAGGATCCCCGGAAGTTCGCCAGGCTGATGAACCTTTTTCTTTCCGGCGATGCCCTGGTCAGGCAGAGAGCCGGCTGGCCGCTAAGCTATTGCGTACAGAGCTGTCCCGGCCTTGCCCTGCCCTATTTTGATCAGCTGCTTAAAATGCTGACCACGCCCAATATTCATCCTGCCATATCCAGGAACATTACCCGGCTTTTTCAGTATACCCCTGTTCCTAAACGATTCCAGGGCCGGTTAATGGACGCCTGCTTCGGCTTTATTTCCGATCCCCGGTCGCCCATTGCCGTGCGCGCGTTTTCATTAAGCATCCTCGAAAAAATGACCGAAGACTATCCTGAAATATTCCCGGAAATACAGTTGATCATTGAAGAACACTGGGACGAAGCCAGCGCCGCATTCAGAAGCAGGGCCAAAAGAATAATGGCAAGGCAAAGCCGCTCAAAACCAGGTTAGGGAATCAGGACTATTCATCAACTACCAGGTGCGGTTTTTCAATAGCTCCTGCATTTCAGCTTTTGAAAATTTCAATTTACCGGGATTCTGATCCAGCCATTGCGAAAAGTCCTTTTCGATTGCATCGCTCCAGCGGTCGTCGATCTGCCCGGGCGTGTATTTTCCTTCGCGCAGGCGCAGCTGTCCAAACTCGTCGCGCAGCAACACTATCTCGCCTGTCTTTACTACTTTTTCAACCAGGTGCGGAGGAATAAAAGCCACGCCGCCCAGGTATCCCAGGACAACATCGCCTGGCAAAACGGTCACCGGCCCGATACGAATGGCCACATTGATCCCCTTCAGCATCATCTCCCGCTGGTGAGAAGGATGATCGCCTCTTACAAAGGAGGTGAAGCCAGGCATCGCCGCCAAATCGCGCATATCCCTTACCGTTCCATTGAACACTACCCCGTTTCCTGAACGGAAAAGTATGGCCGTACCCAGATTGCTCCCGATAATAGGGCCGTCCTCCAGTTTGCCATAGGAATCGGCTACATATACATCCCCTTTTACCAGCATATCTATCGGCCAGGATACCATGTCTCCTACCCGCCCCTCCCGAGCCGCCTTTTTTTCCAGTTGTTCCCGAACCTCGGGGCGGATGGGCATATACTGGGCGGTAAGCGCGCGGCCCACCAATACTTCGCCTGCGTGTATATTTACCCAATTTGTTTCATACTGGTTCAGGTAGCCCTCTCCCCTGAGTACCCCCCATGCCTGTTCCAGGGGAATACTTTTCAATCGTTCGAGTAAATCATCCGATACCTTCGGGCGACCATCTGCAAACCGTTCTCCCTTCCATTTCGGGGTCAGTTCAATCATCTCCTGGCGCGTAATGGTAATATTCTGCGTTTTTGCGGAGGAAGCAGTCAAACAAAAAGCGACAAACCCGGTAAAAAAAATCTTATACATTTTCATACAACTAAATTTTCCTGTATTGTTATTGGTTTAGCCATTGGTCCGTATCATATACGATCCCGTTCCTGATCACTTTTCTGACTTTCATCGCATCCTGTATCCTGCGAAGGGGATCTCCTTCAACGATGACCAGGTCGGCAAGCTTGCCTGTTTCAATACTGCCCAGGTCTTTATCAACCCCGACAGCCCTTGCTGCATTCAGGGTGGCGGTCTGAAGCGCCTGGAAAGGCGTTAGTCCCGCGTCGACCAGTATCCAAAGCTCGCTATGCAGACTCACGCCCCACAATGCAAAGGGGGCGTCTGTACCGGCGGTTATGCTGCCGCCGGCATCTGCAATGGCTTTGATGGTCGTCAACAACGCCTTGTAATTGGCGTCAGACCGCGGCGTTTTGACCGAATCGTATCGCGCCGCCTGTTGCAGTTGCGCAGCTATCAGCTCCTCGCCTACGAATTTCCTGGACCGGGCATCCGCGAGCAATTCGTCGTACTGCTTAGCGAGGCGCTGGAAACCCGTGCGCAGGCACAAGGTTGGCGTAATATTGATGCCGGAGCGGGCAATCAGTTCTATTACGTCGTCATAGGTCCTGAAACTCCCGTCCAGCATCATCGAATATCCCCGCCTGCTGGTGCCCGCCAGGTGCTCAATGGCATCAACATTATAACTGACAGCGGGGTATAGTTCATGCGATGAAATAGGAATACCCAGCGCATGAGCCCCTTCTGTCAGCAATTGCTGAATGGAATCGGGCATCCGGACATATGTCTTTAACAGGTCATAGCCAAGCGCAGCAGCCCGGTTCAATTCCTGGCGAACCTGCTCTTTTTCCACCACGCTGCCGGCAAGGCCGTACGCAACGCGATTGCCATCCATCAATACCCCTGTAAAGAAATTCCGGGGACCTGGCCGCACGCCGCTGGCCCAGGCTTCCTTTCGCTCCAACGCTTCATACGGATCAGCGCCAGGTTCCCTCACGGATGTGATGCCGTAGGACAGCCAGATCTTGCCCAGCGCCTCGCCGGCCTCAGCGCTCTGGTGGGTATGCATTTCAAACAGCCCCGGCATCACTACCTTGTCTGATGCGTCAATAACCGGGATATCTTTTTCGCGGCCGGACCGGTGTGCTATTTTTCGTATTCGGTTACCCGTTATATAGATATCCATATCCTCCTGGTATGCGTCGTCTTTCCCCGTGATCAATTTGCCGGCATGCAAAATATATTGTTGCGAAGGCCTTTCCTGCTTCCAGGCCAGGTCCAGGACAATCTCTCGGGACGTTCCATCCTCCGTCGATTGTTTTTTCAGACGGTCTGTTTCAAGATATAAAAGGGATTTCCCGTCTTTTGTCCAACTGATATTATCTGTCAATGCGGCATTATGCAACACCGGATTACCCGCGATAGCGCCCGAAGGATCTATGGCAACGGTGTACAGGAAACCCTTATTGACATACGCAAACCGGCTTCCATCCGGAGACCAGGCGGGGCCATTCTGATTGCGCACGCTCAACGAACTGGTGGTGTCGGGAGTAACCCACCGTGTACCGCCATCCTGTACGTTCACCAGCATAAACTCATTATGACCTTCGCGGAAGCGGGTGGAGTGCGCTTTTAGCGCCGCCAACGCGATCGTCTTTTCATCGGGCGACCAACTGGGCTTGCCAGGAACTGCGATCGAATGGGTCAATGGCCTGAGATGCGCGCCATCCGCGTCGGCAACATGCAGAACTCCCCCCCCCCATCGTTTACGATAATCTGTTACATAAAAGGCAATTTGCCGCCCGGACGGAGACCAGGACGGAAAGCTCATTTCTCCTTTTAGCTGGTCTGTTAATACGCGGGCGGTGGCGCTTGCCATATCGTAGATCCATACCTGCATCAGGCCATTCCTGTCTGTGACGAAAGCCAGTTTGCCGCCATCCGGCGACCAGTCCGGCTCAAGGTCTACAAACGCATCGCTGGTCAATTGCTGCAAACCGCCGTCTATCTCCTGCACATAAAGGTTGCCGAGCGCGGCAAAGGCGATCTTCCTGCCGTCGGGGGAAATGACAGGCCCTGCAATGCCCAGCGCTTTTTGGCTCGAATCGTTATCAAAATCATACTGCTTTCTTTTATAAGCCGGGCGGTCCACCACGAAACTGGCCGTAAAGGGAATGGTTTCCGGCTGAGCTTTTCCCGGCGACCTTTTTTTAATGCGTCCATCCGCCGTATATAGGAAAACCTCTTCGTCTAACGGAACCGGGCGGAAAGGGAATACGTCTTCGTTCTCGTCAGAAAGTTGTTCAACCTTTCCCTCATCCACTGATTTCGCATATACTATACTGGTATTCTTGTCATCGAACAGCATCGATTTGCTTAAGTACTCCGAAAAATAAATTTTCCTATCGCCCGGGCTCCAGGAGGGGGCTACAAGCCGGTAGGAAGATGGATGGAACAATTGCTCCCTGCCGTTCTCCCAAATATATATCCCGGCCTCTTTGCGATCTGATACGAACGCAATCCGGGAGCCGTCGCGCGAATAAGCCGGGTTATTGTCATTCGCGCGATCCCTGGTAAGCTGGGTTAGCGAATGATCCTCCAGGCTTAGCTGCCAGATATCGTAATTGCCGGCCCGATCGGAAGAAAAGACGATGGACCTGCCATCCGGCGACCAGGAGGGTTCGCGGTCGTCAAACAAGCCGGCGGTCCGGCGGCGGAGATCGGTCCCGTCTTTTCGCACCGTCCAGATATGATAATTCCCATCCCGGTAGGAATGAAAAGCGATATACTCGCCATCCGGCGACCAATCCGGCTCCTGCGCATCCGCGAACTGGTCCGTAATCCGCACAGCCTCTCCCCCTTCAGCCGGCAGCGTCCACAGCACGCCCTGCAAGGCCATTACAAGCGTTTTATGATCGGGCGATACGGCTACCGACATGTTTGTGCCTTCTTCGACTGTGATCGAAAATCGGCTGGAAGGCCGGCAGGCGGCAAGAGATAAAAATGCTAACCCGTATATGATGCTTTTAATGATTTGCATACGCAATTGTTAATTGAGACAACGCTATCTTTTCCTGCGCTTATTTTTCGCTGCATAGACTAGCGCCAGTGAGAACAAATAAAACCATATGAACGATCAGGCGTTCTGCGCTATATGCCCGCTTATAATTGATCCAACGCTTTCTGCAAGACCGCATCGGTTTGCACCGGTTTGCCGCCATTCCGGTTACTTTCATCCGCGGCCTCCATAAAAACATGAATGGCCAATGTTTCTTCCAGGCTGACCGGACTGATGCCGCTTTGAAAGAACTTTAGCATCTCGGCTACCAGGGGTCGATGCCCTACTTCATTAAATGCGCCGGCTGGAATGATCGCCTTTGCGCCGAAAGCCGTTCCGCTATGGGTAGCGAATCCTTTCCGGATACCCCGGTAAGAGCCGATCACGCCATTATCCCAAATACCGACAACGAGATCTGTAGCAGCATTGCCTGTACGTTGCACAGTCCGACAATCCTTTCCCAGTATGGTAAACAGTATTTCGATCCCATGAATACCGTACCAGAAAAAATCGGGGTGGGTCGGTTCCAAAGGAGCCGCGCTATAACAGTCTGCGCCCGTCACTTCGCCGATCTCTCCCTTCCTTGCCGCCTGCGCTCCCGTCAGGTATCGCGTAGGCGACGAAGAAAAAACCGGGACTTTCGATTTCCGGGCATATTCAATAATTCTCGCCACCTCTTTTAAAGAAGCGGCAAAAGGTTTATTGATAAACAAAGGCTTGCCCGCCCTCATCACCTGTAACGCCTGCTGGGTCCTGGGATGGCCATCAAATGTCATCAGCATAATCATATCTACCTGTTGCAATAATTCTTCAATGGAAGAAGCAATAGCGATATTGTTTTCTTTCATTTTCTCCATATAGAACGGAATCTGCTTTACGCTCGAAGCAATGTTCCTGCTGCCGTAAGGATAGGCAGCCACAACTTTAAATCCGTCAAACTCATCTGTAAGCGCAGGTTGCACCACATCATAACCGGGCCCCGTAATATGGTTGATATGGCTGAGGATCATGGTCGCCTGCGAAGTGTCCAGCCCGATGATACCGATCCTCTTGCCGGCGGCAACCCGGCCGGTTGAAAGAAACAGGCCGGCCGGCAGCATATACATCCCCAACCCGCAGGCGGATGCTGATGAGATAAAGGTTCTGCGAGGAATTTTTTCCAAAATATTTCTTGTTTGATAAAAAACAACAGCCGGTAACCAGCGCGCTGGCGGCGATGAATTCACGAAAGAACTGCCAACAGTTTTTCGATATCCGAGTTATTGTTATAAATGGATGGCGAGATCCGGAGCTTATTGCCGAAACGCATGGCCACATGGATCTTTGCCTGCCTGAGCTTACGCATTGTTTCATCCGGATTTTTTGCCGTAAACACAACGATCGGACTATCATTTCCTTCGGGGGTGACAGAAGGGTAACCCAGCCTGGGCATTTCGGCCGAAAGCTTTTGGGTAAGCGTGCGTACGTACTGGCGAATATTGGCTACGCCCAATTCGGAAATATATTTAAGAGCAGCCTGCGCGCAGATCACGCCTTCATAAGAAGGATAACTTACTTCGTAGATTCCTGCGCCCGTGCGCGGTTTGAAATCTATATCGGGCTTGGAAGGATCAGCCCGGTCTGTCCAGGGAGAATAGTTGAAATGTACGCCGCCGTTATGATGAGTGGTCTTGACAACAGTGTCCTGCAGATCCCGCCGGACATACAGGAACCCAAAGCCCTTGCTGCCCATCAGCCATTTAAAAGTAGAACAGGCTGCAACATCAATCCCCATTGCTCTCACGTCAACCGGCACATTGCCTACGCCCTGTATGATGTCCACATACAATATGGCTCCGTTGGCATGGGCCAGGTCGCTGATCGCCCGGAGGTCAGTCGCGAGAAACCCATTCACATTCGAGACAAGGGTAATCGCGATCAATTTTGTCTTTTTATTGACAACCTTTTCAAAATCCTTTACGTCAAAACGCCAGTCGTTATGACGGATGACATGAACCTTTAACCCGTCGCGCATCTCGCGCATTTTATAGCTGTACAGGCTGGCTGAATAGTGAAGATCGGTCGTTACCACATTCCCCCCTTTCAGATCCATTCCGTTCAGGAGATTGTTTTCTGCTTCCACGGTGCTTCTTGCAAAAGCTATTTCATCCTGGTCGGCGTTTACCAATTGCGCGAATTGCTTCTTGCAGGCATCCCGGCTGTCTGTCCATCCCGGCCACCATGGCTCGCCTACATTGTTCTTTGCCCATTCAGTATAACGGTGAAGCGCAGCTGCCGTATAAATATTTATCGGGTGCGTGGATGCATTATCCATATATACTTCATCCCTGACGCGGGGAAAATCATCGCGGACCTTTTCAAAATCCGGCGTAAGGGAGTTTACATGCCCCGGCAAGCGGTCGATATCGGGCTGCTCTTCCGTTTGTTTAAAAGAGACGAGAGAATTCGCGGCAAGGACCGTCAAACTGGCCTTTACAATAGTTTTGAAAAAAGAAAGTCTTTGCATAACTTATTATTTGAGCATTGGAAAAGAAGCTAAAAGACCGTGCTTCAACGCGATCCCATTCCGCATCCTCTTCTATTGCCGGTATGGAAAATGATTATATATCCTTAGTTATACCCCGGATTCTGGGTCATATTGGGATTGACATCAAGTTCGGACTGCGGAATAGGCAATAAGTAATTCCGCTCAGGATAGAAGGTCCGGTTTTCGACAAGTATATAGCCGGTTCCCCAGGTTACTTCGCCCGTGGTCATATTCACGGATCCCAGCCGGCTTCCGTAATAAGGTCCGTTCATAACCTGCGGGCCGAGGTTCCAGCGTTTGATATCATAATACCTTAAGCCTTCAAGGGCCAGCTCCACCCTCCTTTCCCGACGTACCAGTTCCTTGGTAAGCGTTGTAGCGGGCACATGACCGGCCCGGGCCCGCAGCAGGTTGATATAATCCAGCGCCCCATCGAGATCCTGACCAGTCTCAACCGCCGCTTCTGCATAGGTCAGGTACATTTCTGCCAGGCGGATAACCATGATATTGGCATCGAAGTTCTGTCGCTCGGCATTCTGTATTTCCGCGTCCAGGTATTTCTTTCCCATCTGCGCCGCCTTGGATCCGTCATTGAGATAATAGTCGGGATTTGAAGCGCCATTGATCTGCGGGTCAAGCGCAGAATAGATCCTTCCAAACCAGTTGGAGCCCGGTAGCGCTACCGTCATCTTCAGCCTGGGATCGCGATTGGAAAAAGGGTTATTGGGATTATAGGCGGGATCCTCGTCAATGGGAAGGCCGTTAGCTGTTTCATAAGCGTCTACAAGCGTTCTCGACACTCCCGATTCGGCATACCCGCCCTTCCAGGAAGGAAGACGTTGCCAGGGAATAGTTGTTGAGTAGTCATTGAAAATATGCTGCACCTCAGCTATTGATTCCTTGTTACTGGCATTGTTCTGCCTGTAAAATAATTCTTCGTAGTTGGGAAACAGTTCGTACACGCCCATATCGATCACAGCTTTGGAGGACAACATCGCTTCCGGAAATTTTCCGAGGTATAATTCCAATCTTGCTTTTAAAGCAAGGGCAGCCCCCTTGGTGATATGCCCTTTGGACTCCAACACATTCTGCACCGGCAATACCTGGCTGATCTCTTCCAGTTCAGTTAATATAAAACTATGAAGCACTGCGGCAGAAGTACGCGACGGCAGCTCGCCCGGGGGAATAGTGGTTGTAATCATCGGCATATCGCCGAAGAACATGACCTTGAGAAAATAATCATAGGCGCGCAGGAACCTCACTTCGGCCATCATGAGCTTTTTCTCATTATCCGTAAGCTCGGTCATTGGCTCTATGTTCTCAAGAAAGTTATTGTACTTCCTGATCTGAACATAGCTAAAGGCCCGGGCGCCAGAGCCCACCAGCACGTTTTGCGGAGAGACGGAACCATTGCCTACCTGCTGGTAGCCGGTTACCGTCATATGACTGTAATCGTTATCCGTCATCGCATCTCCCATCACAATATTCATCCCATTTTCCCAGCCTCGATAACAACCTGCCAGCGCCATATTGGCGTCGGCCTTCGTATTCCAGAACGTGGCGCTGCTAAGCTGATCATTCGGTATAACATCCAGGAAGCTTTTGGTACAAGCGGTTAATCCGGATATCATAGTCAACAGTATTATCAGCAATTCTATTTTTATCGGTTTCATTGTTAGAAATTTTGAAGTCGACAATCAGGTACTATAATCCATTAGAAATTGATATCCAGGCCCGCAGTAAATGATTTAGCCTGGGGATAGCTCCAGCCGGCGGCTCCGCCCAATATATGGCCGTGAAACGCCGTGTTGTTGGCTTCCGGATCATATCCATCCGGGAATTTGGTAAAAGTCAGCAGGTTCTGACCGCTCACATAGATCCGGGCGCGCGCAATCGATATCCTCTTAGTCAGAGAAGCCGGTATGGTATAACCCAGCAGGATATTTTTCATTCGCAGGTAGGAAGCATTGTGGATGGTAAACCCGCTGGAAACAATGTTTTTCCCTCCCTCGCCGCCTTCCAGCAATGTTTTGGGAAAATACCCTTCCTGAACCACCACGCCATTCTCTACGACCATCCGGTCGAGGTGCATGCGAAGGGTTTTTCCATTTCGCATGAAAGGCATATAACCCCGCACGCGGATATACCTTTCCACGTCTGAAACGCCATGAAAGAAAAACCCAAAATCAAATCCCTTATAACTCAGGTTCGCGTTCAGGCCGTATGTAAAGCTTGGTATGGGCTTGCCCAGGACCACCCTGTCTTGCCCGTCGATCTTGCCATCCCCATTCTGGTCGCGGAACTTCAGGTCGCCGGCTCCAACGCTGGGATGATGAACCGCGCCCCTGCCGGCTTCATCGTCGCTCATAAAATAGCCGATCCATTCATAGCCGATATAGGAATTCCAGGGAATACCTTTTTCCCGTACAATGGCCCCGCCTTCCGCATTCACTTCAAAAATGTCGCGACCATAATACTTCTCAACATTATTCTTATTATAGGAAGCGTTTACGCCCACATCAAATTTCAGCGCGCCATGAGGGTTTGAATATTTCAATTCTGTTTCGATCCCTTTATTACTCATAGCGCCGGCATTTACCGTGGGGGCAGGCAATCCGAAAGTAGCGGAAACAGGAACCACGGTCAGGATATCATCGGTATACCGGTTGTAGACATCGATGCTGCCGGAAATCCTGTTCTTGAATAACCTGAAGTCGACCCCGATATTTGTTTCTGTTGTTTTTTCCCAGGTGATATCAAGATTATTAGCGGCAATTTGAGCCGCTCCCACCGCTACAGGTCCGCCAAACGTATAGTTTTGCCCCAATGCTATTTTCTGCATGAACATGAAATCGGCGATACGGTGATTGCCCAGGATACCCCAGGAGGCGCGTAGCTTGAGAAAATCCAGCCAGCTCACGTCGTCCAGAAATTTTTCGCTGGTTATATTCCAGGCTGCGGAGAAGGAAGGGAACCATCCCCAACGCTGACCGTCGGCAAACTTAGATGATCCGTCCCGGCGCAGGTTGGCTTCGAACAGGTATTTGCCGTTAAAGTCGTAATTGATCCGGGTAAAATAAGAACCCAGGGTGGATTTGATCTGGTAGCCGCCATTCCGCAATCCATCCGTACTGCCCGCATTGATAGAAGTCAGATCGTTGGAAGGAAAGCCGAGTCGATAGGCCATGGTTGTAGAAAACGTTTCAGAGCGGCCGGAAGTGCCAACCAGGGCCTTGACCCGGTGGCCCCCAAATTGGCGGGCATATGTAAGCAGCGATTCCATGTCCAGGATCAGGTTACGATTGATATCTTCCTGGTTGGAAGAAGGCCCCGACACCTGGCCGCCGCCGTACGTGAACTGCGATATATGATTGGTGATCTCCGTAAAAGTATAATCCACGCTGGCCCGGTTTCGCCAGGAAAGTCCCTCCAATAGCTGGATCTCGCCAAATAAGGTATTTACCAGTTTGTTTTCGATCGTCTTGCGAAGGTTCCCGTTTGCAATCCATGCGGCAAAATTTCCGAGCGGATATTCTCCCGACCAGGACCCGTCTTCCAGTTTTAACTTCTGGGTGGGCGGAATATGCGTAACCGAATTATAGAACTGCTGCAAATCACCGCCCCGGGTTAGTTCCGGACCGGTAAGCGGGATGGTATTGACTGCGCGGGATAACGCGGTATTTACGCCGAAGCTGATCCGGTCGGAAACCTTGTTATCGAGGTTCAGGCGCATCGTAAGCAGGTCTGCATCCACCTCCTTGATAATTCCTTTTTCCTGGTTGTATCCGAGGGAAAGGTTGTAACGGGTTTTTTCACTCCCCCCTGAAAAGCCCAGGCTGTGGTTGTGAGAGTAAGCAGGGCCGGAATAAAGCACATCCATCCAATCCGTACTAGGATAATTAGGATCGTTGCCAGCCTCATATTTCGCGATCACATCGTCTGAAAAAGTTGGCGTAAGACCTACATTCTTCCTGGCTTCATTATGCAGGCGGGCATAATCTGCCGAGCCCAGGAAATCAGGAACGGCGGTTGGCTTTTGTTTGGATACATAAGTATTATATCGAATCTGCGGAATGCCCGATTTGCCTCGCTTGGTGGTAATAAGGATTACGCCATTAGCAGCGCGCGTACCGTATATCGACGCCGATGCGGCGTCTTTCAATATGCTGATGGATTCGATATCCAGCGGGTTTACGTTATCCATCGCTGATTCCATACCGTCGATGATCACCAGCGGTTGCGAATCGCCCATACTGCCCTGGCCGCGTATCAGGATATTCATGCCTTCGGCGCCGGGCTGCGCGGAATTCTGATGTATGAATACGCCGGACACCTGTCCTTCCATCACCGAAGCTACGTTGTTAAGCGGCCGCGAAGAAGTTACGTCTCCCATATTAACCGTCGAAACCGAACCGGAGAGATTTGCTTTCGAGGAAGTGCCATATCCCACCACTACTACTTCGTTCAATGCCGTATTGGCTATTTCGAGTTTTATGTTCAGCCTGGTCAGCGAGCCAACCCGCACTTCCTGCGCCACATAGCCCACTATGGAGATTTCCAGTATGGCATCCTGATCAGGAACGCTGATCCGGAAACGGCCGTCCATATCCGTTATGACGCCTGTAGCTGTTCCTTTTATTTTGATATTGACGCCTTCCAACGGTTCGGACTTGTCATTGGTAACCCGCCCGACGACCTCAATATCGAGTTTACCGGGTACAGCCTCAGGCGTTTCAGGCATATGATCGGTCGATTTACCCGACGCAACCAGCGGATAGATGACGATCGTATTCCGCATTACTGAATAAGCCAACTCCTGGCCTTTTAGACAGGTAGTTAGCGCATCTTCGAGCGAAGCATTCTTCAACCTGACGCGAACAGGTTTTTTAGTCTGGATAAGCGCCTTGTCGTAAAAGAACAAGTAGCCTGTTTGTCGTTCGATATCCCGGAATAGTTCAGGGAGGAACGCAGTCTTTTCCGAAATGGTAATTTCCTGGGCAATGCCATTTGCGCTTATCTGGAAAGGAATAACAAACAGCAATGGAACAATCAATCTCATAATCAGCCATGTTTTGACCTTTAAAGAACCGGCGCCGCTTTTAGCTGGATACATCCGTTTAGAAGCCATCGTTTGCAGTTTTGGTTAGACAAATGTTGACAGACAGATTTAAGGCAGTCAGCGCTGTGAACACTGGACAACCTTGATCAATAAGCGATCCTTATTAAAAATTTCCGGAGTAAGGCCTGCTTAGCGGACAGGCGTTATCAAGCATTCCCAGGCCCGCTCCACTAACTAAGAGTGGATTACCGCCTGATTCGGGTTGGCGAAAACGAAATAAATTTTATTTAGCGTCTCATTTCAGCGTTACATCCCACACTTTAGCCATTCGCGACGACCCTGCCGGGCCCTTCACCCATAAGGTAACAACATAGTGTCCCGGCGCGGAATAGAAATGCACCGGGTTTCGCTCGCGCGAAAAATTACCATCCCCAAAGTCCCAGTTCCAGGAATCAATATCCCCTTTTGATTCATCAATAAATGAAACCATCCTGCGCTTCATGTCCGTTACCTCGAACGACCACTGTGCATCAATCGATCGGGTAAACTGCTTTTCCAGGGGCATCAGTCGGAAGGGCAGCAGGAAAGATGCATTTCCATACATCGTCCGTTCCTTACTCAGATTCCAGAACCCGTTGTATGTTTTATCATTGATCCCATCGTAGTCAAGAACAGCCCAACTGAGCCCGATCGTCTTATTCTCCGTTAAAACAGATTCAACGGCGCGCGATCCTCCTTCAGAACCGGCATAGTCAAAGGGCGTAATCCAAAACTCAAGGGATAAACGACCCGCATCTCCCGGGTTAAAATCATATTTATATGCGGCATTTGCATAAGGAAGGTTCTTGATCCATCGCTGATTTCCCCAAACCATTGCCCAGTCCTTTCCCTTCGCAGGGGTGAAAATATGATAGTTCTGCGCATGCACGCCCTGGTAAGAAAAGTATGTGTCCATCGGGTCCAGCTCCTTATTCGGGTGAAAGGCGCTGATGAAAGGGCCGCCGGACTGGTCTCCGTCGACGATTACTTCAAATATATCGTTATGCAGGGTAGCAGATGAAAAATCCCAGTAATCATCATACGCTTCATAGAGGAAGTACAGCCTGTTCATTCCTTTTACCCAACCCAGTTTTACGCGCACATCCAGGTTCCCGGGATCAGCCTTCTTATGCCTGACGCTATCATCTCTGTCGTCCCATAATTGATCCATTCCTATCGTATAAGATGAATCCACTATGCGCCAGTCGTCATTCTTTCCATCGATAGTCGGGATCATATCGGGCGGGAACTGGAATATCTTAAACGATCGGTTATCCTGCGCATTCGACAGCCTCGCGAAAAACAAAAAAAATAAAACAAAAAAAAGCCGAAGGATCAATCGCATCGTTATTTGTTATTGCTATTGGAGATTCCTAATTTTTATCCCACCAAAGCGGAGTGCTCTCCTTATCGCCGCCCGCCCCCAGCATGGGTATGGCATTTTCCACCGCCACGGGGTTTTCAGCGTACTCCTCCGTAAGAAACAATAGCCTGCGGATCATTTTATCTCTTGGCACATCTGCATTGTCGGAATTAATAAGCGGATACATTTTGGGGTAGCCCGACCGGCGCATCTCCGCCCAGGCTTCATGCGGTTCAGGAAACAAGGCTATCCATTTTTGCGTTCCAATCTGCTCCAGTTGCTCTTCGATATCATTGGAAAACCGCACCGGAATATCCGTTAAGGCCGGCGTATCAAAATAGTCGTTCAATGCGACCGGCAAAGTTGTTCCATTAATATAATTATCGATAACAGTCTGGTCCGTAATATCCCAGGTGCGCATCGACATCTCAATTCCCTCTTCATACAGGTCCTTAGCCGTTCCATCCATATTCCAGCCGTACACCGCGCCTTCCGCCCTGAGAAAATAAGCTTCTGCCGTGTACAATATCGTTTGAGGATTTGTGTTCATATTATCGGGCAGAAGTTTAAAACTCACATTAGAAGTATTGTTATAATGATTGTCGGGCAAATTTTGCTGGGCAGGCGTCATGCCGCAGCGAACGCTTCGAAACTGCCCGTCGCTGACTGCAGGCGAAAAATACTTGCTCATCCTGGGGTCGTTCCATCCTACGAACAGGCTTTCAAAATTTGAACTCATCCGCTGCTCGTTCCAGCCGGTCTGGTAATTCATGCCGTTGGGCATATTTGGCGAAACCTCGCGGAAAGCATTGTCTTCCAGCGCAACCATCACCCCTCCCGCTACCGCCTTTTCAGCTTCTTCTTTTGCTTTAGCGGGTTCCACCTTGGATATGCGCAAAGCCAAACGCAATCTGAGCGTATTGGCAAATTTTATCCATTTTTCATTATCGCCCCGGTAGATCAGGTCCTTATCGCCAAACGAAAGCCTGCTTATATTGCTTCTCAACAAAGCAGCGGCTTCTTCCAGTTCGTCAAAGAAGCCGTAATAAATATCCTTCTGAGAATCGAACCCGACAACTCTGCCCGATTCTCCGATCTTAGAATAAGGAACCGGCCCCCAGGTGTCTGTTAACCGGTGCATAACAAATACCTTCCAGATCCGGGCCACTGCATTCAACGTAGGTTCATTTTCCTCTGTCGACTTTATTATATTCTCCAAAGGCGCTATAGCATTCAGATACCAGGCCCGATATAGCGTAGAACCCATGCTGTTAGGCACCAGGTACCGTTGAAAGGAATGGTTGTTTTGGGTAGAAGCGAATTGCTGCGCAAACAAGCCGGCCGTTAAAGAAGACGCCCAATAATTTGTACCCACCAGGCTGCCTACCACTGTTCCGGGAAACATACTGCGCACATCAAGCGGATCCAACACGGCCAAACGCGTTGGATCGGTATTGATTTCTTCGAAATTTTTTGTGCATCCGCTCAGAAAAACAATGCTCCCTACCAGGTGCGCAAAGAACAGCGTCTTGAGTAAAGCATAATTTCTGGAATATCTATGTTTCATGATCTTTATGTTTTTCTTTATTTACGATAGATTCAGGCGAACCGGAGGGGTTCATGCGAACCAATCACTTCGACGTTCGCTGGCGCCATCAGAAAGAGAGTTTCAGGTTAACGCCAATAGTTCGGGTAGTAGGCAGCGCATAATTCTGGAAACTTTCCGGATCGATGGGAGCCTTATTGTAAAAGAAAAGAAGGTTTCTGCCTACCAGGGATATTTTTGCCGCATTTAAAAATTTAGCTGTTTTGGATAACAAACGCGGGGATAAGGAGTAACCGAGCAAAAGTTCCCGAAGACGCATGTTCGTAGCCGAATAGACATACCCCACGCCATTGAGGTTAGACCAGTAGCTTTCCGGCGTGATGCTTTTTATATTCGCTTTACCATCCGCAGTGTAGGCATCCAGGATCAAACCTGTTTCCCTGCCTTCAAGGGTCCGTTTGGAATGACCGCCAACATCCAAAATCGACTGGATCAATGCATTTACCACTCCCCCCTGGCTATAGTCGATCAGGAAGCTGAACGAAAGGTTCTTATAAGAAAAAGAATTGGACAGGCCCATCATATAATCCGGATTACTGTTCCCTACATAATTTTCGCCGGTTGAAAAAAGAGGCCTTCCGTCTGCATCGACCAGCTTTCTCCCCAGGCTATCCAGCCGCCATCCGCGCAACCACATGTCGCCAATGCTTCCCCCGATCAAACGGTTGGTCGA
The DNA here is from genome assembly GCA_002352105.1 of Chitinophagaceae bacterium UBA2791. Lineage (GTDB taxonomy): Bacteria > Bacteroidota > Bacteroidia > Chitinophagales > Chitinophagaceae > Flavitalea. The sequence continues at coordinate 44,662 of DEHV01000047.1, read as the reverse complement.
GCCTTCGTTCAGCCGGACAACCTTATTGTTGTTGTCTGCAAAATTTACTGAGACCTCCCAGGAGAAATCTTTTGATACAATCGGCCTTCCGCTTATCATTAATTCGACCCCGTTATTCCGGATAAGACCTGCGTTAATGTATTCCTGGCCGTACAAAGAAGCCACAGAGGGCGTAGCTAGCGCTATCAACTGGTTCTTAGTATTCGATAGATAATAGGTCGCATCGACGCCCAACCTGTCATTAAAGAACCTCCAGTCTAACCCAAGTTCGTAAGAAGTAGTCAACTCGGGTTTATAGTCGTCAGTGGCGCGTATCTGCGAGGGACTGATCACTCCGCCCGCCGATACCGTAAAATAGTTCCTGTCCAGGTACTGCCGTCCCCCATAACCTGAATTAGCTAACGCCGTCCTGACTTTCCCATAGGAAATCCAGGACGGTAGTTGCATCATATCTGAAACTATCGCGGACAATCCGAATGAAGGATAAAAATAAGATTGGTTCCCTGCCGTAAGCGCCGACGACCAGTCGTTCCTGACCGTTACGTCAAAGAACAGATAATTGTCGTAAGATAAAGTGGCAATACCGTACACGGACTGGATCTGCGGAGACCGGCCAAAGGAATTTTCGCCATTTGTATTAGCGGCGTTTTGCATGAAAAAGAAATCCTTCTTTATCAGTCCGCGCGCATTGAACTCCTGAGCTTCGTATTTACTTTCCTGGATGGAAGCGCCAACATTTCCGTTCAGCTCAAGTTTATCTGAAAAATTATGGCGGAAAGAGAGCAAGGCATCCACATTCATGCCCGTGCTTTTTAAATACCTCAACCCATACAGCGCGCCTACGCCGGTCCAGTGATAGGAATCCTCGTATATTCTATCGTCGGTCTTGTTTATTGTCCTGTCGATGCTCCCCCTGATTTGCAGGTCGAGCCAGTTGGTAAACTTATATTTGGCAGATAAAAGTCCAATGATACGGTCTTTCTGCTCAAAGAAAAGGTGCCGGTTCAACGCCCAGTAAGGATTGGAATTGAATACAGAGCCCGGCCGCCAGAAACTCTGCTTCCTGTTTCCGAGATCGTCAAAATACTCATATTCCTTCATCTCGCTGAGCGGAATGGTAACCGGAGCCTTAAGGATACGGCTATACGCGTCTATATGGGAGTCTGTCGAATGCTTGTTGTCCATATCCTCCCTTATATAGGTAAGCTTGGTAGCGAAAGAAAGCTTTGAAGAGATCTTGTTATCGATCTTCAAATCGAAATTATGCCGGTTCAGGTCCTGGTTCGGAAGTATTCCCTGCGCGTTGGTATTACCGTAAGAAAAATAAGTTTGCATCAACTCGCTGCCCCCGGTTATACTCAATGTATTGTTGACGGTAAGGGCCTTTCTGAAAAAGTCCTTAAGCCGGTCTTTCTGTCCGACTAAAGGAATCGTATGTCCATTCCAAAGCGTTTCCATTTGCCCGGTTGCTTTTGGCCCCCAGCTATTCTCAGCGTTGGCATTATATACGCCGCCTGCGCCCTGCCCATATTCGTATTGAAGCTCCGGTAATATATTCGGCGAATCAAAGGATACGTTCCCGGTATAATTGACGGATACCTTTCCCGACTTGCCCCTTTTTGTGGTGATGATAATGGCACCATTCTGTCCCTGGCTTCCATAGAGGGCGGCGGCGGACGCTCCTTTCAGCACAGTGATCGATTCCACATCATCGCTGTTGAGCATTCCGATGCCATCGCCTCCATCCCTCCCGCCATAAGTACCGGTGCTTCCCGCCGCTGCATTGATCCGGGTAGTATTGTCCAAAGGAACGCCATCAATAATATAAAGCGGTTGGTTGTTCCCTGAAAGGGAACGCTGCCCTCTTATGATAACATTTGCAGAACTACCAGGCCCGTTGGGGCTCATGGTAATGCGCATGCCAGCCACCTTACCCTGCAAGGAAGTGATCATATTGGTGGATTTGGCTTCATTTACCTTGTCTGCGTTAATGGACTGAACGGCATAGGTCAGCGCTTTCGACCGGCGTTTGATGCCAAACGCAGTCACCACCACTTCTCCCAGCTTTTGCTGATCTGCTTCCAGCGCCACATTCAGCTCGGTTTTGCGCTCAACTGCAATTTCCCTTGTCAAAAAACCAACATTGGTGAACACCAATATAGCATCCCCGTCGGGGACGGTAAGGGTATAATTACCGCTTTGGTCCGTTGTCGTACCGATATTGGTTCCCTTGATCAATACGCTTACGCCGACCAGCGCCTCGCCGCTGTTTGAAGTCACTTTTCCCCGTACGACTATGGGAGGGGCGGCTATTGCGCTTATCGACCGCAGGGGATCCGCATCGAGGGGAAAAATTTTTGGAGGCTCCGAGGCGTATATAACGACCGTGTTGCGTATGATTGAATAGGAAAGGCGCTGGTCTTTCAGAATTGTCGCAAGCGCTTCATTTAGCGACCCAAATCTTCTTATCTTAAGCTGTACCGGTTCTTTGGCCTCTATAAGCGCCTTGTCATAAAAGAACAAGAGCCCGGTCTGCTGTTCGATCTCCTTAAAAATCTGGGATAACGACGCCCGCTTTTGAGATATACTAATTTCCTGGAAGGATCCGTTGGCATTCGCTTCAAAAGAGAAGGTAAATGAAAACAGGATAATCAATCGCGTGATCAGCCAGGCCCTGGATTTTACGGGTTTGATAACAGTCGTAGCCCGGCTTCGCAAAATCGGGATCATAATTTTAAATTTTGGTTATTAAATTACTGACAGACGGTTTTCAAATGAACAAGCAATGCTGTGAACATTCCCATTCATGAGCATACGGTCAAATGGTTTTTCAAGAAAGGAGCAGATATTTCTAAATTGCCGCATAGCGCCAGTCAGTAAGGTGCAGTAATGGATGGCTGCGATAATAAGAGTATGCGTTCATTAGATTTGGGTTAGCTGCTTATGAAATTAATTTTGCTTCAGGCTAAGAGTTATGTAGTAATCGCCCGACGCTTTTTTTGCGCGACCTCCTCCACAGGCAATCGTAATAAATTGCCGGCCGCCGATACTATAAATAGCAGGCGTGGCATATGCAGCGGCAGGAAGCTTCGTCTCGAATAAGATCTCGCCTGTTGTTTTATGGTATGCCCGGAATTTTTCATCCGGCGTAGCCGCTATAAACAATAGCCCCCCGGAAGTAACCACAGAGCCTCCATAGTTCATAGAACCTGTCTCCGTTTGAAGGCGCTTTCCTAATTCCGTTTCACCCAAAGGTTTTTGCCATAAATATTTTCCCGTCTTTAGATCCAGCGCGCTAAGCGTACCCCAGGGAGGCGCAATAGCAGGATACCCTTCCTTTGACAAAAATTGCTGATATCCCTGAGGAACGTAACGACTATGGTAAATGCTATCTTCCTTTGCTGCGGGAGGAACAAAGCGCTCTTTTTGCTTTTGCTTAATAGACAGCAGGAAGGCGCTCAATGCATTCAGCTCGCTTTCGGATAAGCGGTTAAATGAGGGCATCATTCTTCTGCCCGTTTTTACAATCTGCTTAAAATCCGTTTCATTCATCCTGAGTTCCATCAATTCGAGCGCCGGGGCAAGACCTCCTCCTTTCAGATCAGCGCCATGGCATGATTGACAATGCCTGGTATAGAGCATTTTTCCTGCCGCCAGATTATTCATCTGCGGCGGGGTTTCTTTTTCAACGGTATTTTCTTTCATGGCGATAACCCAGGGCATCTCATTTGCATTGATATAGAGAATGCCGGATTCCGGGTCTACCGAAGGGCCGCCCCATTCTGCTCCCCCATTCAGCGCCATCACAATCGTACCCTGAAAGGAAGGCGGCGTGTAAACAGGCCCGCGTCTGTAGCTTTCAAATCGCTTTACCAAATCCTGATACGATGAATCCGGAAGGAGCGTATTAAGATCTTCTTTCCGCATTTCCTGACGGATAAAGGGAGCAATGGCTGTGGGGAAAGGCTGAGTGGGCGATAGGTACTCTCCTTCCAGGGCCGACTGAACAGGAACCGGCCTTTCCTCCATCGGGTAAACCTGCGCGCCGGTTTCCCGGTCAAACACAAATACAAAACCCTGCTTGGTAAGCTGTACGGCCAGATCCTGCTGTTTTCCGTCTTTTGTAACGGTAACAAGCACAGGAGGCATCGGCAGATCCCAGTCCCACAGATCATGATGAACCGTCTGAAAATGCCATTTCTTTTTTCCCGTAGCGGCATCGATCGCCAGTACTGAATTGGCATAAAGGTTATCTCCCGGCCGATGCCCGCCATAGAAGTCAGGGTTTGCAGTTCCCGTTGCCGCAAACACAATTCCTCTTTTTTCGTCCAGGGTAAAACCGCCCCAGGTATTGGCCCCTCCTCTATATTTATGAGAATCGGGAGACAACCATGTTTCATACCCTTCCTCCCCCGGATGAGGAATACTATGAAATATCCACCTGATCTTTCCGGTATGAACATCATAAGCGCGGATATGGCCGGGCGCAGACTCTTCTTCCTCGTTCAAACTGCTTCCCATGATCAACAGGTCCTTGTAAATGATCCCCGGGGATGTAGATGTCATCCGCAGGTGTCGGATGTCCCGCTCTACATCCAATCCTTCGTGCAAAGAAACCCGGCCGCCCGCGCCAAATCCCTTTTCCAGCGTTCCTGTACGGGCATTTATACAATACAGGAACGACCCGACCGTATAAAACAATTTATGGCCATTCTTATTATCCCTATATAAAGCCAATCCCCTGCAGGCATTCATACCATGATGGCTGCCTGCTGGTTGAGCGGCGGTATCCCCCGTATCCGACGGATCAAAGGTCCATTTTTCCTTTCCGCTCCCTGCATCAACGGCAAATAATCTTAACTGAGGAGAAACGCCATACAGCGTTTGATCAACTACCAGGGGGTTCGTTTGCATCTGGCTTCCTGCCGCTGCATCTCCTGTCCGGTAAACCCATGCCACTTCCAGATCCTTAACATTAGCGGTATCGATTTGCGATAATGTTGAATAATGCATACGACCATTATCTCCGCCATACGCCGGCCATTCCCGATCTGTTTCGTTTTGCCGGCAGGCAGTCAGCAGCAAGAGACAGGATAGCAAAATAATGATCCGGCGCTCCCCGAGAATCCATAAAAGCGGGTATCCCGCCCCGTTTACCAGGTAAAACATACGATATATAGCAGGGTTTTAAAGGCGGTAAAACTGTATTGCGTTTTTATAAAACAATTTTTCCTGATCTTCTCTCGGTTGCCTTGCGACTGTTTCTTTAAGGATATTGACCCAACCCTTCACGTCCATGCCGCGCAGGCACCAGGGCCAGTCGCTGGCAAACATCGCCCGGTCTGGCCCAAATATTTCCAAACAATGCCGTATAGCAGGTCCGAGATTCTCCGCATTCAGCAGATAGCCCGGAGACCTGGTGACCAACCCCGATATTTTACACGCTACATTTTTTTGCGCGGCAAGACGCTTCATATCATCTAACCATTGCTGTGGGTTGTGATCGGAGCGTCCGGGAGCTTTCTTCCCGGTCAGAAAAGCTTTAGGGTCAACATTGGCGCAATGGTTTACCAGGAACAGGGTCTCGGGGCAATTTTGTACAAGCGTAGCCATTGCCCCCAACCAACGCGGGGAGACGGAAAAATCAAGGCTCATGCCCATTTCGCCCAATGCCCGCGCATGCCGGATAATCTTTTCATTAGACAGGTCCTGCTCGCTTCGAAACCCGGCGCGAATGCCCTTTATGCAAGGATATTTTTTAAACCGGGACATATACGCAACGAAATCATCGCTGTATATATCATAGCTGATAACGGCGCCCATAGTAGGGTTTGAATCGTCTTCACACAATTCTACAGCATACATCGCTTCATCGTATTTCCGGGCGGGCGGTACGGCTACTTCTATGTACACGGCTTTTTCAATATTGACTGCGCGGGCAATCTCCTGATATTGGCGCACGCCAAAATCGCCTTCCACCGGAATCAACCCCCAATTATCGGGAAACCTGTTCGTATCATACAGGTGCTGATGCGTATCGATCAACTTAAGCGCAGGGGCGTCTGCTTTTTTGCCGGAAGTAAAAGAAATCGAAGGCGGCAGAGAAAGCAGGGAAGCCGCAGCGATAAACTCTTTTCTGTTCATAATGGAAACAGCATTATGTTAACGATGATTTTTTGGAAAACCGTAATCAATTCAAAAAAGAAAACGCCGGTAACGAAGAAGTCAAACAGGCGACTTTGACATCGCCGCAAATAAAGGGCATGCTATGCCCGGGGCACAAGACTGTCTACACAAACCGGTCGTTCTGCCCAGGCGGTAGATTAACGGATAACAAGAAAGATCAGTTTTTGGAAAACCGGTATCGAAGCCTTACTTTTATTAAAGTTTTGGTTAATTAATCTTGTTGACAGACAAATTTTAGCCATTGCGACCAGTAATGCTGTGAACGTTACTGGTCTTTTTATTTAATGCGCTTATCGAATCAATCTTTAACGATTATCTTTCTCCCTTCAACCTCAAATTTCAGGTTCTGCAATTCCAGTATCTTTAAAATCTCCGACAACTGGGCGCTCCGGGAAATCTTTCCTTCGAAATTCCGGTTGGGTATCTTTCCTTCGAACTCTATTTGCATATCATACCACCGGCCTATCTGGTGCATGATCGTATAAAAATCAGAGCCCGTAAAATTGAACAGACCATTCTTCCAGGCGATGACCAGGTCCATATCCATCGTTTGGATGTCCAGCTTCCCTTCGCCGCTTTTTAATATCCCCTGTTGGCCGGGCGCGAGCAGTTCCGACATATTTCCTTCGGTTATGCGGATGCTTCCCTCCAGGAGGCTGGTCCTGATCCTGCCATCATCCTTATAAGCATTTATATTGAAGTGCGTGCCGAGGACTTTAACAACCATATTACCTACTTTCACATGAAAGGGTTTCTTATTATTCGAGGCCACCTCAAAATAACCTTCCCCTTCGATGGACACTTCCCGGGTATCTCCTGTAAAAACATTTGGAAAATGAAGGGAAGAAGTTGCATTCAACCAGACCTTGCTGCCATCGGGCAGCAGCACCTGGTATTGTCCGCCCGCCGGCGTGCTCAGGGTATTAAAGATGACATGATCCTGCCCGGCAGGATCATTGTTCCGGCTTGCGGAAAATATAAGCATGTCGTTTCGTTTCACCACTTGTATGCCCCCCTGTGCGATATGACCATCCTTCATACTGTCCAGCAGAATTGAACGGCCATCGGACATGGAGAGGATAGCGTGGGATCCGCCGGGCATGATTGCTGGCTGATCAATACGGGCGGCAACAGAAGGAGATTCCCCGCCGCCAGTATAATTTCTCCATAGATAGAACCCGGCAGCAAAAAGAATAACGGCGGCTGCCGCCTTCCACGCCAACGAATATCGGCTTTTAACAGGCGAAAGGACGGGCGTAGGCAATTGCTCTTTCCGGAGGATCCGTCGCAGTATAATACCGGCTTTTTCGTTGTCCAGCGTCTCGCCGCCGGCAGTATGGGCAATAAACCGTTCGATCAGGTCCTTTACCGCCTCTTCATTCTCCGCTCGCTCTACAAACGCCAGCAATTCCCGTTTTTCCCGGCTCGTGCATTCATTGCGGACATATTTCTCAAATAATCTTTGTAACTGATCGGCCTCCATGCGCTGGTTATTAATATATAAAAGTTGAGTCGGTTTACCTATAAAGAGCGCCTTTAAAAGGATTTCGGGTTGGTTCGGACATGATTTTATTTTAGACGGTAAACCCGGAAGCAATAAAGAACAACGCGCCGATTATTGTTTCCAAATGCTGAACGCAGAAAATGCGGATAGTTTTAACTGCCTGGGATAGGTGAAATTTTACCGTTTCAGGGCTTAGCTGTAATATATCTGCTACCTCCTCGCGTTTAAGGCCTTGTTCTTTAATGAGCCTGAATACGAGTTTTTGTTGTTTGGGCAACTTATTGATGGCATTGTTCAGGAGTTCCTTGTATTGTTTTTCCACCAGGTAGTCCTCTGTCACATGAAGCCCCATCTCCAGTTCGTCTTCCTGGATTGACGTGATCCGGTAATCGCGGGCAATTTTTTTCAAGGCGCGGTAACAGTCATTGCGCGCGATGGTCAACAGGTAGGCGTTGAAATTCTGGATGGCGGACAAGTCATTTCTCTTCAACCAGATCTTTAGAAAAACATCTTCTACAATTTCTTCTGCGATACTGGCGGATTGCGTTAGCCTGTAGGCAACCGTATAGACGCGGTTCCGGTACTGATCGAACAGTTTTGCGAAGGCCTGTTGATCGCCGGTTGCAATCAAGTCGAGCAATGACGTTACAGGATATGTATCACCCTTCCCCATTCAGCAGTTAATTAATAACAAAAAAACATCTTGCAATTTAAATGCAATGGGCGCTGATTTATCCTTATGATTTCCGAGCCGGCTTTTCCGCCGCGGGAGAAACAGGCGCCGCGCATTTAATATCACAACATATTACAATATAACAAAACTTTATACGCAAATAAAGCTTTATCAAAAAAACAAGTTTCCGCAGGTAAGCGTTATGCCCTTCCCTGCTGCTGCCCGGCAAGCTCGCATCGCATACCTCCCTGCCATGCATAGCAAAGGCTGCTCCCGAAAGGAGGCAGCTTCATTGCGCCCAAAACGGCAGACCAGTAATGTTTTAAACCCTGGATCACTGAACTGATCTCTCATTTTTATCATTGAACCCCAATAGTGAAATTAAAGCGGCAATGAATAAAGCGCTGGCCATAAACAAATAAGAAGACGTAAAACTACCGGTTACCCCATGCAGGTATCCGACCACAAACGCCCCTACAAAAGATCCTAAAGCTCCAAAACTATTGACCAGCGCAATGGCTCCGCCGGCAACATTACGGGGGATCAATTCCGTAAGCGAAGCGAAAAACGGGCCATAAGGCGCGTATATAGAACCTCCCGCGATAACCAGCAATACGAAGGAAAGAAAGAAATTATCCTCGCTCACCAAACAGGAAGCGCAGAAGGCAATCCCGCTGATCGCCAGGAATGGCCAGATAAACCGCCTCCGGTTTAAGGTCTTGTCGGAAAAATAGGAGGCAACGATCATACTGACCGAGGCCAACAGGTAGGGAATGGCGCTTAACCATCCCGTCTGTACGATATCCAGGTCCGACGCCGCCCTGATAATAGAAGGCAGCCACATGACAAATCCGAATACTCCCAGGTTCCAGAGCATGTATTGCAGGCAAAGCAGCAGAACCGTTTTTGATTTAAATGCCGCTGCATAGTTTTTTACCGGCTTGATGGTTTCCTGCTCTTTTCTCAGTTCTTCCTCCAGCCTGCTTTTTTCTTCAGCGCTCAACCATTTGGCGGCTGAAGGTTCGTTGTCTACCCATTTCCACCAGCAGATTGCCCAAATGATAGCCGGAACGCCTTCTATAATAAACATGCCCCGCCAGCCGAATGAATGAACGAGATAACCGGACAAAACAGACATCCATAATATGGTAACCGGGTTGCCAAGCGCCAGGAAGGTATTGGCCAGGGACCGCTCTTTCCGGGTAAACCATTTGCTTAACAAGATCAAAAGCGCCGGCATTACGGCGCTTTCTACCACGCCGAGCAGGAAACGGATAATCATTAAGTGATAGGTATTGTGCAATAAACCGGTTGCCGCCGATAAGCCGCCCCACCCGATTAGCGACCAGAAAATTAATTTTTTCGCGCTTCGCGTTGCGGCGTAAATGCCGCCCGGAACCTGGAAGCTGAAATAGCCCAGGAAAAAAAGCGACGACAACAAGGAAGACATGGCGCTTGTGATGCCCAGGTCTTCCGCCATACCTCCCGCAACGGCAAAACTGAAGTTGGCCCTGTCCAGGAATGCCAGGCTAAAAGTGATGAAGAATATGGGCACTAACCGGAACCAGCGCTTTTTCGCAGTTGTAACGAACATGCCAGATGAATTGATGAACAATATCCCGGCGAAAGGCGCCTGTACGGGAGAGAACAGCTACGCGAATGCGCATCGGGATATCAATCGCGTTATAACAGGGTGAATTGAAAATAAGATTTAGTAGACCTCAACGATCATTTCTATCTCGACCGGGATATCCGAAGGCAGCGATCCCACGCCAACGGCAGACCGCGCATGCTTGCCTTTTTCGCCGAATACTTCTACCATAAAATCGGAAAAACCATTCATGACCTGCGGTTGTTGCGTGAACGAAGGTATGGCATTGACCATACCCAATACCTTCACAATACGCTTCACTTTTTTGAGGTCTCCGATCTCCGCCTTCAACGCTTCGAGCAATACAATTCCTGTCAGCTTCGCGGCCGCCTGCGCCTGTTCGATGCTGATCGCCGACCCTACCTTGCCTTGTACAAAAGAGCCGTCCGCCTGACGCGGCCCCGCTCCTGACAAAAAAATCAGCTTACCGCTGGTTACGGCGCCTACATAATTCGCAACAGGTTTAGCCGGGGTTTTCAAAACGATCCCCATCTCTTTTAATTTAGCTTCAGGATCAGGTTTGGACTGGGCCTGCGCAAGTCCATACGCGCACAGGAAAAGCACAATGCACGGCAATTTCTTTTTAACTCCTTTCATAGCTGGTTTTTTAGCGTCTTTGTTATCGGTGATAATGCATCTACGCCTACAAGAGTATTCAACGGATCATTCCGGGTTGGTAGCGGTCAATTTTTTTTCTGTGCAGGCGGAATGAGCCGCCTGCGACGGCAGCTATGCTATACTGCATTCCCGCGCAGGCGGCGGCGGGCGGGCGGGGAAGCCTGTCCATGAACAGCCGGCAATCAGCGATATATCGCCGATCGTCCGGCAAAAGCAAACCAGCGCCTATTCGATCAGCGTCTTTTTGACCTCATGGTAGTATCTGCGGTGGGCGCGAGGCGTATTTTTGACGATGTTCTTGAAATGCCGGTTGAAATTGGTGAAGTTCTGGAATCCGCATTCGTAACAAATATCAGAAATACTCTTGCTGGTTTCAGCCAGCATTTTACAGGCCTTCCCTATCCTCACTTCAATAAGAAAACGGGAAAAAGTTTTGTTGGTCCTCGATTTAAAATACCGGCAGAACGAATGGGGACTCAGGTAGGCTATTTTCGCTATTTCGCTAAGCGAAATATTCTTTGAATAATTATTCAGGATATATTGGTAGATCTCGTTAATACGCTCGGTCTCTTCCGGTTTATAATGGATCAACAGGTCTTTTGTGCATACCGGTTTGACCTGTTTGGACTCGGCGATCAGTCGCAGGATGCGGAGCAACAGGATGATTCGTTCCGTATTTGCCGCATGCAGCAGTTCTTTCATTAACACGGCTATCGCCTGCCGCGTTTCGCCCTTGACGCGGATAGCCTGTTGCGCCCTGTTCAGGAGTTTCGCCAGCAGCTTGTTTTCAGGGAGCTGGAAAAAATTTTTTCCGAAACAGTCGGGCTTGAAATGGACAACAATGGCTTCCACTTTTATGCCCGATTTTTTATTGAGGAATTTTTCATCGCTTCTCCATAGATGGGGCAGGTTGGCGCCAATGAGGAGCATATCGCCCGGCTTGAATACGTGAATATTATCGCCGATGAATTGCTGCCCCGACCCCCTGATAATATATACCAGTTCCACCTCGGGATGATAGTGCCATTTATTATAAAAATGGGGCACTTCATCATGGCGAACGTTAAAAGAATGTTCGGAGTTTAAGTTGATCTTTAGCAAATGCGGCTTCATCTGAAAACAATTACATTCATAATAATAGGCAAATAGCGGGATCCCGGGAACTTATATGTTAAGATAGTGCAAGTATTCGTTAATGCATTTACATATAACCCGCCATACGGGAAATAATTTTGATAAAGCGGCTTATGATTAGCCGGACCACGGATCAACAAACATCTGAAATGAGCATTTCTTACAACCCGAATTACCCATCCGTCGATTATCTCCGCCATAAAGCGAAACGACGCATCCCCGGATTTGCCTTTGATTACCTCGAAGGCGGTTGCAATGAAGAAGTAAACATTCGAAAGAACGCGAGCGACATACAACGTGTTGAACTGATACCGAAATATTGCTGCGAGTATGAAAGCGCAAGCCTGCAGACCGAACTTTTCGGTCATACTTATAGCTTGCCCTTTGGAATAGCTCCTATAGGGTTACAGGGACTGATCTGGCCGGGCGCGTCGGAAATACTGGCAAAAGCTGCTTTCGAAAACAATATTCCTTTCATATTGAGCACGGTAGCGACAAGCAGCATTGAACGGATCGCCGAGATCACAGAGGGAAGGGCCTGGTACCAGCTTTATCATCCGGTTGATAATACCATAACGGACGACCTGTTGCAGCGCGCGCAATCGGCTGGTTATCCTGTTCTCGTCGTCCTCGCCGATGTGCCTTCTTTCGGGTACCGGCACAAAGAGATCAGGAACGGCCTGGCCATACCGCCCAGGATGACCCTGCGAAACATGATCCAGATAGTCGGAAGGCCCAATTGGGCCTTACAAACGCTGTTACATGGCCAACCATCCTTTGCCACCCTGAAACCGTATATGCAAGGGGGCATGAATATGCGGCACCTGGGCTTGTTTATGAACCGCACCTTCAACGGAAGGTTGAACCAGGATAAAGTCGCCCGGCTACGAGATCGCTGGAAGGGGAAACTTGTACTGAAAGGCGTCGCTTCCGAAGAGGATGCGGCGCTCGCCGTCCGGATGGGGCTTGACGGTATAATCGTATCCAATCATGGAGGACGCCAACTGGATGCGGGAGAATCCTCCATCAACTCGTTGAAACGGATACTGCCCGTATGCGAGAACAAGTTGACGATCATGATAGACAGCGGTATCCGGTCCGGGGTTGACGTTGCCCGCGTCCTTGCCAACAAAGCCGATTTTGCATTCCTGGGCCGGTCTTTCATGTATGGCGTTGCCGCCTTGGGCAGAAAGGGCGGCGAACATACCATTGCCATCCTGAGCAGGCAACTGCAACAGGTCATGGAACAGCTATCCTGCAGGAACATAACCGAGCTTCCGGACCGGCTTGTTAACCATCATCATGATCTTTGAGCCGCTCGCCTGCGCAGATAAATTTGAAACAAGTAACGATAGATCAAGCGCCGCGCAAGACAAAAATGGCGCAACCGCCAGCTAATGACCGCGTCAATCTCATACCCTTCTAACGGGGAAGCAGGGCGCTGAGCCAGGTGTACAACACAAAGGCGATGCCGTATGCGATCAATGCCCCGTATATAAGGTCCAGCGGCGCAAACAATAACAAAGCCAGGGAAATGCAACCAAATACGACCAGGCCGATGGCATACCATTGGAGCTTATGGTTCTGCGACAGGCGTAAGGGAAAAGACATATGACCCAATGGCAACCCCAGCGAAAACGCGACCAGCGCTGCCGCCAGCCAGCTCTCGGGAGGAACGCCCCGGTAAGACAGTATCCACCCTGTCAGCGCCAGGAGGATAGCGCAACCAAACGCGACAACAAACAATATCGAATTCAATTTTTCATTCGCCGTCAGCGCATACTTGCCATCCCTATTAAAAAGCAGAAAAAAATTAGCCAGCGGGTTGATGATCCAGCTTGTTGTCGCGAACAACAGGTACGCTCCCAGCACCACCATTCCAAACATTCCTGCTCCCTGCTCCTCGTTGCCGGAAGCGGAAAAAATGACCCTAACGGCAATATATATCCCAATAGGTATGATCCAACGGGCGTTCTTTCCCTTATTGTTGATCCAGAAACTATACTGCAAGAGCCATTTATAGGGCGGTATGCGGGATTTTAACGCTTCCTTTAGCCCGGTCCTGGCGCCTTCCAGTTCAGGATTGATGCGAAGCGCTTCCTTAAAATGCAGGGCGGCTTCCTTGTTTTTTCCTTTCTCCAGCAAATTCCATCCGATGGTCGCATGGGTGAAATCATTTTCCGGATCCTTATCCAGCGCATTGCGCATGGTCTCCATCGCATCGTCGGTTTGCTGCAGCTTATTCTGCGCTGTGGACCGCGCATTCAGGCAGGTGATATTCTCTCCGTCGATGGCCAGTCCTTCGTTCGCCGCGCTCAGCGCCTTTTTAAAGTCCTTTTCTTCCAGCAGGATCAACGACAATAGCCCGAAATAATCAGCCGCATAAGGATTCAGGCGTATAGCCGTATTCAGCCGTTCGATCGCTTCCTGATGCCGGCCTGCCTGGTAATACCCGAAAGAAAGCAGGTAATGATAGTAGTCAACGTCGGCGGCAAGAGCGATCGCGGTTTCAATAGCGTCAATGCCTTCTTTAAATTTTCGCTGCTCATACTTGCAGCGCGCCAGCAAGCAAAAAGCCTGAGCATTCTGCGGGTCCCGGCGGATCACTTCGATCAATTGGTTTTCCGCTTCAGAGATCTTTTTATGCTGCAGTAGCCAATGCGCTTTATGCAGAACGGCATCGAGATCGGACATGTTTATTTTTTGATCTTAAGATAGGTAAGAATATCATTGTACAACCCCGATTCATTGGCATACAATGCATAATTCCTTGCCGAGGCAAACCATTCCAGCGTGGTAGGCCGGTGTTGTTTCGCCGCTTTGACCAGGTCCTTCGTTTCGATCGGCTCCAGTTTACCGCTGGCCATGGAAGCCCTTAATTTTTCCTCTACGGCAATATCGATCATGGCCTGGATATCGGCCCCTGAATAGTTCTCTGTCTGACGGGAGATCCTGGCCATATCTATGGCGCCGACAGGCTTGTCCTTTAACATGGATTGAATGATCTCTTCCCTCGCTTTTTCATCAGGGGGTTCCACGAATATGACGCGATCAAAACGGCCGGGCCTCCGGAACGCCGGATCCACATTCCAGGGCGCATTCGTCGCCGCAAGGATCAGCAGGCCCTCGTTTTCAGAAGCGACGCCGTCCATCTCCGCCAGGAACTGGTTGATAACATGCCGCATGGCCGATTGTTTGAGATCGCTGCGGCTGGCGCCGATCGCGTCCACCTCGTCAAAAAACAGTACGCAGGGCGCATTCTCCCTGGCGATCTCAAATATCTCATGCAGGTTTTTTTCGCTGTTCCCGATCCACATATCCAGTATATCGTGCAATCCTATATTGATGAATTTAGCGTTGATCTGGCCGGCTGTTGCCTTGGCCATATAGGTCTTGCCGCAACCCGGAGGGCCGTACATCAATATTCCCCCGCCCGCTTTCTTACCGAAGGCCTTATACAGTTCGGGGTTTTTCAGGGGCTCTATGATCTTGATGGATATCTCGTCTTTTATGCGCTGCATACCGCCCACATCGGAAAAGTCAATGGCCGGTTTCTCCATAAAAAGCCTGTCCTGCTGATAGAACGCCTCATCTCCCTCATCCTCTCCTGCAGACGCGTTACCGGGAAGCCTTAAATAGCCGTCTATCTCTTCATCCCGTAATCCCGGATCCATGATCAGGGCGCGCTGGTATACGTCTTTGGCCTGTTCCAGGGAATTTTCCCTGATCAGCGATTTTACAAAAAGGATCATCGCGGGCAGGGGAAGCTGATGCTGCAATTCTTCATAGATGATCAGGGCAGCCGAATATTTCTGCTGATGATAATAAGCTTCCGCAAGTCCCAGTTTCGCCTTAAGATTGCCATAGTTGCGGTTTAACGCTTCGGCAAATTGTTCGGCTGCTTCTGCATATAACCGCTCGCGCATCATCGCTTCGCCCAGATGCAGGCGCAATGGAATGTTCTCAGGCGATAGTTTTAACGCTTCAAGTAAACTGGTTATATTCTCATTCATCTGGATAATGCTTAAGTACTACAATCTGATCACAAACCATACCAGCGCTAAGCCAGGCTTGCATCGGTCCTATCAGTACAACAGTCGAACCTTGATGGTCGCGTCTACTTCTTTTAACAAACTCAATGCTGAAGCAGATAGTTTCTTGTCGACATCCAGCACCACATAGCCGATCTCATCGTTTGTCTTTAAATACTGCGCCAGGATATTGATATCATGACCGGACAGCTGGGAGTTGATGGCGGAAAGGACGCCGGGCACATTGCGATGGATATGCAGGATGCGGTGCGTGCCTTCCTGCGGCGGAAGACTAAGCGGCGGAACCGTATGCGAACCGATACTGACGCCCATTTCGAGGTACTGGTACAATTTGGCGCTGACGTCCTCGCCGATATTCAGCTGGGCCTCTTCCGTCGAACCTCCTATATGCGGGGTCAGGATCACATTCGGCAACTGCTGAAGCGGGGTCTTAAAGATATCGCCGTTTTTCTCCGGCTCCACCGGGAACACGTCGATAGCGGCGCCAGAGATCTGTTTGTCGAGAATAGCGGCGCGCAGCGCGTCGAGATCTACCACCTCCCCCCTCGCATAATTGATCAATATGCCCCCGGGCTTAAATGATTTAATGACCGACTTGTTGATCAGGTTCCTGGTCGATGGCAGGTCGGGAACGTGCAGGGTGACTACATCGGCCTGGCCCACCGTTTCTTTCAGCGTCTTTTTTGCGACGGCATTGCCGAGCGGCAGCTTGGTGACGGTATCATAAAAGATCACTTTCATCCCCAGGGCTTCCGCCAGTACGCTTACCTGCGCCCCGATATTGCCATAGCCGATNNCGAATCTTTCTGCCAGATCCCTTCATGGGCCGACTTATTTTTATCGGGAATGCGACGGATAAGCATGATCGCAGAGGCAATGACCAGTTCGGCTACAGAGCGGGTGTTGGAATAAGGCGCGTTGAATACCGCCACGCCCCTTGCCTGGGCGCTTTTAAGATCGACCTGGTTGGTGCCGATGCAAAAACAGCCGATGGCCTGGAGCTTTTTTGCCGCTTCCAGGACCCTGCCGGTGATATGCGTTTTTGAGCGGATGCCTAAGAGGTGCACATCTTTTATTTCCCTGATCAGTTCTTCTTCCGGCAATGCCTTGGTAAGCTTTCTGACCGAGCTGTATCCGCTATCTTTAAAAAATTTGACCGCGGAATCGCTTATGTTCTCTAAAAATAAAATATTGATCTTTTCTTTAGGATAGCTGGTGAGCATATTATTACTCATACTAATATTCGGTTGCTTTGATTTTAGGAATGGAATTTGCAAAGATGTCTATTAAAATCGAAACGAAAAAACACGGCCGAATACTACTCAAAATGAATCGTTTCAGGTACATTTGCATTAACTTATTAGAAAACTGTTCCTTTTGAAAAACCTTCTCTTCGTCATTTCCATTATATGGCTGTATGGCTGTAATGGCCCGGCCAGCGCTGGCAAACCTCATGCTCCAAAACCAGTTACAGATTCTATTGCAGCGGGTTATTCTACCATATCTACTTCGGAGCTCAGGCATTATAAAGCCGGGATCGAACGTTTTACAGACAGCCTGTTCGACGATGAACGTTTTAACGGCAGCATCCTGGTGGCAAAGAACGGGGAGATCATCTATGAAAAATACAACGGGTATCTCGACCCCCTGAAAAAAAGGGATTCTTTAACGCCCTCCTCTCCTTTTCACCTGGCATCCGTATCCAAGACGTTTACAGCCATGGCGATCCTTAAATTACAGGAAGAAGGCAAGCTCCGGATCGACGATACCCTCACCGCCTATTTTCCGGGGTTTCCTTTAAAAGGAGTGACCATCAAGGCCCTGCTCAATCACCGCAGCGGTATTCCCAATTATGTTCATTACATGGAAAACCTGGGTTGGGACAGAAAAAGACCCATCAGCAACCAGGACGTGCTTGATTTTCTGGTCGCCAACCACAAAAAGATACAGATCGGCAGACCGGATAAACGATTCGCCTATTCAAACACCAATTATGCCTTGCTGGCGCTGATCATTGAAAAAGCCTCAGGGCAATCCTACAGCGCCTACCTGCAGCAATCCATTTTTGAACCTTTTAACATGAAAGACACCTATGCGTATACGACAGCCGATAGCGCCCGGTCGCTCAAGTCTTTCTTCCCCAATGGAAAAACCTATGCTTTTGATTATCTCGATAATGTATATGGCGATAAGAATATTTACAGCACGGCGCGCGACCTGTTGAAATGGGACCAGGCCCTGTACGGCGGCCGGTACCTGCAACAACAAACCCTTGATTCGGCTTATATGGGGTATAGCTTCGAGAAACCGGGCATTCATAATTATGGCCTGGGATGGAGAATGTTCCTGCTGGACAATGATAGAAGATTCATTTATCACAACGGCTGGTGGCATGGCAACCGCGCGGCGTTTTACCGGCTGCCCGATGATAATGTAACCATCATTGCCTTATCGAACAACGACTATCTGAAGATATATTCCTGCAAAAAACTAGCGGAAATATTCGGCGTCTATTTCGACGATCCGGAGGAAGAAAAAGCCGCCGATGCGGAGAACCCTGGCAGGACCGCGTCCCTGGGAAGATAAAACCTGAGTAAAAATGTAAAATGATTGGCCAGCGCGGCAAACAGCAGTCTTTAAACCCCCGAAAGCAGTATTTTCGCATTAAGTCGTAACCATTAATCCATTACCGGCAATGCTGATCCTGAATGCCAGCCAGATCCGCGAATGGGACGAATACACCATTCGCACGGCGCCGATCCCATCGATTGACCTGATGGAACGGGCTGCTACCGCATGTTGCGAATGGCTATTGTCGAACGGCTATCAAAGCCGGTCGTTTTCCATATTCTGCGCCAAGGGAAACAATGGAGGCGACGGCCTGGCTATTGCGCGATTGTTTTCAAACCGGGAGCTTCAGGTAACCGTAAACATTCTTGAATTCGGGCACAAGGGCACAGCCGATTTTCAGGCCAACCTGGCAAGACTGCATGAAACGCCTGTTGAGATCCGGTTTATATCCTCTAGCGAAGCCATCCCCCCGGTACCGGAAGGAGATATCATTCTCGACGCCCTGCTGGGATCAGGGTTAAACAGGCCGCTGGAAGGGCTAACCGCCGAGCTGGTAACCCATCTCAACAACTCGGGCAATGAGATCGTTGCGATAGATATTCCCAGCGGTCTTTCGGCCGACCAGAGCTCAAAAGGGAACATCGTGGTAAAAGCCAGTCATACCCTCAGCTTCCAATGTTTTAAACCGGCGTTCCTGGTCGCGGAAAACGAGGAAGCCATAGGAAAGCTCCATATCCTGGACATTGGATTGCTGCCGGATTTTGCCGATACTTTATCATTGGAATACCGCCTGTCGGATCATCATTCCGCCAAACGGCTATTTCGCCCAAGGAAAAAATTTGCGCACAAGGGAAATTTCGGTCATGCGTTGCTGATAGCCGGGAGTTTCGGAAAGATAGGCGCCGCGCTGCTGAGCGCCAAAGCCTGTATCAGGGCGGGTTCGGGATTGCTCAGCATTCATACGCCCCGCTGCGGATACGGCATCCTGCAATCGCAGGTTCCCGAGGCGATGGCGATTGCCGACAAAGAAGAGGAATTGAATACGGCGCTGCAGGAGGACCTTTCTCCATTCAACGCGATAGGCGTCGGGCCGGGCATCGGCGTTTCTCCTGAAACGGCAAAAATGTTACGCGACCTGTTGCAAAGGCGCCGGCTGCCGGTAACCTTCGACGCAGATGCTCTCAATCTTCTGGCCGCCAATCAACAATGGCTGGATCTTCTTCCCGCAGATTCCATCCTGACCCCGCATCCTAAGGAATTTGACCGGCTATTCGGCGCATCGCCAAATGATTTTGAACGCATGAAGCTGGCTTCGCAGAAGGCAAAAGAATTATCCCTGGTCATTGTACTAAAAGGACATTATACGCTGATCGCCGGCCCTTCGGGCGAAAAACATTTTAATATCACGGGAAACGCCGGCATGGCCAAGGGAGGTTCGGGCGACGCGCTGACCGGAATCATCACCGCCCTGATGGCGCAAGGATACCCTTCTGTTGATGCGGCGCTGCTGGGCGTATACCTGCACGGCAAGGCCGGGGATATCGCCGCGCTGCTCCATTCACAGGAATCGCTGACCGCTTCGGATATCATTGATTCGTTGGGAGAAGCCTTTCTCAGCCTGTATTAAGGTATCATATCCTTGAATATTGAAGCATCCATTCATAGATGTTCATATCGTCCTCCTTGTATTCGGGATCCATGGCCTTGGTCCAGCAATCATGATTTAACCGGGCCGTACCAAATTCAAAAGAAGTAAACCGGGGAGGATTGGGAGAATTAAAACCCCGCAACACCTCTATGTATCGTTCCGCCTCATAATAATACCAGGCCCTATCATCCATATTGTGGAAATGCCATACCGGAAGATTGGCCCCCGCCATCTTCCCACATTTGGCGGCGAGCGCGCCGTCTATCGCGGGCAAACCCGCCATCGATACCACGGAAGCTATTGAATCGGGGTAGGCGGCGGCGTAGTCTGAAAGAAACCTTGCGCCCAGGCTAAATCCAACCAGGTATATTCTTTTCGTGTCCACCCGGTAGTTCTCTTTAAGATATCGTACCAGGGTATCCGTATCGGCGACTGTAGGAGCTTTGACAAATTGAGGAGCAATAATGATAAAAGAAAAAGCCTTCCCTTTCACGGTAAAAGACGGAGGGAATTTTTTTTCATCCAACAATTTCGGAACGCCTTCCTGCAGGACTTTATACAGGTCGGATTCGCCGTTGCCATACTGACCTCCTCCATGATAAAAGATCATAAGCGGATATTTGGCAGTAGTTTCGTGATAACGCGCAGGCAAACCGGCATAATAACCTTGAACTCTCCTATTGACCTTTTGAACGACGGGCGTAAGCAGCGGAGGGTCTGTTTCTGCGGGAATATCCTCCCGGCCCCCTCCAATCCCATGCTTTTTACAGCTCTCCGTCATTAATCCAATGAAAGTCAGGAAAACAAAATAATGAAGCGCTCTTCTCATAGTCTTGAGATAATCAATTAACATATAAGTACAATAAATATACCGAACCTTTTGGGGGCCTCAAAAAATTATCCCTGGTAAAACTACGATAACGCCAGGATCTCGTTTAAACGAGGGCGTTAAGGACAGGTATGCGCAACCAGATATGCTATACCGGGCCTTCACAGCCGAAGTAAGTCCGCCAGGCATTTACAAAACCGGGTAGAGTTTATGCGCGGCCCTTTTAATCCGCAGGCCGACCGAGCCATTCAATGCCCAGTCCCGGCGCCCCGGATACTTCTACCCTGCCCTCGGTATAAACAAGCCCGGAAGCCAGGTCCTCTTTCAGCAACAGCGGTCCGTCGAGATCGGCATAATCGACCTGGGGAAGCAGATGAGCAATAGCCGCCGAGCCAATAGTGGATTCATTCATGCTGCCGATCATTACCTTCATCTGTAACTTCCTTGCGGCGACGATCATGCGTTTTGCAGGGGTCGGGCCGCTGCATTTGGTGAGTTTGATATTGATGCCATGAAAATGTCGATGGCATTTTTCAACATCATGCTCTGTAACGCAGGACTCATCGGCAATGAGCGGAATGGAAGAGCGCTCATATAAGATCTTCATCCCTTCCCAGTCGTCTTTTGCCAGGGGCTGCTCAATAAGCTCTATGCCCAGTTTTTCCAGCTCGGGGATCTTCTCCAGCGCTTCCTGTACCGTCCATCCCGCATTGACATCAACCCTTATGATGGAAGAAGTATTCTCCCTTAATGCCTTAACAATGGCCATATCTTCCGGAAAGCCCAGTTTTATCTTATAAATAGGCCAGGGATGCCGCCTTGCTTTCTCCAGCATCCTGTCTACCGTATCTATCCCGATCGTATAGTCTGTCAATGGCCTCGGCTCAAAAGGGCCTCCCCATAAGGCATAGAGGGGCTTCTGCCTGATCTTGCCGAAAATATCCCATGCCGCCATATCCAGCGCGCATACCAGAAAGCTATTCTGCGGAAAAAGATGATGCAGGTAATGCCAAAACCTTTCGGGATCAGTAAGCGCATATTTTTCAATGAACGCCTTCTTGCTTTCAAGATCTGCTATCATCTTCTCCACCGGAATATGGTAATAGCTGATCGCCGGCGCCTCCCCATACCCCCTGACGCCCATGTGTTCCAATTCCACTATTAAAGTAGGTTGATGGGTTTTTGTTCCTTTGGATATGGTAAAAGGATATTCGAAAGGAAGATGATATGACCAATAACGAATTTTCATGTAATACAAAGTAAGAGATCAGGTCGGCAGGCGTCTCAAAGATTATCGTCCGCCCTCCTCAATATATTCTTTAATTCTTTCGTTGAACGCTTTCTCTTTCAATAAGTTTTCCAATGGAATATGCATCCGGTAATTCCAGTAATGACGCGCATTTTCAGGCCTGTTGATCCTTTCCATTTTGGGGTTTTCCCGGCGTAGCTCTTCGTCCATCCCTACCAGGTCCTGCCACTGAAAAATACTCCACATGGCAGGTGAACACAGGTGTTGCCTGATAATGGCCGCACTGATGTCCGCGCTGCATTCCGCTGGGGCTTCTCCTTCCCTCCGCAAT
Source organism: Chitinophagaceae bacterium UBA2791 (assembly GCA_002352105.1). Taxonomy (GTDB): domain Bacteria; phylum Bacteroidota; class Bacteroidia; order Chitinophagales; family Chitinophagaceae; genus Flavitalea. The sequence continues at coordinate 22,216 of DEHV01000047.1, read as the reverse complement.
ACCTGATTGAAAAATTGCTGCGTTCTTTCCCTGTCTTCCACCCACCAGGCGCGTATCACGCTCATATCATGGGTAGAAGGGGTTGCCACGGAAAGGTAGGGCGCATCGGCGGGATCAAAAAAGGCTTTCCCCATATCTTTTGGCATGCGTTGCACTTCCAGGCTGAGAATGCCCAGTCGCCGCATTACTGCCGGCACGCAATGAGGAACCATGCCCAGGTCTTCCCCGAATACCAGCATGCGCGTTGCTTTTTTTAGCGCCGGGAGTCTTTTCATCCCTTCCCTTTCCCAGGAATGCTCCTGGCGGCGATAGAAATAATCAGCGTACAGCTCCATTAACCCTTGCTGTATATGCCCGTCCAGCCGCCTGAAAGCGCTGGCCTTTTCAATGTCTATGCGAAAATCGAACAGCCTGCCGGGCGACTCTTCGCGGTCAAACAAGATCACATTGGCCAGCAGCGCCAGCAGTCCCTCCAGGACGCGGCGATTGTCTTCCGTATCCTCCAGGGCTTTAAAATATTCTTCTACCTTCCGCTGGGTGTCAAACGTCGCTTTGAATTGGTATTGCCCGTTGCCCGAAGGTTCAAGAAAAGGCATGAACCTGTCTTTATTCGGGCCAAAGCATTCCCATAATACGTCGTCGGTGATATAAGAACGGCAGTAGCGTTCATAATCGAACCATATCCCTCTTTGTTCAAATTCGTGCAGCTGCACGGGTATGGCCGGTATGAAACGTCCCATTATTCCCTGCGTATGGTTTACAGGAATACTCCAGATCCGGAAAAAACCGAGGATATGGTCAATGCGAAACGCATCGAAGTATTTCTCCATTTGCGCCAGCCGCCTGCGCCACCAGTCGAACTTATCCTGCGCCATCCGGTCCCAGTTATAGATGGGGAATCCCCAGTTTTGCCCCAATGCCGTAAAAGAATCGGGGGGCGCGCCAGATTGCCATTCCAGGCGGAACAATTCAGGCTCCATCCATACATCGCATCCGTAACGGTACACGCCAATGGGTATATCGCCCTTGATAATGATGCCATGCTTATGCGCATATTCAACCGCCGCCATTAATTGGAGATGGAGATGGTATTGCAGGAAATAGGTAAAAGCAATGTTGTCGTAATGCTTCGCCTTAGGAGAAACATATTTTTCGATAGCCGCCCTGTCGAAACGGCTATACAGTTTCCATTGATTGAAATCCACCGTCCCATTCCTGTCGCGCAGATAACAAAATGCGGCATAAGGGATCAGCCACTCCCTGTTCTCTTCAAAAAAACGGATAAAATCAGGGTCCTTTAAAAATTTCTCCTTCTGCTCGATGAACAATTCCCTGGCGGCGGACAACTTAAACCTCAGGGTTTGCTCATAATCTATCTCCGGCAGATCATTTAGCTGCTTTTGTTTTTTCCTTAGCGATTTAAGCAGATGGCCGCCCCGTTTACCGGCTATCGCCTCGATATTCAGGTATAGGGGATGCAGCGCGAACACAGAGATCGCGGCATAGGGATAAGAGTCTGTCCAGGTATGCGTTGCCGTGGTATCGTTCACGGGCAACAGTTGGATAAGGGAGAGACCGGTCTTCTTAGCCCAGTCTACCAATAGCGGCAGATCGGCAAACTCTCCGGCGCCGAACGAATTTTTGCTCCTCAGGCTGAATACCGGAATGCTGACGCCGGCGCCCTTCCAGGTATTGTTCGGAAAGCGGGCGAAGCCGTCGTGCAAAATGGTCAATTGATTGTCGGCCGATCCGTTGCCCAGCGTCCGGTTTTCGCCCGATTCATAGGCCACAAATTTCTTTTCCCTGGTATTAAAGATCCCATATTTGTATTCCAGGGGAACAACCAACCCGGATAAGTTTAGCTTCACTGTCCACCAGTCGTTCTCCCGGCTGAGCAATATGGGCGCTTCCGTATCCCACTCGCCAAGTATAGCGGAGCCGCCGAGCAGGCATACCGACTCATGCTTACGCAGGAGCGGCGCCCTGACCTTGAAAATATGGGTAAGGGTTTTGGGCGATCTTGATTTGCCGCGGGATTCCTTTTTTGCCAGCAACACCCTTTGAAAGGGATCGGTATAAAAAACATTGCCGTAGTCGCCGGCATCGTTCCAGGCATCGATGGCCTGTATTTCCAGGATACCTGTTCCGGTGATATCGATAACCCTTTCCTCCCCTCCTTCCAGGATAGTATTTCCTTCCCCGTCCCTGAAAATATAGCTATACTGTATTTTAGCTGCTTGTGCAGGATCCACGTCAACGCTGCCATGCCAGTATTCGCTATTGAGGTAATGAAGCGGCAGGGCTTTCTCCATTTCATTGTTTCCCAGCGCATCGCTATTACCAGTAACCGCTAAGGACTGGCCCGGCCGCGTATAAAATCGTATGTAAAAATGAATCTTCAAAATACCAGTAAAGCATGCGAAATTATAGCATCACATTATTTTTTGCCTTATTTTCGCGGAAATATTTGAAACGATGGCAACGGCAAAAAAAAATACCGCTTTATATTGGGTCTTATTTTTTCTTTCTGTAATTCTGTTTTTTGTGCTGCTGGAGTACCAGGGTGAAATGGTAACGCTTTCCCTGCCTTTTGTATGCACTTTTTTTGCCAAGGCGATGGACATCATGTAGGTTCCCGGATCTCCTTATTCTTATATTCGGCTGCGATGGGATGATATTTCCCATAAATGGGTTCACTGACCCGAAGCGTCCACAACAATAGATTGCTTAAGTTTGACGGCCACGTTTTTATCAAGCCTTGTTGCGGGCGTCCATAGCGGCATGTTCTCAAACCTTTCCTGCAGCTTATCGTTCATTTCCTCATTTCCTCCTTTAATGACCTTTGCATAAGCCGGCTGGCCTTCCTGGTCGATGATAAACTCTACCATCAGGTATGTTTTCTGCTGCCCTTTTTCAAGAAAGGGTTCCATATCGCGGCTTGCCTTGTCAATAAATTCCTGGAACCCGGCATTGCCGCCGGGATATACCGGGAGTTTATCCACCACTTTGGCCAGGTCCGCCTCATTAAAATATTTAACGGGTCGGCGGGGCGCTTTTTTAACCGGCGTCGCCGGGGTCTTTTCTTCTTCCGGAACCGCATTCGCGACATGGTAGGCTCCTCTGCCGTCTACCATGATCAGGGGTAGTTTTTTTGTTTTTTCAAAATACAGGTAGGCGCGTTTGAGCTCATCCGCCATATCCGCGTATTCGGGGAATTCCTTAACGTATTTTGCCAGGTAAGCCGCGCTTTTGGGATTATTAAACTGAACAGGGAATATATGCACGGGAATAAAATCCTGTCCCTGGTTTTTTGCATGCAGGGCAAGCACATACAGTTCTTCGATCTGTTGATCGAGAATGGGTATACATCCCGTAGTAATGCATTTTCCATGAATATAGATATCGCCGCCCGGCTGCAAAGAATCTGCAAGAAGGCGGTCCGACGCGTTCGGATAGTTTAGCCCCAGCGAAAGATGATATGCGCTTTTCGGATTAAACTCATTGATATAATAAAAGCCTTCCGGAACCTGGTAGTCGCCTTCCATGCGCTTAGGGCCCAGGGTTCCTGCCAAAGCGCATACTTTATATGTTTTGAACAACTGGTATTGATCGCGGTCGGCAGGTTTGATCCAGACTTCCAGGTGGCTGTCGTATTTAAAAGACCTCAGGTAAATATTCCTCGCAGGCCATTCCAATTTCTTCGCCCTGAACTGTTTCATCAGCGTGTCCTCCTTCTTTTTTAAGGCTTCGCTGATCCTGGGAAAACTACGTTGGTATTCAATAAAATCAAATGCAGGCGCAGCCGTCTGCCCGCTTACGGAAAGCGTTAAAAAGAATGCTATAGCCATTAAAAGATATCTCATACCATAAACAACCATCATAACAACGAAAATACAGGATAAAAATTTCCATTCCCCGGCTCCGGCAGGTTAAAAATACCATAAAGGAACGCGGAATTTACGCGTAAATTTAGGCGCTGTTACGGATAATGAACCATATTATCGATGTTTGAGCACGGAATAGCGATATGCACAGATTGCTTTTTAATGAATAATCGCTTATCATTGGAGATAATCTAATTCCTGTTTTATGATGAAAAACAACTTTTTTACTCCTTCAGCGATCGCTGTTCTCTGCGCGGTATTCCTGTTAACCGCCTGTCAAAAAGGAGCTCAGCATGAGGGCGACTGCCAGGATGGGATTCAGAACCAGGGCGAAACGGGCGTAGACTGCGGGGGCCCCTGCGCTCCCTGCATGACCAAGAGAGACAGCGTCATTGCAGACTATCACGCGCATTATATGGGCAGCGAAGTGGCAGATCCGGGCTGGACCGGAAAAGTAGACGGGTGTGTTGCGGGAACCGCTTCGCAATCTACCCACGACAAGGTAATCATGCGCCTGAATTATTTCCGCCGACTGGTCGGATTGAATGACAATACTACCCTTGACGCCTCAAAATTCGCGCAGTACCAGGAAACGGCGCTGATGATGAAAGCCAATAATACGCTCAACCATAACCCGCCTAATACATGGGCCTGCTGGACTTCTCTGGGCGCCAGCGGAGCCGGTACCTCCAACCTGGCTTCGGGCACCCATTCAACAGGGTCTATTACAGCGTTCATGAGAGATGCCGGAGGCAGCAACACGGCCGTAGGCCATCGCCGCTGGATACTGCATTCGAAAAAAATGGAGTTCAGTTACGGCACTACCAATTCTACCATGGCGCTGGGCGTTATCGGCGTTGCAAACGGCAATATCCAGGTTCCGCCATTTATCGCCTATCCGCCGGACGGGTATACCCCCCGGACGCTTGTTTTCCCGAGATGGTCCTTTTCCGTACCTGGCGCCAATTTCGCCAATGCAGCGGTACAAATGAAGAATGAAAGCGGAGGCGATATAACGCTTACCGTAGTGTCTAAAACAGATAATGGTTACGGCGACAACACCATCGTCTGGGAGCCCCAGGGCATCATTACCAACAGCGAGAATGATGTTTCTTATACCGTAACCGTAAGTGGAATAACAGGAGCTCCCCAAACATCCTATACTTATACGGCCACGGTAATTAAACCTTGAGAAGAGGTTCGCAAACCCGCTTTAACCCTTTAAGTATGGATTACAGGCCGCATCATACCCAAGATGCCGGGCCTTTACGATAATTTTGCCGATATAGTAAACGCCAATTTGCTGTTTTGCAGTAAACTCGCCTTTCCTAACCATATCTTTGTAAGACAGCCTAACCTAAAACAATTATCATACGCATGCTTAAAGTGGGAATTCTTGGAGGCGGACAACTTGGAAGAATGTTATTGCAATCGGCTGCAAACTACCCCGTCGAAACCTTTGTGCTGGAGAATGACGAAAACTGCCCCTCGGCTCATTTATGCCATCATTTCACCAAAGGCGATATCAGGAGTTTTGACGATGTGTACCGCTTCGGCAAGGGGCTCGACGCCATCGCCATTGAAATAGAATCCGTCAACGAGCAGGCGCTGGAGAAACTGGAGGCAGAAGGCGTAGCGATATATCCGCGCCCCGCAGCCTTACGTACGATCAAAAACAAGATCGCGCAGAAGGAATACTACCGCGAACGCAATATTCCTTCTCCTGATTTTGTGATCACCCGCAACCTGGACGAGGTAAAGCAATATTCCGTTTTTTTACCCGCTGTGCACAAACTGGCGGAAGGCGGGTACGACGGCAGAGGCGTACAGGTCATCCGCAGCGAAAATGAGCTATCCAGGGCTTTTGCCGCTCCTTCCGTCCTGGAGAAGATGGTAGACATTCATAAAGAGATAGCGCAGATCGTCGCGGTTGATCAACGAGGAGGCATCGTCATGTATCCCCCGGTAGAAATGGTATTTGACCAGGAACTGAACCTGCTCGATTACCAGCTCAGCCCCGCCGGTATAACCGATGACATTAAAGCCAGGGTGGAAAACATAGCGCTTGATGCAGTAAAAGGACTTCGGAGCGCGGGCGTCTTTGCCGTTGAGCTTTTCCTCGACAGGGAGCAGCGCATATACGTCAATGAAATGGCGCCCCGCGTGCATAACAGCGGGCATCATACGATAGAAGGCAATTACAGTTCACAGTTCGATATGTTATGGCGGATCATACTCGGTTATCCCCTCGGTAATCCTTCGGGAATACTGCCGGCAGCCCTGGTTAACCTTCTCGGAGAACCCGGGCAGGAGGGCGACGCTGATTACCAGGGATTGCCCGAAGCCTTGCAGCGGAGTAATGTATTCATTCACCTCTATGGCAAACGACAAACCAAACCCGGAAGAAAAATGGGGCATGTTACCATTCTTGGAAAAGACAAAGAAACGCTTGTCCATGATGCCCATGCTCTTAAACAAATCATAAAGATCCGTGCAAAAAAATAATATTAACCGCCTTGCGAAGGTTAGCTATTATTAAAACGTCTCATATCGGATTATACGGTGTTAAACCATTAATTTTAAGACAGAATTTCTTCATAATGGCGCTAAAGACAAAGTACCTGGCAATCGTTCCTGCATGTTTACTGACCCTGACCCTGGTGTCCTGCGGAGAAAAAAAAGAGAAGATCAAGACGCCCAATGCCGGATCGGGTCAGTTAAAATCGGCTGATGAAACATTACAGGCAGAGGGTTTTATCGTAAAGGCAAGAGCATTGGCAGAAAACATTTCCGTTCCCGGAACGCTTTTGCCCTTTGAAACGACAGATATCCGCCCCGAGATATCCGGGCGCGTAGTGGAAATGAATATTCCCGAAGGGCGGATGACGCAAAAAGGCGCCCTGCTGGTAAGATTATTTGATGAAGACCTGCAGGCGCAGCTTAAGAAGTTAGAGGTCCAGCTTTCCATTGCCGAAAAAACAGCGGAAAGGCAAAAGGAATTGCTCAAAATAAACGGCATCAGCCAGCAGGAGTACGATCTTAGCGAACTGAGCGTGAACAACCTGAAAGCCGATATTGAACTGGTAAAAGTGGATATTGCCAGGACGCAGATCCGCGCCCCTTATCATGGGAGGATAGGATTAAGAAACATTAGCCTGGGCGCCTACGTGACGCCCGCTGATATGCTGACAACCATCAGCCAGGTCGACGAGCTCAAACTGGAATTTACCGTGCCGGAAAAATACAGCACAACGATGAGACCAGGCAGAGTGATCAAGTTTACCCTCGATGGGATAGATAAGGAATTTACCGCGACTGTCCAGGCTGCTGCAACAATTATAGAGGCCAATACCCGAAGCCTGAAAGTACGGGGGATCGTTAAAAGTAACGACGCGGCCCTGGCGCCAGGCCGGTTTGCCAAGGTGTCCCTCGAGCTGGGAAAGAACGAACAATCGCTGGTAATCCCTACGCAGGCGGTAATTCCGCAGGCAAGGGACAAACGCGTTATCTTATATCATGATGGAGCGGTAGAATTCAAAGTAGTCACCACTGGTATTAGAGACTCCAGCTTTGTAGAGATCGCGGATGGGCTGAAAGCCGGCGATACGGTCGTTATCACAGCCCTGCTGGCCATCAGGCCGGAAAGCCGGATCAACCTTACAAAAGTTGAATAACGCTTGCTGTTTTACCATAGTTATAAATAAAATATTTCGCGGCGCATGAATATTTCGGAGTTAAGTTTACGGAGGCCGGTGCTCGCAACCGTGATGAATATCGTGATCGTGTTATTCGGGATCATCGGCTTCACTTTCCTCGGCGTAAGGGACTATCCAGCCATAGATCCCCCCAATATCAATGTACGCACTTCCTATCCCGGGGCCAATGCCGATATCATAGAATCGCAGATCACCGAGCCGCTTGAAAAAGCCATTAATGGCATTGCCGGGATCAAAAACATTACTTCTATCAGCAGCCAGGGCAATAGCAATATCAATGTGGAATTCGACCTGAGCATTGATCTCGAAGCGGCGGCCAACGACGTGCGGGACAAGGTTTCCGAAGCTTCGCGTTCGCTTCCGAAAGATCTCGACGCGCCGCCCGTGGTATCAAAGGCCGACGCCAGCGCCGAATCGATCATTGCAATGACCGTACAAAGCAATATGCGCAACCAGCTTGAGATTACGGAGTACGCCAACAATGTGCTGGTAGAACGATTGCAGACCATTCCCGGCGTGGCCTATATCAGGATATGGGGAGAGAAGCGGTACGCCATGAGGATCTGGTTCGATCCCGCGCGGCTGAGCGCCTATAACCTGACCGTAGGCGATGTGGAAGCCGCGCTGGTCAGGGAGAATGTGGAACTACCTTCCGGAAAGATCGCCGGCAATGCCACGGAGCTTTCCGTTCGGACCTTTGGCCGGCTTTCCACAGAAGAAGACTTTAACAACGTCATCATTAAAAATGTAAACGGCAGCGATATTCGCCTTAAGCAGATCGGCGAAGCGGTTTTAGGTCCCGAGAATGAAGAGACCATACTGAAGGAAAGCCGGGTGCCAATGATCGCGCTGGCGATCACTCCCCAGCCCGGCTCCAATTATGTTGCCATTGCCGACGAATTTTACAAACGCCTGGAGGAACTCAAAAAAGATATTCCCGGCGACCTGCAACTGGGTATAGCTTTAGATCAGACCAGGTTTATCAAAAAATCTATTTCCGAGGTAGAAGAAACGCTGATCATCGCTTTCGTGCTGGTGGTGCTGGTGATCTATCTTTTTTTCCGCGACTGGCTGATCGCCCTGCGACCCCTGATCGATATCCCCGTCGCCCTGGTTGGCGCCTTTTTTATCATGTACCTCAGCGGCTTTACCATCAACGTGCTTACCCTATTGGGCATCGTGCTGGCTACCGGCCTCGTAGTAGACGACGGCATCGTGGTGACGGAAAACATCTACAAAAAAATGGAAAAAGGCATGGAGAAATACCAGGCCGCCAAAGAAGGATCCAAAGAGATCTATTTTGCCGTTATCGCGACCTCTATCACGCTGGCCGTTATCTTTCTCCCCATCATTTTTCTCCAGGGATTTGTAGGCCGGCTATTCCGTGAATTCGGCATCGTGGTAGCGGGAGCAGTGCTGATCTCTGCATTTGTTTCGTTAACGCTGACGCCTGTGCTAAATGTAAAGCTGACGCGCAAAGTCCATACGCATTCCTGGTTCTACCGCAAAACAGAGCCCTTTTTCCGGGGGATGGAAAACGGCTATCATGCCGTGCTTAAGCTATTCATGTCCACGCGCTGGCTGGCCCTGGTCATAATAGGCATTTGTTTTGCCATCATCTATTTTATCGGCAGGGGCATCCCCTCTGAGCTGGCGCCCATGGAAGACAGGAGCCAGTTCAGGTTGCAGATCACGGCTCCGGAAGGAACGGCATTTGATTACATGGATAAATACGTCGACAGACTAACGCAGTTCATCCTCGACTCTGTGCCGGAGAAAAAGTCGGCGCTGAGCGTAGTTTCCCCCGGCAACAGCGGAACGGGCGCGGTAAACTCGGCCTTTATACGGGTTATGCTGGTTGACCCTCCCGAAAGGGAACGATCGCAGAAAGAGATCGCCAATATGGTAAGAAGAAATCTTAAGCGATTTCCGGAAGGAAGGGCTTTTGTGATAGAAGAACAAACGATCTCGGTGAACCGGAGAGCGGGGCTGCCCGTACAGTTTGTCATCCAGAATAACGATTTTGACAAGATCGCCGGGGCCCTGCCCCATTTCTTAGAAGAAGTAAATAAGAGTCCCGTCTTTAGCGGCGTTGACGTTGATCTCAAGTTCAATAAACCGGAACTGAAAATAAATATCGATCGCCTGAAAGCCAGCGAGCTGGGGATCAGCGTGGGGGATATTTCGCAGACCCTGCAGCTGGCCTTGAGCAATCGCCGGCTCGGCTATTTTATCAAGGAAGGAAAGCAATACCAGGTACTGGGTCAGGTAGCACGCAATGAAAGGGACGACCCCACCGATCTGAAAAACATTTATGTCCGGAACAATCGAAATGAGATCATCCCGCTGGACAATGTAGTGAGCATTTCGGATGAGACCACCCCCCCTGCCATCTATCATTTCAACCGGTACAAATCGGCCACCGTTTCGGCAGGACTAGCCCCCGGGAAGACGATCGCCGATGGCATCAAGGTAATGGAAGAGATCGCTTCCCGTACGCTCGACGAGTCCTTTACCACTTCGCTATCGGGCAACTCCAGGGATTTTGCAGAGAGCTCAGGCAATACCGCGTTTGCCTTTATCCTGGCGCTGATCCTCATCTTCCTGGCTTTGGCCGCCCAGTTTGAAAGTTTTATAGACCCCTTTGTAATCATGATCACCGTGCCGCTGGCAATCGCCGGCGCCGTCCTTTCTTTATGGATATTCGACCAGACGCTGAATATCTTTTCCCAGATCGGCATGATCATGCTGATCGGCCTGGTAACCAAGAACGGCATCCTGATCGTGGAATTTGCCAACCAGAAACAAAACGCAGGAATAAACAAGCATACCGCCGTAATAGAAGCGGCTACCGCCCGCTTGCGGCCCATATTGATGACCAGCCTTACGATGTCGCTGGGCGCCCTGCCGATAGCCTTGTCGCTAGGTGCGGCAGCTACCAGCAGGATTCCCCTGGGTATCGTTATTGTCGGAGGCATTCTGTTCTCTCTTGTGTTAACCCTATTCGTGATTCCCGCCATGTATTCCTTCCTTTCCCGTAAAAAGAAAAAGACAGGCATGGAAATGCTTGACGAGATAGAATCGCGCAGGGCATAAATTTTTAAGCTAATGAGAAGGATCCTAACTATTATACCCGCCCTATTTATCATCCAGGTTCATGGGCAGGTTGTTTTATCTGTGGAAGAGGCCATTGCCGCAGGCTTAAAAAGCAATTATGATATTTTGCTGGCAAAGAATGAAGCCGAGGCGCTAGCGATAGATTACCAATACGCCAACGGCGCTTTTTTACCGCAGCTCGAAGCCAGCGCGGGAAAGGTCTGGAACAAAAATAATTCCCAGCAGGATTTCCTGGACGGAAGAAAAAGAAAGGCCAACGTATCCTCCGGCAACCTTACCGCCGCGGTAAACCTGAACTGGACGGTTTTCGACGGATTGAAAATGTTCGCGACCAAAGCCAGACTCGAAGAGCTCAGGGACCTGGGGGAGTTGAACGTGAAAACCCAGGCGGTCAATTCCATCGCCGCCATCGTCGCCAATTACTATAATATCGTACGCCAGAAACAACAACTCAAAGCAATAGAAGAGCTCATTTCCATCAATGAAGAGAGAGTGAAACTTGCCGATAAAAAGCTCTCTGTCGGAATGGGGAGCAAACCCGAACTGCTCCAGGCGCGGGTCGATCTTAACGCGCAAAAAGCCTCCAGGCTGCTACAGGAAACATTGATCGCCCAGTTAAAGGAGACATTGAACCAACTGATCGCGCTGCCTGCGCAGGCCGAATACGATGTAAGCGACAGCATTCCCCTGCACCTGGGCATCCGGTTCGACAGCATCCGCTCGGGCATTGAACAAACGAACCCGGCTTTGCTGGCTGCAAAAAAAAATATTGATATTGCCGAACTCTCTCTCAAAGAACGCAAGGCCGAATTATGGCCCAGGCTTTCGCTTAACTCTGCCTATAATTTCGGAAGGATAAACAATGCTTCGGTGGTGAACCCCGAGTTCCAGCCCATCTTCAACATGACCAAGGGCCTGAATTATGGCGTAACAGCATCCGTGCCCTTGTTTAGCGGCTTTAACACCCGGAGGCTGATCAAACAGGCCGGGCTTGAGATCGAATACCAGCAGCTGTCGTATAACAACCAGCAACGCCAGATGGATGTGCTCGTCAACAACGCCTACAAGGATTATCAATACCAGAAAAAAGCGTTGCAACTGGAAGAAGAGAACATATCGCTGGCAAAGGAAAACGTATTCATTGCGCTGGAAAGGTTCCGACAGGGGGTCTCGACCTATCTTGAGTTAAGGGAAGCGCAGATAAGCCTCGAAGACGCGTATAACCGCCTGATTGCCGCAAGATACAATACCAAACTTGCCGAGACGGAACTGTTCAGGCTAAAAGGCGTTTTGTAAACACGTCCGTTCAAATCAACCAGGAAAAATTCGTCTGTAGCGCCGTTCAAATCAATTCCGGTTGGGCAAGGGCCTGACCGTGTATCCCTGCCGGGCAAGAAGGTTAAGCACTCCTTTTTCGCCGGGCAAATGACCGGCGCCTACGGCAAACAAGGTAGGCATCCTCTGCATATGAAAGGGCATTTCGGCAACCCATCGGGTATTGCGATCGTATAACAGCAGATCCATATACTGTTCCATTCCCGGATCGCTTTTCGTGATCAGCGAATCCATCCGGTTAAGATCCTGCCGCCGGTAAACCTCATACATTTCCAGGGTTGTTTTCCGGTATCCGTCAATGCTATCAATATACGTCAAAAGATCCCTCGCCTGTTTTTCATAAGGGATGGAATCAAATAGCGAAGCCTGGAACTTGATGGTTTCAAGTCCCTGGATATCCTTATTGTACAATTTACTTTCCTCCGCAATCAGTTGTTCCATTGCTTTTTTTGTTGTGCACTCCAACATGCCCTCGCTGATCATCGAGCTAATAAAATAAGGTTTAAACCGATTCATCATGACAAAGGGGATCATCGCGCGATGTTCGTCAAAATAGGCTTTGATCCGGTCCATTTCCACGGGGGTCAGCAGATCGGACAACTTCAGGCCGTCGTTCATCCGGACGTATTTCATTCCCCCCATTACCTGTTCCATATCATCCATATCGATCTCAAAAAAGATCTGGTCGCTTTCCTTGATCGCCTTTTTTAACGCGCCGCTAAGCCGGGCTTCATCGGCGCATACCAGGTGCATGGTCCCGAAAATATAGGAAGGCTGAGTTAACTCCCCGCCGCTTATTTCCCATAGCAAGGTGTGGCTGGGATCTTCGGCTTTGCCCGCCGGTTGCTTTTTTGCCGCCGCGCTTCCGGGCCTTGCCGTAGCCCCGGCGCCCGCCGAAGCAGGTTTTGCAGCGCCGGATTTTGCCGCAGGCGCTGCAGTTTTGGGGTTTGCCGCAGCGGGCTTATCCGTTTTTGCCTGGATAACGCTGCCGGTCTTTTCGCCGGATTCGGTTTTCCTGGCCTGGGCGGCAACCCATGATGCCGTCGAAAGAGATAAAACAAACAATAACAATTTTCTGGTACGCATTTAATAAGCTTTAGGTTTCATTCCCAAAACACGCCGATGAAATAAAAATACTCATCTTTCTCTTATTACAAAGTTAATCTCCGGAACCGGATGATTGGCAGGTCTTTAGCTAACTGGTAAACCGGGCTTTCCAAGCGCCAGGGAAGCTCCGGCTTGTTTGCGCTATCTGAATTGGTTTATTCCGGGTCATTCTTTCGCGCGCCATTGATCATATCCTGTCCGCTATCGCCTCTTCTCCATAGATCTGGTCCTTGTACTTTAAGGAGGGCGAAGGGATAAATGGGCCTATCCCCAGACCATCCCATTTCTGATCCACCGAAGCGATCGTGGCGTCATCGGCAACAATAATATTCGGCCAATCCCGCTGAAAATCATCATATGCCTTTGTCTTAAGGGCGCCGTCAAAACCCATGCAGGAAAATATCTTCTTATCGTCGGCTAAGGATGGGCGTTGGGCCAGTATGCTATCCCGCTTAGGGTCCAGGTTATTGCAAAACCGCCATAACGCTACGGGAAGATCATTTGCATCCACCGTATGCTCCACGTAAAGGATCATCTTCAATCCTTCCATTTCCCGGCGTTCACACAGCTGATGATGAAGCTCGCGAATATGGCCGGCGCGGTTCTTTTTAACAGAAACAACCAGGCAGGGAATATCCTTCTTCAGCAGGTCGTCATTGATAAACCTGATCTCTGCAAATTCTTTGGCTATCCGCGCTTTGTCAAATCCGGCGGCGCTATACGCGCCGCTGGCGTTTTCAGCAATCTCTTCTTCAAATTTTCCCGTGCCGTCGATACACATTTTTCCTCCAAAGCCCAGTTTACTGCAGCTATGGTCCAGCACATCCATGGGGCCCTGCGAAAAATAAATATCCGTAGCGGGGTTCATATTCCGGAAAATATCCCGCGCCAGTTTTGTATAATCAGACAGCGGAAAATAATCACCGCCATCTTTTTCGTTCACGGCGGAAGACGTAAGCGCCAGTATTTTATTAAACATCATCTGGCCGGCTCCCCACATTGCATTCATCACTTTCTGTCCCTGCCCCGCATATTCTTTATGGATCTTTACGATCACCAGGTTATGGAACACGCCTTCAACAGGCATTTCCATATCCACGATCTCGGGAACCATGGTCATCTTGATAGGCGCCAGGAAAATACGTTCAGTAGCTTTTCCCAGCCAGGCGTCTTCCTGCGGGGGGATGCCCACTATGGTTGCGGGATAAACGGCATTTTTTTTATGGGTGATGGCGGTGATATGAAACCGCGGATACCAATCCGGTAAAGAATAATAACCGGTATGGTCGCCGAAAGGCCCTTCCCAGATCAGCTCATCGGCAGGATCCACATATCCTTCGATAATAAAATCCGCGTCGGCAGGAACTTCCACGCCGGGCTGGGTGATGCATTTCACCAGCTCCACTTTTTTCTTTCGCAGGAATCCCGCCAGCATGTATTCATCCACATTCTCCGGCAGCGGAGCGGTGGCGGAATACGCATAAACGGGGTCGCCGCCAAGCGCAACGGCAACCGGCATGCGCTTGCCCATCTTCTTATATTCATTAAAATGCTTCGCGCTCACCTTATGTTTGTGCCAGTGCATCCCGGTAAGAGCAGGTCCGAATACCTGCATGCGATACATACCCACATTACGCGACTGCGTATTCGGATCCTTGGTATGAATAATGGGAAGGGTCACAAAGGGCCCGCCATCCTTAGGCCAGCAGGTAATAACAGGTAGCCGGGTGATATCCGGTTCCTTCATCACCACCTCCTGGCACTCTCCTTTCCTGTTCACTACTTTAGGCATCCACGACGCAAACTGCCCGAGTTTAGGCAACAACTTCAATTTATCCAGGATGCCCTCTTTGGGAGCAGACAGCAATTTAAACAGGTCTTCGATCTCCCGGGCGGTATCATCCAGGTGATCGACGCCAAGGGCGAGGCACATCCTTTTTTCGCTGCCATAGGCATTCATCAGCACAGGAAAATCATATCCTGTATTTTCAAAAAGCAGGGCTTTGCCGCCGCCCGGAGTTTTGCTCATGCGATCGGTGATCTCCGCTATTTCGAGCCGGGGATCGACATAAGCGGAGATGCGCATCAATTCGCCCGCCTTCTCAAGCGTTTCAATAAAATGTTGTTGATTTCTGTATGCCATCAGCGTTTTTAAGAACTGCAAAAATAACGCTATCGCGCTGAATAAACGAATTGCAGTCCATGCGCCAGCTCAATCAATTTCATGATCCCGCGTTGCAGAAGATGGATATTTAACATTCAATAATAGAGTAAAAACCATTGACAGGAACTGTAGGAATGAGCATCTGCAACGATGCGATGGCACGGATACGGTTGATATGATCTATAACACGTCCTTGGGGCAATCGACGCTTCCCTTACGGCTTTTTTTGTTAAAGATCTTTCCGTCAAGATCTGAAATCCCTATGGAGAGCGTTATCCCGGAGAAATAATACCAATCTTTAAACTCAGCGCCTCCCCTGACCGTTATATAAGAAGGATAATTGGGATTTCCGTCTTTTAGTTCATCCCCTCGATAAGCATAATCCACCGCTCTTTGTCCGCGCGCCGCCAGGAGCGCAGCGCGTTCAACATAGGTCGTGCTCACGTCGTCAATATAATCGGTAAACAGTTTGCGCAAACCAATTTCATAGCCCAATGTAGCGTTGTCGGTAATACGGAACCGAAATCCTGCGCCGAAAGGAATGCCGATCTGGTAAATACTATAGGGCTTCCTATCGGGGTACTGCGACAACCCCTGCCCTTCCGTGCTCAGGGGCCTTAAATAGACTTTTCTGCCGGTTAGCGTATCAAAAGTATAAGGGTTAAAACGATACAGGGCAATGCCGGCAAATACATAAGGCGATACCGCGTGTTCCTTAAGGTCCAGAAAAGTATAATCAGCCAGCAGGTTCCCTTCGTAGATCCTTGTTTCAAAGTTCAGGTTCCGGTGCCTTAAAGAGGGTTCATTTCTTTTATCATCTCCAGCAACCTTACCATACATGAGGTTACCATGAACGGCAAACTTCGAACTAACTTCATACCGGAGCCCCGCCCCGATAGCTCCTTTCGATTGATCCGTAGTGAAACGTTTACTTTGAAGATCGCCGTTATAATTGGAAAAGCCCCCAAACAACGTGAGGTTTAATTTGCGTTGTGCGTAACCACAAAAAGGAAGCGCCAACAATAAAAACAGGAGTTTCCGCATATTTACGATTAATGATACAAAAATAGCAACGGTATTGCCGGGAGACAAGGGTTAACTGCGGTTTTTCGTAAAATCCGGATTTGGGAATCTTCGATGGAAAATTGCACTAATTAACGCAAGTATTGTTCCATTTATTTGTTAAAGGAATCCTATTGTTGATCAGCCCGCCAAAACAACGATCAATTCAATGATTGTTACTACATTAAACGTGGCCCTCTATTTGCCGGTAAGCGGTCATGAGAACGGCCAAAAGACAAGGGCCCTGGCCAGTTGCCGGCTCAGCAACAAACCCTGGTATCCTTCATGACAATATCCCGCCTAATTGCCTCCAGGGGGCGCTATAAAGGGCTCCATCAAGAAGCCCTTTATAGTCCGATTTAAGCGAAAAAAATGATCTATTACAGTTTAACCTTGTCCATTCGCGGCGTAATAAAATGGATAAGCGTCCAGGCTATCAGGAAAGAACATCCGCAAACAAGGAAGATGATATTATAGCCAGTCATGATATTTCCCTTTGCCTTATAAAAATCAAGTATAAACCCTATAAAAAGGGGAAACAACACGCTTCCGATGGCGCCAAACATTCCTCCCAGCCCCACTACGGAACTAACGGCTTTTTTAGGGAACATATCCGGAACAATCGAAAAGATATTGGCGCTCCAGGCCTGGTTAGCGGCGACGGAAAGCGCGATCAATCCCACTACCACCCACATATCCGTTGTATAACGGGTAGCAATAATGGGAATTACGCAAAATGCAGCCACCAGCAACGCCAGCTTCCTTGCCTTATACACCGGCCATCCTTTCTTGATCAGCCAGGAAGAAAGGTATCCTCCTCCGAGGCTTCCGACCATTGTCCCCGCGTATACGATAACCAGGGGCAGACTCGGTTTTTTCAGGTCGAGCTGAAAATAGGTGGTAAAATAAGAAGGAAGCCAGAACAGGAAGAAGAACCAGATAGGATCGGTAAAAAACTTGCCGGCGATAAAAGCCCAGGTTTGTTTCAATCTTAAGAGCTGTCCCCAGCTGACCTTTCCGGTGGTTTCCTCATCCTTATCATCCGCATCGCTGTTGATATACTCCAATTCGGCCTTAGACAAGTGTTTATTTTTTGCGGGACTGTCGTAAAACAGGATCCAGACGATCAGCCAGATAAAGCCCAGCGAGCCGGTAATGATAAAAGCCCACTGCCACCCGTAAACGGCGAGCAGCCAGGGAACCAGGATGGGCCCCACGCAAGCGCCGATATTAGAGCCGGAGTCCAGCATACCGATAGCCAATGCCCTTTCTTTTTTAGGGAACCATTCTGAAGCTGTTTTAACGCCGCCAGGATAGTTGCCCGACTCGCCCAATCCGAGAATGGCCCTCACTATACCAAAGCCCAGAACGCCCCTGGCAGCGGCATGAGCCATCGCCGCAACGCTCCATATGGATACGGAGATCATGTAACCGCGTTTGGTGCCTATCCGGTCAATGATCCTCCCATAAACCAATTGCCCGATAGCATAACAGGCGGTAAAAGCCATTACGATCCTGGAATAATCGGTCTCCGACCAGTCAAATACCCTTTCCAGCTCGGGCTTAAGCAGGCCAAATATCTGCCTGTCAATATAATTAATAGTAGTAGCTAAAAAGAGCAGGAAACAAATAAACCAGCGGTAGTTGCCTGTCTTATTCTGTTGGAGACTCGTCATACAAAACCAGGGGTTGAATATAAAAATTAAAAACCATTACTATAGCCTTTCTGCGCATTCTTTAATAATGATGACAACATAGGGGCTGCTATTGACCGGTTAAAAATAATCATAAAGCGAATAATAAAATCAAATTTTCAACTTTGATTTTCACCAATCGCACACTAATATACACACTATACGCATACGCGACGATTTGCGACCTTAAATTCCCTGACTTATTTTGAAACCGCGCGATGCCTTATCTTTTCAGGCAACCGCAAAACAGGGCCAGCTATAGAACGCCGTACTACCGGGAACCAACCGCATACTCAACGCAGGAAGAATATGCAGACATCAGTTTAGGAAAAGGCAACGTTTGAGCCGCAGCGGCCTGAGACTAATAAAAACCCGATTTTCTAACCCTTCGGGATCGTCCCAACAAAAGGATCAGGTAGGTCGCGAAACACCCCAAGGATATCCACAGCATAATTATGGGAGAATACCAATGCAGCATTCTTAACGTGGAGAACCCCAGCCAAAAGATGACCGAGATATAAAGAATAAATATTTCCAGGCCGTTACCCCCGCGTTTAACCCGCCCATACAGGTAAAGCGGAAGGGCGACCATGCCAAAATACAATATCGAAAACGCATACACTTCATTCGCCAATTCGTGATGAGCTACCTTCAAAGAAATCCCAAGGAATAACATCACGGCAGCCGAAAGGTAGATAGCCAGGCGTATTGTCCTGTTCATATTATAAAGCATTTGTTTTGGCAGGATAAAAGCGATCGGAGGCGATACCCGCATGCTCATCCCAATATCTTACTAACCGCCGGCAGGAAGCCTTTTAATGGATATCCTTCTAAATTAAAAAAATTATTAATAACAAATAGATCTTTCTGCATTGGCGATGGTTTCCGCGCTGTTCTAAGTCTCAATTGTAAAGACACCCGGGGCCCGGAGCCTAGAATCCGGGCTGGCATCGCGCTTTACGCATATGCTGGCTGCGATTTCTTTCATCAGTATAACTGTCTATATAACAACGCTATAACCTCCTGTATTCCAAATTATGCCTTAGCTCCGCTGCCCTTGATCGGTCGGTTTCGGGGGCCAGCGCAGCCCGGGAAGGCAATCCAACTTGTCAATAAACAAAAAGTATCCTTTTTTCTGTTATCCTGGCGTTCTGAATCTCACCGGACCCTGTCGGAGCCTTCGTCAACATCCCTATTTTTAAATGCTATTTCTTTCAATTGTCCCAGGGAATATTTAAGCCCGAGAGAAACTTCCTGCAGGCGGTCATAATAAATTCCATTTGCAGTAACCCTGTTTATGGCAAGAAATTCGCGGGAATCCATCGAACCGAACATATCAGTAAATCTTACTGTACATGATAGGTTTTTACCGAATGTCTTGGTTAGGGAGGTATCAACTGAAAACAACCCGCCTTGTTCAAGGGCGCCTATCTGCTTCTTTGTAATCGCCCAGCCGGCAACGGTAAATACAAATTTTTTCGGCAGCCTTATTTCATTGGAAGAATAAACATAAAGGTATGGCATTGGTTTGCCTGCAAGAGCGCGCGGATCTTTCAGGGAAGAATAGACCAGGTTCACCATATTCATCGAACTCCATATCCGGTATTTGAAAGGCGCAGTCAAACTCAGGTAAATGCCTGATTCAGTTTCATAGTTGGCTTCTGATCTGCGCAATAAATTTTCCCGCGCATTGTAGCTGAAATAAGCATACACGGGGCCCCTGGTCTGATAAAGGCTCGCTGCAAGGGAATAATCCTTAAGTTGATAAGAAACCGCTATTCCATCGGTATAAGATGGATCCAAATTGATATTATTGGCCCATTCAAAATAAGGATTGACGTAAACAGACGCCTGATCGGCATTGGTATAATTGGGGCGCCCTACGGTTTTTGCATATTTAATGGTTACAGAGGAAGTCGAATCGACCGGTATGCTAACAGAGGCCTTGGGAAATAATTTCTTATTCTCTTTCCGAAGAGAAGAGGTTGAGCCGTTATCAACGAAACCACTTTGCACTTTTACATCTTCCATTCTTATTCCTGCGACGTAAGATATCTTTCTTATTTTTCCGGCAAGCTCGGTATATGCTGCAAGATTTCTTTCTTTATAATTAAATGTAGAATGCTGGGTATCCCAGGGCTGACGGATGATAACGTTTGTATTCCCCTTGCTTTCTGCAAAAGCAGTATACAGGCCCCAGTTAAACTTCAACTGCTTACCGATAGCAGATTCGATATCCGCTCTTCCTGCAAAAACTCCTATTCCCGCGTCCTGCAGCCGGCTTTGTGAAAGAATTTCAGAATTATCGTCTATTGAATTAAATACAGCGCTGTTCTTTTCCACTTTATACCTGGTGTACTGAGCGCCTATAAAGGCTGTGGTCGCCTTGATCTTTTTATTGTAATTCAGGTTCGCCGTATAATACCTGACAGGATCATAGTTGTAATTACTGGTTAATGCGCTTTCCTGTTTATCAGGGGCGCTCAAATAAGAAGTAGTATAAATAGGGAAACTTTCATTCTGTCTCCTGGCGGTAGCGTTAAATGAAAAATAATCGATTTCATTGATCTGATAGAACGCAGCTGCCGAACCTATCAACTGAGGGCGCGTAGTTACGGCCGTAACGCTGTATTTCGAGAATATATCGCTATCGCTGATATGAAAATCGAACGCATTGCCTTCCCAGGTTTCGAGGTAATTGTATTGAACATTCCCCTTTAATTCCAGTTTCTTTTTTCGAAAACTGGCATTTGCCGATGCCCGGTTCAGGAAATGCCTTCTTTGCGCGGCGGTCTCAGCGATCTCCGCCTTCCATCCATCCTTTTGGTTTGTTTTCCTTATTATTCTTATCACCGCTCGTCCATTTGCTTCATATTTTGAGGATGGGTTATTGATAATTTCTATCAATTTAATATCGCTGACGGCAAGCGACCTTAGGTCTTCCGGCGATATCTGCTGGTTATCGATATAAATTAATGGTTCGCCTTTTCCCGGAATAGATATAGAAGCGCCGTCGGGGCTGACCAATACCGAGGGCAGCTTCGATAAAAGATCTATCGGATCAGCTACAGCCGACAACGGCGTATTCTCGATATTGGCGATCAGGTTACCGTCTTTCGCGATGAATTGCTTTTTGCTACCGGTGACTGTCACTTCTTTAAGTATTTGCGGCGCGGGCGTATCGACTCGCTTTGGATCTTTAATTGCAGCGCTATCAACTTGCCCAAGCACGCAGGCAGGAGCCAACATGAGCAGCGCCTTGCCCAAAACAGGTATAAGCTTCATTTTAACGGGATTTAATGTAATATAAGCTTATTCCTGTTTTCTTCTTGGGCTTGGGGCCCCTTTATCTCTTCTCCCCCAACCTTACGGCGAACGTTAAAAGTTATCCGAGTCAGCTATTCACTTATGCTTTTAAATTCCAGGTCTAAAATTGAACCAAAAGCCCGGCTAATAATAAATGATTAAAACCCTTACATAAGGGTGATTGACGCCCTCAAATTTTTTTGTATATTTCATATTATGAACTGGAAAAACCATATAACGTCTGACCCATCAGTACTTTTTGGAAAAATGGTTATAAAAAATACTAGGATTCCGGTCGAGCTTATACTTGAAAAGCTAGGTTATGGTTATTCTTTTGATTCCCTCATCGAAGCATACCCTCGTATAACCACCGATGATATTCTTGCATGCCTTCTCTTTGCGGCGGATAATTCTAAACATGAAAAAACGCTAGCAGTTGCTTAATGAACGCATCATTGTTGCCGACGAAAGCGTAGATTTCAGGGTTGTAAAACAACTTAGGAAAGATGATTTTGAAGTGTATGCCATATGCGAAATGTAGCCATCAATAAATGACAAGATGGTTTCAGATATTGCAACAGAGAAAGATGCCATCCTAATTACGGAGGATAAAGATTTCGGGAAATTGGTATTTCGACTTCAACTTCCTCATAAAGGAGTATTGCTAATATGCGTGCGCCCGCAACGCTTTCTTTTATCGGGCCTAACTCATTCTGCAACAACCTTCTAAAAGCCTTTTTTAATTCCCAATTATGCCCTACCTTCGCTGCCCTCACCGGTTTCGGGACGTAGCGCAGCCCGGTAGCGCACTTGCATGGGGTGCAAGGGGTC
>DEHV01000081.1 GCA_002352105.1 Chitinophagaceae bacterium UBA2791 | reverse complement strand
TTTCGTTATCGCCAGGCATCTCAGCCCGGGCGAACTATTGTCTTTTTTTTCGATCATCAGCTATTTTACCGCTCCTGCCATACAACTGCTGCATGCGAATAAAAGCATCAGGGAAGCGTTGATAGCGGCTGACAGGCTTTTTGAGATCATCGACCTTGAATCCGAATATTCGGGAAATGTTTCTGTGAATGATGATAAAAGCATCCAGGGAGATATTCGTTTTAAAAATGTTCATTTCTGTTACGGGCATTCAGAGAATATTTTTAGCGGGTTGAATATGGTTATCCCCAAGGGCGCTATTACCGGCATTACGGGCAGCAGCGGAAGCGGAAAATCAACGCTCGCCTGCCTGTTACAGAATATGTACCCCCTGAAAGAAGGGTTGATCAGCTTTAACGGGGTAGATATACAATATATCGATAAACATTTATTAAGAAAAAGCGTGGCGGTTATTCCGCAGCAAACCGATCTGTTCTCGGGAACCATCCTGGAAAATATAGCTATCGGGCATGAGGAACCGGACATGAAGAAGATACTGGATATCTCTGCCAGGCTGGGCATCACCGGGTTTATTGAAAAGTTACCCAACGGCTTTTATACAATATTGACGGAACAGGGCGCTAACTTATCTGGCGGACAGAAACAAAGAATATCTATAGCCAGGGCATTGTACCGGGATCCCTCCTTCCTGATCCTGGATGAAGCTACCTCCGGCCTGGATGCATTAAGCGAAAAAAAAACGCTGGACGCGCTTTTATGGTTTAATAATAAGGGAATGACCATTGTGATTATCGCCCATAAACATTCGACGCTGGCTTATTGCGATACTATTCTGACGCTGGAGGGTGGACGGTTGTGCGGGGAAGATCCTCCAGCTCACTCAATACCAGGTTCAAATCAAGAGGCAGGGTAACCATACGTAAACCGCCATCCGCGCCGGTAGGCCATTCCGAGACCGGTTTGTCCCAGTAAAGCTCTACCCCATTGCCATCGGGATCATTAAGATAAATTGCTTCCGATACGCCGTGATCGGAGGCGCCGGTGAGCGGATAGTCCGAATCCAATATCCTTTTCACCACGGCGGCAAATTTTTTCCGGGTAGCGTATAAGATGGCGGTATGATATAACCCGCAGGTATTCCCTGGCGCCGGACCGGCCCCCTTGCTATGCCAGGTATTTAGCCCGATATGATGATGATAATCGCCTGCCGTGACAAACACCGCCTGGCTTCCATACCGCTGCGTGATTTGAAAGCCAAGCAGTTCATGATAAAAAGCAAGCGCCTTGTCAAGGTCGGATACCTTAAGGTGAATATGCCCGATGCGCGTATCGGACGGAACAACATAACTCATGGTAAATTATTTTAAATCATCCATTCGGCTCCTTCTTATCAGGAGGGTTTCTCTTAATATATAAATCCAGGCCTTTCCGGGCGTTGCCCCGTATCTTATTCTTCATTGCCGAGGTCCAGCCCAGCAAAAGCCCTTTAATACCCATTGCCTGGGCGCTCCAGTTCCAGATGTCAAAATCATCCATATGCTCTATGATCTTTCCGTCCTGGAACTTGAATCTTGCCTTCACCTTATTCGTTACCCTTCTTCCCGTTCCCGGGAACCGGTAAACGGCCGTCCATGCGCAGGAGCCATACTCATCCGGCGCGCTTATTTCCCCGAATTCGATAGACAATTCCCGGACGTTGCGGCATAACATCTTCCACATGGATTTTGCGCGCGCGCCCTGCAGATCCTGAAATACCGGGTCATAAAAGAAAACTTCGTCATGGTAGCAATCCGCCATGGCTTCGCCGTCCCGCTTTTGAAAAGCGGTATAAAAATCTGCAATCAATTGCTCATGTGCATTCATCGGCCAGGGTTTTATGAAGCTTAACCAGCTTTCCGTCCTAAAAATACCGGTAAAAAACGTAAGATTAAGGGATTCTCGTAAGCAAGCGCCATTCATATTAAAAATAGATGGTATTTTCGCTACGATCTACAGCACATTTAAATACCTACAGCATGTCCATGGTTGATTCATTTGAAAAGATTCCTGTAAAAATATTCTCCGATCTCAAAGAAGGTTCCCTTTATGTGGCCAATGAAATTGCCTCATTGATAAGGGAAAAACAGAAAAACAACAAGCCCTGCGTCCTGGGTCTGGCCACCGGAAACACGCCCAAATCGTTGTATGCCGAATTGATCAGACTGCACAAGCAGGAAGGATTAAGCTTTAAAAATGTCGTCACTTTTAACCTGGATGAATATTATCCGATGGACAAGGATGCATTTCAAAGCTATAATCGTTTTATGAAAACGAACCTGTTTGATCATATTGATATAGATCCTGCGAACACCCATGTGCCGAACGGGGAAACGCCTAAGGACAATATAAAAGCATACTGCGCCGACTATGAAAAGAAGATCGAAGAAGCCGGGGGAATAGACCTACAAATACTAGGTATCGGCAATAACGGCCATATCGGCTTCAACGAACCCGGGTCGAGCATTAATTCGGGAGCGCGCCTGGTAGCCCTGGACAATTCGACCCGTATCGCCAATGCCTATGAGTTTGCCAATATCTCGCAGGTGCCCAGGCTGGCCATCACTTTAGGGATCAGCAATATATCCAGGGCCAGGAAGATCATCCTGATGGCCTGGGGACAGGGAAAGGCGCCGGTGGTACAGCAGGCGGTGGAAGGTCATGTTACCGAGCATATTCCTGCCTCAATACTGCAGCAGCACAACGACTGCGTGTTTGTCGTGGATGAAACCGCATCCTCCGAACTGACCCGATTCAAATCGCCCTGGCTCACCGGGGAATGCGAATGGACGCCTAAGATGATCAAAAAAGCCGTTGTCAACACGGCCCTTAAGATCCAGAAACCGGTACTAAGCCTGACCAATAGCGACTATAAGGATAACGGCATCGGCGACCTGTTGGTCGAAAAAGGCGATGCCTACGAGATCAACCTGGAAGTGTATTATATGCTCCGGGATTCCATTACCGGCTGGCCCGGCGGAAAACCCAATGTCAACCTGCCCAATCATCCCGAACGATCTGTCCCCTATCCCAAAAGAAGCATTATCTTCTCGCCACATCCCGACGACGATATCATTTCCATGGGGGGAACCTTTCAACGGCTGCACGACCAGGGTCATGATGTGCATGTTGCCTACCAGACCTCGGGGAATATTGCCGTCACAGACGAGTTTGTCACCCGGTTCCTGGATTTTGCGGTAGGATTCGAGAACATGTTTGGGATAGACAGCAGTAAGTCCACCGAGATCCTCGATAAGGCAAAAGCCTACCTGAAACAGAAAGCATCCAACCAGATGGATACCGACGAGATTCGCGCCATAAAGGGGTTGATCCGTCGCTGCGAGGCAAAAGCGACCTGTAATTATGTGGGCATTCCCGAAGGAAATAGCCATTTCATGAATCTTCCTTTTTATGAAACAGGCGCCATCGAAAAAAAGCCGATGGGAGAAGAAGACATCAGGCTGACCGTAGACCTGCTCCGGAAGCTGAAGCCGCAGCAGGTGTTCTGCGCCGGCGACCTGGCCGACCCTCATGGAACGCATAAGGTTTGCCTGGAAATTATTTTTGAATCCCTGAAACGGATCAAAGAGGCGGGCGATGACTGGCTCTCCGATTGCTGGGTATGGCTGTACAAGGGCGCCTGGCAGGAATGGGATATCAGCGAAATAGAGATGGCCATTCCCATGAGCCCCGACCAGGTAAGGAAAAAAAGATATGGCATATTTATTCACCAGTCGCAGAAAGACATGGTGCCCTTCCAAGGGTCGGATACCCGCGAATTCTGGCAGCGCGCCGAAGACAGGAACAGCAATACCGCGAACCTGTACGCCCAGTTAGGACTCACCAAATATGCCGCTATGGAAGCATTTGTACGGTATCATTTTTGATTTCTTTTCGCGCAAATATCTTGGTAGATCAATAGGTTTGGGTTATTTTTGCCACCCGAATTCAGTACAACAGGCCCTGTAGCTCAATTGAATAGAGCATTTGACTACGGATCAAAAGGTTTCAGGTTTGAATCCTGACAGGGTCACAAATGCCTTTCCAACGAAGTTGGAAGGGCATTTTTATTTTGTAGCGTCGAAAGCTTGCTTTCGTAAGCGAAAAAATGAAAATGTCCCATACGCCGAAGGCGTGTAAAGGCTTTGGGTAAGGCCAAAGCGAGAGGATCATGCTAATAATCCTGACAGGGTCACAAATGCCTTTCCAACGAAGTTGGAAGGGCATTTTTATTTTGTAGCGTCGAAAGCTTGCTTTCGTAAGCGAAAAATTATAGATGGGCAACATTGAAATGACTTTATCATTTCAGGGTATACCATGTGCTTTTACCTCGTCCTTGTTTCATTAGGTAATTATTAATTACCAACTGCTGAACATGCTTCTTCACCGTATTCTTATTTGCTTCAGTTGCAGCAGTAACCTCATTTATATTTACCCGTCCGTGTTCTTTCACTAATTCCAGGATTTGCAGCGATAATTCCGACAACTTCTCCCGCATAAGCTTCTCTTTTGAAACTTTAATTTCAAGCCGCTGTTTTTGCTGTTGCAGGGCTTTAAGAAAATATACAATCCAGGGTTGCCAATCAGGATTATTAGTACGGATTGTCGCTTGTGTTTTTCTTAAAGCCAGATAATAGGCATTTTTAGTTTGTTCGATGACGCTTTCTAATGAACTATAAGGAACATACAGGTAATTAGTACGTAATAAAAGTAATGTTGTCAATACCCGCGACAAGCGACCGTTACCATCCTGAAAAGGATGTATTTCAAGAAAAACAACAGTGAACACTGCAATAACAATAAGAGGATGATGCTTACGATCTTCAATTGCTTTGTTGGTCCATTCCACCAGTTCGGCCATCCGCCCAGGCGTTTCAAAAGGTGTTGCGGTTTGAAACACAACTCCCTTACTTTTTCCTGCCTGATCGAAAGCTTCAACATGGTTATTCAGTTTTTTATATTCGCCCCGATGCCTTTCATCCTTTTGCGAATATTGGAGCAAATCTCTGTGAAGTTGCCTGATGTAGCTTTCTGTAAGTGGAATATGCCGCCAGCTTGTAAAAATGAGCTCCATGAGTTCAGCGTAACCTGCTACCTCTTGTTCGTCTCGCGTTTTAAACGACTTTATTCTTAAATTGGATAATAATTTCTCAATTTGGGCATCCGTGAGCTTGCTTCCTTCTATACGGGTAGAAGATCCAATACTTTCAATAGTTGCCACCCGTCGTAATGCAGATAACCGCTCCGGCGCTAAGGTTCCCAATGCACGCCAAGCTCCTTTAAACTCATCCAATCCGGCAATGAGATTGAGAATTTCTTCGCTTATAATAAGGTTTTGCAGGTTCAATATTCGTAATTTTATCCGTAAATATCCGAATAAAAGCTAAATTAGCTATATAAATATCCGAAAATTTATCTGCAAATATCCGAATTAGTTAGCGCTTAATGCCTCGCCAAAGCTGCCAATCGCTTCAAATCCGGCAAAAAATGGTTCGTAAATTGTATCGTTGGGGTCGCGTGCCTTTCCAATGAAGCTGGAGGGGCATTTTTATTTTGTAGCGTCGAAAGCTTGCTTTCGTAAGCGAAAAAATGAAAATGTCCCATACGCCGAAGGCATATAAAGGCTTTGGGTAAGGCCAAAACGCTATTTTTGAAGGGTAAATGACTTGGCTATTTACCTTTTCCTTTAAAATCTAAAGCGATGATAATAAAAATACTCAGCTCAATTTTGATACTTTTTGCTGTGTTTATGGGAGTGAAACATGGCTGGAATATGCTCACTGCAAAGCCCGAAATGTTGGAAATGTTCGGCAAATGGAATTTCAGTAAAAATGCAGTCGGCATCAATGGAGCGGTAACTTTGCTGGCTTCTGTTCTGATATTGTTTCCTAAAACTTTCGTTTGGGGAAATTTCCTTATGGCAGCAGGAATATTAATGATTATCTGTCTGCAATTATTGCACAAAGACCTGAGAGGCGTTGCCATAGAGATTCCATTTTTGTTACTCAATCTGGCTATTATTTACTTGCAACATCCTTTAAAAACCAATTAAATAAAAATTTTATCTCTGACATTACTTTTAGCAACTTTTACGGTTTGCAGACAAACCAACAACGCCAATTCCCAACAAGAACGATTATAAAAACCGAGCAAAAATGGACTTATCAAAAATTACCAACGAAAACATTAGAAAGGCAATTGAAGCATTGCAGGCAAATGACAAAAATATCTGGTATTCTTATTTCACCAGTGATGCCATTTTTACCGATGACGGACGAACGCTGAATTTCAGATCATTCTTTGACAATGCTTTCGACAAGAAAGAAAAATTCCTTGATATTGACAAAGTAGAAAACGAAGGAAAAGACATCTATGGAAATTTCTATGCCGGACAATGGGGAACTTTTAAAGTATATTTCAAATTCCATCAAAATAAAGACGGAAAATTCAACCGTTTAGATATCGGACAAGCGCTCAAATAAATCAAAGAAACGGCCATAAGCCGCCTCTATGCNNAAAATCATCTCCAACATTAGCGACTGCGCTGTGAGAATTTTTAGGTTTTACATCGTCCGGCATTTCTACATCGCTTGCTTTATGCCTGCCAAATACCGCTTCCTGTTCGGGAAGTGATAATGCATTGAATGCTTTCAGGTCATGAATATATTTCTGAACAAAAAGATAGCTGCCTCCTTTATAAGCCGGATCGCTGTCCCCAACCAGGCCAAAATATGCCCGCAACTTTTCTCCCTGGGGGTTTTCGGTCCCATCTACAAATCCCAAAATAGAGCGCCCATCCCAATACCTGAAACCATGCACTTCTTCCACACACTCAGCTACAGTGTCCAAAACATCTGATATTGCTGCCGCCATATCATAGCAGATACCTCTGTTATTGAACGATCGCAGATGAAAATGCAGGTCTCCCTTTGTAGCAATAGCCGTATGTTTTTTACCGGCAATCGGCGCAAAATTTTCCAACTCTTTCGGAAGCGGCGATGGGAGCTGAAGCCGGAGCCAGGCATCGTGCCCAATGCCCATCACACAACTTTCACTGTCATCCTGAAAACGAATACCCGCAGAATGGTTCAAATTAATAACCAATGCGCATATTCTTTTAAATGCATCTTTGATACCTGCTTTGTCTTTAAAATTCCATACCATAAAAATGGTATTGTTGCCGTGCGTATCGAGTACGTTTTGAGGAGAGGAGGGAATATTCGTCATTTTCTCAATTATACTTTTTTAATCAATCGTTTTCTTGCAATCGCTTTATTATAAATTTAACCGCCAGATCCCCGTCGCAGGGTTTTTACCGGGCCCCTCCATTCTGCGCTTGAAGGGGCTATTTTAATATAGCCTATCTGGTATACTTCGCATTCCCGCTAACGGCAGGAAGAATGAAACCATTTGTAAGGCTTATGAACAAGACTTGAAGAGATATGGCAGTAACCCGTGTTAACAAATAGCATAACGGGCGGATCAATGCGTTCGTTCATCTCCCGGTTGTAACGGCATTACTGCGATCCGCTTCATTTCCTGATCGCTTAAAGCCCTGTCGAATACGGCAACGGCTCCTATTTTTCCTTTGAAAAAATTACCCATACCCGCTTTTACCAGCACAGCGCCGACCGTAAAATCGGAACCGTTATTACCCATGCCCTCAGGATAGTAATACGGGTTTTTGACCTGCGTTAGTCCCTGTGGATGATCTTCCAGGAAGCCGGCCGTATGCTTGATCAGCTCAGGATCACGCGCTTCAAATACCCCGTTGAGATAAGACCGGATGTATTTACCATCATAGGTGAAGGCAACGCAGACCCATTCATCCGGTGGGACTTCCTGCGGACTGGCCGAATAATCTATGCTGAATGGAAAAGGCGCGGTAGGACCTCCATGTTTGGAAATATGGCCGCAGACCTGGTTCTCGCCATTGTAATACGGCAAAGACAAAAACAACCCGTACTGTCTTTTCCCGCCATCGCTGTACTCGTTCCATTTACCGGCAACAAAACCCATTCCGCCCTGCCATTTTACCCAGGCTATTACAGTAACCGCATTGGTCTTTATATCGAGGGCGCCGCTGTTCTCGTGCCTGATGAACCAATAGCTTTTGCCATCCAACTCCATTGCCCATCCTGAAAAAGGGCTGCCTTTTACAAAACGCGCAGATCCGTATGGATCAAGTCTTACCTCTTTGGCGGCGCCCGCCGCCGGACGACCGGAAGTATCTGCAAAGTCCCAAAACGCCATCAGTCCTTTTTGGCTGCTGATCCGCTTTGCCAGTTTATCGCCGCTCTCTATATGCTGTGTAGCAGCGCAGCCTGCAAGCGTTATTATGGCGACAAAAAATAAAGCCGCAATCAGGTAACGCATATTGACAGTTATTTCGTTCTATAATTTCAAACGGAAATATACTTTATATAAACATATTGTTGAAACCGTTTCTTTTTGCTTATGAAAGAAACCGCGGATATAGATATATGTGGTTGATAAATTGACACAACAAGCTACGAGCCGCGCAAAATCTTCTCCATCTTCCTACCCTTCGCGAGCTCATCCACCAGCTTGTCCAGGTACCTGGCCTGTTGCACTAAGGGATCTTCTATATCCTCTACGCGATACCCGCAGATCACCCCGGTGATAAGGCGAGCATTGGGGTTTAGCGAAGCGCGCCCGAAGAATGTTTCGAAAGTCGCTTTCTCTTCTATTAGTTCCTGCAGTTTCTGATCATCAAAGCCCGTCAGCCATCCGATGACCTGGTGCAATTCCTCTTTGGTCCTGCCCTTCTTCTCCACTTTAGCGAGATACATGGGATAGACCGAAGCAAAACTCATCTTCGCGATACGATCGTTACGCGAGTTGGAACTATTCATACGGGATCTTTTAACGTTTATATCTGATCAAATTCTATCATTATAACCGCTCCATCAGAAAAACTATCCAAGCCTGTACCCCCCTACTCCTTTACTATGCCGGGAATCCATTTTCGGGCATTCTCCCAATATATCTTATCAACCACCTTGCGAGGCAGCTTTAATCCCTGGAATTCGCCGCTCACCTTGGGCACGCTCATGGTATCATCCGTTACAAAAAACTTCCAGTGCCGGAGCCATACGTTATGCGAGTGATTTTTTATCTCTTCAGGCGTTGTAAGGTTTGCCTGAACGATATCTGAAGCAGAGGCCCTCAGATCGGTGGCATATATAAGCCTGTCCTGGTATTTGATAAAGAAATCCCTCACCTTATCCCGCTGGGTAAGCGTCTGGTATTGCAGATGAGAGATGCGCTCGGCAAGGTCCACCGCCATATTGGGAAAGCTATCCAGCCGCTTGGCCAGCTCGTCGACGCTCCATTCCAGTTGAGCCAAATGCGCGCCCACAAATACCAGGTCGGGGTGTTTCTTAAGCATCCGGTCTTTCGCCTCGATATGCTCCCAATAGGAAGGATATTCCGGATGCAGATACATATGATACTGCGGATGATCGCGGGCATAATCCCTGTTTCCCTTAACGGTCATTTCCTCCAAGGGCAGCCAGGAATTTCTATGCTCGCCAAGATGGGCAATGATCGGTATGCGATTTTTTGCCAGGAAATCCAATACCGTATCAAACTTCGGGTGATCTATCAGCACAAATTTATCGTCCTTATCTTTTAGCGTCATCCCTATATTTTTCCAGACCTTAAAGCCTAAGGAGCCTTTGTCGATCGACCGTTTCAGATGGTTAAGCGTTTCCTCCTGCCAGTTCTCCTCATTCCAATTGCTCACCGTAAATGTAGAAGCGAAGGTGAGCCGTCCCGGGAAACGCTCCATCATCCGGAGCGCGAAATCTTCTTGTTCCACTATACGCGCAGATTCGCCCGGATCAACGCCTATGGTGAGCAAATAAAAGTTATCTGCGATCGCCTGTTGTATAAAAACCGTATCCGCATCCTTTCTGAGATGCACATGCGCATCTATTTTTTTCAATCCTTCAAAATCCTCCACTGCATAATATTCAGGTTCAGGCTGCGAACAGCCGGAAAAAATCAACAAAAAACCAAACAAGCGAAAAAGATCAACGAGTCTTAAAAATTTCATCATCTGTTTTTTTATATGAAGGAGCCTAAAGCCCATCCATCGCCTTAGCGTGGGTGGGATGTAAGCGACACTCCGTTACACAAGAAAAATAAATAAACCAGTCGTACCCTTATAACCATGATGCGTAAATGCGCGGTTCATGACCAGGAGAACGATGGATTATAAGCGTTTTGATTCCCTGCAAAATAAATGAAACAAATGAAATAAGCGAACAGAAACGCATCTTTTCCCATCGCGCCGCTTAGCGTCTTTGCTGCGGCAATACGCCGGAACTGCGATATCCATAGCATCCCGGTCGCAGCGCTATTCTTTTTTGGCTCCATATAAAACCCTAAGCGTCCGGCTGATCATTGCCGGTATTACCGACATATGGGTTTCCCCTTCGAATATATGCCTGGAGAGCGTTAGCCCCCGGTATTTTCTACTGGCGAGCGTGTCGGCAAAAGCCGTTATTACCGGCAGCATTAAGCTGTCTTCCAAACCTCCTACCGACAAAAAGACCTCAGCCGGCAAATCCCGGCGGCGTTCGGAAAACATTTTTTCTATTTTAAACATTTCCCTGTTATCCCACCAAAACGACGGGCTGTTAATACCGAACCTGCTAAAGATATCCGTCGCGGAAAAAAGGCAGTAACCTGCAAACAGGCCTCCTAATGAATGCCCTGAAATTCCTCTTTCTCCTGTGGTTTTGTATGCTTTATCAATAAAGGGAATGATCTCCTTCCTGATTACATTCAAAAATTCAGGACCGCCGCCTGATAACAGAGAACCTTCAGGCAAACCAAATGTTCTAGAGTAGAAAGCCCTTTTTTCAAAATCGCTGTTTTTTGTCGGCGTAAAATCCCGCGACCTGTTGGTAAACCAGGGCGCCAGGGAGCGTTTCCATTCGTATTCGATCCCCACAATGATCAGGTCTTCCAAACCGTCATGTACATCCATCGCGGTCCTGGCGGCATGCGCGACAGGAAAGCCCATGCCCCCGTCTAACAGGTACAATACGGGATAGCGGATCGTATCCTCCGGGGAGTAATGCTTCGGAAGCGAAATATACAACTGGTAGGTTACTCCGTTGATCCCAGATTTTAAAACCCGCTGCTCTTTTTGATTAATGACTGCTACCGGGCTGGTCTGCCCGGTTATTTCAAGCGCATGCGCGGCAAGAAATACCACCATAACCAGAGTAACGGAGAATTGTCGGTTGCGCTTAGTCATACTTTGGTTTTATCGGTATCCAAATCTCCTCTTCCGAGTCCGGGTCGTCGTTTCTATATTTATCGCCCAATACTTCAAAATGCGGTCGATCATCTAACGTATAGTTCGAATTCGGCAACCATTCGCCCAGAATATACCGGAAGATCGAATTGTCGGTATTCGGCCCTTTGTAGTCAAAGACTGCGTACAGTCCCCCTGGCAACACAAATGTTTCCATTTCCTCCGGAACCCTCTCAAAACCTGCCACTTCAACCGTCGCCCATCTTTCAAATTCACCGGCAGGCTTAAAGGCTGAAAAATGCTCCGGCTTATAAACAGCCATTGAAATCAAATCGTTTGTCAGGTTATTGGAGATCTCCTTTCTTCGCGGTATAAAACTTTTCCAAAGTTCAGCTATCCGGTAGTTTGCAAAACTCATAATCAGCCGTTTGCCGACCAGTTTCTTTTCGTTTAAGATCTCAATTCTCGGCTCCATCCTTTACATCCAGTTTCATCATTATGTCAGTTTGTTCGGCGTCGCCCGGCTTGAAAACATGCGTGCCAAAGGGCACAAAGCCGTTCTTCGTGTAAAAATTTATTGCCCGTTGATTTTGTTCCCAGACGCCCAGCCAAATATAGTCAGCCTTTTTCTCCCTTGCGATTTGTAAGGCCTTCTTGTAAAGTAGCTGCCCGATGTTTTTCCCAACGGTCGCCCGCTGAATATCCATAGTATTCATGATGCTAATCTACGATGTAGATCCCGGAACTTCTCTGTCGGGCGGCCTGAAATTGTTTTTATCCGTTAAGATGGTTCGGCCGGTATTGATGGATGTATTTGTTCTATGTCTTGTTCATTACTAATGATCATCTTGCCTATTTCATTAAAAATGCTGTGACCAGATAGAATACGGATGGACATAGCAGACAGCCGAGGCCGGTATAAAAAGTAGCGGTAAATGATCCGTAGGGAACCAGTTTAACATCCGTGGCCGCCAATCCCGCAGCGACGCCGCTGCTGGTTCCAATCAGTCCGCCGAATACCATCGCCGAATGCGGGTTGTTCAGCCCGATCCTGTTTGCGACAAAGGGAGTAATGATCGTAGTGACAATAGATTTGATAACGCCAATCGCAATACTAATGGTAATGACCTCCGGATCGGCCCCGATGGCCGTGCCGGTAACCGGGCCTACAATAAAAGTGCATGCGCCCGCCCCTATCGTGGTAATACTCCTGGCATCGGTATAACCCATGGCATAAGCAATGCAACCGCCGGTAAAAAAGGCGATAATAAGCCCTATAAACAGGGATAGAACGCCTGCAGGCCCTGCCCGTCTGATCTCGCCGAGATCTGCTCCGGAAGCTGTAGCAACAATAGAGAAATCACGAAGCATCGTACCGCCCACGAATGCCATCCCGGCGAATACGGGAATATCTGCTATGCCATTCTTGCCGCCGAAAAAAGCCAATGCCAGCCCGAGTATAATAGCAATCGCCACGCCAGGTATCCTATTCTTCGTTAATATCCTGGACAGCCAGAATGAGAGATACATGATCAGGCCGATCAGGAAAAAAGAAAATACAAATCCATTCTTTTCTAATAATTGTTTTAATATCTCCATATGACTAGGAATGCGGGTTAGATTTGGACCTTCCGATCTTTGAAACCGCAGGAACCAAAAGAACGCAGGCAAGGGTAACCGCTATTCCTGCAATTATAGCTACATGACCGCCTGACAAGGCCGACTTAATATCCTGGGTTGCCGACATAGCAATGACCACCGGAATATACATGGAGCTCCAGAATAATATGCCCTTGTTGGTATCGCCGGTCAGGGAAGGCCGTTTTTTCATCCAATCATTAGCAATAAGCAAAAGGAGCATGGCAAACCCAACGCCTCCCACATTGCCTCCGATACCAAGCGCGCTGCCGAGCATCTCCCCGATGAATTGGCCAGCCAGGTAGCAGCCGGCTAAAATCGCTACGCCGTATATTTTCATCTGAATGTTTTTAGTTTTTATCTGTAGGCGCCTTGCCGAAACCCAAACCGTATGACAAAACTTATTTCTCCTGTGGCACGAATAGTTCCTTAACCGATTTTTTGGTCACCTTTCCCATCGCGTTGCGCGGAAGTTCCTTCAACGCCAAATACTTTCTCGGGATCTTATAATGAGCCAGTCGGGTCAGGAGCCATTCTTTCAACAAAGCAGGGTCGATATCCCGGCCATTCAATACCAGGGCCGCAGCGACCAATTCTCCCCATTCCTCGTCTTCAATGCCGACCACCGCGCAATCGCTTATCTGTTCATGATCCCTCAGAACTTCCTCAATCTCCAAGGCAGAAATTTTATACCCTCCGGATTTTATGATATCTACCGAATTCCGGCCAATGATACGATAATAATCATTTTCCACCACGGCAATATCGCCCGTTTTGAACCAACCGTCCGGCGTAAAAGCAAGCGCCGTGGATTCCGGGCGATTCCAATATTGATGAAATACATTCTTACCCTTCACCAGGATTTCTCCAGGCTCGCCGGACGGCACATCGTGATATTGCTCGTCCACGAGCCGTACCTGGACGCCCGGCAAGGGGAGGCCTACATATCCGGGTTTTCTTTTTCCGCTATACGGATTGCTTATGGCCATGCCAATTTCGGTCATCCCATAACGTTCGAGCAAGATATGGCCGCTGATCTCCTGCCACCTGGCCATCGTCCTTACCGGAAGGGCTGAAGACCCGGAAACCATCAGGCGAAAGGTTTTCATACGCTGTGTCAGCTCCGCCTGTTCTTCTGCAGGCAGCGTTTCCCAATACGCTATCAGCTTATAATAGATGGTAGGAACGGCCATAAAAACATTTATCCGCCCTTTCCTGAACTGCTCAAAGACATCCTTCTCTGAAAATTTCGGAAGAAATTCGCAAACTGCGCCGCTCCACAATGCGCAGCTCGCCACATTGATGATCCCATGTACATGATGCAGGGGAAGCACGCAGAGAATATGATCCTGCGGGCGCCATGCCCAGGCCGAAACCAAAGTGGATACCTGCGCTTCTATGTTTTCATGCGTACTCACGACGCCCTTGGGCATGTTTGTTGTGCCGCTGGTATACAGGATCATACCATTCCTGTCAGACGAAAGTTCAGGCAACGAAGCAATAGCTGCATCTGCCTCGTCTCCTACCATTATCAGGCGGGCGGCGTATTCGTCGGCCAGGCCTGCCAGCTGTTGGGCATATTGGGGAGAAGCGACAATTATTTTGGCTCCGGCGTCTTCGATTATATACTTCAACGAAGCCGTAGGATAAGATATACAAAGCGGCGTGGCAATGCCCCCGGCAAGCCAGATCCCCCACTGCGTTTTTACATAGTCAAACCCGGGTTCAACCATAAATGCCACCCGGTCTTCCTGCAGATCGGCCCTGCCATTCAATAAAAAAGAAGCCATTCTTACCGAACAATCAAATAACTCCGAGATACGATAGGAATGCGCGCCCGAGATGATTCCGATGGCGCCGGGGAACCGCATGGCCTGGTTGATTAACTGGATCATTGCCCGTTGTTTGAATTAAAGAATATCCTCTAAGATAGACAGAATCACATTATGGCAGCCGCTCTGATTCCGGAATATGAATAGCCGTCATTGCTACGGTATCCCAGTCCTTAGCATTGGGAAAACGACTTCCATTCCAGGTAATAAACAAAATGCTTCCATCCGGACTGACAGCAGTACTGAACGTTCCATCAGGAGAATAACCATAGTTTTCTGTATAAAATTTGCTTAAAAAGGCAATGATCTTTCTTGTGTTGGTTTTAATATCATATTGAACAACCGGTATTCCATCTGCTACGCCGCCGCCATGCGCCCCTGGCACATAATAAATATAACGTTGCGTAACAGGGTCCAGATCCACCGAGGTAACATAGTCTTGTGAAGCTACCATTCCGGGCCCGATCGTTTTAATGGTCTCATTTCTGACGTCAAAAGCCCAGATATTTCTATCTCCTTGCGTAAAGCCATATACAATACCATCTTTTGTTTCCTCAGTACAGGCTCTTACCACTGGCACCTGCGGGCAGGCAACGATCGTATTTGTCTTTGGATCATATTTTCGTCCATAGGCGCCCGCATCTGTTCCGCCCTCTTTTGCTTTTGAAAGTCCTCGCCAGTATACGCAACCATTGCTCCTGGAAAAAATAGCATACCGGTCAAATCCTCCTTCTGCTTTCATTAATAACTTGTGGTTTTTCACATCATAAGCAATAAACCACGATCCTTTGTCTACGGCATCATTACCCTGGGCAGTTCCGCCATAATAAATCAGACGATCCGGATCAAGCACGCTGGCGGGAATGGTGTGCTTTGGCATGGGATAGAATGCAGCAATTTCCATCTTACCGGTTTTAGGATTGACCCGGTAGATATTATCTCCCTTATAGCCGCGGGCATCAGTCGTATTATCGCTTATTGAACCCCTGTGCGTTGAAAAATAGATCCATCCATCGGATCCCATTTCCGTACGGCTATGAATTTTTCCGGGAATGTAATCTATATCCGGCGGCAACATACCTGGCTGCTCCAGAAATTTTTTTACATTCATTATTAGCCGCAACTTTTTTGTACGGGAATCATACTCATATACCTGGGCTTCGCCCCTTGGCGAATCGTGGTCCCCGATGCTGGTATAGTATTTAGAGCCAATGGCAAAGCCATCTCCCCAGACAGACCATAATCTACCCGGATGGGTCTGGCCTGAAAAATACAAGAAGTCTATTGTAGGCGGCGTTTTGGCTATCTCGATACCTTCTTCCAATTTAACATGTTCCGGTTGAACCAAAAACTCCGGCGACCTATCCGTAGCTACTTCTTTGCCATTGGCTAGTTGGGGAGGCCATGCAAGAGAAGCCATCTGGCCTTTGCGCAATACATCTTCTTTCTTATCCGAAGGTTCTTCCGGCGCCTGTTTAGGGATTATCGGCTGGGCCTGAACTGATGCGGCAATAAGTAAAAAGCCCGTCAGCATTTTAATTTTTGAAGCCAATATGGCTTTGAGGCCTAATCTCAAAGATTTACTTACCTGATCTTGTTGCATAAATCCTGCTATCCTGAAATTAAATGGAGTATAATAGAGCCGAAATTATACAGATACGCCCCGTCCTTATCTTACTTTAATGCATAATATTGATACTATTTTTCAGAAATCAACCGCCTCATATTAATCCATGCGCCTTTAACGCGGTCTGTTCGTCGCCCGTTATCCAGGCAAAAACCTTAGATTGGTTTTGTTTTGTTTGGGTAAAATAGATATTCTCAAACTCAATACTTCCCGTTGAACCGTTTTTTTTGATAAAATCCGACCTCCAACGCACCCTCGTCATTTCGTGAAATTCATCCAAAATCGTTATCTCTTTAACAACAATTTCCATAGAAACAATACCTATCTCTTTATAAAAAGCATAACCTTTCTTAAGAAAATCCTTTAGCTGCTGGTCATTTCTGCCGCATTGAACGCCCAAAGGGTTAGCTCCGATGAAGCATTCCGAGTATAACCCCGCCGTTTGTTCGGTATCCGGAGCATCGGCTTTGATGGCTTTATTAAATGTGTTAGCATACTGATCAAAGAAGTCGTCTATATGTTGTTTTCTGCTGCTCATCTTGTGTTGCCAGGCGGCTGCTGTCCGCATTTATAAACCGGCTAAAATGTTATGTCTTCCAGCCCATATTCTTTAAGAATATCCTGCGGAACGCCCTCCCATCTATTGGGTCTGTTGCCTGCATAACCCAGGTCTTCGATACCCATCTTGGAGGTAAAAAAACCTGTAGCCGTCAGGTTTCTCATCCGGTTAAAGAAAGCCACGCCCTGCCGCATTTCCGGTTTTGCCCTGGAAGGATACGCTATTTGATTGACAATCTCCAGTTGCTGCTCCGCAGCGCAATCCTTAAATGACTTCTCATACCTGTTCAGGCATTTGAGATCCAGCCAGCGCAGTCCTCCCCGCATCGGCAGCTGGTGTTCGGGCATATCCTTCACAATAAACTCGATGAATTCCGGAACCTTCGCATCGGACGCGCTGCCCGAGCGCTCGTCCCTCGGGATGATGATATCTGCCAGAACTGTCAGGGTAGCCATTTCATGAGGCGTAAAGAAGGTTTCCGCCATCAGCTGTTTATCCCTTTCTATCTCGGAAACCTGCCTGTCGGAATGATCGCCTTCGGCGGAGCCAGGCGCTGCGGTTTTACTTTCCGGTTCAGGCTTACAGCCTTTGAGCAAGGCGCCGGCCGACAGGGCGCCAATACCTAATGCTTTAATGGAGTCTCGCCTTTTCATGATAATATCTTTATCTGAGTTTATATCATTTATGTATATGCGAATCAAATATTTTGCTTCTGCCTGTGTTCCAGGATGTACTCTGCCGTTCGCATCGACAAGGCGAGTATAGTCCAGGTGGCATTTTTATCCGATTGCTGTACCGTTGGCGCGCCATCCACTACAAAAAGATTATTACAATCATGCGCCTGGCACCATTTGTTCAATACGGATGATTTGGGATTGTTACCCATCCTGGCCGTGCCCACTTCATGGATGATCCTGCCCGGCGCTTCCAGTCCCCACATATCTTCGGGCCCGTGTTTAGATAGGGATATCCCTCCCAGTTCATGGATGATCCTGTCAAAGGTCTGCTGCATATGCCTTGCCTGGTTGATCTCGTCGTTGTTCCATTTATAATGAAAGCGCAGCACAGGAATACCGTACCGGTCCACCACATTGGGATCTATCTCGCAGTAATTATCGATCCTGGCCATGCCTACGCCCCGCCCGGCCATGCCGATCTGCGCGCCATAAAAACGACGGTAATCATCTTTCAGGGAAACCCCGAAACCGCCCGCCTCCTTCATCTTTCCGTCGCGGCCGGGTATCATGCCGTTTAGCCGGGGAACCTCGCCCCCAAAACCATAACCCGGCATGCGCATACCCCCGCCAAACTCTATATGATAACCCCTGGGGAAATCCAGCTTTTTATTGTCTTCCATCCAGGGGCCGTATACATTTAAGCTTCCCGTGGCGTCTTCATTAAACCGCTTGCGATCCAGAAGTTGGGGAAGCACGGCGCTCTGAGATGCGCCCGTTGAATCCTGAAGATATTTTCCTACCAGCCCGCTGCTGTTGGCCAGGCCATTGGGATGAACGGTCGATTTGGAGTTAAGCATGATCCGCGCCGACTCGCAGGCGCTTGCCGCCAGTATCACCATCTTACCCATCGCCTGGTATTCCTGCATATCGTCCTTGCTGATATAGGACACGCCGGTAGCCAGCCCATTCTTATCCGTCAACACTTCCCTGGCCATAGCATTGGAGATCAGCTCCAGGTTGCCCGTTCTCAATGCCGGGATCACCAGGCAGGAAGAGGAGGAAAAGTCTGCATATACCTTACAGGCGCGGTTACACTGCCCGCAATAAAAACA
Source organism: Chitinophagaceae bacterium UBA2791 (assembly GCA_002352105.1). GTDB lineage: Bacteria > Bacteroidota > Bacteroidia > Chitinophagales > Chitinophagaceae > Flavitalea. The sequence goes on along the minus strand of DEHV01000081.1, from coordinate 24,100 downwards.
AACGCCCCTGTCCTTATTTCCCGGCAACGCCTGCGTTAGCACGGAGCCTCTTCCGGGTATGACCTTTACGCCTGCTTTTTTTGCGCCCTTGATGATAAACAATTCGTTCAGCCGCGGTTTAGGCGGCGGCAGGAATATGCCGTCGGGATCGTTTTCCAGGCCTTCCACGGTGCCGTAGATCCCCAATAAACGATCGATCTTATCATAAAAAGGTTTTACCTCGTCGTATGTGATCGGCCATCTTTCGCTTATGCCGTCGTCCGGCTGAAAATCTTTCGGCCCCAGCCTCAACGATATCCTCCCCCAATGATTGGTCCTGCCGCCAAGCATACGCGACCTGAACCAATCAAATTCGGTATTGTCTTTTTTTGTGTAAGGCTCTCCTTCGAGTTCCCAGCCTCCGAATGCCGCATCGAAATCGCCGAAAGAGCGGGCCCTGGTAACGGCCCCCCTGCGGGGAGATTCATAAGAAAATTTAAGTTGCGAGGAATGTTTTGCAGGATCATAGAAAGGTCCGGCCTCAAGCATCAACACCTTTAAACCCGCATGCGCCAACACATAAGCGGCCATGCCTCCGCCGGCGCCAGAACCTACAATAACCGCATCATACTGCTTTGGCGATCTTTTAATTTGTAACGCTCCCATGGATCAATCGATAGATTAAGTGTATTTAATACGCGGCATAGCCGGATTATTTACAAATATTACGGATTTCGGTTAGGATATCCGTTGATTATTTGTTTTTTTATGCGGCGGTCCATTAAGCGATAAAAATAAAAGGCGGCGGATATGGGAAAAACTAATCCATTAACTTTATAAAAGGATCGTCCGGATATGCCTTCCCTAACTGTCAGAACAATAATATGGTCGCTTCTATAAGAATAACAAATAGCGTCTTGTTGGTTTTGATTGCCATAGCAACAGCGCTTTTTACGGGCTGCCAATCTACCCCAACCGATTCATTGTCGGTCCAAAAGGGATCCCGTATCCTGTTGATCGGCAATAACCTCGGATCAAGGATGATGAATTACGGACATTTCGAGACCGAAATGCAGGTTCGTTATCCGGACAGCATGCTCTACATCCGCAATATGTGCGATGGCGGAAATACGCCGGGGTTCAGACCTCATGCAGGCAGGAGTACGCCCTGGGCCTTTCCCGGAGCAGAACAGTTCCAAACCGAACTCGCAACCAACTCTCATAGCGAAGGAAATTTTGAATCGCCGGATGAGTGGTTATCAAGAGATAAGGCCGATATCATTATTGCTTTCTTTGGTTTTAACGAATCCTTCCAGGGGGAAGAAGGGCTGGACAATTACAAGGCCGAGCTGGAGGCTTTTATTAACCATACTCTCAGCCAGCGGTATAACGGCATCGCGCCCCCGCAACTGGCCATCGTATCGCCGATCGCCTTTGAAGACCTGTCGGACCAATACGATCTTCCCGACGGCAAAAAAGAAAACGCCAACCTGCTGATGTATACCCGCGCAATGCAGGAGATCGCCCTGAAGTATAAGATCGTTTTCGCCGATGCCTATCATCCCTCCCTGAAATGGTTTACCGCCGCCAAAGAACCGCTCACGATCGACGGTTCGCAGCTGAACGAGGAAGGATATAAAAAATTCGCGGTCTTGCTGGCTGATGAGGTCTTTGGAAAGACTCCCCTCAAAGCGGAAGCCAACCGGCCGCTTGTCCTGGAAGCGGTAAAAGAAAAGAACTGGATCTGGCATAATGATTTTAAAATACCCAATGGCGTGCATGTTTACGGGCGCCGGTATAATCCTTTCGGACCCGACAACTACCCGGCTGAAATCGAAAAGATCCGTCAAATGACCGTTATCAGGGATACGGCGATCTGGATGGCGGCAAGGGGTGAAAAAATGGATCTTGTCGCGGCAGACAAACATACCCGGCCATTGCCCGAAATAAAAACGAATTTTAATCCGAAAGAAAACGGCAGCCTGAAATATTTATACGGCCAGGACGCGCTGAATCAATTCAAACTGGCGCCAGGTTATAAGATAGAACTTTTCGCGTCTGAACAGGAATTCCCCGACCTGGCCAAGCCTATGCAGATGTCCTTCGACAATAAGGGGCGGCTTTGGGTGGCTACCATGCCAAGCTATCCTCACTACAGGCCCGGCGACGCCAGGCCCAACGACAAGATCCTGATCCTGGAAGATACCGATGGCGATGGAAAGGCCGACAAACAAACCATATTTGCGGATGGCCTGCATCTTCCCCTGGGTTTTGAGATCGCGCCTGAAGGCGTATATGTGTCGCAGGGAACCAATCTTAAACTTTATATCGATACCAATGGAGATGACAAGGCGGATAAAAGCGAAATTTTATTGAGCGGGTTCGACGATCATGATACTCATCATAATATTCATGCATTCACAGCCGACCCTTCCGGCGCGATCTATATGGGCGAAGGCGTATTCCTGCATACCAATGTAGAAACCTCTTATGGGCCGGTTCGCGCAACCAATGGCGGCTTTTACCGCTATGCGCCGCAACAGCGACGACTTGAACGAACAGCACAGCTTTCCATTCCCAATCCCTGGGGCATCGCTTTTGACGACTGGGGACAGCCCTTCTTTGCTGAGACTTCCAGTCCGGATACCCGGTGGATGCTGCCCGGCACGGTGTTGCCCCGATACGGAGAAGCCACGCATAAATCGTTTGACCTGATCGAGCGGGCGCACCGGGTCAGGCCAACATCGGGACTGGAATTTGTTTCCAGCCGTCATTTCCCTGATGAAGCGCAGGGCGATTTCCTGATCAACAACACCATTGGTTTTCTCGGCACAAAACAACATATGCTGGCGGACAGCGGCGCTGGGTATCGCAGCAAACACCGGTTGGACCTTATCGTTAGTTCCGATCGCAACTTCCGGCCGGTAGATATGGAATTTGCGCCCGACGGCTCTCTTTACCTGATCGACTGGCACAATATCCTGATCGGGCACATGCAACACAATGCACGGGATCCGCTGCGCGACCGTTCGCATGGGAGGGTCTATCGCATCACTTATCCTTCCAGGCCGCTGGTAAAACCCGCCATGATAGACGGCGCCAGCATCGAAACCTTGCTGGACAACCTCAAACTTCCCGAATACCGCACGCGTTACCGCACCCGTCGCGAACTCAGGGGGAGAGACGCATTACAGGTTCTGCTGGAGATGAATACCTGGGTAGATAATCTCGATAAAAATGACGAGAGGTACGAACACCACCTGCTGGAAGCGCTGTGGGTAAGCTGGGGGTTGAACAAGACAGACCAGGCCCTGCTTCGCCGGGTACTGCAATCAAAGGACTACCGGGCAAGGGCAGCTGCCGTGCAAGTAGTCCGGTATGCCGGCAACCAGCTTACCGATCAGGCGGAGCTGTTGATGAAAGCAGCAGGAGACGACCACGGAAGAGTGCGGCTTGCGGCGATTGTCGCCGCCTCCTGGCTGGATAAGGAAAAAGGAGCGGCTATTCTGGCGGAAGCAGCCAAGAAGCCGATGGACGAATGGATGGTCCATGCTTATGAAGCGGCAGTAGCACACCTGAACGGGCTGCCGGTCAGGGAAGAAAAAGAAGAAGAGATCGTATCTTCCTTAAAAGGAAAGGATCTGGCGCTATTCGTACAAGGCAAGCAGATCTATGAGAAGGAAGGCTATTGTATTACCTGTCACCAGGCAGACGGCAAGGGACTCGGCGCTTCGGGATTTCCGCCGCTCGCCGGCACAAAATGGACGATAGGGAACGAAGAGCGGCTGATCAAGATCGTCTTGAACGGAATGCTCGGCCCGCTTGAAGTGAACGGCGTACAGTACCCCGGCCAGGCGCCGATGACGCCTTTCAAGGGATTGCTGGAAGACCAGGAAATAGCCGCCGTACTGACCTATATCAGAAATGCTTTCGGGAACAAGGCTTCCCCCGTACAGCCAGAAAAAATAAAACGGGTAAGGGCCGCTACAAAAAATAAAACGGATTTTTATTCGCCTGCTGAATTGCTCAAAGAGCATCCCCTGGAAAAATAAGGAACGAAAGGTTTATCGCAACACATAGCGTTATCGTCCTGATCAAAAATAGGAATCACAGGTATCTGCCTCTTTGAGTCCTATCCCATCCATTCGAAAAAGAAAAAACTTTCTAAAATAAGAAAATAGCATTTGACCAGGAATTTTCGGGGAAACCCTAAGAACACATTGGGGAGAGATAAAAATTTTAGACCCAAGCAGAACGACCAATACGGCCCTATTTCAAGCTGAAGTCGGAAGGGCGCACGCCTTTTTTTGCCCGGTCAAAGCCAAACATGGTCGGATGGTATGGAGAGATGAACCCAACGTCTGATCTTTCCTGTATCCGCTCTTCCAGGTTAACCGCCCATAAACAAGCGTTGACCAGCAACCTGCGCAGGTCCTCGTTTAACAGGTCAATCGAAGCGCCCATGGTGGTAGCGAACACCCTTGCTTTCTTGCCGGTCTCGTTTGTATATGTTCTTGTCCAGGCCACAGGCATAATGGATGCATCCTGTTTTACCGCCGATGCAGGGTCCAGGGAGCTGGTCGACTGTCCATATACCAGCGTTTCGGCATCCCCGGGCAATTGTCGTATGGCATATACGTCGGTATAACACCATATGTCTTTCACGCCCCTTAAAACAGGATGATCCGCCTTTTGCCGGATACCGTCTATCAGGCCCCGCGTGCCCTCGACGCCGTGTTTTCCGTGATGGTCTACCCAGGTCTCGCCCAACACCCGTTTACCGAATCCGCCCTCCCATCCTTTTACCGCGCTTTGGAAATCGTATTTCGCATAGGGGCTGCCCTGGTTTCTTTTGTAATTGAACGCATGCGTCGAAGTGCGCATAGCCGCCACCGGTTTGCCGGAAGCGAGGTATTGATCAATATATTGCATTTGCTTATCCGGCAACTCCCTGAAACGCGTAAAGATGACCATCAGGTCTGCCGATGCAAGATTAGCCAGGCCGGGAATATGGGTTTGATTGGCAGGATCGATCGTTCCGTTATCCGGATCAATGGAAAACAATACGGTGCAGTCAAATCCATATTTAGCGGAAAGTATCTGCGCAAGCATCGGCAAAGCCTCTTCCGACCGGTATTCTTCATCGCCGCTTATCCATACGATATGTTTGCCTTTTCCGGGCCCCTGTTTACCCTTATAAAAAACCCATTGATTTTGCGCAAAGGCCGCCGAAGCCCATAAAAAAATAAACGACAAAAAATATTTTCGCATGTCAGTCATACTTTTTTAATGAAGCGACCCGTAATATCCTGCAGGCAGGAAGCGCTCCGGCGCCGGAAAAATTAGCGGATTGTTTTGACCTGCGCTTTTTTGTTCAGCGCCTGGACGTCTGCCACCCGGAGCATGCCCAGCTCTTCATAGATACAGTTGGCCGCTCCGCAAGCCACAGCCAGCCTGGCCATCTCTTCAATTGAATATTGCTGGGAAATAGCGACCGCCAAACCTGCCGTGAGGCAATCCCCGCTGCCTACGGCGCTGATCACCTTATCTACCCGGACAGCAGCGTGAATAAGCTGATCCTGATGGGCAAGGTATAAGCCGTCGGCGCCATTTGTAACCGCGGCATAGGCGCAATGTTCTTTTAATTTAACGGCGATCTGAGCAGGATCATCTATATCAAAAAGCGTCTTTCCTTCATGAATATTGATGTGTACGCAGTAGGGATTCCGCTGCAACGCTTTTTCCAATGATATCCCCGCGCAATCGATGATGGTTTTCTTATGATTACTCGAACCAAGCAGGTGAAAATAGGTTTCGGAAGGAAAGCCCGGAGGAACAGATCCGCTCATGCACACCACCTCATAGCGGTCAATCGAATCATTGTATTCATCCACGAATGAACGGTATTCCCGTTCGCTGACATGCGGTCCGGCGCCGGTTATCTCCGTTTCATTGATACGCGGATCTTCCGACTTGAAAGTATAACAACTGCGGGTCCATCCGCTAACCACAGGTCCATAACAGGTCACGTTGCGGGTCTGGCATTCTTCTTTGATCCAGGTACCCGAAGGGCCTCCCCAAACGCCCAACAGATCCGCGCGACCCGTGATCTCCGCTACCGCCATCGCCACATGCACTCCCTTCCCGCCCGGATAATGAAGCTCTTTTTTGAACCGGTTGACCGATTTCAAACGGAAATGATCAATTTCAGCCAGAATATCTATCGACGGGTTGGGGCAGACTGCAAGTATCATGAATATGGTAGACTTTGGTTATGCTTCCTTACAAAACAAAAGTAAATCTTTCAACAGGTTTTGCCATTCGAACGCATGAATTTTTTGTTTTGTAATGGGTATAGCGCGCTGCGGTATGAACAGCAAGGTTTCCCGGAAGATATGATCGGTTTCAGCGAAGCCAGGAACAGAACGCGGTAATAACGAAGGCGGCTATCAGAATATAATTCCGACGCCGCCTTTGGTATCCTGATCGTTCTACTATATTTTAGATAGTTCTATGATCTTGTCCGCTATCTGGAACCTCCATCTGTCCAGTTTTTCCGGCGATCTTGTGTCTGCCCAGAAATCATTCACCGTATCTACTCCCCCTTCCGTTTTGGTGTTCGTAGCCTGGTTGAAAATATCGTCCAGGAATATCCTGATCTCCGCCTCCTTTCCTTTCTCCTTGGCTAGCTTTTTCAGGGTTTCGATATAACGCCTGTCGTCCCACGCTTCTCTCAATCCCTCATAAGAAAGCGTAGGAATAACGCTGAACGGCGTATCCCAGCAGATCATCCAGTTATTGCCCTGGGTGGTATTAAAACGACCGCCCCAGTTATACGCCCACAAAAGAGAGCCTCTCGAATCATAGGCGCCAAAATAAAATCCAAATGCATACCGCATCTTGGTGGGTTCGCTTCCGCCGCCGCCGCCAATGCCGGTATACTGCCAGAAGTATTTACCCTCTCCCCCGGCGCGGACCTTATTGCCCAGTTCCGTATCATCAAAAATAGCATTGGTACAGAACACGTTTATGTCAGGCAAAAACTCAATGCCCGAGGGATGATGGATAGAACCGTAAATACGCGTTCCGGGAGCGCTGTGCTTCCTGATCAGATCGCAGCCATCCTCAAAATGCGTTTTGATCCAGGGACCTGTTCCTATCACGGTACTGTCGTCGGTATGTCCTTCCTTTCTATAAGGCTGCTGCCGGTGTTTTGCCGGTTCATCAAAAGGCGTCAGGATCATTTCCGGCCAGCCGTTTTGCTGCGCGTGTTCCGTAAACTGTTTCACCCATTCTCCGTATCCTTCCCGGATCTCCTTGATCACATATCCCCTGTTTGCCGGGTCGGCGGCAAGCTTTAAAAATTTAGCTACCCTTTCCTCCCGGGTTCCTTCATCCTGCATCGTTACAAACAGTTCCTGCTCTATTGTCATTGTTTTGGGGAACCCGTAGGGGTTGCCGCCCAGGAAATAAACAATATTCTGCATGCCCAGTTGTTTCGCCCTTTTCATCCATTCATCCATCAGGGTAAAATCCAGTTTCAGCTTGCCATCTACCTTGCTCATACCCGGTCGGGCCGAGCTAAACCAAAGATTGCCGGCGTTCACATTGTTCTCAACAGCATAAGAAATATTATGGAAGGGGATAAATCCTGTTATGCATCCGCCCATCGACAAGCCCGCTTCATCCATCGTTAACAGGGATATAGGCATCACTTCAATTTCCAGGGGAATTTTCTCCGCTGGTTTTCCCTGAACCAAAACGCTGATCTCCCCTTTGTACAGGCCCGGCTTCGACGCTTGTCCCTTTGTTTTAAAACTAAGCCAGAAAGCCTGGGATTTACCCGATTTTATTGTCGTTTCGTATAAGGGCCATATCCGCTGCGCGTCTACCTGCGGAGGGCGATTTCCCCTCGCTTTGATCAGCGCGTATTCCACCGTATATAGGTTGGTCTCGGCATTTAGCGCCTCGCCGGCCTCGCTCTGAAGCGCGGAAACGCTAACCGATACATTTTCCAGGTCCTGCCCATTTGCATACACGCCCAGCTGTTTACTTTCTATTTCGTTGAGGGACATGCGCAGTTTCATGGCCGCTCCGGCCTCTCCTTCTCTGGGCGCAGCCCAGGGCAGGATCGGGCTCAGGTAATCGCGCAGATAGGGAACGCAGGATTTGGCGCTCCAGGTATCGGGTAGCGCCGCGACGGAGGAACTATCCTTAAATTCATATTTCTCCTGGCTTTTCCTGACCCATGCGCGGGTTTCCGCATTATAACGGCTCTCGTCCCCCGGCGCCGCCTTTCTTATCCTGATTTCTGAAACAGGCAATTCCTTGACCGCATCGAGGATCTTAATGCCAAACGCCTGGCTTTGGGCGCCGCTGGGAGCGCCTGGTCCCGCGTAAAGGTAGTCCCATGATACCGGAACGTACGCTGTTTTCCACTGGGCTGTTTTTCCGCCGGCAATGCGATGAAGCTCGCTCATCTGGTTGCGGCTATTGGCCGAATTGCCGAATGAATAGGCAACGAAGGGATCAGAAAAAACATCCTGATAATCTATTTCCAGTACGAATAGCTCTCCATCGCCGGGTCTGGCATTGTTTCCCCACCAGGCGGGAATGACAAACGACGCGGTATCCTCCCCAAGAACAAGTCTCGCCTTTCTGCCGTCAATCTCTTTTACTCCAGACCATTGACGATCATCCAGGCCCTGCAGGTTTTCGGCCGAGACCGTCAACAACGCTTCGTGCTTTGAAGAAGCGCCTGTTCCGCATGCCGCCAAAGCCAACAATCCAATTGCCGTAACGGCAAACAAATTGATCATTTTCATATTTCAAACAATTTAAAATTGGTTTTACGGTAAACTTAAAACGCGAATATTCATTTGACGTTGCAGCGTTAAAAGTCTTGTGCTTTGTAAAAAGTTTTATAAGGGACGGCATTGAAGCTTACTGCAAACTTCTTAAAACCATACCGCCCTGGTCCTGTTTATTGCCTTAAGGGAAGGCAATATAGTCAAAACATCATTATCTTTCCCGGGAAAGCATAAATGCTCCGGCTTACTGCATACACATTAAATAAAAAATGCAACCGGCGCCGCGTAAGGATGAACGCTCCCGGTAATTACGCAGGAAGGGCGTGGTATTTTATCGACAGAAACAATTAAATTAGCGTTGCTAAGTAGTTGCCGCGCACATGCGGATAACCGAATAAGCAACCGTTACTTTAAAATAAAGAGAATGCATAAAAGAACATTTTTGAAAGCCCTGGGAATAGGCGGATTGTATATCAGTTTTCCGCGATTATTATCGGGAACGCCGGTTTCAAAAAATGAAAACCTCCCTCCCCTTTTAGTGGATGCAAAAGGCAAGCCGATCAGGTCCCTGTCAAAATGGAAAAAGCAAAGAAAGATCATCCTGAAAAGATGGTCGGATTATTTAGGAGCGCTCAAACCCAACCCTTCCGTTCCCCAACTAAGGGTATTATCGGAGGAAATAACAGAGGGGATCATACGCCGGTATGTGGAATATGAAGGAGAACCGGGAATGCTGGACCGGGGTTACCTGCTGATGCCGGAGCAGATCAATGGAAAATTACCGGGCGTTGTGGCCATGCATTCCACCAGCGATTTCGAGATGTTGCACATTTCAGGCGCCAAAGAAGGGAAGATCGTTCCCTTCGGGTACAGGCTGGCAAAAATGGGATTCGTGGTTTTTTGCCCCCAGTGTTTTCTATGGAGGGATAGAGGCGACCGTACTTACCCCGAGCAGGTGAAAAGGTTTACGGACCGCCACCCCCGGTCAAAGGGAATGGCAAAAATGTTATTTGACGCGCAGCGGGCAGTGGACGTGCTGGTCAGCTTAAAAGAGGTAGACGCAAACCGTATCGGATCCATGGGCCATTCCCTTGGGGCCAAGGAAGCCCTTTATCTCTCGGCATTTGATGATCGCGTGAAGGTTACCGTTAGCAATGAAGGCGGGGTCGGGATCAAATTTACCAACTGGGACGATGTCTGGTACCTGGATAAAGATATTCACCAGTTCGGGCACGAGCAGCATGAGATACTGGCCTTATCCGCGCCGAAACACTTTCTCCTCATTGGCGGCGGCGATGCCGACGGCGAAAAAAGCCGCCCCTATATAGAAGCGGTATGGCCCATCTATGATCTTTACGGAAAACCAAGGGAAAATCTCCAGCTATATAGCCATAACGAAGGTCACGGCGTGAACGCGGAAGGAGAAAGGCGCACCTATGAATGGATCGTAAAGTATTTATAGACCGAGGACCTGGTTCTCCAACCTGATAAAAGTATCGCTTAACTTCCTTGTTACCGGGCCGGCCTTGCCGTCGCCGATAACGGTATCGTCTATCTGGTTGATGGCCAGGAGCCTCTTTGTGGTGCTGGTCATAAACACTTCTGCAGCGTCCCTGATCTCGTCAATCCCGATGTTCCGCTCTTCCATCTTAAAATCCTTTGACATCCATTCCAACAGCCTTTTCCGCGTTATGCCCCGCAGCACATGCTCCGACGGCGTAACAACCGTATTGTCGCGCGTTACCATAAAAACATTGGCCCGCGGGAATTCGGATACGATCCCGTTCCTGTAATACAGCACATCTTCCGCCTGGCGCGCATTCACTTCTTCCTGCAACCAGATGCCCATTAAATAATTGATCGATTTAACCGTAGGAAGGTCGCGCTGGTATTCCTTCGTAATCACTTTGATGCCCGTATCAAATTTTTCCGCGGAGGGCAGATTCAACACGTGCTGGGTGACGATAAGGTTGGGCTGTACCGGTTGATAACTATCGGGGGAATAGCCTCCCGTAAGGATCATTCGCATGCCGGAGTTTTCAATTTTATTTTTTTCCACCAACGCATAAATGATCTCTTTCAGCTCTTCTTTGGTTTGCGCGGGCTGCAAATGCATCGTGGCTATTGAGTTAAAGAAACGGGAAAGATAGTCGTCCAGAAAAAGCGGTTTATTGTTACGGATGCGGAAAAAATCAAAAGCGGCATAACCGCGCTGCACGGACAGGTCGCCTACTCCAATGGAAGCCTGCTCTTCGGGTAAAAAATGTCCATTTACAAAAGCTATCATAGTTTATATTTTACAAGTTTGTATACATTAGTCAATCGCAAACTCCCAGGCGCTCTGGTAAGCGTCGCAATGCCCGGCATAGGCGACAAAATCACGATAAAAAGGAAACTGGCACAGGGTGGCGCTATCGCCTACCACCACCAGCTTTTTACGGGCGCGGGTCATCGCGACATTCATCCGGCGAATATCCGCAAGAAAACCGATCTCTCCTTCTGTATTGCTCCTCGTCATGCTGATATACACAATATCGCGCTCCTGCCCCTGAAAGCTATCGATCGTATTAACGGCTATCTTACCGAGGTAAGGAGCTAGCTCAGGAGATTGCAACAACTGTTCTTTCAGCAACACAAGCTGTTGTTTATAAGGCGAGATAACGGCAATACCGGGGAACGCGTTATCGGGATAATGCGTTTTCAGCCGGGCGACCAATCCTTTTACATGTTTAAAAACAAATTCCGCCTCTTCGGGGTTGGTAGAGCTTGTACCGTCCAACTTTTCCTCAAATCCGCATCCGGCCGTATCCACAAAAGACAACGGCGCGTCGCCCGGAAACAATACCCTCCCTGCAACTGAGGCATGAGCTTTCAATCTATCCTCATAAAATACCCTCGATGAATACCCCATGATCGTTTCATGCATCCGGTATTGCTCTTCCAGCAGGCTGACCGAACCGGGATGCAGCGCAATCGATTTTTCAAGCAAAGTAAGGCCCAAACCCTTTCTCTCCGCTTCTTTCGATTTTATGGTGGGCGGCAACTGGAAATGATCGCCGGCCATTACCAGTTTTTCGGCTTTCAGAACGGGTATCCAGCAAGCAGGCTCCAATGCCTGGCCGGCCTCGTCGATCACCGCAGTATGGAACCTTAGCTTTCTTACCGTATGGTGCTGGCAGCCCACCAGCGTTGCCGCGATCACCTGCGCCCTGCCGATCAGATCATCCATCACATATTGTTCTGTATTGTTCACCTCCTGCATGATCTTCCTTGCTTCGTCAAAGAGCGCCTTACGTTGTTCGCGTTCGGCTTTTCCAAAATTTCGCTTGTACTTGTGCGCCATATTCCGGAACTCATTGGCTCTTTTTTTAAGGTTTCTGACCTCCTTCATCGCCTTGTGTCCGGCCATTTTTGCGTCCAGGGTCAGCGCCATTAACCGTTCGGAAACCCTTGCAGGATTGCCTACGCGCAGTACATTCAATCCCTCTTCAGATAATTTCTCCGCCAGCAGGTCTACTGCAGTATTGCTGGGCGCGACAACCAGCATCTGTTTATTATCCTGTTCGATCATGGCTTTGATGGCCCTGATCAGCGTGGTTGTTTTTCCGGTTCCGGGAGGGCCATGAACAATAGCCAGCTCCCTTGCATTTACTATTTTGTCGACCGCAGCTGCCTGCGAGGGATTCAGGCCGCTTATCGCCTTATCAAGATCATTAATCGCTTCATGGCGCGAACCATTCCACTCCTTGCCGCGCCGGTCGGAATCAGCTGAGGGCAAGGCTGGGCTCTCCTTCCCTATGAGTATCCTTGTCAATCGCCCTTCAGCTCCTTTTTCCGCCAGGAGGGCCGCCGATCTAAGCGCATCGGCCATTTCTTCATAGCTGTTCTCATCAAAAAGCAGGTCTACCCCCAGCTTTCCATCGCCGGACCAGTCCGGCAGATCATCGGTATGCAACAATAGCCTGAGGTTGTTCCCGCTTTGGTGCGTAATAATGCCCTCTACTCGGTTGTTTTTCGCATCGTGGTTAGAAAACAATGCGGCAGGCATTCCAAAACGGAGCTGGTGGGCATTATCAAGATGCGTGGTCCGCTCCAATTCCACCGTCAGGTAATCTCCCCTGCTCATTTCGGTCCCGCGAATAGCTACCGGATACCAGGTAAGTCCGTCTGCCCTGCGATCCGCAACGGAAGACATTTCTATTATTTTCTGGTAAAGTTGCCGGTCTGCCTGCCGTTCAAGCTTCAATGCCTCCTGCAGGTCTTTGAAATAATCCATGCTGCAAAAATAAGGGCTATTCAGCGCTGTTGGTAAAATTCATCCCGCAACTGTTCTTTCGGAGTTTTCATCTTAACAAGGCAAGGGACCAGGCAGAAAGGCCGGAGTCATCGATCGCGGGAAAGCGTCCGGGAGATATTTTAATAAAAACAGATTAAGCCATAAACGTTATTTTTATGCTTAACTTTTATAGGATATGGAATCTGCAAAATCAAAAAATCCAGGGTGGATCGCCGTAGCGATCGTACTATTCATCGTTATTGCTTCGGGCCTTTATTTTTATTTTGCCGCGCAAGACAATGCATCTGCGGCGCCTTCTGAAGGGGATCTGTATGCGAAACCTGAAAAAGAGATCCCTTTGGAGGGAAAGTATATTTTTAAGTCTGCCGCGGAATTAGGGGCCATGCTTCGAAACGGGGAAGCCAGCGCCGTAGGCATCACAAAAGAGTTCCTCGCCAATATTAAAAACAACAACTATAAATACAAAGCGATCGTATGGTTAAGGGAAAAGGAGGCATTGGAAGACGCGCAAAAAGCCGATGAAGCGATAGCGCGCGGAGAATGGCTATCCCCCTTGCATGGCATTCCGGTCACGGTGAAAGAAGAATATTGGGTGAAGGGCTCGCCCGTAACCCTGAATGCAAACCAGTATCGCGATTTTGTAGCGCCGGAAGATGGCGAACTGGTGAAGCAATTAAAAAGATCGGGCGCGATCATCCTGGGAAAATCCAATGTTCCCACCCTGCTTATGGATTACCAGACGCAGGGCGAAATATATCCCACGGCAAGCAACCCTTACGACACGACCCGGACGCCGGGAGGCAGCACCGGAGGCGGCGCGGCGGCATTGGCCGCAGGGTTCACTACCCTGGCCCTGGGCAGCGATCTCGGCGGCAGCATACGGGTGCCGGCGTCTTATTGCGGGCTATACAGTCTAAAAACCTCGTTCGGTTCACTGAACACAACGGAAGGCGACGGCCCGGATACCGCTTCGAAAAAGAAAAGACACGCCCTGAATGTGGCAGGGCCGTTGGCAAGGACGCCAGAAGACCTGGAGACCGCCTGGCTGGTTCTCCGCGATACTAAAAAAGATCTGCGCGTACAACAACCTATTGAGTGGAAACAGGCTTCGGGCAGGTCGATCAACCAGTATCGCATCGCCTGGACAGACGATTGGCAGAATGGCGACCAGGCAGTCACGGTAGGTAAAGATGTTAAGGAAAAGCTCGGCGCGCTGATCGATGCCATCGATCAACACGGAGCGACAATAAAAAAAACAGCGCCGGATACCTACGGCGAAATGATGCGTTCCTATCTTGAATGCCTGGCTTTATTATCGGGCGAAGGACAGCCTGAGCCTGTCAGAAATAGTATCAAGGACGGCATGAAACAATGGGACGACGGCACAGGGAGATTGAAACCTTTTTATGACGCGATGGACAATCCTGGCGATACCCAATGGCAGCAATGGCAGGAAAGCAACGAAAAGCTAAAAGCAAAATGGGCGGATTTTTTCCGGCAATATGATTTTTTCGTCTGTCCTATTACGTATGGACCCGCTATTACAAAGCGCCCGAAGAGAACGCCGATAATCATCGATGGAGACACCATTTCGTATTTCCGGTACGCAACCTATACCACCATTTTTAACCCGATCGAGGTTCCGAGCATCACCATTCCCTTAGGCTTAAACAAAGAAGGGTTGCCTATCGCCATTCAGATCGTGGGCCCTATGCATTCAGAGCCGGAGCTATTGCATTTTGCCAAATTGCTGAAGCCGCTCACGCCAGGATTTATCAGGCCCCGGGGGCTGTAAGCAATAACAGAGATCAGATGAAGCCAGGGGTTGCGTAATCCCCTTTCCGGGAATTTATTTTGTCTTATTTGCCGGCTGCCGACAGAGAAGCCTCCGACCGACGATCAAAGGGCTTGCAGCGCTCCATTCTATAGAAAATCCCGGGCGCGGACAACCGGAAAGCAAAACGATTGCCTTCTGTTAATTTTATGTTTGTTACAAAAGTTAAAAGGTTCCTGCTATCAGGATTTCGCTAGCTCAGCCATCCCTTCCTCAATGGCTTCTCCCAATACCTGTTCTGCATCGGCGATCCATAAAGGAAGTTTCTGACCGGTAACGTGCCACACATCGTGGGCGTCCTTATACAATGAAAACTGGAGCCTCTCTCCTTTTTCATTAGTAACATCTCCATGAAAATTAAAATGATCTCCAGGAAGTCTACGGAAGTTAAATTCCCATAATCTTGCTGCGAGTCGGATGATTTTAGTGAAAGCGATATTCATAAATGTGGAACGCGAAGGTAAGGTATCCGGCTATATTTTTAATGATTATATAACCGGCGGGTCTTAAAAATATCATTATTTTTTATTACAGCGCCCGATGCGAACCCGGTTGAAGAGCGCCCGCCTACGCTTTTCAACCGCCGAAGCTCGAAGAACGTAGGCGGTTATAACCCAGCTCGCTTTCGCTCCTACGGGGCTTCGGCAAGCGAAGTCAGCCATATCTCTTCCTCAACAAATGCATCATATGCGCGTTAATGGCCCATTGATCGGACAAAGCCTGGCGGGTATAAGGCAGCGTAGGCATGTAATCAGGAGGACCGAACTCCGTTAAGACGGTTAACTTCTCCCCTTTTTCTTTTTTTCTTTGCGCAATCTTATCCCACCAGCCAAAATGCGCTTTTACGGCCGCCCCCCATTCGGGAGCCCTGGGATCATTTACCTGGGGGCCTTCCGGATGACCGATCCGCGCATGGATATGCTCCGACCGCGACAATGCGATATCCACCGTTTCCTGCTGATCGTCCAGTAAGGACTCATGCACATTGCACCAATGGGAAATATCGAGCGTAAGCCTGAGGGAAGGATTTTTCTCTATAAAACGACGGGTAATATGCGCCGCAAACATAATTCTCGAACGATGCGTTTCATGGCAGAACAATATGCCTGTTTTCTCTGCAAGCTGCCGGGTATGGTCGATGAATGCCTGACTCTGATCCTCCGTAAAATAATCCCTTCCCGAATGGCAGTTGATATAAAGCGGACGCTGAACGGTATTCGTTGCGGCAGCGTCGGCCATTCTTTTAAAATAGTCTAAGTGCCGGGCATAATCCGCCTGGCTCGCTCCGCATAAAAAACCTACCTGCAACTGGTGCTTTTTAAGGGCGGCAAACAGCTCTTTCTGTTTATCGGCCCCGGTCGGCCACCAGTATTCTATTCCATCATATCCTTCTTTTTTTGCGGCAGCGCAGAATGCATCCACTGTTCCGGGAAACCCCCAGGACGTTGCCAGGACAATAAGCTTGAAATTATTGTTGGCGACTGCCTTCGGCTGATCCATTAAAGGAAGCTCATCCAGCGTAGACAGGAACAAGCCTGTGGAAGCGCTGGCTGTAACACCCAGAAAATTTCGTCTGTTCAGCATATGAGTAGGGAAGATTGGTTTGACGAATCAAATGTAACATAAAAAAGTAATGGTTCATTTTCAGCCTGAGCCATGCCGTCTGGCCTGAGATAAAACCTAAAGCGAGGGCTGCCTGCCAAAAAAGCAAAAAAGGCCTTAGTAGCTTTGTATCGATCACTCAGCCGATCTTTAAAGGGTTGACCAGGGGCATGCCGAAATAGCCGGCCTCGATCGAAAATATATCCCCGTCCTTTGTGCGGATATTGTCCAGGCAGCTGAGGGCCGAAGCGCCAAAAAAATGGACATGCACATCGCCCGGCTGGCGGAAAAGCTCATACTTAAAATGATGATGCTCCAGATTGGCCAGGTTATGGCTCATATTATCCTCGCCGGTCAGGAATTCCTTTTGCCATAATGTTTTGCCGTCCCGTATGATCCTGCTAACCCCGCTGATATTGCCGGGCATGGGCCCCGTTACCAATTCGGGACCGTAAGAACAGGGCCTTAATTTGGAATGCGCAAGATAGAGGTAATTGATCTTTTCCATATCGTGGTCGGAGAACTCGTTGCCCAGGCAATACCCGAGGTTCACCGGCCGGCCTTTCTTGTTGATGATATAGAGCCCGGCGATCTCAGGCTCTTCTCCCCCGTCCAGCGCAAAGGAAGGAGACCTCAGCGGTTGCCCCGGGGAAACCGCAATCAATCCATTGCCTTTATAGAACCATTCCGGCTGCGCAGCGGGACGGCCCTCCTCCATCTTGCCGTTCTCCAGCCCCATCCTGAACATTTTCATGGAATCGGTCAGTTTCTCATCGCTTTCAACGCTTTTTTTATGCATGGCATTTCTTGAAGCGGCGCTCCCCAAATGGGTAAGTCCCGTTCCGGTTATCCATAACCGGTATGGGTCGGGGTGGTCCAGCGGAACCAGGAACCGGTTCCTTTTTTCCAGATCGATCTTATCCAGTATTTTACCGGATGCCAGCTGTTTTGCCGCCAGCTCCAGCTCAATTTCCAGGTCTTCCGAGCGCCTGAATAATTCGTATACGGTCTTTACCTGGTCAAGAACGTATACGGTGTCGTTTTCAATGATCCCCACGGCCCGTTCGTTCAATTCATCTAAAAATTGAGCTATCCTCATGATTTTGATTTTAAGGAAATTTCAAAAATAACTCTTCCGGCGACAGGCGATGAAATAAATAAAATAATACATTTATGCATAATACCTAACTTTCCGTCATGACGCGCGATTTTGTCAACCCTTTCGGCGAATATGCTAAGATATCAAACCGGCAATGGCAATTGCTACGCAAACGATTGTGAAGAAAATTCTTAACCATACGCCATACATTAGCTAAACCGCTTCCGTCAAATCATTCAACAAAAAAAATTATGGATTTAACTCAAATTGATGTTCAGCAAATACCCGTCGGCGTGGTAGGATTAGGACTGATGGGGTGCAGCATTACCACCTGTCTGCTGATGTCGGGGCATCCCGTAACAGGCATTGCGCCGCTTTCCGCCGATATAGAACATGCTGAAAAAAGGGTCAGGGCTCATTTGGCAAAAGCAATCGAAGAAGGCCTTGCAGAGGAAGACATAGACGATTATATTGGCCGCCTGACGATAACAGACGATTATTCCAAACTGGCCGATTGCAAGATAGCGATCGAATGCACGCTGGAAGACATAGACATTAAAAAATCGGTATTTGAAAAAATAGAAGCGGCTATTTCTCCAACCGCCATTATAGGCAGCAATACCTCCGCTATTCCTATTTCCATCCTGCAACAGCATACCAGGCGCCCCGAACGTTTTTTCGGCTTGCATTGGACCGAACCTTCCCATACCACGCGCTTTCTCGAGATCATCTGCGGAGATCAAAGCAACCAGGAGACCGCCAAATACTTATACGAACTTGCCCATTACTGGGATAAGGAGCCCACCCTGGTAATGAAAGATATCCGCGGGTTTATTACCAACCGCCTGATGTATGCCATGTACCGGGAGGCGTTCAACCTGGTGGAAGGAGGCTATGCCTCCGTTGAGGACGTAGACCGGGCCTGCAGGAACAATACCGGGTACTGGATGACCCTGGTGGGCGTCTTCAGGTGGATGGACCTGACCGGCATACCTGCCTATCACGCGGTAATGAAGGACCTGTTGCCCACCCTTTCCAATAAAACAGAGGTGCCCAAAATGATCGACGACCTGGTAAAATCAGGCGCCAAGGGCGTCGCCAACGCCAAGGGGTTTTATGATTATACGCCGGAAGAAGCGAAACTCTGGCAGGAGACCTACAGGGAGTTCAGCTACGATATCATGAGGCTCGCAAAAAAATACCCGGCAGACGTGGTGAAGAAAAAGCTGGCAGCCTTATCAACTTCCGAAAAATAACTTTTCGAAATATGTTTATTATAGACGCCCATCTCGATTTGGCCATGAATGCGCTGGAATGGAACAGGGACCTCAGAATGCCTGTCAGCCATATCCGCGAAAGGGAGAAAGGGATGACCGATAAACCCGATCGCGCAAAGAACACCGTCTCGCTTCCTGAACTGCGCAAGGGGAAGATCGGCCTGGTGGTAGCTACCCAGATAGCCCGTTATGTGGAATGGGGAAGCGAGCTGCCCGGCTGGAATTCTCCTCATCAGGCCTGGGCGCAAACGCAGGGGCAGTTGGCCTGGTACAAGGCAATGGAAACGGCGGGGGAAATGATCCAGATCAGCAACCTGGCCGGGCTGGAAGAACATGTACGGTTATGGATGGACGAGAGCCAGCCCGACGAGAAAAAACCGGTTGGGTTCATCCTCAGCCTTGAGGGGGCAGACTCGCTGGTAGACCTGTCTTATCTTGAAAAAGCTTATGCCAGCGGACTCCGGGCGCTGGGCCCCGCGCATTACGGGCCGGGCCGCTATTCGCCCGGAACAGGCATGTCCGGGCCGCTGACCGCCAAAGGCGTGGAACTGATAAAAGAAATGGACAGGCTGAATATGATCCTCGATGCCACCCATTTTACCGACGAAGCTTTTGACCAGGCATTGGATCTTTTTAAAGGCCCGGTTTGGGCCAGTCACCATAACTGCCGCGCCCTGGTACCGCACCAGCGGCAATTAACCGACGCGCAGATCAAACGGCTGATCGGGCGCGGATCCGTGATCGGAGGAGTATTGGACGCCTGGATGATGGTGCCGGGATATATTTCCCGGAAATCCGACCCCTTTGAGATGAAAGCCAACCTTGCCGTCCTGACCGATCATTACGATCATATCTGCCAGATCGCAGGAAATACCAATCATATCGCCATAGGAAGCGATCTCGATGGTATGTTCGGCAAGGAACAATCTCCCTATGATATCGACACCATTGCCGATCTGCAAAACCTTCAGGGCCTTCTGCAGAAAAAAGGGTATGGAAAAACAGATATTGAAAACATATTTCACCGCAACTGGCTGAATTTTCTGCGAAGCGCATGGAAATAATACCGATACGCAGGGTAAAATAGGTTAAGGTCAGCTATTAATAGCTATATCAGATCCTTGTCAATCCTGAGGTTTTCAGAAAAACCCCAACTTATAAGATATATAAAAAGGGCAATAATAAAAAAACCCCGGAGGATATCCGGGGCTTTCTCTCTCTATGAAACCAGTTAGTTTTGGAAAATCGGAGCTTTCGCTCGTCTGGATATAGAAGGCAACCATTCATTGCATTTCGCTGCATAGTTTTTTAAAAAATTTATACTTTTTTTTTAGTTCTGTAAAAAAACAGGGCCAAGACCCCTGTTAACCCCGCAAATATTTGATCTCCATCAATTTATCATATATTGCCTTTCTTCATTTCCTCGATGGCATGATTGGCGGCGCGGGCAGTCAGGGCCATATAGGTCAATGAAGGATTCTGGGTAGAGGTAGAAGTCATACAGGCGCCGTCGGTCACAAATACATTCTTACAAGCGTGCATCTGGCTCCATTTATTGAGTACGGAGGTCTTGGGGTCCTTACCCATCCTAACGCCGCCCATTTCGTGAATATCCAGGCCGGGAGCCCATCCGTGATCGCTGGTCTTAATGTTCTTAAACCCTATCCTGTCGTACATTTCGGAAATCTGCACATAGAAATCCTGGATCATTTTTTCGTCGTTGTCGTCATATACAATGTTAATGGAAAGCTGAGGTATTCCCCATTGATCCTTTTTCTCCTTGTCCAACGAAACGGTATTGGTCTCTTTAGGGATCGTTTCTCCCATAAAATTGTTTCCTACTGACCAAATGCCCAGTTCCTTAGAAGCAAGATTGGCCTTTAATTGCTCTCCGAAAGTGTCCGTGTCGCGGTCTACTCCCCTGCCTGCGCTGAATACCGAAGCATATCCCCGCAGGAAATCCGTTTGTTGTTTATATACATTACGGAACCGGGGCATATAAGCGGCAGTGGGACTCCTGCCAATACTGATTGAATCCAGGAAACCGTCAAATGTAGCGGTTATGCGACCACGGTAATTATGAAAAGCAACATATTTGCCCAGCGTTCCGCTATCGTTGCCCAATCCATTGGGAAAACGGGAGGAAGTGGAATTCAGCAAAACAAGATTGGAATTTAGCGAGCCCGCATTTACGAATATCACTTTTGCATAATATTCGATCATCTCTTTGGTGTTCGTATCGACCACCCTGACCCCTGTAGCTTTCCCTTTATTTTCGTCGTAAATGATCGAGTGTACCACAGAGAACGGGCGCAAAGTAGCATTGCCGGTTTTCAGCGCCCAGGGAATGGTGGAAGAAACGCTGGAGTAGTACCCCCCAAACGGGCAGCCCCTCTGGCAAAGCGTTCTGCCCTGGCATTTTGCCCTGCCCTGCGCCAGGTGAATGGGCTGAGGCTCGGTAAGATGCGCGCACCTCGCGTACACGACATGGCGATCGGTATAGTTCTTAGCGACAAAATCCTTAAAATGCGTTTCCACGCAATCCAGTTCGAGGGGTGGCAGGAACTCGCCGTCGGGAAGGGTATCGATCCCGTCCTTATTACCTGAGATGCCTACAAACTTCTCCACATAACTGTACCAGGGCGCGATATCCTTGTACCGGATGGGCCAATCCACCGCAAAACCATCGCGGGCCGGCCCTTCGAAATCAAAATCGCTCCAACGCTGCGTCTGCCGCGCCCACAAAAGGGATCTTCCTCCCACCTGGTATCCCCTGATCCAGTCGAACGGTTTCTCCTGCACATAGGGGTGATCAGTATCCCTTGCAAAAAAATGCATGGCGTCTTCCTTGAAAGCATAACAGCGGCTGACCACAGGATTCGCTTCCTTGATCTCCTGGGGGATCTGTCCCCGGTGCTCAAACTCCCAGGGATACATATTCATCGTAGGATAATCTTTGAGGTGTTTCACATCGCGCCCCCTTTCGAGGATCAGCGTCTTAAAGCCTTTTTCAGCAAACTCTTTCGCCGCCCATCCGCCGCTCATCCCGGAGCCGATGACAATTGCATCAAAATTGCGGTTATTACTATCGCCCATAATATTGATTAATTAAGAAACCTGATTAGCAACCGGAACGCATCCCTTATAAGGAACCGGTATCATTTCATAAACCGACACTTTGGTAAGATAGAACTCGGAAGTAGTATATGCCTGTATGGTCAGTCTTTTTGTTGTTGCATAAAAATAGCTGAGATCGTCTTTTCTGTCTTTCTGCGCCTCGATCTCGCTCAATACCGCGGCCCGCTCCCCGGAAGCGCTATTGACAAATGATTTTCCCGTCTTATTTTTAGNNATATCCTTGGCGCCTGGGGTATCCGTTGCCGGTATAATGGTCTCTGCCAGTTCCGCCAGCAATTGTTCCTGATCGCCGCCGACCTGCAGGTTTTTAAGAAGTATTGAAGCCTTGTTCTTGTCCTGCATGCAGGAAGGGATCAGGGAAACGCCGGCAGTGATAATTGCCAATCGTTTTAACGCTTGCCGCCTGTTCAAATGCATATGCCAAGTTATAAATAAATAATGAATCCGGCCGGCGCCGGCATAAACAATTACCGTTCAACCACTGCGAATCTGCTAGGCGCTTTGCCGGGGATCGTATAAAAGCGGAAAGAACTGACCTTCCATTTTGTGGTCCTTTTTAATAGGCGGAACGCCTACCAGCAGTTCTTCATCCGTATTCGAATTCGTTCCGTCTTTGAACACATTTAACACGAAAGCCCTCCTGGAGCGGCTGGACCGGTTCTCATACGAACCATGCACCATCAGGGGATGATGGAAGGTGGCATATCCCGCTTTCAGCTCGATAGGAACGGGTTTAAACGCTTTTTTCTGTTCTTCGTTTAAAAAGTCCATCAATCCATCCATGGCCCCCGCCAGTTCGGGCCTGTCTAATAATTCCCATTTGTGACTGCCGGGAATATACATGAGACAGCCATTTTCAGTGGTGGCGTCATCCAGCGCCACCCAGCAGGTCAGGTGCTGCATCGGACCGGTGCAGGTCCAATAAGAATAATCCTGGTGCCAGGCAACCACGCCGCCGTGATGCGCGGGCTTACAGAACAACTGATCGTGCCAGAAACGGATGGGCCGGTTATCCAGCAGTTGGCTTGCCGGCGCTACAAATGCCGGATTCCATACCACGTCATGAAAGCCCGGCTTGATCCTCCAGGCGCCCAGGGCATGGAACAATACAGCATCCGGATCTGTCGATTCGTTAGAATGAAATTCGTAAAACAGGGAATGCGCGGGATGAGCAGGATCGGCTATTTCCGCCAGCTCCTTGTTGAGTTGCTCCACCTGCCAGTCTTCCAACAACTTTATGTTGCTGATATAACCATATTCGTCAAAAAATTCCAATTGTTCCTTGGTAAGCTTATACTTCTCCCACTCTTTCGCGGAAGACGGCCATTTAAAGAAGTCGGAAACCAATTGATGGACTTTTGACAGATCCTGAACAGAAGTATTCATATGATTCGCTTTAGATCGTAAATAAATGAATTTATCAATATAAACACCTTTTATCTGTGAAATTTCACAAACTTTAATTTTCGAAAGCTTTCTTAAATGTCTTTTGCTTGATTTTCTAAATTTATAATATCTTTCGTTTATATTCGATAAAAAAATATAAACCGTCAATTTCATTGCGAAATAACTGTTTTCCATGAACATTAAAAAAGAAAATAAGGAAGAGGCTAACAGGAGGGTAGAAAAAAAGATTCCTTTCTCTTTTAATGACCTTCACCTCATCAAAAACATCAGTTTGCCGGCATTATCCCCGGACGGAAGCAAGATCGTCGCAGTGATCACCGAGACCGACATTGCTGCCAATGCTTATATAGACCGGCTGGCGCTGATCAGCGTCGAAACAGGGAAAATGGATATTTTGACCGAAGGCGGCAGTCCCACGTGGTCGCCCGACGGGAAAAAGATCGCTTATGAGCGCGGAGAGACCGATCATTCGGCCATCTATATCCTGGATGTGGAGACGCTGGACAAAAAATTCCTGGCGCCGGTGTATTCATCCGAATATTTCATGGGCCATCTCGCGGAAAAGAATTTTGCCTGGTCGCCCGATGGAAAATACATTGCCTACTGCGGCGCCCTGCCGGTCGGGCAGGACAACAAGCCGCCTGGCAACGTACAGGT
>DEHV01000027.1 GCA_002352105.1 Chitinophagaceae bacterium UBA2791 | reverse complement strand
TACAAAAACACGGAAGGCTACAGATC
Source organism: Chitinophagaceae bacterium UBA2791 (assembly GCA_002352105.1). Classification (GTDB taxonomy): domain Bacteria; phylum Bacteroidota; class Bacteroidia; order Chitinophagales; family Chitinophagaceae; genus Flavitalea. The sequence goes on along the minus strand of DEHV01000027.1, from coordinate 24,837 downwards.
GATTGAGTAAAGAATTTGCTAGCGAGTTGAAACAGCGTCCAACGCTATTAGGATCTACTGAGAAAGGAACAGCACTCAGACGAAACTTTGATATCGATATTTGTCTTCCTTTTCGAGCTGATAGCTTCCGATCGACGGAAGAAATGTTTGATTGTGTGTTTGATTTTCTTAAAACATTGATTGGATATTATTCGATTATCGAAGTGAGAGACCAGAAAAAGTCGATAGGAGTTATCTTAAATATGGGTGGCGCAGAACACAGAATAGATATCGTTCCTTATAAAATCACAAAGAAGAAAGGAAATCGTACGGCGGGGTATCTGTATCTAAATAATAAGTCTATCTGGGCCGGTAAATCCAGCTATACTAAAACAGATATCGGTGCATTAAAAAGCCAGAAACTTACTGAAACGCAAAAGAAGATAATAGTAATATTAAAACATTGGAAACATAAAAAGAACTTACCGATAAGCTCGCATTTATTAGAGAATCTGGTTCTGGATGCATACCAATATAATTATGGCTTCGTGCCCCGGAGGTTTACAGGAAAAGTGATAATGGTTTTAAAGCACATTGCGAATAATCTTGACATCGCTGTAATTCGAAGTATTGAGAACACAAATAATATTATCACCAATATCCCCGAAGCGAATAAAACTAAGATAATTGATGCCTGTAAAGCGCTGATTAAGGACTACGAATATCAACCGAATTCTATAGTGAATATTATGAGATGATGTGTAGTTGCTATTACACAACGATAAGTTCTTTCACTTCCCTGAAATTGTTTGCGGAAAATCTCAATTAGAGCGAGTTTTTAAGTCTGTTTGCAAATTGTTTGCAAATTTTAGAAAATTAAAAAGGCTCACGAGTGTGAACCTTTCTAACTACTTGATTTTCAAGTGCCCAGAACAGGAATCGAACCTGCACTCCATTGCTGAAACCAGATTTTGAGTCTGACGCGTCTACCAGTTCCGCCATCTGGGCATGTAATGGGAGGCAATATTACGCAATAGCGTTCTTTCGTCCAAAATGAGCAGGACATATTTTTAATATCCTGAACGTTTAGTCGCAACAACTCTTTTTCCGGACGAACAGGCTCTTCAGTATTTTCAAAATCCACCGCATATGCATCATTTTAATAAGGACTGACAGGAAGCTTTGACAGGTAATCGGGCCAGAAACCGCATACAGTCTTTCGGTTTTTTGAAGGTTTCCTTGTATACAAAGATACAAGATAATGGCGGGTTTGACAGTTGCGACTTGTCTCGAGTTCTTATCTCCGGTCTCATAAAGCGTTAAGGCTGAAACCCGACGTCTGAAAGTACGCTTTTCATTTATTCATGTATTGACTTATGCGAAAAGCCTATGAGCTATAAAAAGGTTTGGGAAATACTAAAAACCGGAATTCAATACGGTAATTTAAAGATGCAGGTAATAATCTTTCAGCAATGCGATAAAGGCCGGGCTGTAGAGGGCTTCTGCTTCCCTAATGGTTAACCCATACTGTGGCGCGGCAGGCGCCTGATGGGAATGTTCATTCCCGGCATGGGCAGGGTATCCCGGCTGAGATTTTCTTTGCGAAGCAATAATATCCTCCCCGGCAACATCGTTAGACGCTGAGAATCCTGGCATATCCCGCAGTAGCTTAAAAACAGCTGGATGCTCATTCCTCGGTTCGGTTAAATCATCGGAATTGTCCAACCTGTCTTTGGCCGGGCGTTTTCTGTCGTAATGTAAAATGGCTCGGAAATAATCATGATTCGGAGATTGCCTTACAAATAGCCTGCTGATCGGCTTAAAACCTGTCTTGGAGGCCAACTGATCGAATCTTTCCCATCGATGAAAGGGCAACAAAACGCCGAAGGTTCCCGCGGCGGACAAATTGTTGTCAATGATGGTCAGCAGTTCCCTGAAGTCCAGCGCCGTACTGTGTTTGGCTGCATTTTTAGCGTTCGACGACGACTGCAGATCATATTCATAAAAAGGAGGGTTGCTGATGATAAAATCATATTGCCCCGGGAAGGCATAATGGCGTGCATCGCCATGAAAGACGGAGAGCCTTTCCGAAGGCTCCGCGGAAAAAGCTTTTTCCGGAGTAGGTGGGAGGCTGTCCTGCTTGGCGGCTTGCCCGTTGGGGGTATGGGTTTGCGTATGCTTGTCAGGGAGATGCGCATATCCATCGGAGAGAGAAGTAGCGACGCGATCGGTATTACCGTGAGGCGCTGTTGTTTTTCGTTTGTGGATATCCGCATCTTTTTCCTTTGAAAGAGGCCTGCCAGCGAACCCGCTTCGACGGATGTTTTCTATGGACTGTTCAAATGCGCCCGGGTCCATCTCGATACCTTGTATAACTGCATTTGATCGCTGTGCAAGCATTAACATCAGCAGACCGCTGCCGCTGCCAATATCCAGGATGGAACGAACGCCATCCATCTGCCCGGCAAACCAGGCGCCGAAGATACAGGCGTCGGTGCAGACCTTCATCGCGCACCGGTCGTGCTCTATAATGAATTGTTTGAATTGAAAATAATTGTTGGCCATATCAGCGCTATTTCAAGCATATCTCCCTAAGTCTCCCACGATAATGCCCAATCGCTTATCCCGCTCGCAAGCGTCAGGCGTGAACCTCGCATAGGTCCTACCATTCGGCCCGGGCGCTCACCCGCATATCCAGGGAATCGCTTTTACCGGCAAGGAATTGATGATAACCCGCGATCGCGATCATCGCAGCATTATCGGTACAGTATTCAAAGGCCGGTATATAGGTATTCCATCCTTCCTTTTTTCCCATTTCTTCTAAGGCCTTCCGTAGACCGCTGTTGGCGGAAACGCCTCCGGCAATACAGATATCGCGCACGCCGGTTTGTATCGCCGCTTTGCGCAGCTTGACGAGTAATATCGAAATGATGCGCTGCTGAATGGAGGCGCAGATATCCGCCAGGTTGTTTTTGATAAAATCCGCATCTCGGGATTCTTCGTCCCGGATAAAATACAGAATGGATGTTTTAAGGCCGCTGAAACTGAAATCCAAAGAGGGGATCTGCGGTTCCGGGAAGGGAAACCGTTTGGGATTGCCCCCCTGCGCATATTTATCGATCAGGGGTCCGCCGGGATAAGGCAGGCCTAGGAGCTTGGCGGATTTGTCAAAAGCTTCTCCGGCGGCGTCGTCAATAGTTTCGCCGATGACCTGCATTTTCGTCGCCGATTCGCATAACACGATCTGCGTATGTCCGCCGCTGACCGTGAGGCACAGGAAGGGAAATTCGGGGCGCGGCTCATCAATGAGATTTGCCAGCACATGCGCCTGCATATGGTGTACGCCGATCAGCGGAATATCCAGCGCCAGGCTTAGGGATTTGGCGAACTGGCTGCCGATCAGCAGGGAACCGATCAATCCCGGCGCCTTGGTAACGGCAATCGCGTCAAGCTTATCCGGGCCGCAGGAAGCTTTTTTAAGGGCTTCGTCTACTACCGGAACAATATGTTGTATATGCGCCCGGGAAGCCAGTTCGGGAACAACGCCCCCGTATTTTTCATGTACAGATTGACTGGCAACAATATTCGAAAGAATGGAGCCGTCGCGGCATACCGCAGCCGCCGTTTCATCGCAGGAAGATTCTATTGCAAGAAGAGTAATGCTCAAATAAAAGGTTTCGGCAAAGTTAAGGAAGACCCGTTATTTCGATCGCATCGCCGTTACCGGGTCCATTTTTGCAGCGATGGATGCGGGAACAATGCCCGCGAGTATGCCCACGACGATGCAGATGCCAAACGCCAGCAATACGACGCCGGGCGACACGATGATCGGGAAACCGCCGACCCCTGATAATAGCTGAGCGAGGATGAACACCAGCAAAAGGCCTATCAATCCGCCTATGATACACAGCGCCGCGGACTCGAGCAGGAATTCTGTCAGGATGGTAAACCGTTTGGCGCCGACGGCTTTTTTAAGTCCTATCTGCGAGGTTCTTTCCCTGACGGTGACAAACATGATATTGGCGACGCCAAACATGCCTACGATAAGCGATAAGGAAGCAATGGCCCATCCGCCGATATTTACATTGGTGAAGATGGCGCTGGCAAAAGCGCTGAATGCATCGATATCATTCAGCGTGAAATTATCGGCCTGCGTGGGCTTTAGCTTTCTTAACGACCGCATGGCGCCGGTCAGTTCATCGCGCAGCATCTCCATTGATACATCCGGCCTGCCTTGTACAATGATCTTGGGACTGGCTTTTTTTTCTTCCGCCATCTGGTTTAAAAAACCGCTGGTCACGATGATGGAATTGTCAAATTGCCATATCTCCATAATGCTCTTTCCCTGCTTTTTGATCAGCCCTACGATGTTCCCGATCTTTCCGCCTTTCAGATCCAGTTGGGCGCCGATGGCATTTTCCGGTTTCCCGAACAACTGCTCCGCAACGGTATGCCCGATGAGCACGGCATTGGTAGACTGGTCATGATCCGAGAGTTGAAGCGTTCTGCCTAGTTCAATATCCAATGGCTGAATATCGAAAAACTCCCTTGACACCCCATAATACATCACATTCGTAAGCCGGTCGTCTTTAAACTCGACATTGTCCTGGAAATCCATCTCGAAAGCGATATGCTGTATAGCAGGAACTTTTAGCCTGAGCGGCTCCATTTCAGAAGAACTGGGCGCTGGCCGGTTAACATATTTCCACCAGGGATAATCCTGTCCCCCGGCATATTCCCATTTGTCGATATACACGGTATTGCTGCCGAGCGACTTGATATCGCTCTGGATCGCCTGTTCAAGGCTGCCTACGGTCGAAAGCACGCTGATGATGCAAAATATGCCGATGGTAACGCCAAACAGGGAAAGAAAGGTGCGGAGCTTGTTCGACCTGAATTCCTGCAGGGCCATTTTCATACTGCTCAATAAGATGGAGATAAACTTCAGCATGGCTTTGTAAAGGTACAAAGAGAGAGGATAGCAATAAAAAAGGGCGTATCCCGATTGAAATACGCCCTCTGTTTATTACGGCAGATATTCTGCCTGGAAAAGATTAGTTAAACGTTCTGTTTGGTCAACGCTGGTTGCGGCTTGCCGGCCGCAGCGGCCGGTACGCTTACCGAATCGCCCAACTCGCGGTTCTTTCTGAAATCCACCAGGATCGGGGCGGCAACGAATATAGAAGAGTAACAGCCGGTTATTACGCCGATCAGCATGGCAAACGCAAATCCCTTGGTGACTTCACCGCCGACCAGGAACAGGATCAGGATGGTCAGGAATACCGTTAAAGAGGTCATGATGGTCCTGCTCAGCGTATCGTTGATGGCCCTGTTGATGATCTGCGCCTTGGTGGCATTTCGCATCGTGTGACTGTACTCCCTGATACGGTCGTATACGACCACGGTATCGTTCATCGAGAAGCCGATCACCGTCAGGATGGCCGCAATAAAATGCTGGTCTATTTCCAGCGGGAAGGGTACAATGTTCTTGAAGTAGGAGAACACGATAAGGGTGACCAATACGTCGTGCATCAATGCCACAAGCGTTCCGATCGAGTATCTCCAGTCGCGGAAACGGAGGAAGATATAAATGGTAACGCACAGCACCGACCAGAAAGTAGCCCATTTGGCCCCGCTCTTGAGGTCGTCGGAAATAGTGGCGTCAACGCGTTTGGTTCCCTGAATGTATTTATTTCCCTGGGTGAATTGTTCCTGTGTAACCGTCGCGGGAAGCAGGGGCTTTAATCCTGCATATAAGGCATTCAACACGATCGAGTCGGCTGCCTGGCCTTCCTGATGGATAAGATAATCTGTGGTGATATCGAACTGGTCGCCATTGGGGCCGTATGTTTTTACGATCGGCGATTCGTCAAATACCTTTTCCAGCGCTTCGCGGATCTCCTCGGATTTCTGCGGGCTATCGAATTTCACGACAAAGCTCCGTCCGCCGCTGAATTCCACGCCCTCTTTGAATCCGTTAAAGAAAGTGCCTACGCCCAGGACAAAAATGACCGCCGAAATGACGTAAGCGTATTTGCGATACTTGATAAAATTATAATTGGCGTTCCTGAACACGCGCCTGGAAACCTTTGTAAAATAATTAAAATGACGGTCTTTGTTCATGTAGAATTCTGTGACTAGCCTGGAAACCAGGATGCCACAGAACAGCGACAGGAGGATACCGATGATCTGGGTGGTCGCAAAACCCAATACAGGCCCGAGTCCATAGATCGCCAGGATGATGGCTGTCATTAAACTGGTAATATGCCCGTCCAGTACCGGCGGGAGGGATCGGTGGTAACCCAGTTTCACTGCCTGGGCATGGCTGCTGCCCCGGTTCAGTTCATCCTTGATGCGTTCGAAGATGATCACATTTGTATCCACGGCCATACCGATGGTCAGTACCAGACCGGCAATACCGGGCGCGGTGAGCGTTGCCTTCAATGCGCTGAGTACGCCTATGGTGAACAGCAGGTTCAGGATAAGAGCTATATTGGCTACTATGCCGCCGGTATTATAATAGACCAGCATCAGGATAAAAATGACCAGAAAAGAGATGGAGAAGGAAAGCATACCTCCGTTCACCGCATCCTGACCCAGGGTAGGGCCAACGACCTGGTCCTGCACGATCCTGGCCGGCGCCTCGAGCTTACCGGCTTTAAGGATATTGGCAAGGTCCTGCGCTTCTTCAACCACTAATTGGGTGTTGTTCCTGGCTCCTCTGCCCATGGTGATCCTGGAGTTTCCTCCCTCGATCTTTTCGCTGGCAACCGGGGCTGAGTAAACAATGTCATCCAATACGATGGCGATGGGCCGGTTATCTTTTGCCGATCTTTCGGTCATCTGCGCCCATACGCGCGCGCCGGCGGTATTCATGCTCATGTTTACCAGCACATCATTGGTGATAGGGTCAAAGCTTTGATCGGCGCTTTCTATTGCAGAGCCTTCCAGCAAGGCGCCTTCTTTCCCGGGAATGGTCTGGATGGCGTACAGGTCGAGGAAGTTCAACATCTTGCCGTTAGCGTCCCTTTCCTGTTTTCCCCATAAGAACTTGGCATTGGCGGGGAAATTGGCGGCGACTGCCGGTATCCGGAGATAGGAATTCACTTTAGCGGTATCGCTGATCAGCGAACGGCCAATGGAAGAGCCGAAACTCTGTCTGCCCGCAGCGTCCTGGTAAGGCTGGGCGGGCATTAATACCCTGAATAAGGGGTTGGCCTGGCTGGCCCTGATCGCGCTGTCAGACAACGCAGCGGTGGCGCTGTCGCCTGCGGCGAGCGTTGCCGAATCGGTTGCTGCGGGCGTCAGGGTTCCCTTAGAGCCATACAGCGCAGTGCCCAATGCCCTGTCGGCATTCTGGATAGCGGCGATCATGACCTGGTCGTTGAGGGTATATACCTCAAAGAACTGCAGGTTGGCGGTAGATTGTAAATATTTTCTGATCCTTTCGGGGTTGGTAGCGCCGGCCAGCTCTACGGTGATGATCCCTTTGTTCTGATCGAGGCTGATATTGGGCTGCGCCACGCCGAACTTGTCGATACGCCTTGTCAATACCTGGTAGGTCTGCTGCATTGCCGCGTTGGCCTGCTCCCGGATATAGGATACTACCTGGTCGTCGGAAGCGTTGATGCTTAATTTATTCTTATTGGTATTGGCAAACAGGGGGGCCAGTCTGATCGTCGGATTCTGCGATTTGAAAGAAGCGGCGAAAAGATCGATAAAGTTCTGGTCGCTGTTGAGCTTGCGCGTCTGGGCCTCTTCAATGGCCTTCAGCAGCGAGGCGTCCTTGGGATTGTTGGCCAGTCCTTTGATCAGCCCGTCCAGGGCAACGTCGAGCGTTACGTTGATACCTCCCTGTAGGTCAAGGCCCAGCAACAATTCATTCTCTTTGGCCTTCTGGTAAGATTGTCCCCACCAGGTGATGGTCTGGTCGTTTGTGCTGTCAAGGATTTTTTCCAGTCTTTCCTGGTAGTAATGGTCAATGGTGTCCTGGTAGAGGGATTGAAGCTCCGCGTTGCCCGGGTATTTCTGGGCGGGATCGGAAAAAGCGCGCTTTACCTGTTGCGTTGCCACTTCCTTCATAGCCTTTTCATGTTTGTTCACGAACCAGGTGAAAGAAAGCTGGTAAACGGATATAGCGATGAGTAAAACAGTAAAAATGCTGACAAGCGCTCTCATTGAATGATATTTATTTTTTTAGAGTTGGCAAAGATAGGGTTTTCAATGGCTTCACCTTACATTTGCATTCCAAAAAAGAACCAACAAATGCAGTTATCTTCTCGTTTAGATCGTTTCAGTGAACCTGAAACATTAAAAATGGCTAAACTCGGCCGTGAATTAAGAAGCCAGGGGATCGACGTGATCGACCTGAGCCTTGGCGAACCGGATTTTGATACTCCCGAACACATTAAGGAGGCCGCCAAAAAAGCGGTGGAAGACAATTGGAGCCATTACCCCCCGGTAGCCGGCTACCCTGAGCTCCGCGAAGCGGCCTGTTTTAAATTTAAACGGGATAATAACCTGGACTATAAACCGGAAAATATTATTGTCTCCACAGGCGCCAAACAAAGCCTGGCCATGGCTGTTTTTGCGGTGGTGGATACGGGCGATGAAGTGGTCATCCCTACGCCTTACTGGGTTACGTATTCAGAGATCGTGAAGATGGCGGAAGGAACGGTTAAACTCGTAAGAACCTCGATCGATAACGATTATAAGCTGACGCCCGCTGAACTGGAAGCGGCTATTACGCCAAAGACAAAACTGTTCATTTTTTCTTCCCCTTCGAATCCTACAGGATGCGTGTACAGCAAGGAGGAGTTGAAGGGGCTGGCGGAAGTGTTCAAAAAACACCCGCAGGTGTTTATTATTTCCGACGAGATATACGAATATATTAATTACGTGGGCAAGCACGAAAGCATTGCGCAGTTCCCTGAACTGAAAGACAGGGTTATTCTGATCAACGGATTGAGCAAGGGATTTGCCATGACCGGTTACCGGCTGGGTTATCTTGCCGCTGATGCCGCGGTGGTAAAAGCCTGCGAGAAACTGCAGGGCCAGATCACCAGCGGCGCTACGGCGGTTACGCAAAGGGCGGCAATTACCGCTTTGAATTCCCCCCTCGACGCTTCGCTGGCCATGCTGGAGGAGTTCAAGAAAAGGAAAAAAAGAGTGATTGAACTGTTGGCGGCCATCCCCGGGATCCGGTTGTCGGAGCCGGACGGCGCATTTTATGTTTTCCCCGAGATCAGCAGCTATTTTGGCCGCAAGGACGGCAATGAGACCATCAGCAATGCCGACGATCTTTGTATGTACCTGCTGAACAAAGCGCATGTTTCTACCGTAACCGGAAGGGCATTTGGCGAACCCAACTGCATCCGCCTCTCTTTTGCCAACAGCATGGAAAAGATTGAAGGTGGGCTGAGCCGTATTACGGAAGCCTTGAAGAAATTGCAATAAGCTGCCGGTGCAGCTTTAATACCTGGGGAATTACGGGTTGGCGCTCGTCATTAAAAATGATGAAATCGCATAGCTTCATCTTAATGCTTTCATTGATCTGCCGCGCCATCCTTTCCAGCACCTGTTCGCGGGATATGCCGTCGCGCTCCATGGCGCGACGGATCCGCAATTCCGCCGGCGCAGATACGCCTATTACATAATCCAATTGTTCCTGCACGCCGCTTTCAAAGATCAATGCGGCTTCCCGGAGCGCATAAGGCCCGGTTTGATCCTTCATCCACCGGTTTGAGTTCCGGATGGTGGCGGGATGTACAATGGAATTCAGTATGGCAAGCTGCTGCTTGTCGCGGAATACTAACGCGGACAGGTATTCGCGGTTTAACTTTCCGTCTTTATACGCCTCGCTTCCGAAATGCTGAATGATCTGTTCCTTCAGCGAATCGTCCTCATTCATCATTTTTTTTGCCGCATCGTCGGCATAATACACCGGGATACCGAGGGTCTCGAATATTCGCGCTACGGTAGTCTTGCCCGAGCCAATACCGCCTGTTATGCCAATTTTGAGGGTCATCTGGATAGCGTATCAGGGTTATAAAAAAACTCCGGATCAAGGCGATCCGGAGTTAAATGTAAATCAGGCAAAGGAAAATCATATTGCTCGATCCTTCCTGCCGAATTATTTAGCGGCGGCCGCGGCGGCTTTATTCAGCTGAGCGGTCCATTCCATGGAAATAGCGCTTTTCTCTATTTTCAGGTAGCTGCCCGGACTGGTTTCCACCAATATGGTGCCGTCTTCATTGACCTTATTCACCGACCCGTGAATGCCTGCTATGGTAACGATCTTGTCGCCTTTCTGCAGGTTTTCCTGGAACTGTTTGGCCATCTTGGCTTTTTTAGCCTGCGGGCGGATCATAAATAACCAGAACACCAATACCATACCTCCTAATAAGATCATGGAATAATAGGGGGACGTCTGCTGTGCTTGGAGAAAAATGGATAATGTAGTCATTGTTGTTGCTGTTTATTGATGAATAAATTGATGTTTAACGGCTAATACCGGTTATTGGGGAGAAGCCCCGGGCTTTTTCTGTACCTCTACCTCAAAAGAGACGGTCTGGAAGCCGGAGCCGGGAATATTGGCGGCTACGGTCAGCTCCTTATGTTGCAGGCCTTCGCGCCCCTCGCTGTTAAAAGTTCCGGTGATCTCGCCTTCCTCGCCGGGCGCGATGGGTTGCTTCGGATATTCGGCGATCGTGCAGCCGCAGGCCGGCTGTACGGATTGAATGATCAGCGGGTTATCGCCGACATTCCTGAACCGGAACGAAAGCGCCACCTTCTGTCCCTCTGTTATTCTGCCCAGGTTCTTTGCAGAATCCAGCCATTGGATCTCTGTCAGTTTTTTGGGTATCGCGCTTCCGTGCGGAATAAATTGTTCTGCATCGTTATCATTGCAGCTCAGGATGAACAGGGAAATCACGACAATTAAGAATCTGGGCATAGGCGCTTTTTTGCAAATCTAATCAAAGCTATAATATCATCGGGATTTAAAGGCGACTTTATCGGGAAGCCCAGCGGCATTTACCGGAATTCCGGCTTGTACCGCTATTTCATTTTATTGCGCTGCGCAAGGTTTCTAAGGATATCTTCCAAACTGGTTGCCGATCATTCCGGCGACTTATTTAAAAGCTATTTTATGCATTTTATTGCTCTGAACAAGATCCTTGTGGATATTGTCCAGTATGCCGTTGATGAAATGGCCGCTTTGTTCGGTGCTGTATTCTTTCGCAAGATCGATGTACTCGTTGATGGTTACCTTGGGGGGAATGGTCTCAAAGAACAGGAACTCGCATACGCCCATGCGCATCAACAGCATATCCAGTATTGCAATGCGTTCGGGGTCCCAGTTCTTTAATTTGGGGATGATATACTCCAGCGCCAGCTCCTTTTTTTCCAGGGAAGCCAGCAAAAGATCTTCGGCGAACTTCTTTTTGTCGTTCGTCATCAGCTCCTGGAGTTCGAGGCCCGAGGGCTTGTTTAAAAAGCCAACGGTAAGCAGGCTGACCATCTCGGCGTCGTCCTCCCAGTTGGAAAACTCTTCTTCGATAAAGCTGGTAAAATGTTCATTTGGCAGCATCAGGTCGGAAAGGATGAACTCCAGTATTTCCTTTTCTTCCTTTTTATCCCGGGATTGCAGGGCGATATATTCCTGGTATTTTTCAGTCGCCGTCAGCTCCTGGTAGATCCTTTTGATCAGTTCGCGATCGTCCTTTAGTTGCGGCTTCCATTCTTTTTCCGCAAGCTGGTAAGAAGGATGCTCAAGGATCTTCCAGAGAAGCAGATTGCCGGCGATCCTGGTGCTCACTTCCAGGTCTTGTTTGGACGGCAGGTGTTTGGATGCCTTGTTTTTTGCGTCTGTTTCCGAAAAGCGGGCCACTTCCGTAATAAAGTGAATAAGATAGGCCAGTAATTCCCGGCTCTGGTCGAAGCGTTTGGTTAATAATTTGCCGGCTTCAGCAGGCCTGGGCTTTTCTTCCTGTCTTTCCAGCGAATACAATGTCTGCAATACCTTAACCCGGATATTTCTTCTGCTGATCATTATACAATGAGCTTGTTTTTAAGGCGGCAAAGCTACAGGTTTTCAGCTGCCGGCGCAAAGAAAACCCGGAATTATCTTTTAGATATCGTCAGCACATAGATCTTTTCCTCTCCTGTGCCCTCGCCCGGCGCTGAGCGCAGACCGGTTGTTTTATAGGTCAACCTTACGGGGAGGTTTTCTACCCTGAAATCTTCGGGGAGGTCGATGGGTTCGTACCAGCGCTCGCCGGTCATTTTAAGGGCCCATGCCGCCGCATCGCAGGAAGCTCCGCAGGCAAATTTTAAACGGGTCACCACGCCTTCCTCCCCGGAAGGAAGATGAACGGATGATTTGGAGCAGGAGAGGGCCAGCACGGCCAGTATCAGCAGAAGCCTGTTTTTCATGGAAAGGATTGAGGGATAAAAATAGGACGCATACGGTTCAAATCCAAGCCCGCCTGAAAAATTGGCATTGCCTGCAGCATGGCCGGTATAAAATGGACATTAAGCTGACAGAGAGGGAGGATTGTATGAAAAATTGGCTTTAAAAATGATTTGGTATAAAATTGGTTTACCTTAGCCGACTGCTATCTCGGCAGTTCAACGCATTGCATAATCATCACTTTTAAATTAAAAATTGCTAAACTATGGCTAACAAGTTAAAGGTTACCCCATTGCACGACAGGGTAATCGTGAAACCGGCTAAAGCGGAAGAGAAAACTGCTGGCGGAATTATTATCCCCGATACGGCAAAAGAAAAACCTCAGCGCGGAACGGTTGTAGCAGCTGGACCTGGCAAAAAAGACGAACCCACTACCGTTAAGACCGGCGACGTCGTGCTATACGGAAAATATTCCGGGACAGAGATCCAGATAGGCGGCGATGATCTTCTTATCATGAGAGAAAGCGATATTCTCGCCATCGTCTAATGCATTACTTCTTTTCAATTTACATTACATTTTAAATCATTAAGGTATATGGCTAAACAATTGTTTTTTGATATCGACGCCCGCAACAAAATGAAGAGAGGGGTTGATATCCTGGCTAATGCAGTAAAAGTCACCCTGGGTCCCAAAGGACGCAACGTGGTGCTGGAAAAGAAATTCGGCGCTCCTTCCGTTACTAAGGACGGCGTCACTGTGGCGAAAGAAATTGAACTGGAAGATCCCATTGAAAACATGGGCGCCCAGATGGTAAAAGAAGTGGCTTCCAAAACTGCCGACATTGCAGGGGACGGAACAACTACTGCAACCGTACTGGCGCAGTCGATCATCAGCGAAGGCTTGAAGATCGTGGCCGCCGGCGCTAATCCGATGGACCTTAAACGCGGTATTGACAAAGCGGTCAGCCTTGTGGTGGAAAACCTCAGGAGCCAGAGCCAGACTGTTGGAAACGAAAGTAAAAAGATCCAGCAGGTTGCTACCATCTCTGCCAATAATGATGAAGCCATTGGTAAACTGATCGCCGAGGCATTTGCCAAAGTAGGCAAGGAAGGCGTGATTACCGTAGAAGAAGCAAAGGGAACCGACACTACCGTTGAAGTGGTGGAAGGTATGCAGTTCGACCGCGGTTACACTTCCGCTTATTTCGTTACTAACAGCGAAAAGATGGAAGCTGAATTGCAGAACCCCTATATCCTGATCTATGATAAGAAGATATCTGCAATGAAAGATATCCTTCAGATCCTGGAAAAAGTTGCACAGAGCGGACGTCCGCTGCTGATCATCTCTGAAGACCTGGAAGGCGAAGCGCTGGCTACCCTCGTGGTAAACAAATTGCGCGGAACCCTGAAGGTAGCGGCAGTAAAAGCTCCCGGCTTTGGCGACCGCAGAAAGGAAATGCTTACCGATATCGCCATCCTTACCGGCGGAACCGTGGTAAGCGAGGAACTGGGCCACAAACTGGAGTCTGCAGATCTTTCTGCTCTTGGCCAGGCTGCTTCCGTAACGATCGACAAGGACAATACCACTATCGTCGGCGGCAAGGGTAAAAAAACAGATATCACCGCCCGCATCAACCAGATCAAAGCGCAGGTTGAAAATACCACTTCCGACTACGACAGGGAAAAATTACAGGAACGTCTGGCTAAACTGGCCGGAGGCGTTGCCGTACTGTATGTCGGAGCCGCTACAGAAGTGGAAATGAAAGAAAAGAAAGATCGCGTGGACGACGCATTGCATGCTACCCGGGCAGCTGTGGAAGAAGGTATCGTTCCCGGGGGAGGCGTTGCCTATATCCGCGCTATCGAAAGCCTGGAAGCAAAGGTCCGCGGCCAGATCGAAGACGAACAGACTGGTATGGCCATCGTGAAAAGAGCGCTTGAAGAACCGCTTCGCCAGATCGTGGCTAACGCCGGCATCGAAGGATCTATTGTGATCCAGAAGGTGAAAGAAGGGAAGGGCGATTTTGGTTTTAACGCTCGCATCGAACAGTACGAGAACCTGTTAAAAGCAGGCGTGATCGATCCTACCAAGGTTACCCGTATCGCATTGGAGAATGCCGCTTCTATCGCAGGAATGTTGCTGACCACAGAATGTGTGATCGCCGACAAACCCAAGAAAGAAGAACCCCATGTACATGGCGGCGGCGCTCCGGGAATGGGCGGAATGGATTATTAATAACAGATATATCCCGCAAAAAATCCCCATTGGCATGCCGGTGGGGATTTTTTCATGGGAGCGCTCCCGCACAGAGAGAATAAATGGTTTATCATTAACTTTACGGCTATGACACAAGATCAGATAAAGGATATAAGGGACCGCATTGTTGTCCTGAGGAGGTTTCTTTGACGTCGATCACAGACGGGATAAGATAAACCAGGAAAAGCAACTTTCATTATCTCCCGGGTTCTGGGACGATAACAAACGCGCAACGGAAATACTCAAGAACATCCAGACGAACGAGCATTGGGTGAAACTCTATGAGCAGGCGGAAGCCGCCGTCGAGGATTTTGTAGTGCTGTATGATTTCTGGAAAGCGGGAGAAGCTACAGAGGAGGAGACAAGAGAGGCTTTTGAAAAAGCGCTCCGCCTTGAGGAGGAAGCAGAGTTCAAAAGCGCGCTGAACAAGCCGGAGGACGAGCTGACCGCTATCCTGCAGATCAACAGCGGGGCGGGAGGCACCGAAAGCCAGGACTGGGCGGAGATGCTGGCGCGTATGTACCGCATGTATGGGGAGAAGCAGGGATTTACCGTATCGCAGCTGGATTGGCAGGACGGCGATAGCGCGGGTATCAAAAGCGCCACCCTGCAGTTCGACGGCCCCTTTGCCTATGGTTTATTAAAGGCAGAAAGCGGCGTCCATCGTCTTGTCCGCATCTCTCCATTTGACAGCAATGCCCGCCGGCATACTTCCTTTGCGTCGGTATATGTGTACCCCCTGATCGACGACACGATAGAAATTGAGGTTAGCCCCGCTGACATAGAATGGGCATTTTTCAGAAGCGGCGGCGCGGGCGGCCAGAACGTGAACAAGGTAGAAACGGCCGTCCGGCTGACCCATAAACCTACGGGAATAATCGTGGAATGCCAGCAGGCAAGGACGCAGGGAGAAAACCGCGAAAAAGCGATGGCCATGTTAAAAAGCCGGCTATATGAAGAGGAGCTGCGCAAAAGAGAAGAGGTCAAGAATGCCGCTAATTCTTCCAAGAAAAAAATAGAATGGGGATCGCAGATCCGCTCTTATGTTTTTCATCCTTACAAGATGATCAAGGATCATCGCACCGACTATGAAGTGGGCAATATACAGCCCGTAATGGATGGAGAGCTGGACGGATTCATCAAGGCTTACCTGATGATGGAAAAAGAAACAGCATTATAGAGAGACGGGCGGCTATTGAAACGACGGTATTATGCGGCCGCACAGTTCCGACGCCATGGAGGCATATCTTCCGGCGACCTGCAATGACCGGTTCGAAAGTTTGGGTATACAGCTCCGGAGTGAGGGCATTACACTGCAACGCAAAATCAGCCAAATTATTTTATGGACCGGGCATTATGTTTTTTGTGCTAGATTTATTTGCTTGTATTAGAACTGACAATTACTTTTGAGCCAACAAAAAACCCCATTAACCATGAAAAAGTTATTCTTGTTTTTCGTTTGTGCAACTAGTTTCGCCGCCGCCCAATCCCAGGTGCAATTCGGCGCAAAGGCCGGCCTTAACCTGGCAAGCCTCTCCGGGGAGGATAAGCCGGACGACATGTCTATGAAATTAGGATTGAATGTTGGCGTTTTTGCGGACATCAGCGTTGCTGAAACGTTTTCTGTAAAACCCGAGCTCGTTTATTCCAGCCAGGGATATAAATTATCTGGCGAAGGTAGCACTATGAGGGGAGCTCTCAGCTATATTAATCTTCCTGTGTTGGGGAAATATAACGACCCTTCTGGTTTTTTTGCTGAAACCGGCCCCCAGGTAGGTTTTCTTGCCAGCGCTAAGGCAAAGTACGACGGCAATTCCGCAGATATGAAAGAAACCTTTAAATCAATTGATTTTTCATGGGCTTTCGGAGTAGGATACCAGTTGCCTGAGAACAACATCGGCTTTAACGCCCGTTACAATTTAGGTTTAAGCGCTATTCCTGAAAACGACGCAAAGGCAAAGAACAGCGTTATCCAGGTTGGCGTATTTTATGTTTTTGGCGAAAAATAATTATAATTGTATAGATGCGGCAACCTGTAAAAACAGGCGCATCATGATATTTTAAGGGTTTGAAAAAGCTATGCTTCTCAGACCCTATACAGGAAGAGGCGGTATCAACACGATATCGCCTTTTCTTATGAACGACTTCACTCCATTCTGTCTCCTTCTATTTTTCTGCGCTCCCGCCGCTTATGGCAAAAGATTGGGCGCTTTGACTTATTTTTATAAAAAAATAGCTTGAAGACTGTACTCAACGAACAACAACTGGCTATCACCATTAAACGGCTCAGCCGCCAGTTGCTGGAAAACCACATGGGGCTCCGCGATACCGTGATCATCGGCATACAACCGCGCGGCGTTTACCTGTCGGATCATGTAGTAGAAGAACTGAAGACCCTGGTTCCGCCCGAAAACATCCAGTATGGCAAACTGGACATCACATTCTACCGCGACGATATACGCAAGGGCATACTGCTTCCCAATCATACTGTCATTCCTTTTAGCATCGAGAATAAAAATGTGGTGATCATCGACGATGTGCTGCACACGGGCCGTACGGTAAGAGCGGCGTTGGATGCCTTGCTGGATTTTGGAAGACCTTCCCGGGTGGAACTGTTTACCCTGATCGACAGAAGGTTTAGCCGGGAGCTGCCCATTCAACCGGATTATGTGGGCAAATGCATCGACTCGATTTTATCGCAGCGCGTAAAAGTATGCTGGAAGCCAAGGGATGGCGCGCAGGAGGTATTGTTGCTGGAGGCGGACGGCGCGTAGGCCGGCTCCCTCTAGCGGCGTCGCCGGAGGAACGGTTCATGCCATATAGAGAAGAAGAAGGTTGGAGGGCAATATATTTTTCCCGTCGCCCAAATAGATATAGATTAATTTATCATAATCGTATAACTTCGCCCCCTGAAATGCAACTTTCAGTAAAACATTTGCTCGGCATAAGGGATCTCACTCCCCAGGATATCCAGGTTATTTTAGATACTGCCATTCAGTTTAAAGAAGTATTGCAAAGACCGGTGAAGAAAGTGCCTTCCTTAAGGGAGATCACCATTCTCAATCTTTTCTTTGAAAATTCTACCCGGACAAGGATCTCCTTCGAGCTGGCGGAGAAGCGGCTAAGCGCAGATACGATCAATTTTACCACGAGCGCCTCTTCGGTGGCCAAGGGTGAAACCCTCCTGGATACGGTGAACAATGTCCTGTCCATGAAAGTGGATATGGTGGTCATCCGTCACAGCGCCAGCGGGGCGCCTCATTTTCTGGCCCAGCACATTCCCGCGGCGATCGTCAATGCCGGCGACGGCATTAATGAGCACCCTACGCAGGGCCTGCTCGACGCTTTTTCCATCCGGGAAAAGCTGGGCGCGCTGGAAGGCAAAAAAGTGGCTATTATCGGCGATATCATGCATTCGAGGGTGGCGCTGAGTAATATTTACCTACTGAAAAAGATGGGCGCAGAAGTAACGGTGGCCGGCCCCCCGACGCTGATCCCTAAATATATGCAGGAAGCCTTCGATGTAAGGGTGGAATACGATCTCCGCCGCGCGCTCGAATGGTGCGATGTGGCCAACGTACTGCGCATCCAGCTGGAAAGGCAGAACCAGGTCTTGTTCTCCTCCCTTCGCGAGTATAACCTGGCTTATGGCATCAGCAAAAAACTGCTCGACAGTCTGTCTAAGGAAATTGTGATCATGCACCCCGGCCCCATCAACAGGGGGGTGGAGCTGGACAGCGACGCGGCCGACAGCGGCCAGTCGATCATCCTGCAGCAGGTAGAAAACGGGGTGGCGGTCAGGATGGCGGTACTGTACCTGCTTTCCGGCGCAGGGGGACTGAGCAATTGACGGGATTTACCCTATTTTCACTCACTAAACTGGTTAAGCATGAAGCGAATCGCTTTATTTCCCGGGACATTTGATCCCATAACCATTGGCCACCTGGACATCATCAACAGGGCCCTTCCCTTGTTTGATCAGCTGATCATCGGTATCGGCCGCAACGCCAATAAAAAGCCCATGTTTTCTGAAGAAATGCGCCTGGAATGGGTCAAGCAGATCTATAAAGACGACGAACGCGTGTCGGGACTGATATACGAGGGGCTGACCGTGGACTGCTGTAAAAAGGCAGGCGCCAATTTCATCCTGCGCGGCATCCGTTATGTAAACGATTTTGAATACGAGAAAGCGATTGCCGATATGAACCGCAGCCTGGCCCATAATATTGAAACCATATTTTTAACCTGCCTTCCGCAATACACTTCTGTGGCATCCACGCTGGTACGGGATGTACTTAAAAACGGCGGAGATGTATCTTCTTTTCTTCCGGATGTGGTGAATGAGTCTTTAAAAAATTTATCTGTAGAGTAAAGGTTCCTCTTTTCTTGCTCAATTAAAATACCTTCATGGTACAAAAATCCTCAATTTGGTTTAATAAGGCCATTGATCTGGCAGGGCTTAAAGCAATAAAACTAATGGGCTTGAGCGCTTCATTAGAAATGGAATGGGTAGAAATTGGCCCGGATTTTTTAAAAATGAAAATGCCGGTAACGGAACATAACATTCAGCCTTATGGCCTGCTCCATGGAGGCGCCTGTTGTGCACTTGCTGAAACCATTGGAAGCGTTGGGTCGTTCCTGGTAATTGATCATACCCGTTTTTTTTGTGTGGGTATGGAAATTAATGCCAATCACATACACCCGGTACGAAACGGCTATGTAACAGCAACCGCCACTCCGCTGCACCTTGGTAAAAGCACCCACGTGTGGGATATTAAAATGGTAAATGATGAAGGTAAATTAATTTGCGTAAGCAGGCATACGGTTGCAATAGTAAACCATCATAAAATAAAGTAGTAAACTCGTTTTTATTTGAAACTTCCCGAAGATTTTTTACTATCCTTAATTAACTGCACAGGCTTTGATGAAGAAGGCTTTATAGCCGCACATGAATCGGGTGAGCCCGTTACGGCTATTCGAATTAATAACCAAAAAATACAGGCACAGCAACTCGATTTTACTTTAAAGGAACAGGTACCCTGGAACAAGGATGGTTTTTATCTTGCCGAAAGGCCCTCTTTTACACTAGACCCTTTTTTTCATGCCGGCGCCTATTATGTGCAGGATGCCAGCAGTATGTTTTTGGCTGAAGCATTGAAGCAAACCTGTAACCTTAATGAAAACTTAACCTTACTGGATTTATGTGCAGCACCGGGTGGAAAATCTACCCTAATTCAATCTTTAATATCTGCCGACAGCCTGTTGGTAAGCAATGAAGTGATTAAATCAAGGGTGCATATCCTTACAGAGAATATAACCAAATGGGGGGCAGCCAATGTAGTGGTAACACAAAACGATGCCTCGGATTTTAATGCACTAAAAAGTTTTTTTGATGTGATCGTTGTGGATGCTCCCTGCAGCGGCAGCGGCCTTTTTAGAAAAGATGAAAACGCATTACAGGAATGGAGCCGGGAGGCCATTAGTTTTTGCCAGCAA
The DNA here is from genome assembly GCA_002352105.1 of Chitinophagaceae bacterium UBA2791. GTDB lineage: Bacteria > Bacteroidota > Bacteroidia > Chitinophagales > Chitinophagaceae > Flavitalea. The sequence goes on along the minus strand of DEHV01000027.1, from coordinate 4,693 downwards.
CGGCAACAACGGATCCTGGCAGAAGTATTGCCTTCCTTAAAACAAAACGGGGTTTTAATTTATTCAACCTGCTCTTTTTCCGAAGAAGAAAATGAACAGGTTGCCCTTTGGCTCGTACAGCAAAAAAACTTGGAAACTGTGCCACTTGATGTGCAACCGCAATGGAATATTGTAGCCTCAAAAGCGGCTGACGGTACAGCTTTGGGCTATCGTTTTTATCCCAACAAACTCAAAGGAGAGGGTTTTTTTTTAGCAGTATTCCGCAAAAAAGAAGAGGATGCTGCAATTAAAATGCAACCCGGTAATTTATTTTCGCCGGTATCCAAAAAGGATTTGCAGGTGCTGCAACAATTTATTCAATCCAAAAGTGATTTGACCTTTTATAATTTCAATAACGGGGTATATGCTTTTCCGAAAAGCCGTTTTACAGCATTGCATTTGCTACAGCGTTTTCTCTATTTGAAAAAAGCCGGCGTACAGTTGGGTACGGTTGTACGTAACGAATTTTTACCCCATCATGAACTGGCATTAGCCACAGCTATGGTACCCCTGTTTCCCTATGTAGAGCTCGACAAAAATGCTGCACTGGATTATTTGCGTAAGAAAGATTTTGGGATCATACCTGCTGTAAAAGGTTGGGCTATGATAAAATACCGGTCATTGGTTTTGGGATTTATAAAAGGTTTACCCGGCAGGGTAAATAATTACTATCCTAAAGAATGGCGCATTCTTAACAAATAAGCCCATTTTTTTAACGCTATTTTTTTGCATCTTTGTAACCACTAATTATTTAAAATGAAGAAAATAATTATTTTGTTGATTATGGCATGGCCTTTATGCAGCATGGCTCAAAAAACCCATACTGTTGCGGCTAAGGAAACGCTTTTTTCCATAGGCCGGTTATATAATGTTCATCCCCGTGCACTGGCAGAGTACAACCATATTCCTTTTGATAAAGGCCTCAGCCTGGGCCAGGTTTTAAAAATTCCTTCTTCTGCAGCGCCCATGCCGCAAACGGTTTCAACAGCGCCGGAAAAGCCGGTTGAACCTGTAAAAACCGCTCCAACCTTCGAATNNCCAAATAGTTGCAAAACAACCTTTGGGTGCATCCCCGGTTTTTTATGTGGTGCAACCCAAAGAAGGGTTATATGGAATTAGCAAAAAGTTCAACACATCCATTGAAAATATTAAAAAATGGAACAACCTTTCCGGTGAAAATTTAACGATTGGCGAAAAATTGATTGTAGGGTTTGAAGAAAAAAATACTGTAGCTGAAACACCCATTGCTGCAGTAAAAAATAATAAACCTGTAACGGCTGAGCCAGAAGAAATAAAACAAGCCGAACCCATAACCCCAGTTAAATCTTCACCAGTTCAACCCACCAAAAACATTGAACCTAATACTGGTTTTTTCTCGTTAAAATATGAAGAACAAGCCCGTAAAAAAGATATAAAATCCCAAAACGGCATCGCCGGCACATTTAAAAGCACCAGTGGCTGGGAAGACGGAAAATATTATTGCCTTTATAATACCGCACCAGCAGGTTCCATTGTAAAAATCACTTCGGCACAAACACAAAAAACCATTTACGCCAAAGTGCTGGACGTAATTCCCGAGATGAAGCAAAATGATGACTTAACTATTATAGTGAGCAATTCCGCTGCAGCAAGCCTGGGAGACGGGGAAACCAACTTTAATTGTTCCATTCAATATTATTATAAAATGAAAAAATTTATTTTCTCAGTTTGTTTTGTTGCCAGCTCATTTATTTTATTGGCCCAGGATATACCTGCGGCATTAAAAAATGATTTTACCATAGAAAAAGCCAACCCGGCAACAGCCGTAAAAAACCAGGGGCAAACGGGTACCTGCTGGTCGTTTTCCACCACATCATTGCTGGAGAGCCAATTGCTGAAAAATAGCAATAGCGCTATTAACCTCAGCGAAATGTTTACCGTAAGAAATATTTATTTAGATAAAGCCACTAATTATATCATGAGACAGGGAGCCGCTCAACTGGGCGAAGGTGGCCTTGGGCACAATGTAATTGAAGCAATTTCAAAATATGGCGCNNAACCAACTGGAGTATGACCATAGCAAGCTGGTGGGAGAATTAAAAAACTACCTGGACAGTATTTTAAAACATAAACCCCTTGCACCCCAATGGCAAAATGGCGTTGAACAAATTTTGAATAAAAACATGGGACCTGCCCCTGCAAAGTTTGACTTTGAAGGCAAAGAGTACACACCCAAAACTTTTGCCAGCGAAGTACTAAAGTTTAAAGCTTCGGATTATGTAAACCTTACTTCATTTATCCACAAACCTTTTTACGAACCGTTTATTATAGATATACCCGATAATTTCAGCAACGGAAGTTATTATAATATTCCCATGGAAGAATTGATTAAAGTAACTAAAGAAGCCATTAATAACGGTTATACCGTATTGTGGGATGCTGATGTAAGTAATACCGGGTTCAGGCAAAAAAAAGGACTGGCTTTATACATTGACCCGGTTATCAAAGTGGCAGCAGATTCATTTAAAGCCGATATGCCGGAAGCCGATTGGAACCCATCTATCCGCCAACGGTTATTTGAAAACCTTACCACGCAAGACGATCACCTGATGCATATTACCGGTATGGTGAAAACAAAAGAAGGCAAAGAATTGTTTACGGTAAAAAATTCCTGGGGAAATATTGGGCCTTATAATGGATTCATTGAAGTTTCTGAGCCCTACTTTGCCATCAATACCATTAGCCTGGTAATACCCAGGGCTGCATTAAGTAAAGAATTTTTGGCAAAGCTGAAGCTAAAATAAATGCCCTAAAAGCAGGTTCTTTTTAATAGAATTAAATTTTATTTTGGGTTTTTATTATTGAACTCTTCCAGGGTCATCCTGGGAAGATCAGGAATTCTTAAAATAAAATTACCCCCCGTTATACTCATCAGCGTATAAGAAACTTCATTCCGGGCATGTATGATATCAAATTCCAGGCCGGGAAACCCATCATACATGGAAGGGCCATAAGGGTCTTTAAAGTCTTTGGAAATTACTGCAAATACCGTATCGCCGGGGGTATTAACGGCATACCCTTTTTCACATACAAAACCGGCCTTCAGTACACTGTCGGTTTCCATAATAAAGTTATAAACAGTGGGGGTTTTCTTTATAAGGCAAAATTTATCCTCTTCTTTTACTCTTGCCCTGTACCAATATGTGTTGCTGTTTTTTTCAAAATATAAACATTTTGTTTTCAAAAATGTTTCTTCAAGGTTAAGGGTATCCTCTGGATGCGTCCTGGTAAAAATGGGCTTTTCTTCTAAGGTCCAAAATGAAATATTTATGCTATCATTAAAAATGATATGGTTATAATGGTTCATTAATGGGCCTTTTTCTATTTCCACATTGGTGCCATTTCTCAATTCGTACCTGACCCAGGTAGGAGTTGGGATTTCGTTTTTATAAATAACATAATAACCATTTTGAGAAAAAATGAAATTGGAATAAAAAAAACTCAGGCAGAATAAAATGATCCGTTTCATAGCAATAAATTTAAGAAAACTATTATAGCCNNAATAGCATTAATATTTTATGATAATTCCCGGCCTGCCCGGATAATAATTTTTATTTTTCCAGTATTTATCCTGGTACTCAGTTTTTGTCATTTGCGGAACATCAGGAATACTGATATGATAATTTCCTCCTGTAATGGTTAATAACGATATGTACTGGTGATGTAAAGGCTGGTACATTTCAATAATAAGCCCAGGGAAACAGTTAAAAGCAAACGGGCCGTAGTTGTTTTTAAAATCTGTGCAAATTATTGCAAATACCGTATCTCCATGTGGCATTATTGCATAGCCTTTTTTGCAGTTCATGCCCAAAATTTGAACAGGGTCTTTTTCAGCAACAAAGTTGAAGGTTTTAGGAGTGTATTCCACTAAAATTGGTTTTTTTCTTCTATGCGTAGTGCTATAATATAACCAACTCTCCTGTAATTTATCATAGTAGTAATCGCCATGAAATGGCTTGCTGCCAAATTGTGTTTCGCCATCACTATATCTTTTCTTTTTTGGCCGTTCTGTTTCGAGGATGCTATAAGCAAATGAATCATTAAAAACTAATGTCCTATAAAACTCTTTTGCAGGAAGGGTAGCAAAAACAGAATCACCATTTATGGTTATTGGAAAATTGGAACTAAAAGCTTTTCTTTCAATTTTATAGGTTACAATATAACTTTCCTGTGCAAATAGGAAAAGAGTTAATATCAATAAAATACANNATTCAAATTCTTATTCAAAACGGTATCCCCTTAAAAATTCATCAATCTTCATTTTCTTTTTACCCTCAAGTTGCAGTTCCAAAACATGGATAGAACCATTGCTGCAGGCAAATTGTAAATAATTTTTTTTGTCGGTTTGCCAGTGCCCGGGAGCAATTTGCGGTGGGGTAAGATTTTTGTCGGCCGAATAAATTTTTAATTTTTTATTATTGAACAAAGTAAAGGCAGCAGGGTAGGGCGATAATCCCCGGATTAAATTAAACACTTCTTCCACCGGTTTATTAAAATCTATTTTGCAGGTTTCTGTGAAAATTTTGGGAGCATGTTTGAGCTGTTGTTCATCAGCTATATTTTGCGGCTTTGAGTGAAGGGTGCCCTTGGCCATTTCCTGTACGGTTTGCAGCAG
>DEHV01000056.1 GCA_002352105.1 Chitinophagaceae bacterium UBA2791 | reverse complement strand
CCCGAATGGATGCTTACCAATGAGAAGATCGCAGCGACCAACAACGCAAAAATAATGCACTGTTTGCCCGTAAGAAGAAATGTGGAACTGAGCGATGAGATACTGGACGGGCCCAATAGCATTGTAACACAGCAGGCTTCCAACAGGGTATGGGCAGCGCAAGCCGTATTGTCGGAGATACTGAACCGAAACAACCGGATATGAGCAGACTATTGGTCATAAAGATCGGGGGAAACATTATTGACGACGCCGTCAAGCTGGCGTCCTTCCTGGAAATGTTTGCCGCGATTCCCGAACAGAAGATACTGGTGCACGGAGGCGGCAAGCTCGCCACCCGCATGGCCGAACAGAAGGGCATCCCCCAACAAATGGTCGAGGGTCGGCGCATTACCGACGCCGAAACGCTTAAGATCGTTACCATGGTATATGCCGGGTACATCAATAAAAACATAGTGGCGCAGCTGCAGTCGCATCAATGCGACGCCATAGGGGTCTGCGGCGCCGATGGCAACGCCATACAGGGTCATAAAAGAACGAAGGGCGATATCGATTACGGATTTGCGGGAGATATCGACCGGGTCGATCCGGATTTCTTTCACAACCTGCTCAGCCGCGGCCTGTCGGTCGTGGTAGCTCCCATCACCCACGATCGCAAAGGACAGTTGCTGAACACCAATGCCGATACCATCGCGCAGGAGCTGGCCGTCGCCATGAGCGGCCGCTGCGAAACGAGCCTGATCTATGGCTTTGAAAAAAACGGCGTGCTGATGGACGCGGCAGACGACAGAACGACCATCCCCCGCATCGATCCTGTTTCCTATCGCCGGCTGAAAGCAGATCAGACGATCTTTGCCGGCATGATCCCTAAATTAGACAATGCTTTTGCCGCTTTGGATAGGGGAGTAAAAAAAGTGATCATCGGAAAGGCGGAGAATCTTCATACATTGATCGCCGGAACATCCGGCACCCTTATCGTTAACCAGCCTGCATAGGCGATCGCCAACTGAAAAGAATATATGTCGACCCTTCTCCATAATGAATTGATAAAAACGCTTTCTGCCGAAGCGATAACGCTGCTGAAAACCCTGATCGCCGTTCCTTCCTTCAGCAAGGAAGAAGACCAGACCGCGGGGCTCATCTGCCGGTTCCTCGGCGCAAAGGACATTGAACATTTCCGTATCGCAAACAATGTGTTTGCCCGCAATAAATACTTCGACGCCGGCAAGCCGTCCATCCTGCTGAATTCGCATCATGACACGGTGAAGCCTAACCGATCCTATACCCTGGATCCTTTTTCCCCGGAGGAGAAAGACGGAAAGCTGTACGGACTGGGCAGCAACGACGCCGGCGGATCGCTGGCGTCCCTGATCGCGGTATTTTTATATTACTACGAACGGCGCGACCTGAAATACAATCTTATTCTCGCCGCCTCCGCGGAAGAAGAGATCTCAGGCAGCCAGGGCATTGAACTGCTCCTGAAAGACCTCGGCCCGATCGATTTCGGCATCGTGGGCGAGCCTACGCAGATGCAAATGGCCATTGCCGAAAAAGGGCTGCTGGTATTGGATTGCACGGCACATGGCAAGGCGGGGCACGCCGCGCGCAATGAGGGCGACAATGCCATCTATAAGGCCATGAAGGATATTGAGTGGTTCAGCGCCTATTCCTTTCCGAGGGTCTCGGAATTGCTGGGCCCCGTAAAAATGAGCGTTACGGTGATCAGTTCGGATAACAAGGCGCATAATGTGGTGCCCTCCCAATGCAGCTTTGTCGCCGATATCCGGGTGAACGAGCTGTACCGCTTCGAGGAGATACTGGATACCGTGAGGGCTAATATTGTTTCCGAAGCGGTTCCCAGGAGCCTCAGGATGAGGTCTTCCCTGATCCCGGCAGATCATCCTCTGGTACGATCCGGGCTGCAACTGGGCAGGACCTGCTATGGATCGCCCACCACCTCGGATAAGGCGCTGATGCCTTTTCCCGCCTTAAAAATGGGCCCCGGCGATTCCGCCCGCAGCCATACGGCCGACGAATACATCTATACGCATGAAATAAAAGACGGCATAATACTGTATATTCAGTTGCTGAATAACGTTTTACTATAGGCGATCCATCTTCCATAAATACTTTGACTATGAAACTCTGGAGCAAAGAAAATACCCAAACATCGCAGGCGATAGAAAAATTTACCGTAGGGAGGGACAATGAGTTCGATCTCCTGCTGGCCGCCCATGATGTGACCGGCACCATTGCCCATGTGTCCATGCTGCAGGAGACCGGGCTCATGGAAAAAGAGGAAGCGGCGCTTGCCCTGCAAGGCTTGAAAGCTATCCTGGATGAGATCCGGAATGGCAGTTTTGTTATTGAAGAAGGGGTGGAAGATATCCATTCGCAGGTAGAGCTGCTGCTCACCCGGAGGATCGGCGACGCAGGCAAAAAGATCCATAGCGGCCGCAGCAGGAACGACCAGGTAGCGGTAGACATCAAGCTGTTCCTGCGCGCCGAGTTGCTGACCCTCCGCGACGAGGTAAAAAAAATATTTGACCTGCTCATCGAACAAAGCGAAAAGAATAAAGACAAACTGATCCCGGGGTATACGCACCTGCAGATCGCCATGCCCTCTTCCGCGGGATTATGGCTGGGCGCCTACGCCGAGAGCCTGGTGGATGATATGGAACTGCTGGCCGCCGCATGCGCGATCGCCAACAAGAACCCGCTGGGCAGCGGCGCGGGATACGGCTCTTCCTTTCCCCTCAACAGGACCGCGACCACGCAGGCATTGGGATTTGATACCCTGAACTTTAATTCGGCATATGCCCAGATGAGCAGGGGTAAAACAGAAAAGATCGCTTCTATGGCGCTGTCGGCTTTAGCCGCCACGCTGAGCAAGCTGGCCATGGATTGCTGCCTCTATCTCAGTCAGAACTTTGGATTTATTTCCTTTCCTTCCACGCTGACCACCGGCAGCAGCATCATGCCGCACAAGAAAAACCCGGATGTGTTTGAACTGATCCGGGCAAGGTGCAACCGTATCCAGGCCATCCCCAATGAACTGACGCTACTGCTGAACAATCTTCCCTCGGGCTATCACCGCGACCTTCAGCTTACCAAGGAGATCCTGTTTCCCGCCTTTCAGACGCTGAAGGATTGCCTGGATATGACCGGGCTGATGATCTCCAACCTGACGGTGAAAGACCATATCCTGGAGGATGAAAAATACCGCTACCTCTTCAGCGTGGAAGCCGTGAATCAACTGGTGAACGAAGGCATTCCTTTTCGCGAAGCATATAAAAAGGTCGGGGAAGATATTGAAAAGGGAATATTTGCCTTTGATCTCTCGACGGGATTAAAACACACCCATGAAGGCAGTATCGGCAACCTTTGCAACGACCGGATCACCGGCGAAATGGAGAGGGTATTGAAGAAATTTTCTGCTGTAAAGACCAATTTGATCCCGGAATAACGCAATTTTTGTCGTTAAAATGCAGTTATTCACTGTTCTAAACAGTAATTTTGGCTTTTTAAATTATTCTGATGGAGATTCCTCCCGGCGCCTTGTTAAAGTCAATAAACTCCCCTGCTGATCTTAAAACCCTTAGCCGCGAGCAACTACAAACGTTGGCCGATGAGTTAAGACAGTACATCATCGACGTGGTGAGCGTGCATGGGGGGCATTTCGGGGCCAGCCTGGGCGTAGTGGAGCTGTCTGTAGCGCTGCATTATGTTTTTAATACCCCGTACGATCAGCTGGTATGGGATGTGGGCCACCAGGCCTATGGGCATAAGATACTGACCGGGAGAAGAGAAGCATTCATTTCCAATCGTAAATACCAGGGGCTCAGCGGCTTTCCCAAAAGAAGCGAAAGCGAATACGATAGTTTTGGGGTTGGCCATTCTTCCACTTCTATTTCTGCGGCCCTGGGGATGGCCATGGCCGCCCGTTTCAAGGGCGAGAACAGGAAATGCGTGGCCGTCATCGGCGACGGCGCCCTGACCGCCGGGCTGGCTTTTGAAGGCATGAATCATGCAGGCGTTGCAGATACCGATATGCTGATCATCCTGAACGACAACTGCATGAGCATCGACCCGAACGTAGGCGCTTTGAGAGAATACCTTACCGATATCACCACATCCCCCGCCTATAACAAGGTAAAGGACGATATCTGGAAAGCCCTGGGCAAGCTCCCCGTGGGCGCCAATTTCACCAGGGAGATGGCCAGCAAGCTGGAACACAGCGTTAAGGGATTTATCAATAAAAGCAGCAATCTTTTCGAGGCCCTCAAGCTGCGGTATTTTGGCCCTATCGACGGGCATAACATCACCAAGCTGGTGGATACGCTGAAAGACCTGAAAGATATTCCCGGGCCTAAATTATTACATGTGCTTACCGTAAAAGGAAAGGGATATGCACTGGCCGAGAAAGACCAGACCGTGTGGCATGCGCCCGGCCTGTTCGATAAGATCACGGGAGAGATCTATACAAAGAAATACGAACTTCCCCAGCCGCCCAAATACCAGGATGTCTTCGGCAAGACCATCATCGAACTGGCCGAAAAGAACAATAAGATATTCGGCGTAACGCCGGCCATGCCCTCGGGATCCTCCTTAAAGTTTATGATGGACCAGATGCCCGACCGCGCATTCGACGTGGGGATCTGCGAACAACATGCCGTTACCCTGAGCGCAGGCATGGCTACCCAGGGCATGAAAGTGTTCTGTAATATCTATTCCACCTTCATGCAAAGAGGGTTCGACCAGGTGGTGCACGATACCGCCATGCAAAAGCTTCCGGTGATCTTTTGCCTGGACAGGGCCGGACTGGTAGGCGAAGACGGCCCCACGCATCATGGCGCATACGATATTGCTTACATGCGCTGCATTCCCAACATGATCGTCAGCTCGCCGATGAATGAAAGCGAGCTGCGCAACCTGATGTACACTGCCCAGCTGGATGCCACCGATCTCCCCTTCGTGATCCGGTATCCGCGCGGCCAGGGCGTTATGCCCGAATGGGAAACGCCTTTCCGGGAGATCGTTATCGGAACGGGAAGAAAACTGAAAGACGGGCAAGACATCGCCATACTGAGCTTTGGCCACCCTGGTAATTTTGCCTCCGCCGCCATCCGTACCTTAAGAACGGAAGGCATCGACCCGGCGCATTACGATATGCGTTTTGCCAAGCCGCTTGATGAAGCGCTGTTGCATGAGGTATTCGCCAGGTACGACCGTATCCTGACCGTGGAAGATGGAACGGTCAGGGGTGGATTTGGCAGCGCCATCCTGGAATTTATGGCGGAACACCGCTATACCGCCGAAGTAAAAATATTGGGGATCCCCGACCGGATCGTTGAACATGGCTCTCTAAAAGAGCTCCACAAGGAATGCGGATTTGACGCCGAGGGTATTGCAGAAGCGGCCAGGGCAATGATGAAGCATACGCTTAAGACAAAAACCCTCCATCCGTAATTTACCGCATCCTCAGCCCTGATCTTATGCAGGCGCGCTTGTTCCCGTATTGAATCTTTATCAGGAGAAGCATGCTATTGCGAGCCGGTTTACTCCCTGTTACTCCAATACAAACTCCGCCTCTTCCTCCCTGTTTTCGTTGAATTCCACGATAAAATTATTTTTTCCCTCGCCGATCATTAAGGTAAGGTATTTCTGCTGCACCAGCTCAAGCAGCGCGAGAAAGGTAAATATCGCCTGCAATCGGTCTTCGCATACCTCAAAGATCTTTTCAAAGCTCATCACCTTTTCGCGTTTAGCCGACGACAGCATGTACTCGCGGCTTTCTTCCATGGTATAGTTGTACCGGACCACGGTATGCACGGGCTTGTTACGACGCTCTTCAAATCGTTTAACCACCCGCTCGAAAGCCTTCATCAGTTTAAATAAAGTGATCGCCTGGATCTCCGTGCCTTCGCTGTTTTCCTCTCCTATTAAGGTAAGCTCCCTCGACAGGTTGCCTCTCTTGATCATCAGCATTCGTTCGGCTTCCATCTCGGCAAGCCGGGCCGACGCCTCCTTGAATTTTTTATACTCCAGGATCTTATCCACCAATTCCTGCCGGGGATCCACTTCATTGCCCTGTTCATCCAGTTCTTTCCGGGGAAGCAACAGTTTTGCCTTAATACGCATGAGCGTGGACACAAAAAGAATAAACTCGCTGGACAATTCTATATTCAGCTTTTCCTGGGTATGGATAAACTCAAGAAAATCGTTAATGATCCTGGTAATCGGTATATTGTAGATATCCAGTTCATCGCGCTCAATAAAAAACAATAAAAGGTCGAAGGGTCCTTCAAACTGAGGCAGCCTGATCTGGTAAGTAGGTTGGTTCATGCGATGTTTTTAGAACTTTGCCGAGAATCCTATGCCCAACAGCTGGCGCAGCTGAAGTTTGGCGATAGCGTCGTCGTCATACAAAAGATCAATGGCAATATTGGCCGAAAGAAACTTATTAACCTTCATGGAAAATACGTTTGTCCAGAAAATATCTATGTTCTGGGGGTTAGACTTATAATTGGAAAATGCATCAAACCTTGATTTATAATTCACGTTCTTGAGGATATCCTTATTAAATTCCGCGCTAAGAAAGGCGCCAAGCTCATTTTTGGATTTCTTCCCCGGATCCACGCCATAGGCGCCTAAAGCAGAAAGCATATCATCGTTTACAATGATCCATCTTTCGGTAAGCGGAGAAATAAACACGGAGAAATGATCATTGGGCTTATAATCAAACCCCACAGACGCCACCATATAAGCAGGCGCCATAAAAGTGGAGGTTTTGGACTTTACCTCTGCGCCGCCTGCATCTTTTTCATAATTGAATCCATCGGCAAACTGCGTTCTGAAATTAAACAGCGTGGTGAGATACCATTTCTTGCCAATATCATAACCATATTTGGACAACAGGTCCAGGCGGTCGTCGCTTTTCCTGTTTCCAAGGCTTGTGGTGTTGATATAGCCATACCCGATATCGAGCGTATTGTCCCAGGCATGACGGCCTTCTTTAAACCGCGCGAACAGGTTGAGAAAAGCCACCGCGGAAAAAGAAGATTTATCGCCCCCGCCCTGCCAATTGCTTAATGAGCCCTGGGCAAGGTTCAGCGTAAACAAACCGCCTTTTTTCCAGCCCTGCTTAAAACTGGTGTCCTCTGCTATCTGCCTGCTCCGGACATCGCTTTTTAATGTTGATACTGTTGCATCCTGGCCTAAAGAGATCATTCCTGCCGCCAGGAGAACCCCTCCTAAAAAAACTCTTTTCATGTTCTGGATCTTTTGTGATTGTATGCGTCAAAGGTAAATAAAGAATATAAGGTCCCGTTATGAACAACCGCGAGGGTTGCGCATTTATATTTTATTCCATTAAAATAAAAAATTATGCCTGCTTCCGCTGAAGCGTATCCCTGATCTCCATCAGCAACTGATCTGTAGAAGAGGGTCCGGCAGGAGCGGCTTCTTCAGGTTGCTTTTTCAACTTATTAATAGCTTTCACCATCAGGAAAATAGCAAAGGCAAGCAACAGGAAATTGATGGCCACGGTGATAAAATTACCATAAGCAAATACAGGGCCCATTTCTTTGGCCTTAGCCAGGGGCGTGCCGGCGGGAACATCAGCAAAGGCAATATAGGCGTTGCTGAAATCAGGCGAGCCAATAACTTTCGCCACCAGGGGCATCACAAGATCATTGATCACGGAATCCACTATTTTTCCAAAAGCGCCGCCTATGATAACGGCTACTGCGAGATCAACAACATTGCCTTTTACGGCGAATTCTTTAAATTCTTTGATGAAACCCATAATGATGCATTTTGAATTTGGAGGATAAATAACATTACCATTGCGTATACGAACAATGCTAAAAAGCCAGTTCCATTACCGCTAACCGGCAAATATTCAATATTATTTTTTTAATCCCGGATATTTCATATCTAAACTTTTCATCAATTTATTCAGATTGTCCGCCATAACATATTCCTTATACCAGTTTTGATCGGAAGGGACGATTATCCAGGGAGGGTTATCGCAATGCTCAAAACAATCCTCATACATCTCCCTGTAGACATCCCATAACGCTGATTCCTCAAAATCCTTTTCATTGTATTTCCACTGTTTTTCCCGCATGCTGATGCGCTCATGCAACCGAACATGCTGTTCTTCCTGGGAAACATGCAGATAAAATTTCAAAATATGGGTATTGTTATGCTCCTGCAGCAGCTTCTCAAAATCATTGATGGCCCTGATCCTTTTTTTGGCCAGGCTGTCATTGCACCATTTATGCACCCTTGTCGCCAGGATGTCTTCATAATGCGAACGGTTGAATACCTGGATCATTCCCTTTCCCGGAGTATTGGCATGTATACGCCATAGAAAATCATGGGCCAGTTCTTCCTGCGTAGGCGCTTTGAAAGACTTCACCATCACGCCCTGGGGGTTCAGGCGGCCAAAAACATTCCTGATGGCGCCATCCTTTCCGCTCGCATCCATTCCCTGGATAACCACCAGTATAGCGTGTTTGGACTCGGCGTAGAGCAGGTTTTGCAATTCGTCTGATTCCTCCAGCAGGCGGGCTGTCTTTAACTTGGTTTCCTGTTTGTCAAAACCCTTTGGAGCGCGGGTGGAGATCTCTTTAAGGCTGATTCTGGGCATGGCTCTGTCTCTTTACGATTTATATTCCCGGCTCTGCCGGCGCCTTTATACCGTCATGATCTCTTTTTCCTTGGCTGCAAGCAGCTTGTCCACCAAGGCAATATACTTATCCGTTATCCCCTGTATCTTTTCTTCCGCATCCTTGCAGATATCTTCGCTTAACCCGTTTTTCTGTAATTTTTTCACCTGCTCCATACCGTCCCTGCGGATACTCCTGACCGCCACCTTCGATTGTTCGCCTTCGCCCAAAGCCCTTTTTACGAGCTCCTTGCGGCGTTCCTCCGTAAGCGGGGGAAGGAATAGCCGGATCATGTTTCCGTCATTTTGGGGCGTAATGCCAATGTTAGCGGCAATAATGGATCTTTCTATCGGCTGAAGCATGTTTTTTTCCCATGGCTGGATCGTAAGCGTGCGGGAATCCGCCACGGATACATTTCCCACCTGGTTAATAGGGGTAGGCGCGCCGTAGTAATCCACCATCAGGCCATCCACGATATTGGGAGTGGCTTTCCCGGCCCTTATTTTCAGCAGCCCCGACTCGAGGTGGCTGATCGCTTTGCTCATCAGGTCTTCCGCTTCTTCGATAATCAGATCAAGTTCTTCTTGCATATCAAATTTATTGGTCCTTGCAAACCTACATCAATTAAAAAAAATGTACAAAATGAGTATTTGGCGGTAGCGAAAAAGCGTACAATAATCTGTATGACGAGCGATTGATCAAACGCGTGTCGCCCGCTACGGACCGGGAATAAAAGCAGATCCGACAGGTATTAAGACGATCGGCTCAATAAATATTCAGGGATCAATTGTTATGCTCCACCAGCGCATCCTTGGTAAGCGGAACGATCTTGGTGATGCCGGCTTCTTTCTCCTCGTCAACTTTGGTAACGAATAGCTTGGGCCGGGGACGGGTATAGTAAAGAGCGGCAATGCCCCCAAAAAACAGGCAGGCCTCAACGACGATGATGGATGCCGCGCCTATGCCCCGGAAATAATAAGAAAAGCCGACAAATAAGAGGTTGGCGGTCACCAGTATGAGGGTAATGGCGGTATGCGATAACCCCTTATCCAGCATCAGGTGGTGAATATGGTTCCTGTCGGGAATAAACGGCGACCGGCGGTGAAAGATCCGGATACCGAATACCCGAAGCGTGTCCATTAAGGGGACCAGCAATATGGTAAACCCGATCGCCGGAGCCTCTCTGACAGGGGAGCTGGCGCCGCTCATTTCAGCAACATTGATAAACTTAATGGCCAGGATCGCAGTGACCATACCGATCAGCATGGACCCGGTATCGCCCATAAATATCCTGGCGGGATGATAGTTGAATATCAGGAAGGCAATAAGGCTGCCCGCCAGCGCAAAAGCCATTATTGCATAAGGCATAAGATCGGCGCGAAGGAAATAAAACCCGAAAAGCGCAGCGGCCATAACGCCCAGACTGCCCGCCAGCCCGTCTATCCCATCTATCAGATTGAAGGAATTAATAATAACAATAATGGTGAAATAGGTCAGCAATAAACTAAACATCTCCGGCAATTCATAAATGCCCAGGAACCCATGCATACTCGTTATCTGCAGGCCTCCCTTATAGATGATCAGAAAGGCCGCGATGACCTGGCCAATAAATTTTTTTATAGGGGAAATGACCAGTATATCATCTTTTAAGCCGAGGAAAAACAGCACGATGGCTGCAGCCAGGAAATACTGCAATTCAGGCGCTATGGTAAAAGAAATGCTTAGCAAACAAGTCATAACAAATCCGGCAAAGATGCCCAGTCCTCCCAAAGAAGGCGTGTGCATCTTGTGAATCTTTCTCTCATCCGGCACATCAAACAATTTCTTTCTTTCCGCCACAGTAATAATTGCGGGAATAGCCAGAAAAGTGATNNTATAGCAAATTTACTTCCAAGATTCTGTAACGCCAATTTATATTCCTGGTTCATATATTATATTTCCCTTATCCAAAGGCAAAATATTCGCAGGAATAGTCTTTCTTCGCCTAATGACGCTTACGCCTGATATAAAACAGTAAAATACAAGAATTATTGCCTGGCGCCGCTTCCGAAAAAGATTTCCGTAGTTTTGCCGGACTTATTAAAAACACACTATGCAAGATTTAAAGGGTATGGCTTCCCAGATAAGAAGGGACATCGTTCGTATGGTACATGGATGCGCCAGCGGTCATCCGGGCGGTTCATTAGGATGCGCAGACTATTTTACCGCCTTGTATTTCAATGTAATGAAACATTCTTCCGACTTTAAGATGGACGGGATCAATGAAGACCTGTTTTTCCTCTCTAACGGTCATATCTCCCCTGTTTTTTACGCTACCCTTGCCCGTTCGGGTTATTTTGACGTAAAGGAATTATCCACATTTCGGAAAATAAATTCCCGTTTACAGGGCCACCCGGCCACTCATGAACACCTGCCCGGCATCCGTATCGCCTCAGGATCATTGGGTCAGGGGCTGAGCGTGGCGATTGGCGCCGCCCTGGCAAAAAAGCTAAATGGGGATAAAAACCTGGTCTATTCCCTGCATGGCGACGGCGAACTGAACGAAGGCCAGATCTGGGAAGCGGTTATGTTCGCCCCCCATCATAAGGTCGATAATTTAATTTCCACCATTGATATCAACGGACAGCAGATCGACGGTACCACCAAAAAAGTACTGGATATGGGCGATATCAGGGCCAAATTCGATGCTTTCGGGTGGATAACCATGGAAATGGATGGAAACGATATGGACGGAGTGGTCGCCGGCCTGAACAAGGCTAAAACATTGACCGGCCAGGGAAAGCCGGTGGGCATTATGATGCATACCGTCATGGGCAAGGGCGTTGATTTTATGGAAAATGACCATAACTGGCATGGCGTCGCGCCCAACGACGAACAGCTTGCCAAAGCATTGGCGCAGTTGCCTGAAACGGTGGGGGATTATTAAGCAATACTAAGATTCCGGACCCTCTGTTCTCCCGGCAAATTGTCGGCGTTATAGCATATCATCAAGGTTCCGATTAAACCTATTCGGTTTCGTAAGCCTGGTATTTATCGCCTGTTAAGGTTCCGGCTCCACCCAGGCGCCGTTTTCCTTGAGCAGGTTGATCAATTCCTCCACGGCAATATCGCTGTTAACCGCGCGCTTCACGACTTCTTTTCCCTTGTATAAGGTGATCTTGCCCGGACCGCTGCCCACATACCCGAAATCGGCGTCCGCCATTTCCCCCGGGCCATTTACAATACATCCCATAATGGCGATCTTCACCCCCTTCAGATGATGCGTCACCGCGCGGATCTTTGCCGTCGTTTCCTGCAGATCGAACAGGGTTCTGCCGCAGGAGGGACAGGAGATATATTCCGTCTTACTGATCCTCGTGCGCGTTGCCTGGAGAATAGAAAAAGAAGTGTTGTTGATGAACTGGGCATTGTTCTTTGCTTCCAGGTAGGTCCTGCCGCTTACCCGGGAAGTGTTAAGCAAAGAGGGGTCGTTCTTCAACCAGATGCCATCGCCCATGCCGTCGAGCAATAAGGCGCCCGCATTTGCGCTGAAATGAATAAGCTGTTCATCAATGGAAGTATCGTCGCTCTCAATAACGAGGAACGCCGGGATACGAATACCCCGATGCATGAGCGCAATGATGAACTGCCGGATAGAAGCCATCGAATGATAATAACTAGAGCGAAGGCAGAGCGCCGCCCGGCCGGCTGTCGAAATGCCGTTCCCCTTATCCAGGAAGTCCAGCATTTTTTTTGCCAACCCTTCATCATTTACATCCAACTCCACAAATACCATCGACGCGCCGGCAAGAGCGGAGTAATTGGTTTCCGACAGGTATTCCCCGGCCTCAATAAAGGGATGATATTTTTGTTTGTCCGCGGCGGTAAACCAGGTCGTATAATGACAGATCGCCTGCAATGTTCCCGGCAAAGAAAAATCCAATATTTTATTTCCGGTACTGATAAGATCTGCCGCGCCATCGCTGATATTCCATTTGTCAATGACAGGATCATACCGGTAACCGATGGCTTTCAGATCCTCGGGCCCAATCGTTGCCGACCGGCTGAAATCCGCTACCACCGCCGGCGGTTGCTTTCCTCCTATCGACCCAAGGACCGTCGTTTCCCTTCTCAGATATTGAAAAGGCGAATAGGGAAGAACCGGTTTCCCTGCAGACGTGAGACTGTCTGCCGGGCCGGGATGCCGCGGTCCGGGCAGGTCCTGGTCGCCTGTAAACGCGGCGCCATCCAAAGCATTGCCCGCAAGCGCGGGCGTCCGGGCAGCGTTTAACCGGCGAGCTTCCGCCTCTCTCCTGGCATATCTTTTCACCAGGTCCCGGCATACCGGTATCTCAAATTCAGGATCTTCGGTTAAGGATACCCGTATAGTGTCGCCAATGCCGTCTTCCATCAGCGCGCCGATGCCGATGGCCGATTTTATTCTCCCGTCTTCCCCGTCGCCCGCTTCGGTAACGCCCAGGTGAAGCGGGTAGATCACGCCAAACTCGTTGTGCATGGTCTGTACCAGCAGCCGGTAAGCCTGCGCCATCACCAGCGGGTTGCTGGATTTCATACTCAGCGCGATATTATGATAATCCTCGTCCCTGGATATCCTCAGGAACTCCATTGCGCTTTCCACCATTCCCATGGCCGTATCTCCATAACGGCTCATGATGCGATCGCTCAATGAGCCATGGTTGGTTCCGATCCGCATGGCGGTCCCGTATTCCTTGCATATTTTCACCAGCGGCGTAAACCGTTCCCTGATCCTTTCCATCTCCTCGCGGTAGGCGGCGTCGGTATATTCGATAAAGGCAAACTTCTTTTTATCTACGTAATTGCCGGGATTCACCCTTACCTTCTCCACGATCCTGGCGGCGATCTCCGCGGCATTGGGCGTAAAATGAATATCGGCCACCAGCGGCGTATCATAGCCTCTTTTGCGCAGGCCGTCCTTAATGAGCTGCAGGTTTTCCGCTTCCTTCTTACTGGGGGCGGTGATCCGTATCAGTTCGGCTCCCGCATCGATGCAACGGATAGATTGCTCGATCGTGCCCTGCGTATCCATCGTGTCGGTAGTCGTCATGGTCTGAATGCGCACGGGATGAAAATTTCCCAGCGACAGGTCGCCGATCTTCACTTCGATCGTCCTTAACCGTTGGTAATCCGTAAGCGATTCGCAATACCCTTCCATCCTGTCAATTTTTAAAAAACAACAATTTGATCCCGGTTGTCTACACCATTCCCCTGCAAACATTCCTCCCGCATATCAATCCCGCAAGAGAGCAGTTAGAGCCCTTCTCACCAATCTTTTTCCGGCTGCCCGCTGCTCCGGGAGCGAAGCTGCTGCATCTTCTGCATTGCCTGCTGCTCGCGCTGCTGTAAGGCTTTTAGCAATTGCTCCGCCTGTTTTGGCGTCAGCTTGCTTTGCGAGGGAGGGGCTCGCTCCTTTTTCTTATCCTGCCTCGGCTGCTCCTCTTTTGTCTTTTCCGGCTCAGGAGGATTTTTTTGCTTCCATTCCAGCAGCGCTTTTTGCAGGTTGATCCTGGCATCCTCGTCTGCCGGGTCCATAATAACGGCTTTTTTATAGGCGGCGATACTTTCTTCCAGCTTATTTTGCCGCGATAAGGAAACGCCCTTATTGTAAAATGCTTTCTGCTGCAACAGCGGGTCATTATGGGGTTCGGTTACGCGATCAAAAGACCTTTCCGCCTCCGCCCATTGTTTATTCCGGTACAAGGCATCGCCGGCATTGAACCAGGCCGCCGCATTATTACCCCTTAATTGCTGCGCTTGCTGATACAAGGGCAGAGCCTCTTTGAAGCGGTTATCCCGGTATTCCTTATTGCCTTTCCGGATCAGCCTGTCGGCCGGCTGGGCGCCGGCATAAAAAGACAGCGACAGCAGCAACAAGATGCCCGGGCCATATAGCATAAGATGCTTCATGCGGTTTCCCATTTTCTTTCCGGTAATAAAAACTCTGCCAGGAGCGCAGCCAAAGCCAACGCGATGAACCATTGAAAATAATGAATATAGTCTTTAAACGCCGCGTCTTCCAGTCCCGTTTCCGGCATGGAAGACAATTGTTTCCGGATCGCCGTTGCCGCCCCGTCTATATCGCTGAGATGCACGTATACTCCCTTTGTCAATCCCGCCAGCTGCTTAAGCTGCGATTCATTCAGCTTCGACAACACCGTAACGCCCTGATCGTCTCTTTTGAACTGTCCTGTAACAGGGTCTACGATAGGGCTTCCCTCAACAGAACCTATACCGATGGCATTCACCACGATGCCATTGTCGGCCAGTTGTTCAGCCATCTGCGCCGTAGCAGGGTCATGGTCTTCCCCGTCGGTGATCAGCACGATCGACTTGTACCGGCGTTCCTTGCTATTGAATGCGGCGGCGCTAAGTTTCAAGGCCTCCGAGATCATGGTTCCCTGGGTTGGCGCCATCTGCGGCGACGCCTGCTGGATATACATCCTGGCCGCCCCGTGATCCAGGGTGAGCGGCATTTGCAAATAGGCCCTTCCGGCAAAAACCGCCAGCCCTATGCGATCGTTCTCCAATTCATCCACCAGCCTGTTGATCAGCTGTTTTGCCTTTTCCAGCCTGTTGGGCCTGATATCCTGCGCCAGCATGCTATTGCTTACGTCCAGCGCAATCATCACATCCACGCCCTTTCTTTCTATCTTATCCATTTTTCCCCGCTGCCAGGGATCTGACGCGCCGATAATGATTGCGATAAAAGCAATCATCAGCAAAACAAATTTTAACAGGAATTTTTTAGCCGAATACCCCTTTATCAACTCCCTCACCAGCCTTTCGTCGCCGATCTTTTTAATGGTTTTTTGTTTCCACCTGATCGTCAGCCAGTATAACCATATCAATAACGGCGCTGCCAGAAGGCTCCATAGGAATGCGGTGTGCTGGAACTGAANNACGGCAGACATATCATAATCGGGGTCGGGCGACTCCAGTTGCAGCACAAAAAAATAGGGGTGCCGGTTCTCTTCGATCCAGCCAACGATCCAGCCGATCGCATGCCCCCTGTCGCTGATGCCCCACCCGGTCTTATAGCTCAGAGTATAGTTCGAATTGTCTTCCCTTTTCATCATTGCGCTAACGATCCGCTGCGGGCGCGGCTGGAAGGGCAGCTGCTGGAAATACAGTTTTTTTACCAGCCCGAGTTGCTCGTCGGCGGTAACTTTTACTGAATTATCTAACCAAAACGTATCCAGGTTATTGGCAAGCGCGATCTTTTGTTGCGTTTTCGATTGGCCATATCCCAGGGTATCCAGCCAGTATTGCATGGTATCCCTGCCAATACGCCGCGCCAGCTCCTGGAACCAGGGTACGGAAGAAGCAGTAAAAGCGGCCTGCATGGAAAGATCGGCGTTCCAGGCCGGGATCCTTCTTTCTATGCCATCCCAGGGGATGATATCGGACGAATCCTTCACCCTGCCGGTCTCGATACCGACCAACGCATTCACGATCTTAAAGGTGGAAGCGGGGAGATAGGCGCTGTCGCGATACCGTCCCATATTGTACACGGTAAACAATCCCGTACCGTTATCAAACATAGCAAAGCATCCTTGCAGCTGGTTTTCCCTGAAATATTTTTCAAGGCTGGCATCCTCTTTTGTATTGTTGAGGGAACAGGAACTGAAGACGGCCGCAATACAGCAGGCCAGCAATAACACCCGGCAAAATAAAGCCATCCGGCTTTTGGCGATCCATATCATACGCGTAATGCCTGCAAAGATTGCATACATGCAGGACGGCGCAAAGGTAAGCGCCAATGCTCAATTTTACCAAGCGTTCTCACAGATAGCGGCTTACGCAACCCGGGTAATATTGGCTGGCCTGGAACAAGCATAAAATGCTTTTTATAGTCCGGCTACGCTAAAATGTGTTTTACGCTATTGCGCAGTCTGCAGCTTATAGTAACGCAGGGCATTGAGGCTAAAAACCTTTTCCTTATCCTCGGGAGAAAAATGTTCCATGTATTTTTCCAGCAGGCTTTTCCATTGCACATAGATCCCGGAAAGAAGCATCACCGGCCAATCGCTTCCATACAGCAACCGGTCCGTCCCAAAAGCGCTGAAGACCGTATCCAGGTAGGGGTAGAAATCTCCCGGGCTCCAGTTTTTCCATTCCGCTTCGGTAAACAATCCCGATAACTTGCAGCAGGTATTCGGGAATGCGGCCAGCTCTTCTATACCTCTTTTCCATTCATCCGGGCTGCCCTCCCTGATCGGCGGTTTTGCGCAGTGATCCAGGATAAAGAGTTGTTCAGGAAATGCCGAAACAAAGTTGACGGCCGCTTTCAGTTGCCGTGGATAGATCAACAGATCGTATGTATAATCATAGGTTTTCAACAGGCTTATCCCTCTGCGGAAATCCGGATCATATAAAAAATCATCGGGCTCGGATTGAACAAGATGCCGGAATCCCTTTATCTGGGGATAATGAGAAAAATATTGCAGTCTCCCCTCCACATCGGGCGACTGCAGATCGGTCCAACCTACAACGCCCAGGATAACCGGGTAGGTTTTGGAAAGCTCCACCAGGAAATGGGTTTCTACCTCTGCAGGGATAGCCTGAACAGCCACGCAGCCGTCGACCCCGTTCCTCTTCAGGGTCTGCTCGATATCCGGGGGTAAATAATTTTTCTGAAGGGTCTTCATCGTACGGTCTATCCACGCATAGCCGATCTTATCGTATTTCCAGAAATGAACATGGCTGTCAATCGTCATAACGGATGATTTAATGAATGCTTTTAAGCAATTTACAAAAAACGAGCCGGCGCTATGCGGGTATCGCCGCTTCTATCCGGCGGCGCCCCTATCTCCCTATACCAATCTCCTATTTTTAAACTAACAGTCATTAGTTTTTTGATTATTTTTGACGGACGATATGAAACGTACACACTCAGGAAAAACCAGGATCGTCACCGCCGCGTCGCTGTACGACGGCCATGACGCCGCTATAAATATCATGCGCCGCATCCTTCAGTCGAAGGGCGCGGAGATCATCCACCTTGGCCATAACCGCAGCGTCCAGGAGATCGTGGAATGCGCCATTGAAGAAGATGCGCATGGCATTGCCATTACTTCATACCAGGGCGGCCATATTGAGTTTTTTAAATACATGAAGGACCTGCTGGACCAGGCAGGTTGCGGCCATATCAGGATCTTCGGCGGAGGGGGCGGAACCATACTTCCTTCCGAAATAGAAACCCTGCACAAATACGGGATCGCCAGGATCTACTCTCCCGACGACGGCCGCGCGATGGGACTGGAAGGCATGATCGAGGATGTTATCCAACAATGCCAGGTTCCGGAATACGACCGGTCCAGGATCGATGAAGAACAAAGGTCCGCGTATTGGAAAGCGCCTTCCTTATGGAACGGACAGCCTCCCCTGAATGAATACAAAGATATCCGCAGGATCGCCAGGGCCATTACGCTGGCAGAAGAAGGGATCGAAACGGCAGGCAAGGATAACCAGGAAACAGCCGGCGCGTCAAAACACAAAAAAACCGCCGCGGCACAAACCGTCGTATCGCCGGTTTTGGGGATCACGGGCACGGGCGGTTCAGGAAAATCGTCTGTCACCGATGAACTCGTAAGAAGATTTCTGCACGCTTACGAGAAAGCTACCATTGCCGTGATCAGCGTAGACCCCAGCAAAAAAAAGACCGGCGGCGCCTTGCTGGGCGATCGTATCCGCATGAATGCAATCAATCATCCGCGTGTTTACATGCGTTCGTTGGCTACGCGTCAAAGCAACTTGGC
>DEHV01000003.1 GCA_002352105.1 Chitinophagaceae bacterium UBA2791 | reverse complement strand
TACCTAAGGAGCAGGCATTCATCAAGGTGGTAGCGTCGATGCTGGGATTGAAATTCGACGAGCTGTGGCAGCGTCACAAGCGGCGGGAGCAGCGCAGAAAGAGGATCCGCTACAGCGTTGGGGCATTACTGTGCGTACTGCTGCTGGCGTCGGGCGTATGGTTTTGGGATTATAACCGCGTGAAGACCGAATATTATGCCGATTATACAGACCGATGGGGAATTCCCGGGGGAATTATCAGGTTAAGCGCTTCGCAGGTGGAGCGGAAACACACCCACTACGCATTTCGTTACCAGCGCCGTAAACTGCGTTCGGTTGAATCGGTCAATTCCGCCGGATACTCGGAACAGCATATAGATAACAACCTGCTGGAGCGCCCCTTAAAACAGTTCCTGTATTACAACGAGTCGGGCCGGCTACAGCGGATCGATCAGCTCGATAGAAACAACAAGGTCATTTTTTCGAATATCTATTCCGGCGAGCAGTTCCAGGAGATCGATCTCCGGGACAAACAGGGAAATGACGCTGTATTGAACAGCACACTTTCCGGAACAATCACTACCGGGGCAGGCTTTACTGCCAAAAAAAGTAAAATCAACCGCTATTCACTCATAAGGAATGAAAAAGGCGAGATTATCAAAAAAAGATTTCGTTATGGCGGACTCGAAGACATGTCTGATGTCAATGGTATTTTTGGGATGCAGTACGAGCTGGACAGCGTGGGACGGGTACGGGAAATATGGTATCTCGATTCAGATGGTCAGCGCCAGGGAGATAGGGTGGGTATGGCGGGTAAACGATTTGCCTACGACCGGTATGGAAATATAGCGGTGGTAGAGCTTCTCGACGAAAACGGTTCGTTGGTCGCCAACCTGGAGAACTGGGCGAAAAGGACTACTGTTTCCGATGAAGCCGGCAATATCATCCGGCAAAGTTATTTTAACCAGGAAGGAAAACCCTGCCTGAACAACGAAGGGTATTCCATACAAGCGATCAAATACAACGACAGGGGAAATATCTCGGAGACGACCCTCCACGATACCGGCGGAGCGCCCACTATCGGATCTGAAGGATACGCCACTGTTAAAAATATATACGACCGTCGCGGCAGGCTGATCAAGGGAATGTTTTTTGACCCTGATAACAAACCCTGTATGAGCAAAAACGGCTACTCTTCTGCGCTTGCTGAATTCGATGATTACGGCGCACTGGTATCCATCGAATATTATGATACGGAAGGGAAACCCTGTATGGACAAGAACGGTTTTTTCAAAGCAGTAGCGATTTTTGATGAAAGGCGCAACCAGGTCGAATCGTCCCACTACGATACCAGCGGACAGCCGGCCGCAGAAGCCCACGGAGTGGCTTACTCGAAAAGAAAATACGACGAAAAAGATAACCCGATAGAAGAAGCGTTTTTCGGACCCGATGGAAAACCCTGCCTGATCTTTAACCGCTTCGCCATTCGCCGGTGGAAATATGATGCCAGGGGAAACCTGGTGGAAGAAGCCGCATTCGGCGTAGATGGAAAACCCTGCTGGCAGGAAGATAACATCTCGATTTCCCGCGCGCAGTATGACTCTATCGGAAACATCATCGGACATTCTTTTTTTGGAACAGACGGCAAACCCTGTATGCATAAAGATGGGTATTCGGTTTATAAATACCGTTATGATAAAAAAGGGAATTGTATTGAAGGGGCATTCTTCGACACAATCGGCAGGCCCTGCCTGAGCGCCCGGCAGATAGCTCGGTGGACTGCTGAATATAACAGCAGGGGCAAGCGGATAAGGGAAGCTTATTTCGATGTGCATGGAAAGCCAACCCCGCTGGACAACTACGCCGTGATGGAAATAGAATATGACGGGCTGGGCAATGAGCTCGAACGCAGGTACCTGGGCCTCGACGGCAAACCGGTTCCGAGTACGGAAGGAGTTCACAGGCTAAGTAGACGGTACGACAATGCAGGGAATGAGATCAGCTGGGAAATATCCGATGCCAGGGGAAACCCTACGCTGGCAAATCTTGGCTTTGCAAAAAGGACGATGCTATACGATGGGCGCAGAAATATGGTTTCGCTGAAATATACTGGTATCGACGGCCGTCCGGTACTGCTTAAAGGAAGGTTTTCCGGGTTGACCAGGAAATACGACGCAAGAGATAGAATGATAGAAGAAGCGTATACAGGAGCTGACGATGCCCCCTGCATGACTGACCAGGGATATGCCATACTCAGGCAGCAATTCAGCGATCGCGGGTTTGTGACAGAACAGTCATTTTTCGATACGGCCGGGGCGCCCTGCCTGAATACAAACGGTTTTTTCAAAACGGCGCAAAAACACGATGCCCTCGGCAATATACTCTCGACGGAATATTTTGGCGTGGATGGCAAACCCTGTTTGTCCGTACAGGGAATTGCGAGTTTCACCTCCCGTTACAATGAGCGGGGGAAAAGGATAGAAATGGCTTGTTTCGGTACGAATGGCCAGCCGGCGCTGTTACCGGAAGGCTATGCCAGATGGACCGTCAAATATAACGAGCGCGGAAATCCGGTCGAACAGCTATTTTACGGGGTAGATGGCAAGCCATGCAATGCCCGTGAGGGATATGCGAAGAGGATATGGAAATATGACGAGCACGGCAAGCAACAGGCAATCGTGCATTACGACAGTAATGGGAAACAGCTTTGAAAGCATGCGAACGTTCTTAATAGCGAGCCTCCCCGGCTGTAGATGTTTGCCTATTCTATTCTTTGCTAATACCAATTGTTTTACTGGCGGAGGGAAATCATCATTTACAGGTCATCTGCATATGTTTTAACAACTTAGGCCCATCTCAACGGCTGATTTCTTTAAGCGCTTCATGATAATCATGTTGATTTTGAGCCCGCAACTTTTCTGAGAGTTCCTGCAACGCTTTTTTTGATTCCGGAGAGCCGATAGCTTTGACGCGTTGGATAGTAAACAACAATACGTTGGGAATTTTGGCATTCATGGCCAGGTCAAGGGAACGGCTAATATTGTCCTTAACCATTGGCTCAAAAGCATACCATAACATCAGTGGAATATTGTGGTCGCCTTTATCCTCTTCATGCTGGTATAGAGCGCCTATTATATCCCAGGCATTATTGATCCTGGAATGTTGCAACGCCGAAGCAAGATATAATCTGACCAATGCGGAACTGTCCGTTTTAGCAAGCGTAAACAGTTGCTCTGCCGTATTATCAGAAATACTACGATCCTCATTTAATAATTGAATCGCCCAACTCCGCAGGTATTCATTTTCGTGGGATAATAATTCCACTAGCTCCGTCTCGGACAAACCCTTGGTCACATGCAAGGCCCAGAGCGCCCTTAGTTTCCGGGTAATATCCGGATTTTGACGCAGTATTTCTTTTAACGACGTATGCGTTGCAGTATTCGGTCCGCGTTGTTGGAGGATAAGCCTGGCCTGCCTCACATACCAGTCGTTCGGGTGGAGTTGATAGTTTACCAGTTCCATATCCGTGGCCTTAGAGAGGTCTGCCTGTACAAATTCATCCTTGTCATGGCTGATCCGGAAAATGCGCCCCATCGTCTTGTCGTGCACATCAGGGTTCGGACTGTGGCATTGATTTTTATCATACCAATCGATTGCATATACTGAGCCGGAAGGCCCGTACCTGAAATTTAGCCACTGCGACCAGCTATCATTGGTCAGCAGGAAGTCTTTCCCATGCGCTCCCGCGTATCCGGATCCCTTCCTGGAAAGTTTGTCTATATTGACCCGGCTGCCGTGGATATTATTCATGAAGATATCATTCCGGTATTCCGCCGGCCAGTTGTCGCCGCCCAGGTATATCATCGCGCCAACATGAGCATGACCGCCCCCTTTTGCTCCTGATCTTGAATTGCCGGCATGAGGGCCGCTATTGCCTTCCCAATGCACGTGGTCGGCTATTGTTTTAATATCGTCATAGGTATACGCCGGATGGGGCCTGGATTGCCGGACATATCTTGCCCCCTGGATAATATGATACAAATGTGGAATAACGCATGCTGTTATAAACGGATGCCCGTAATCATTAAAATCAATACCCCATGGGTTGCTGGTTCCTTCGGCAAATAGCTCGAACCTTTTAGTGATCGGGTGTAATCGCCAGACGCCTGCATTAAATTTCACGCGTTCGCTATCGGGCGCGCCCGGGCGTCCTACGACAGACTCGGTGAAAACGCCCTGTGTGCCGTATAACCAGCCATCTGGCCCCCATTGAAAAGTATTCAGCGTTTCATGCGTATCCTGATAACCCCAGCCATCGAGGATCGTTTGTGCAGGTCCCGCCGGCTTATCCGTTTCGGGGTCTATAGGAATAAATAAAAGATAAGGGGGAGCGCCCAGCCACACGCCGCCCATGCCCACTTCAATGCCGCTCACCAAATTAAGCCCTTCGGAAAATAATTTCTTTTTATCAAGGGTTCCATCGCCGTCGGAGTCTTCGAATATCCATATNNCTCCCTTTCCAGTCCATCGTAAAAGCAATGGGTTTAACGATATCCGGCTCGGATGCGGCAAGTTTAACAGAGAATCCCGGAGGAAGCGTCATCACCTCGGCCGCCTTAATTCCGGAAAGCCCGGCATGAGGAACAATATCCAGCGGCGGCAGGGTAACAATATCCGAGGGTTTAAGTTCATTCGGAAATACGGGCCTCTGGGTATGAAACCTAAAGTCATCAAAACTCAGATGCGCCGATTCATTATCTTTTATATATGGTATGGTGGAAATGCCTGTTTCATTATCAACCAACCGGATGTATATCATTTTATTCAACAGTTTTCTGAGATCAACCACTACCGGCCTAAGGGTAAATCTTCCTGGTCCGCTGATTTGAAAAAACACGCTGTCGTTCTCAGCAAGCGCCAGTTCCACGCGGGTATCGTCTAAGGCTCCGCCGGAAACCCTAAAGGAGGCATAAGGGGAGCGGACTTTAAAAGAAACCGAAGTAAGCGATCCCGCCTGTTTGTAGTTTTTTGTTCCCCCGCTGGTTACAAAATAACGTCCCATCGCCGCGAGGGTTACGCCTTTTTCGTAATAAGGCGAAGGCATTCTTGAAACCTTGAAAGAATCTCCTTGCGCCGACCAGTCGCGCAGATCGCCGGTTTCAAATCCAAGATTCAGGGCCCTTCCATTTAAAGCGGCCGGCAAGCCCCTGTCTGCCTGAACAGGCTGCACGTCCCCTTCCGTTACCACCAGGCTGCCGACCATGCCTGCAGCGCGGTGCCCCGGAATAGTGCAGAAATACGTATCATTCTCCTTTGCAATAAATGTGATGCCGGCAACGGTTCCCTTTTCGATCAGCGTAGCGCTTTTTATTTTTGCTTTTTCCAATGCTATATCATGGGTCATTCTTTCGCCGTTAACAATTTGTATGCGCACCCGCTCTCCTTTTTTTGCCCTGAGGACGGGATTGCGCGTGCCATCTTTGGCTATATAGCCTACCATTGTCGCTTCCAGCACATATGTGCGGTCGATCTTTGACGCGGGTTTTGACTGGGCCGTTTGCGCATGACCCGCATGCGCGAAAAATATTATACAGTATACTGTGAACAATAAAGCAAATGAATTTCTCATAAAGTTTAGGCAGTTAATTAGAGCTTAAGGAATTTCTGTGATAAAAATATCTTTGAACGCCGCTTCGGCCTTCCCCCCGCCATGTATTTGCAGGGCAATCAGTCCGGATTGCGGTATTGAACTATCTGTTTCCGTATAATCAATGGTTTCTGTTCCGTTGAGTAATATGCGGATCCTCCCCGCATTGGAGCGAACCTCATAAGTATTCCAGGAATCGCGTTTCAGGATTTTTTTGATTAACGAGGTATCAGCGTACGCCAACACCTTGTTGCGGCGGGATTCATCGTACAGGCAGCCCCAGTAGCCATCTCCCAGGTCTGCCTGGTAGCCGGTCATTTCATATTCAGGGTGCTTTGTACGCTGGCTATGAAACTGCACTCCGCTATTGATAAACCCTTCATTTCCTGAAAGCCTAAACTTCAGCTGCAGCACAAAATTTGTATAGGTATTGCGGGTGGCTATAAATTGATTGTGCGGCACGGTCTCCTTTAATGAGCCCCCAATGAGTTCGCCATTTCTTATTCTCCAGGTGTTCAGCGTATCTCCTTGCCAACCGGTAAAGGTTTTGCCGTCAAATATCTGTATCTTTTTTTTCGGGAGAGCGTAGCAAGCGCCTATAAAGCAGGCGATGATTGTCAGGAATACAAATCTTTGAGCATACATGTTTACAAGTATTAATCACTAGATAAGCTTTAAGGCCGGCATGACAAAAATAGTAATGCTTAAGCGACAACCTTTAAAGGCTGCGCAACGGCTCTTACAGTCTCCGCACAAATATCTTTATTCTATTTTCCGGATTATTACTGAATTTTGTCAATTAATGACTGAATGATGTCATTAATTGAACATAATTAATAATTTGCATGATATATTAACGAGTATTGAGGCAGCCTGTTTACAAGTCTGATATTACAGAATCAAGAATATTTGTCATTCAACGATTGGTGCAGAAGCATTTTTATCCGACCTCGCATGCGCATTCCGAATACCAGCTTTTTCTTACGCTGCAAGGATCGGGCGCCAGGTTTATCGGGGATAGCATTAATGCTTTTGGCCCCGGCGAACTAACGTTTATCGGTCCTAATATTCCCCATTTATGGAGAAGCGATCCGGCATATTTTGAAAAGAAAAGCAGGCTGAAATCTACAGGGATCGTCATTTATTTCAACCGCCGGTTCTTTGACGAGCATATCGCTTCCAAAGAGGAAATGATCGCCCTTCAGAACCTATTAATAAGATCTCAACGAGGTATTGACTTTTATGGCGTAACACGTAATGCGGTCAGCAAGATGATGAAGGCTTTGGCAGCGCAAAAAGGAATAAAGAGCGTTGTCCTGCTGTTACAGATACTGGATATTCTTTCTACTTCTAAGGATTACCATTACATCTCTTCAACCACGTACAACAAAGTTCCCGACAGGGAAGAAAGCGAAAGGGTTAACCTGGTATATGAATATGTGCTGGGTAATTTCCGGCACAAGATCCGGCTATCTGAACTCGCCGGAATATTATGTATGACCCCCACCTCCTTCAGCCGGTATTTTGCGGGGAAACACAACAAATCATTTTCGTCATTTGTAAGTGAAATAAGGATACAGCACGCTTGCAGATTGCTTACCGAAACCAATGATTCGATTGCAGATATTGCCTATGAATGCGGGTTTAATACTATTTCTAATTTTAATACCCAATTTAAAAAAATAGTTGGGAGCGGCCCGCTCAGGTTCAGGAAAGAGGTTGTGTCATAAAAGCATTTTATCACAAAGAATGGCGCCCGAAAATTCAGGGATGCCATTGTTGGCTCCTAAATTCAAAGTTGACATTGATTTTGGATAAAGCGGGAGCTTAAGTAGTTCATTAATTGTGTAATCGCGTATCTATGTCGGGGAGATCGAGTCTGAGATCGGGTTGCCCAGGCCGTGAGGCCGGCTTCGTGTTGATCAGCGTAGTGAAGGCGGGCTGTGAAGCTGTCAGGGAGTCGACGCCGTATTTTTGCAGCGCTTGCTGAAATGCGGCCGACGAGATTTGCTGCACTACCAGGGTAGCTGCCGAACCTTTTTTACCGTCCTTACCGTTTTTGCCGTCTTTTTCCTGCGTAATTCTATAGGGGTTGGGGTCCGCGGTTCCGGGGTTTCGGGGGTCTATGGGTCCGGGCCGGTTATTGGCTTTCGAATAGGAGGTACCACCTTTACCCCCGCGTCCGCCGGCTCCCCCGGCTCCTCCGTCGCCGGTGAGAGTAATAATGGAAGAATCTTTTTTTGCAAGCGCCATCACCGAAAGTTTACCGCCATTACCGCCTGCGGAACCATTTTGTCCATCTTTGCCGGGCTGACCTTTATTCTGTGCCGTGCAGCATGCGTTGGGGCCCGCCGGCATTTGACCGTTCCTGCCGTCCATGCCGTTTTCACCCGGCTTTCCGTCTCCGCCCGGCAAAGCAAAGGAGCCGTGGACTGGCCGTTTCGCATATACCGTAACCGGCGACCCCGCAAGGCCCTTGCCGTCGGTGCCGTAGCTGGTCGAATCGGGCTTATTGGGATGCGCTGTGACGATGTGTGCCCCATCCATAAACTGATTACAAAGGAAAATCAACGACAAGCCATTGAATATAAGGTCTTCTTCGATGGAAATGGTATCTCCCACTATCACGGCGCCGTCAAAGCCCAGACTGCCGGCGGCCTGATGCAGGTCGGTCAGCAATGCGTTATTTACCCTGATATTATGCGAAGGCTGCGCGTTCGCCGAAAGAGCGGCCAGCATGATGAGAACGGCGAGCATCGTGCGAAAAGCCGTGGACCTTGCTAGGGGCTGTATAGGTATCCGGGACTGCCTCATACATTAATTTTTTTTGTTGAAGAATAGCATGGTGCTCAGTTCGCTGCGGGTTAGCGGCCCATCGGGTCTGTCCAGTGCGTCAGAGATAATGAACCTCATTTCCGAACTCAGTGAATTAACCCGGCGTTTAGCGCTGAGCAGGGCGGGAATGGACCGGGGAATAGCGCTGGAAAGATTATTATAGTAAATTAAGCTGTCGGCGGCTCCGCCGGTCAGCCCGGGTATATAGTTTTGAAAGATAGTTTTTTTGCCGAGGGCGGTCGACCAGTTGGTAGAAAGGAACTGGTTGCCGTATTCGTCTCTCATGATCAGCAGCTCATAGCTGTTGTTTCCCTGGTAATATTTCCCGGCGCTGCGGAATGGATCTCGCCGGACGATCCTGTCAAGATTTTTTATTCCGCCGTGATTCTTCTCCAGGAAGTAGGCCGAATAATTTTTATTGAAAAGCGGGTTATACCGGAGCAGGTCGGTCAGGTTCATGCCCGAGATATCGGTATCGTCGCCGGTCAGCAGTGCCCGGTCTATTGCTTTAAAGCTTGACAGTCCGGTCATCAGCGCCTGCTGGAAAATCGTGTGATCAATAAGGTCCGACAGGTTGTCCAGGAACGCGATTATTTTTCGTGACCGTTCCCTGGTGATCTCAGGCCTGGCAGCGAGCTGCTCGCTTGTCAGCAGGCCGCCGTCGTTGTATAATTCCAAAAACGGCATCATGGTTAATACATAGTCTACCATCTCAAGCGCTGCCATATAATGCCGGTAGTGCCGGTCGCTGTCGGTTATGGCGAACTGTGCATATGCGCTGCTGATCCTTTCTTTCAGGCTGTCAGGCAGCGCCCGGAGGGAATCTATCAGCGAAGCGGCGGTGTTAACATTAGTCGGCAGGTAGAGTATGGAAAATATACCCAGCGGGCTGTTCCGGATATCGTCGTCCAGCAGCCTGTTAAATATAAAATCATATATATTGTCCGGCCGGTTATTATTGGTGGCCGATCCTGTGTTGCAATAGGAATATCTGAATACCTGGCTGTTCAGCAGATTTTGATTGGAACTATTGAACAGCGCTTCCACACAGTTTTTGCACTGCTGGCCGATAAAAAATTTATCCAGGTCGGCCAGTGAGTTGATCTGGCCCTGTGCCATTCTCTCCTTAAATATCCTGACAGGGCCCTCGCAGATGTCGATATTGTTGCTTCTGAATATGTCCAGCACCAGGTCTTCCGTACAATCATTTTGCTGGATCACGTAGCTGAGCTTGTTATCGGCTGTCAGCAATTGCTCCGATAGCTCGGTATAGGTGAACAGTATCTGTTGTGAAATGATGTCGAGCTTCTGATCGATGATCTCCAGGCGGGCGGTCAGGTTTTCTTCCATTGCGAACAAATGCTCGTGCACGCCTCTGAACTGGGCGTTCATGTTCGACTCCAGATTGGTGAGCTGTGTGGTGATCTGCTGCAGCATCTGCATCTCTGGTCCCGGTCGGGGAGTTCTGAACAGGCTCAGGCCGGAGAGTATGGCCTGCGACCAGTTCCCGGAGGTAATGCTTCCTATGATATCGGATGCGGTAATGGCAATACCCACTGCGCGCTTAATTTCCGGTGGACAGTTGGGATAAAAGGTGTTCAGGGCTTCCAGGCTTACGATCCCCCATTCGCGGACCTTTTTTGTAACAGCTATAATCTGCTCCTGTTGGATCATTACCTTCATGCGCTCGATCATGGCCAGCCGTTCATTTTCGTCTTTTATCATCTCCCGGCCTTCAGGGCCTTCCAGCATTCTCAGTTTAGTAAGTAGTGGGGATTCGTTGAATATCTGAGACAGCTGCCTTTCCCGTATTATGTTAACGTCCTCGCTGATTTCGCCCAGTTGTATTAATACCGTGTCAATTCTTCGATCGATCGCATCGATTTTTTTATCGATCACCCAGGTATGTGCCAGCACCAATTCTGTAAGGAATATATTATAGTTCTGCAATTCGGTAATTGCACCGAATCCCTGCTCCAGCCTTTGCCTTAATTCTTCCTGGTTCTCGTTAATGGCCTCCATGATCTGGGTTAGGGCGATAGTATGCTCCTGCTGCGTCTGAATAATCGAAGCGATATTTCTCGCCTGAGCCTCCTGGTTGCCTATGATCTGCCCCAGCTGCCCGTAAAGCGAGCTGGCCATCTCCGCTATAAGCTGCTGCTGATTGGTGAATTCTTCAAGCGTTTGCTCGTGTTGTTCTTCAGCATTTGCCGCGGTAGCTGCGATCAGCTCCTTTAGCTTGGCCTGATCGATGAGATCGGGATGCTGCCCCAGCAACGCTACGATACGGGGATCTTCCGACACGAGCCCGGCAGCTTCTTCAATACATGCAATATCGCTATTACAGGCTTCCCGGATACTGTAAAAATAGGCGCCCAGTGCGGATCGCTGGCCGAAGAGCCTTTCTGTGATAAAGGGTTGGATACTCTCGTTGTAATCTTTGTCACTACGATCTTGCGCTCTATTAAGTCCGCCCCCCAAACCAGGAAAGTCAAATATCATGCCCTCCATAAATGCGCCTGCTACCCCACCGTCATATAAATCTCTGATACCTGCCGGATCGAGTTTGTGCTTATATATTTTCTCAACCTCCTCCAGGCTTTCCTTAAGCCCCCTTAATAGCCGGTTAAACTCATTCTCACCCAGCTGTGGCGGCAGCGCGTGGTGCAATATTGTTTGCGTCTGGGGTGAGGAGAAAAGAGGTGGATCGGTTTGGGCGGTTGCACTATGGAAGAGTATGAATAAGGGGAAACA
Source organism: Chitinophagaceae bacterium UBA2791 (assembly GCA_002352105.1). GTDB lineage: Bacteria > Bacteroidota > Bacteroidia > Chitinophagales > Chitinophagaceae > Flavitalea. The sequence continues at coordinate 9,043 of DEHV01000003.1, read as the reverse complement.
CAGGACGCGCGTCAGATACAGCGGTCGTAACATCATAAACAGAGGTTTGAGATCATGAAGCGAATGGTTTGCTCCCCGGGATCAGTCGCACATCGCATACCAATATACGTAGGAATGATCTCCCGGCAAAAAAATTGTTCGTATAGACGATATGGGAGAAAGACGGGAGCAGTAGCTGATTTAGTATTTGTTTGCTTATATTGGCATATGGTTGATAGCAAATCTCTCCAGTTGAGTAATAAAATATCATTCATCGATAAAGTATTGACTTTAACCTGTAACAAACCGCTACTGATCATACTGTCGATTTTTCATTGTTTGTCCATGGAGGCTCAAAAATCATTTCCCGCAGATCCTGATAGCGCTAAGTTTGTAACAACGGATATCGCTAATTTTTGGAGGGCCTATGATCAGTTTTATCAGGACACGTCGAAGAATCCTTTTAGCGAAAAATATATCGACATTGGAAGTAAAGGAGTTTTTGGTTTCTTGAAATACAGAATTGTAGATAAGGAATATTTGAAATCGATAGTGATGAACAAGAAGGGCGATTACGATAATATCAGGCAGAACAGTTTTAGAATAGTCGAAAAAGAAAAGCAATGTCGCAGCATATTCTATGCAATGAAGTATTGGTATCCTAAAGCCGTTTTTCCCCCAGTATATCTTGTGGTTGGCGCTTTTAATTCCGGCGGGACAGCAAATGATGAAGGCCTGATCATCGGCGCTGAAATGCAAAAAAATATAGATAATATACCCTATACAATTGCGCATGAATTAATCCATTTTCAACAGCGCAAAACCGATAATCCAACGCTACTGGTTCAGGCAATTCATGAAGGGTCCGCTGATTTCCTGGGTGAATTGATTTGCGGTTATAATATGAATAACATAGCGGTGGAGTAAGGGCGTAAGCATAAAGACAAACTATGCAAAGAGTTTGTCTTAAAAATGAGCGGTTTTGACTTTATGGATTGGTTGTACGGGTTATCCGGAAAGGATGGCCGGCCAAACGATTTAGGTTATTGGATGGGGTATGAGATTGCCAAAGCATACTTCAACAAGAAAAAAGACAAAAAGCGGGCCGTTGAAAGCATAATTAAAATAGAAGATTATCCTGCTTTCCTTGAAGAAAGCGGGTACCTGCAATCTTATCTGCCATAGTATCCATTGCGGGACCGCTGTTAGGCGTTTTTATGGCGTCAGTTTATTATCGTATCAGATTTTTATATGGACGAATTATTTGAGTTGCCGGTTGATTATAAAGGACGGGAAATTATTTTGCCGGGGAAATTGGTAAGAAGAGGTTATAGTTATCGATTACACATTAGCGTTGAAGAAGTAGACGTCGTCTTTGAGCCGGATGAGGAGCGGAATTTTCGCGCGATAATTGACAATCCGGATTTGCAGGAAAAAATCGATATTGATTTGGTTCGCGAGATCGGGGAAGCGCTTGATAAGATCTTTCGATAAAAAAGACCTGCCGGAATTGTCCGAGCAGGGCTTTTACTTACTTTTTTTATCTATTAAGGATTGGCTTACTTATCAGCCGAGACCGTCCTGGACGTAGTTGCAAAATCCACATATTTGTATTTATTGTCCAGTATCGAACGTTCAAGCGCGACTTTATAAATGCCGCCGTTATAATTGGCCGAGACTTCTGTCTTCTCTTTCCTGAGTTTCGGGACAGACCTTTTATTGCCTGATGAAAGCAACTCATACATGATCCTGCCATCCATTGAGGACGGAACGGATAAATTGTGCAGGTACAGCACGGTCGGAACGATATCGACATTGCTGGTAGGGATCTCGCTGGAGTAGGCTTTTTTGAACGAAGGACCTGAAGCGAGCAAAGCGATATGCACTTCATAGGGGCTTATTCCGCCATGCCCGGCGATGCCCCTGGCGTATGCAGAACCTGCATATCCTTTTTCATTCTTGTTGTTATTCCAGTTGCGATCGACCAAAATATCAGCTGCCCGATCCTTATGATCCCAATGAATAGAGGAGAATGAGAGGGTGCCATCGACCCATCCCTCGTTGCTTCCGGGATGTTTTTCTTTGGTAAAGATGGCGCCAACGGAAGGCTGGGCCTGTAGATAGCTAACGATAGCCTGGATCTTGTTTTTATCATGATCCTTTACATAGATCGCTCCTTCGGTAACTACCACGTCCTGCGAGGCGCTATCTTGTTTCAATCCCTGTTTGATCAACTGAGTAGCCAGGTTTTCGGCCCCGAGATAAGTTACGAACCCGTGATCCGTGGAAACAATGATATTGAACGCGTTCTCCAGGTTCTTCTGCTTTAATGTATTGATGACCCTGCCGAATTGCTCGTCGACAATTTTAATTGATTCTACCGCAGCGGGCGATCCCATTCCATAAGCATGAGCGGCCCCGTCGGGATCCGATAGCCAGATCGCGCATACCTCCGGGCCATCATCGATCAATCCAAATCTGATCAGCGCATCCGTGGTCCATTCATGTCTTGCGCGATTGGGTTTGGCGGACTTTGGCGGCGGGCCCGTTTGCCGGTAGAGCTCCTCTCTGAAAGATTCGGGGAGGGTCATATCGGGGTTGATGATAGCGCCTCCGCTTACCTTGTGGTTTTGCAGCAATGCCTGCCCGGTTGAGCCAGAACTGAATACCATCATTTTTTTGCCGGACTGCTGCAGGATTTCTCCGATGGAGATCGCAGTCAACAGGTTTCCGTTGGTAGCGGTATTTATTTGCTGTAGATTTTTCGCGTCGCCGGTGTTTAACCCTTTTACAGCATCAACTTCCGGAAAGTATACAGTGTTCCCCATTAATCCATGCGTTTTGGGATAGCTTCCGGTAGCATAAGAGGATGAGTTTACCCTTGTAACGGTGGGGAATACGCTATGATGATGTTTGCCATAAACGCCTTTTTTGCTGAAAGCAAACAAATTAGGCATTTCTGTCTCCGTTATATAGTCGGGACGCAGCCCGTCAAAGAAGAATATTAATGTGCGGTGTTTTTCTTGCTGCGCATTAACCGTGATGGCGATAAAACAACAAAGTATACTGAGGATCCTTTTCATGGTCTGGTTTTATTTGTTTTTGCCGCAATATTTAAAACAGTTTTGACTGGATGATTCTTTGCGATCGGTTTTTCAATTTATTTCTTTCCTGGATTTCTACGCCATTTGAAAGATAGTTTTTTATTTTCCGGACCTGGCTTTATTTCTGCCACCAGAGTTTTGTTGTCTGGAGATCTCCGCCCATCGATTCGGTTGCGTTTTTCAACTGTTCTGCATTTAGCGATTGGAGATACGAGGGGTACATGGCGCGGGTGGGAAACTGATTCTCTGCTGGTATGCCCGCGCCCCTGGGAAGCTCCGGGTATCCTGTTCGGTTTTTTTCAAACCAGGATTGGTAGTCAACAAAGAGATAGGCATAATATTTCTGCAGCATGATCTGCGCCAATTGCTCATCGCCGGAGCCGCTTTCGTTATACAATATTCCGGGCTTAGCTAAAAAACCATCGGGAAGCGCGGCGCCCCATTGCGTCATCGAAGCCCGGATCCCGTTCTCGTAATGCTCGCGCGCGGTTTTGCCTGTCTGAAAACTTTTTAATGCAAGCTCGGCTTTGATAAACTCGACTTCCGCATAGGTCATCATGACCCCAAGCTGGGGCAGGGTTTTTAAAGCGTCGTTATAACTGGAGTTTTTACCCACCTGGTATTCTACGGTAGTGGGATACCCGCTTTGAATGCCCGAATACATGGAAACTCCGTCTACCATTACCTGAAACGACCAGATGGCTCTCCGGGGATCCTCATCCTCGTTTAGTTTATTCATGAAGAACTCGGTGAAATAAGATCCTTCCCTCCAATCAAGCTGGCGCGCATTATAATAAGGATTAAAATAAGGGAATGAGCCGGGATATCTCAGGATCGCATCATCAGCCGTAGAAGTAAAGACCGGCCGGCTTTCCGGGTTCGACAGGATCTCATTGATCTGCTGTGAAATGTTCAATTCTCCATCCCGCTTTGAACTTCTTAGCAGTAGGCGGAGTTTGAGCGAGTTTGCAAATTTTTTCCACTTTACAATACCAGGGTTTGTGGAGCTGGAAAGCGCGTTGGCGTTGTATACCAGGTCGCCGCCATAACGTAGAGCAGCGCCGGTATGTAAAATGCTATTCACTGTATCGAGATTTTTTAATAGCTGCGCATAGATATCCTGCTGTTTATCAAAACCCGGTTGAAAGATCCCTTTCACGGCCTGCGTAGCCTGGGAATAGGGAACATCGCCATATAGATCGGTTAGTATAGAATAGGCCCATGTTTTGTACAGCAGCGCGATGCCTTTGTAGTTGGGCTCATTCAGCGAGTCCGCCATATAATATATATCTTCCACATCGGTCAGATAGCCGTACATGCTGTTCCATATCCCGGCGTCGGTGTTTACCACATACCGGTGCAAACCTCCGCCTCCGGGGCTGGAGCGGGGCGCGTCAACCTGCATTAACTGGTGCGTAAAGTTTTTGGCTGCGCTAATGGTTGTATTTACCATCCGGTATTGGAGCTGTCCAAGCATAACGCCAGGCGTGATGGTTTTTGGCCTGTTTGGATCGGTATTTATTTCTCCAAAATTCTTTGTGCATCCTGTTATGATCAAACAGATGGATGCCAGTATAATTAACCTGCTCATCTTTAATTAAAATTTGAATGTTAAGTTGATGCCCATGTTTCTCGCGGTGGGGAACTGGGTGAGTTCAACCCCGGGGGTAAGCGTGCCGCTGTTAAGATTTCCTCCTTCCGGGTCAAAACCGGGGAATTTGGTGAAGTTGAACAGCTCCCTGCCATAGACCGCTATACTCGCCTGCTGTATAAATTTTCCCAGGGATCCCACCGGTAAGGTGTATTCGAAACGAACTTCCCGGATCTTAATAAATGAAGCGTCGAAAATATTGGTTTCCGCATTCGTAATTGCATAATAGTTATCGTAATAGGAGCTAGCAGAAACATTTACGGTATTGGGCGTATATTTTTGAGTGTAAGCGTCATACACCACGCCTTTTCCGACAATTCCTCCTTCTCTGCCAGGTAGGGTAACTTTTGTTTTGCCAAGCGTATTGTTTTTGTGATTGGTTTGAGAATAAATGCTTCCGCCTTTTTGACCGTCAACCAGTATGCTGACGCGGAATCGCTTAATGATTATCTCGTTAAGAAAACCGGCTTTCCAATCGGCAAAGGCGTTGCCCCATTTCTTCATAGTAGGGTCGAGGGAAGCAGGCAGGCCGACTGAAGAATAGATGATCTCTCCTTCGGGAGAGCGCTGGAAACCTTTGCCGTAGAGGTCTCCCATTCGTCCGCCTACTCGGGCTTCTATATTTACATTACTGTTGTGATTGTAGATGATCTGACTATTGATCCCCTCCCGAAGTTCTTTTACATAACTTCTGTTTCTGCTCCAGGTGATCGCGCTGTTCCAGGTCAGGTTGCCGGTAATAATCGGCTTAAGGTTAAGCGCTACTTCAGCGCCCTTGCTGTTGATCAAACCTGCGTTTACCAGAGCGCTTGAATAGCCGGTCACGAGATCCAGGGGAAGAGCGAGTATCTGGTTGCGGCTATTGTTATTATACATAGCCAGGTCGATCCCAACGCGGTTGTTAAAGAACCTTAGGTCGACCCCGGCCTCAAAGCTGGAAGTGATTTCCGGTTTCAGGTTGGGATTAAATAATACCGTAGGATTGGTAAAGCTGTTGCTATATATCTTATCGTAGTATTTATCGGTTTGATAGGGCCGGGTATCGTTGCCTACCTGCGCCCAGGAAAGCCTCAGCTTTGCAAAAGACACGTTCAGCGGCAATAGAAACATATCGCTCAGCAGGAAGCTGGCGCTTGCGGATGGATAAAAGAATGAATTGTTGCCATAGGGTAATGTGCTCGACCAGTCGTTGCGACCGGTGATATCCAGGAATATCCTTTCCTGGAATGCCAGCTGGGCGCTTCCATAAACGCTGTTGATCGCCTTTTGGGATCGCTGGGGATCGGCCACCGCCTGATCAAGGCTGTTGGAGATCTGGTAAATACCGGGTTGCGCAAGCTGATCGGCATACATCCCGGCAAAATCATAACGCTGCCTCATGTTGTTTGCGCCCGCTGTGACCGTGTACTTTAATGCTTCGCTGAATTTATCGTTGTAGGTCAGCAAAGCATCGGTATTGATCTCATAGTTAAAGATATTCTGTTCGCGAAACATGCCGCGCGGATATTTGGTCATGCTGAATGGCCGTTGCTGGGAGCGGTATTCATACGACATATCCAACCCGCTTCTTACCATCAGTTCCAGTTTATCCGTAAAGGAATAGCTCGCGGATAGGGTTCCGATCACGCCGTTCTTATTCATCTTATTCAGCATCTCATACAAGTCGAGATAGGGGTTGTCGGGCCCCGGGTTGAAGGGGTTTCTTTGCTCTATATTTTCCAATCCGGGTTTCCAGTAAGGCTTGAACCAATCGGCATGCACATTGGGTAGAGCGCCGATGATCAGGAAATACATGATCGTTTGGTTGTTGTAGCCGGCGGCCGGCAGGTTATCGCTTTTCTTCTGCGTGTAGTTTATTTTACCGTTGATCTTTAATTTATCCGTTACTTTCTGGTTTACCGTGAGCGCGGCATTGATTCTTTCAAAACCGGTATTAGGCAATATCCATTCGTTCTTCAGGTGCGATAAGGATAAGCGGGCGCCGCCTTTCTCGGATCCGCCTTCTATGGCAATACTGTTAGATATCGTAAGACCCGTTTTGAAAAAATCAGAGATATAGTTTTTATCGGCGACCCAGGGCGTGCGTTCTGTTGGCTTTCCATCCGGCGAACCGGGGTTGAACTGGTAATAGAGCTGACCGTTGAAACGCGGTCCCCATGCGCGTCCTGCGGCCACGCCGGTTGCGGTGTTCGGCCCGTCTTCGCTATCCAGGTACGAATAATATTTATCCGTTCGTCCTTCTCCATATTCAAACTGGTAATCGGGCCAGCGGTTAACCCTGTCGATACTGCCGTTAACATTATAGGTAACCCCTAATCCTTTTCCTTTCCCGGATCCTGATTTTGTGGTGATGATCAATGCGCCGCCCGCCGCGCGGCTGCCGTATAAGGCCGTGGCGCCCGGACCTTTCAGCACAGTAATTCTTTCTATATCATCCGGGTTAAGGTCTGAAATATCGGAGCCAAAGTCCACGGGACTGTCCTGCGACAAATGCGAATTGAAACCGGTTCCTGAGATCTTGCTGCTGACCGGCACGCCGTCGACCACGATCAACGCCTGGTTATTGTCGAGGTTCAGGGAAGACTCGCCGCGTAGCGTGATCCTGGAAGATCCCATTGGACCTGCGCCGGCAGATTGGATATTCAGACCGGGCACCTTTCCATTCAGGCTGTTTACCCAGTTGTTTGTTTTAGCGTCTTTAACTGCATTTTCCTTGACGATCTGCGCGGCATATCCCAGCGATTTCTCTTCCCTCCTTATCCCCAGCGCCGTAACCACCACCTGGTCCAGCGTGTTCTTCAGGAAGGAAGGCTGCGTGTCTATGGCGACTTCCATTTCAGGAGGATTAAACGCTGTGTCGGGGGATGATGTATTTTCCCTAAGGGAAATGGCGGAGGCGCTTGGGTTAAGCGTGGTATCTGATGATGGAGCCGTTATACCCTGCGCTGATAAATTTTGAGGTAAGATGAGTTTGCTGACAAGTATGATCAGCAACTGCACATAAAGTTTTCTCATGTATATTTTGCTTTAAGCCGCAAATATGAAAGAAAGGAGAGGCTGAAAATACCAATTGCAGATTGTTAACCATTTGTTCAAAATGAGATAATGTAATGATTACAATTCGGTAACCTGCCGGAAAGTGCGTGTGACTGGATCCGTTAGTAAAATTTTTTTTCTCTTTCGGATGATCGTATGGGCTACTTCCGCATATTCTTTGAATGCGGTCTGATCGTAAAACTCCCATAGGAATAATACGATCCTGGCTAAGATTGTTTAGGGTTTATGGCCCTTGACGCCGCTAACGAAGGCCTTGATTTTATTGACATTAGTCAAATAGTTCACATAAGTGCAATTTTTCAGGGAAACCGCGGTTATTGAAGTGGAAATATAAATGGATACCCTTAGATCTAATATCTGAAAATATGTACCTGCCCTCTAAAGTCTTGCCCTTATGCTGGATTGTTTTTCTTGTCTTGATATCGCTGAATGCGGTTGCAATAGACCGGTACTGGGTCGGCCCCGCTTCATCCGGATGGAATCTATCGGCGAACTGGTCGCTGACGTCGGGAGGCTCAGGCGGGGCAGGAGCGCCGGGCGTTGCGGATATGGCTATTTTTGATAACGCTTTTAATGGGGATTGTATAGTTGATGCAAACCTGAATGTGCTTGGCATCAGGATAGAGGGATATACCGGCGCGATTATCCAGAATGGATTTTCTATTGTGATGGGAACCTATGGGTATACGCAGCATTCGGGAACTTTTTTGGGCGGGACCGCCGACATAACCATAGGAAGCGCAGGCGCGTTTGTTTTGACCGGCGGGTTTTTACCAGCAGCTCTGGAAGCCTGCTCTTAACAGGGTTAAGGACCTTGAATCAAGCCCTCCTTACTATCTCAGGCGGAGTTTTTAATGCAAATAACGGTTCTGTAGTGATCAATCCCAGCCCTAACTGCGCTACCCGCGTTTATACGCTGGATGTGCTGCCGTCCACCCTGTTTTATAATATGGAGATAAAGGGACTATACAACTGCGTTAGCTCAACCATCGCTTCGGTTACAGATACTATTCATATTGCTAATAATCTTATCCATACCGATGGTATTCTTAACGGTTTGTTTTCGGTGAAGGGGAATTTGATCGTTAATGCCAATGCTGATGGGGGAATGGGAACGATTGTGTTGAATGGTTCCGGTAACCAGACTTATGCTGGAGCGGCGGGGACCGGACGTACCTGCCAGCTTGTAATAGATAAACCATCCGGCGCGGTAACCCCAACCCCAGGCGCTGTAGCCTTCCGTGTTTTTAGG
>DEHV01000050.1:65504-74712 GCA_002352105.1 Chitinophagaceae bacterium UBA2791 | reverse complement strand
GGCTCATGGAAAGAGATACCGCTCCTGGCCAGAACGCACGGCCAGCCCGCCAGTCCGACGAGGCTTGGCAAAGAACTGATGGTATTCGTCGAACGCATAGAGAACCAGGTAGAATTATTCATTCAAATCCCCTTCACCGCTAAATTCGGCGGCGCTACAGGCAATTTTAACGCCCATCATGCCGCCCTTCCTAAAATGGATTGGATAAAACTGGCGAATAATTTTGTGGAAGGAGTATTGGGATTGCAAAGGCAACAGTTCACCACCCAGATCGAACATTACGATAACCTCGCCGCACATTTCGACGCCATACGTCGCATCAATACCATACTGATCGATTTTTGCCGGGATATATGGACCTATATATCGATGGACTACTTCAAGCAAAAACTCCGTACGGGAGAAGTGGGTTCCTCCGCGATGCCGCATAAGGTGAACCCGATCGATTTTGAAAACGCAGAAGGCAATCTCGGTATCGCCAATGCCCTATGGGAGCATCTTTCTTCCAAGCTCCCCATATCGCGCCTGCAAAGGGACCTGACCGATTCCACTGTGCTCCGGAATATAGGCGTTCCCTTTGCGCATACCATCCTGGCCTTCCGCTCTATCGAAAAGGGACTGGATAAGCTGGTGCTAAACCAGGGAAAAATACGGCAGGACCTGGACAACAACTGGGCTGTTGTAGCAGAAGCTATTCAAACCATTTTACGCAAGGAGAATTACCCCAACCCCTATGAGGCATTAAAAGACCTGACCCGGGGCAATGCCGGCATCAATAAGGAGAGCCTGCATGAGTTCATCGACTCGCTTAAGGTTTCCGCCGCTTTAAAAAAGGAATTGAAAAAAATATCTCCGCAAAATTATACCGGCGTGCATCCTGATTTTTAACAAGCCAGAGAAAGCAGATTTGACGCCCGGAATTTTAAGCGCATGCCCCGGCGAAAAATCTATACGGTTTCCTTATGTATCTCGCTGGTGAAATGAAACTCAATATCCGGGTTATTGTTCCGCTCGGTATTCAGGAACCATTCGCTCTGCGCAAGATAAACCAGATGCCCATCCTTATCCATTGCAATATTAGACGATTTAAAACGGGTAAACTCTTCCAGCTTCTTTTGATCGGCGCTGGTTATCCAGCAAGCCTTATAAAAAGGCACGCTGTTAAACTGTACAGAGGCTCCATATTCCTGTAATAGCCGGTATTGGATCACCTCGAACTGAAGCTCTCCCACGCAGCCGATAATTTTCTTGTTCCCTCCATATTGCGTGAACAGCTGGGCCACGCCTTCATCGGTAAGTTGCAGCAATCCTTTCTCCAGCTGTTTTGTCTTCATCGGGTCCTTATTGACCACCTCTTTAAATATTTCCGGCGAGAAAGAAGGAATACCGGTAAAATAGAAATTCTCGCCTTCTGTGAGCGTATCGCCTATCTTGAAAGAACCGGTATCGAATAAGCCGACCACATCGCCCGGATAAGCTTCCTCTATCACATCCTTATCGCGCGCCAGGAAAGTATAGGGATTACTGAACCTAACCTCCTTGTTCAGCCGCACATGGCGGAAGTATTTGTTCCGCTCAAACTTCCCGGAGCACACCCGTAAAAAAGCGATCCGGTCGCGGTGGCGGGGGTCGAGGTTGGCATGGATCTTAAAAATGAACCCGCTGAACCTGTCTTCGTATACGTCTACCAGGCGGGTTGTCGTTTCACGGCTTCTCGGCGTGGGCGCAATCCGAATGAAATTATCTAACATCTCTTTCACCCCAAAGTTGTTGATCGCGCTCCCGAAAAATACCGGAGCTATCTTTCCCGCAAGGTATTCGTGCTCATTCAGCGTTCCGTAAACGCCATCGATCAATTCCACATCTTCCCGGAGAATGGCGGCATCCTTCTCGCCCAGTTTATCGTCCAACGCCGCCTCGCTGAGATCGCCGATGCGGATCATATCTTCTTCTTCCGCCTTGGTATTGGCGGTAAACAGCAACAGGTTCTTTTCGGGAAGATTGTATACTCCCTTAAAATCTTTCCCGCTATTGATAGGCCAGGTCATGGGATGCAGGGATATTTTCAGCTCCTTCTCAATCTCTTCCAACAGGTCAAAACGATTCTTGCCGTCGCGGTCCATTTTATTGATGAATACAATTACCGGCGTATCCCTCATCCGGCATACTTCCATTAAGCGCCGGGTTTGCGGTTCTACCCCATTTACGCTGTCGATCACCAGGATCACGCTATCGACCGCCGTCAGCGTACGATAAGTGTCTTCGGCAAAATCCTTGTGACCGGGGGTGTCCAGCAGGTTGACCAATATACCCTGGTATTCGAAGCTCATTACCGAGGTGGCGACAGAAATACCTCTTTGCCGCTCTATCTCCATAAAATCGCTGGTAGCATGTTTCTTGATCTTATTGCTCTTCACTGCTCCCGCTGTTTGTATGGCGCCGCCAAACAATAATAGCTTTTCTGTTAAGGTAGTTTTACCGGCATCGGGGTGGGAAATGATCGCAAAAGTCCTGCGCTTGTTGATTTCGTTGACGTATTTCATAAATGGAAGCTGCAAAGGTAATCATTGTAAGAGAATTGACGGGGGAATTAGCCTGGGGGAAGCCTTTAAAACAAGGCGGCCGGATCAACCCAGACGCCGCCAAACGAAGCGCCCGCAGGTTCGCTGTTTGCCAAGGTCTCTTAAAACAAACGGATCCGAAGGACCCTCTCGAAAACGCCCCCCTGCTCAAGGCGAAGTATACCCTCTTTATGAACCAGCTCCTGGTCGGCATCCACGCTGTCGGCAATACCACACCAGGGCTCAAGGCATACGAAGTCGGCATGCTCGGCGGCCCAGATGCCCAGGTAAGGAAAACCGTCCAGGTCCATGCTGAGCCCGCGACCGGTTTTGTGCGACCGGATCGCAAGCGCTTTTGAGACCGGCTGCTTAAATACCAGGGCGCCCTTATAGAACAACTCCTTTGTCAGCGGTATACGATCCTGCTGAACCAAAAAGGGAACGCTGTCTTTCTCTATCAGCCCTCCTGCTGATACAGACCAGCGGTCGAGCGTTTCCGGCTGGTCAAACTGGAGATAATAATCGTCGTAGTCAGTTCCCCGAACCAGGGGAACAGCAAATGCGGGATGCGCGCCCAATGAAAAAAACATGGGGCCCTCTCCCTTATTCGTTACCCGGTAATGGGTTTCCAGGGTGTTGCCTTTTATAAGATAGCGGATCAAGAATTCAAATAAAAAAGGATAATGCAGCTGCGTTTGCTCATCATGGCTCAGGGAAAACGCCAGGCTTTCGGGCGACTTGTCGACCAGCGTAAACGCTTTCTCCCTGGCAAACCCGTGACGATTCAACGTATATTCTTTTCCGTTAAAAAAATAGATGTTATTTTTCAGTGCGCCAATGATGGGGAATAATACGGGAGCATGCTTACCCCAGAACACGGGATCTCCCTTCCACATGTACTCAAGATCATGAGGCCTGGAATAGACGCTGATCAGTTCTGCTCCTTTGGCATTGACCTGAATCCTTAGCTGCTCGTTCTCAATAACGCCCGTCATAGCATAAATCCTTATTTTTCCGGATGAAAACAACGCCGGTTCCATAGGGCGCCCTACAGGCCAACAGAAGCTTTATTCAGGAAGATCCATGCGCAGGCCTTAACGCCCTGCGCCATATTTTATACCGCGAAGGAAGTTCCGCAACCGCAGGATTTACTGGCATTGGGATTGGAAAAAGTAAACCCGCGCGCGTTCAGCCCATCGCTATAATCGATCTCCATTCCCATCAGATAAATACCGTGCGATTTATTCATGATAAAATGCGTGTCCCCGACCTGGTAAACCTCGTCGTTCTCTTCTTTCTCATCGAAGCCCAGCACATAGCTCAACCCTGAACATCCGCCGCCCTTTACTCCTACCCTCAGGAACTTGCCCTGATCAAAATCTTCCGCGCTCATTAACCGCTTGATCTCATTCAACGCGCCAGGCGTAAAGTTTACCGGGACCGCCATCGTTTCCATAGCTTTTAATTTTATTGATACAGCTGGCAAAAATACGAAAAAAGGAGTAGCCTGCAACGGCGTATACGCCCCTCGCCGCTTCTCACCGGTATTCCCTACTTTTGCTGCATAAAAACGATCTCTATGAGTATGAGTTCATTGGAAATGACAGGCGCTATACTGATCGCCCTGGTCTTAGGCGGAACGCTGGCGTTTATATTCTGGAGGGAAAACAAACGCGCCAGACAGGCGGCCGGCAGCCGGAGCAGTAGCCAGGAAAGCTCCAAAAAAAATGAACAATCTGTCAGCGGCGCCCAATTGCAACTGCAGGCGTACGAAAGGCTGATCCTGCTGACCGAGAGAATAGCGCTTCCCAACCTGATCAGCCGGATAAACGAACCGGGTATTTCGGGGAGGGATATGCAACTCATGCTGACCCATTCGATAAAGCAGGAATTCGACCACAATATTACTCAACAACTCTACGTCAGCCCCGAAGCATGGGAAGCGGTAAGGAACCTGAAAGAACAGAACATACATATCATCAACCAGGTGGCCAGCTTTTTACCCCCGGATATTTCCGGCACAGAGATGAACAAAAAACTGCTGGAGATGATTGCGGAAAACCCAAAAGTTTCCCTGCACAATGTTGTTGCAGAAGTATTGAGTTATGAGGTCAAGAAACTCTTAAAATAATCGCATCGCTATTGTCTAAACGCTAAAGCATTCATTTATCCGGCAGATGTCAACCGATAAACCCATATATACCGACTCAGGAATTGAAATAAAAAGCGTTTACCTTCCTTCCGATCCTGGTCATCCGCCCGCCGGTGAAAAGCCCGGCGAATACCCGTTCACCAGGGGCGTTCAACCCGATATGTACAGGGGCAAACGGTGGACCATGCGCCAATATGCGGGTTTCAGCACGGCGGAAGAAAGCAATAAGCGTTACCACTATTTGTTGTCGCAGGGGGTAATGGGACTTAGCGTAGCATTTGACCTCCCTACGCAGATCGGGTACGACAGCGACCACCCGCTTTCCGAGGGAGAAGTGGGCAAGGTAGGCGTTGCCATAGACAGCATAGAAGACATGCAGCAGCTTTTCGAAGGCATTCAGCTGGATAAGGTCTCGACCTCCATGACCATCAATGCCACAGGGTTTATCTTGCTCGCGCTATATGCCGCCGTGGCAAAGCGCCAGGGAGCCGATCTCCGCCAGCTTACCGGCACCATACAAAATGATATATTGAAGGAATATGCCGCCCGCGGAACCTATATCTATCCTACCAAACCGTCCATGCGCATCATCACCGATATATTTGAATGGTGCAGCGCGGAGATCCCCAAATGGAATACCATCTCCATATCGGGATACCATATCCGCGAAGCGGGAAGCAGCGCTGCGCAGGAGATCGCTTTTACGCTCAGCAATGGCAAAGCATATGTGAAGGCAGCCTTAGAGAAGGGTCTCGACATCAATGTATTCGGGAAACGATTGTCTTTCTTTTTCAATGCGCACAACAACCTGTTCGAAGAAGCGGCTAAATTCAGGGCCGCCCGGCGGATGTGGGCCAGGATGATGAAGGAAATGGGCGCTACCGACCCCAAGGCCATGATGCTTCGATTCCACACGCAAACCGGGGGCAGCACATTGACTGCGCAGCAGCCGCTGAACAATATATCCAGGGTGACCATACAAACGCTGGCGGCGGTGTTGGGCGGAACCCAATCGCTCCATACCAACGGCTACGACGAGGCGCTGAGCCTGCCTACCGAAGAAGCCGCCCGAATCGCCTTGCGTACGCAACAGATCGTGGCTTTTGAAAGCGGCGTGGCCGATACGGCAGACCCGCTGGCTGGCAGTTATTATGTTGAAACGCTTACCGATGAAATGGAGAGAAAGGCCCGCGAGCTGATGGATAAAATAGAGGATATGGGAGGAAGCGTTAACGCTATCGAACAAGGATTTATCCAGGAAGAGATCGCCAAAAGCGCTTATGCTTACCAGCAAAAAATCGAAACCGGCGAAAAGATCATTATCGGCGTCAATAAATTTACTTCCGATCAGCCGGAGCATGTTCCCGTATTCCGGGTCGACGATACCATCAGGCAGGCCCAAACAGAAAAGCTCAATGCCTTAAAAAGAAGAAGGGATCCCGCCAGGATCGACAACCTGTTGCAAGCGCTGAACGACGCGGCTTCAGGAGATGATAACATTATGCCCGCAGTCGTCGCCGCAGTAGAAAACTATTGTACGCTTGGCGAAATTGCCGATACCCTCCGGGAAGTGTACGGCGAATACAAATGATACCCGTATCATCAATTGATCTTCTTCACCTCCTTTGCCCAGGTATCCCTGAGCGTGGCAGTCCTGTTAAACACGATCCTGCTGGCGCTGGTGTCCTTATCCAGGCAAAAATATCCCTTCCTGATAAACTGGTAGCGCTCGTCGAACTTGGTCTGAAGCAATGAAGGCTCCGCGTGCGCGCCGGATACCGTCTGCAGGGAATCCGCGTTGATATAAGTTTTATAATCGCCTTCTTCGGCGGCCGGATCCTCTGTATTAAACAAACGATCATACAACCTTAGCTCAACGGGTATGGCATGCTCTACGCTTACCCAATGCAAAGTGCCTTTCGGCTTGATGCCGCTGCTATCGGCGCCGCTCAGGCTACCTGGCACGTAACGGCACCTGATCTCCACGGGCAGACCGGTATCGTCCTTTATCACTTCCTCGCATTGTATGATGTANNGGGTCTTCAGGATTGTTCTCTACCGTTACGGCGTCCACGGGATCTTCTTCATTGACGATCACCACCTTCAAAGGGTCAAAAACAACCATTCTGCGCAGGGCGATCTTGTTCAGATGTTCCCGGATGCAGAACTCCAGCTTTTCTACTTCGATCAGGTTATCTCTCCTGGCCACGCCAATCATATTGCAAAAATTGCGTATACTTTCGGGAGTAAAGCCTCTTCTCCTTAACCCGCTAATGGTGGGCATCCGCGGATCATCCCATCCATCCACGATCTTTTCATTTACCAGCTCAAGCAGTTTTCTTTTGCTCATTATGGTATAACTGAGGTTCAGGCGGGCCATCTCATATTGCTTTGAGGGGTAGATGTCCAGCTTCTCGATAAACCAGTCGTATAACGGACGATGCGGCACGAATTCAAGCGTACAGATGGAATGGGTTACCTTTTCAATGCTATCGCTTTGTCCATGCGCAAAATCGTACATGGGATAGATTGCCCATTCATCGCCGGTCCGGTGATGATGCACATGCTTGATGCGATACATAACGGGATCGCGCATGTGCATATTCGGAGAACTCATGTCTATCCTGGCCCTGAGCGTACGGCTGCCATCGGCAAACTCGCCGTTTTTCATGCGCTCAAAAAGCTGAAGATTCTCTTCAACGCTCCTGTTGCGGAAGGGACTATCCGTACCCGCCTGGGTAGGCGTACCCTTCATGGCGGCGATCTCTTCTGAAGAAGAATCATCCACATAAGCCAATCCCTTACGGATCAACTCAACGGCAAATGCATAAAGCTGATCGAAATAATCGGAGGCGTACAATTCGTGTTTCCATCTAAAGCCCAGCCATTCCACATCTTCCTTAATGCTCTCCACGTATTCTGTTTCCTCGGTAACAGGATTGGTATCGTCAAAGCGGAGATTGGTATGGCCTCCGTATTTTTCCGTCAACCCGAAATTCAGGCAGATGCTTTTAGCGTGCCCTATATGAAGGTAACCATTGGGCTCTGGCGGAAAACGGGTAACGATAGATGTATACTTTCCGTTCTTAAGATCTTCTTCAATAATCTCTTCCAAAAAGTTCAGGCTTTTTTCTTCGCTCATAAATTGTGATTAGGATCACGAAGATACAAACTCGGGGCGGATCATCGCGCCAGGCTGCGGCATTTGGATAACAGAGACGGCCCGGAACAAGAATAGGATATGCTCAACCCGGCAATATGAGCCGAAGGCGCAAAGACAGCTGCCATCAGCGCATTGCGGGAACGGAAATAAAAGTTAAAATGAGCCGATGCCGGCAGCGCAGCGATGGGAATTATGACCCATTTAGATTATCTTCGTAGGCAATAAATCTACATCACTATGGGATTGTTAACGCCAAAAAAAGGAAAATCCGAAAAAAAAGCGGAAAACAAATTAAAGAATAACGCGCAGGGGTCTCAATTCATTAAAACAGCTTCCAAACCTGCCGGCCCTTCAAAGAAACCCGTAAAGACAGGGGGGCAAAGAGGCAGCTAGCATTTTTTGGCAGCCTTATCGCTAAAACCTTTCTGACAAAGGGCAGCCTGGATAACCAGCCTGCCCTTTCAAGTCTTTGTTTTAACCGGGGAAGTCCCGGACTCAGGGTTCGAATATTTTCTCTATCCTGGTCAGCCTGCCTTCCTCATTGCATCCTTCAATCACTATCCTGAACTTGCGGGTGATATCGTTATTATAGAAGCTTACCATGATCCGGCGGCTGTTCTTATCAGTTAGGACAAAGGGATCCCAATGCAGCGTCGGCCGGTAGTCGGGCTGCGCATGGGATTCGTCATATCTCATATAATCCGGCGAATAGAATTGTTTGACCGGGGAATAGCCGGGTATTTTTGCAAAGTCCAGCCCCTTGATGTCCTGGTTCACCGCGCCGCCTTTTTTAGTATATATGGCAATCGCTCCTGCCGCGCCGCCGCCCGGCGCGCCAAAGAACGGAGGGCGGAATACCTTGACCATGGCCACCTCCGACATGTGCAGGGTTTGTACCTGGCTTACGTCTCCCTGCATTTCATTTATAAAGAGCGACGGCGATCCCCCGCGCCAGGATAAGCTTGCATTGGGCCCGTTTACGGTGATCTGCAGACCGGGGACCCTGCCTTGCAAGTAAGCCAGCACGCTTTGAGCCGCGCCTGCCAGCGGATCATCCTCCATAATAAAGGTGTACCCTTCCCCTCCCCTGAACATACCCGAAACATATTCCTCTTCCAGTAGCTCCTTCTTCGATTTTTGCCTGGCCGTTACCGTAACTTCCTGCAAGGTCTGTACTTTTCTTCGCTGTTCATCCAACGCCTCATTGTTCTTAGCCGCCAACTCCTGGTTCTTCTGCAACACCTCCTTTCCCGGTTGGGGTAGGCGGTAGACCCAGTTCGTATCGGGTTTTAAGGAAGGCGATAACTGCAGGATATTGTTTTTGATATCAAA
>DEHV01000050.1:0-65495 GCA_002352105.1 Chitinophagaceae bacterium UBA2791 | reverse complement strand
TTCGACAAACCGGTTATTTTACCCTGCACCTCCAGGTAGTCTTCCGGCAGGTACTGCAGCTTGGGAAATTTTCCGGCAAGCGCCTGCTCCCAGCTAAAACGCCTCCATCCATTGGTCATCATTACCAGGTCAAGATGTTTTATCACAGAGTCTGCTTCGCTGGAAAAATAATAGGCCGGACGATGCACATATCCCTTGATATCGCTGGTTAACAGCACATGCGAAAAAATATCTTCCTCGTTATCCTGCCGGGGATTTATTTCCGCGTCTGTTACGGATACGGAGAGATTGGTGCGAAGCGTATCCGGAACATCGATCTGGATAACATTTCTTCTTCTTTTCTCAAACCCTTTCAACGCGGCATTCAGATCGGTAATAAAATAATAATCCTGCTTGTTGACAAATATGATCCGTTCGGCCAGCGGCTTGTTATCAGAAAATATCGTGATCTGCAATATGCCTGCAGGCAATTGTTCGACAGGGATCTTTCCATTCACCGTTTTACCCGGAAGGATATTTGCCTTGGCCATATATACCATTTGCTGCTGCATCTGCCCGACAATACTTACTGCGGACGGGGAAGAAGTTTCCCCTTCAGAACGGCTGATCCCGAATTGTATCGCTTCCATATCCTGGTCGACGCTCAGCGTAAAACCCTGCTTTTTTACGTCCGGGAGATTGGTTTGATGCGTTTTACCGGATTCATCCTTCCAACTGGCCTTATATTTTTCCTGGGCTGCCGGGGTAAGCGTAAAAAAGCCCATGCCGTCGTGCACGCTGGAAAAGCTGGCCGCCGTTTTCCCCTTGCTGTCCCTGATCTCGCCGCTTACCTTTATCGGGATGCCCTTGTCGTCAGTTGCCTTAAAGGCCACCCTCGAGGAAACGCCGCTTACAAGGTCGCCCCCTTCGGGGAAAAACTGTAAGAACACGCGGGGGGCAGGATTGGATACCTTAGCCGCCGCCTTAGCAGGTTGTAGTATCGGAATGGCTTTCACATATAAAAAGGAAGAATCGAAATTAAGCATCCACTGCGTGAACGCCCTCACATATACAACAGACGAACCGATATCGGACGGAAGATCGAACGCTGCGGCAGCGCTGGAAGACACCACCGGCGACACCTTACGCTCAAGCGGTTTTCCGTGTTCGTCCAGCAGTTCGAAATAAACCGATCTGCTGATCGGAGAAGGAAGATTTGCGGAGAACAGGTAGGCCTTGAACCAGATCGTCTCTCCGGGATTATATGCGTTACGGTCAAAATGCAGGTATAGTTTTTCCTGCGCGTAATTTGTTTCCAGGATATTCAGCAGGGAATCCAAACGTTGCGCCCGGAGCGAAGAGGCGCCGGCGAGCAGGAAAACAAAAACAGCTATAAGATAACTTCCTTTTTTCATACGCGTACTCATCTGGTAAAAAGGCAAGTTCTAACGATTTTGGCGGTTTATGAAATTTTCCGCATCCTTCTTTCGTTAATATAAACCGTCGATTTTTCATTCTCGATCACTTTTCTCTCCGCCCTGTTCAGTTGAATAACGCCCAGCTTATTTAACAAAAGTATGGCAAAATAGATCGGATCTATTTCATTTTTCTTTACTCCGAAGTTAATGCTCGACGGAAACTTGTGGTGATTGTTGTGATAAGCCTCGCCAAGCATCAGCACATCGATATAAAAAAGATTTTTGGAGGTGTTGTTCATCTCAAAATTAACCGAGCCGTACTTGTGCGCAAACCAGTTGATAATGCCGCCATGAATAGGCCCTATCATAATGGTGAGGGGCAGCAGCAGCCACTGCCAGGCAGCGGTAGCAAAATAATAATAAAATGCCGTGTATATCCCTATCCAGATCACTCGCATAAACCAGGGGTGCGCAAATTTTTCAAAGGCGGGCCAGTCGGGTACATTTTTAAGGAACTTCTCTTCTATTACCATCTTGCCGTTAAAGATATCGGCATATTTTTTCCGGGTCTCATTCATTAATGCCAGGGCATTACTGGAATACTTGGGCGAATGGGGATCGTCTTCCGTATCGGTATACGCATGATGCAAACGATGGAGCAGCGCATACGTGCGGGCGCTCATATAGGAAGAGCCCTGCGTCAGCCAGGTAAGCACATAAAAAAACTTCTCCCATCCCCTGCTCATCCGAAAAGCATTATGCGCAGCATAGCGGTGAAGAAAGAAAGTCTGACAAAAAAGAGATAGATACCAATGAACCACAAAAAAGATCAATACAGCCATGAAAGTTTCTTTAAATAAATAAGCCACCGAAACGGTGGCGCAATTTACACAATTGGATCGGGAAATGATCTAAAACAATCCGATCAGGATCAAAAAGTTCTTTCCTTCTTCTTTACGTTATAGGCCAACCTGTCTATTTCTTCCCCGATATATGAGGCTATCGGCCCCAGTTTTTCCCCTTCGGTTTTCCAGCGGCCGCCCTCCTTCCTTAGTTCAAAGTCGGCCATGCCGATCTGTAAGCTGTTAAAATTAAAATGATGAGGTTCGGCGAGAAAACGGTTGTCTGCTATCTTGTACACATTAAAATATTTCGCGTGATGGCCGTCGTAATACACTGAATGAAACAGGAATTCCATCATCAGAAAATTTATAATTACGAAATACAATTCCTCACAAAGGAACGAATTATTCATTTTGGAATATGCATTTCGCCACTTTAGTTATAAACAGGATAACTGTTTATAAATCTTTGATTTATATTTTTTTTCCACCTTTTGCAGGCCTGTCGCCGAAAAGAAGGCTGCCGATCCTTACCATATTGCTTCCCTCCTCTATGGCGATGGCATAATCGGCGCTCATTCCCATGGAAAGCGTTTTGAAACGGATATTAGCGGTCTGCAGCGGCGAATATTTATCGTATAGCGCGGCAAGCTGTTTAAATTCTGCCCGCAGTCTTTGTTCATCTGCTGTAAATGAGGCCATGCCCATCAATCCGACAATCCGGATATTATTCAATTCATGGATCTTCTCAGCAGCCGTCAATCCCTCTATGAGCTCATCCAGTTCCTCTTCATGCAAGCCAAATTTGGCTTCTTCAACAGCAATATGCACCTGGAGCAGGCAATCAATTACCCTGTCTATTTTTTTTGCCTGCCGGTTGATCTCCATCAGCAGTTTAACGCTATCAACGCTTTCCACCAGGTGCACAAAGGGAGCGATAAATTTTACTTTATTCGACTGGAGATGACCGATAAAATGCCAGCGGATATCCTTTGGCAGCAGCAGGTGTTTTTCTATCATTTCCTGCACATAGTTTTCACCAAAATCGCGATGTCCCAGGCGATAGAACTCCATGATCTCATCCGTGGTCCTGAATTTGGATACGGCAACCAGCCTGGTTTTGTGGCCAAATGTTTGAATAAGCTGATGATATTTTTCCTTATTAACCGCCATAGAAGGCAAAGTTAAACCTGTAGCGTATAAAAATGATTAATTTTATGGCCGACCGGTAACCCATTCATTCGACCAGGCGTGAACAGATATTCCAGGACAAGAATAGCTCCTACACCAAGCGGTTTTCTGCATCTTGGCAATATTTTGTCTTTTACCCTAACCGCAGCATTGGCGAAACGGACCGGCGCAAAGATCATGCTCAGGATCGACGACCTGGACCGGGAGAGGGCGCATGAACGCTATATACAGGATATATTCGACGCCCTGCATTTTTTGCAGATACCCTGGCAGGAGGGGCCCCGGAATCTTAAAGAATATGAAGAACAATATTCGCAGGCGCATCGGATGGATCTGTATAATGCCTTGCTGCAACAGTTGAGAGCTACCGGGATGCTGTTCGCCTGCTCCTGCTCCAGGTCGGCAATACTTCAGGAAAATCCCGATGGCAGCTACCCGGGCGCCTGCCTGCACAAAAAGCTTTCCCTGGATGCCGAAGGGGTGAGTTGGAGACTTCGAACCGATCTGATGCAGGCGGCAGATATCAAAACAGGAGGAGGGACCATCCGCGCCGCGCTACCGCGGGCTATGCATTATTTCGTGGTAAGGAAGAAGGACAGGTTCCCCGCCTATCAACTGGCCTCGCTTGCCGATGACCTGCATTTCGGCGTCGACCTCGTTGTGAGAGGCGAAGACCTGTGGCCTTCTACGATCGCGCAGCATTTGCTTGCCAGGCTGCTGTCCGCCGCTCCTTTTTCCGATGCGGTCTTTTACCATCATCCCCTGCTGACAGAAGCAGGCGGAAGAAAATTATCCAAATCGGCAGGCGACCGGTCGGTACGGTATTTCCGCAGCAGGGGCGGGCGACCGGAAACAGTTTATTCAGCGATCGCCCGCGCTGCGGGAAAGGATGTCGTCGTTAAAACCTGGGAAGCGCTTGCAGAAGCATTGAGGACCGTGGAAGGATACCGTTTGTTTTACGAACAATAAGGCATTGGAACCTGTCCAACCGATCCTACTCTTTATAAATTAAAGGCGGCGATCTCTCCGGAGCCCGACTTATAATACAGCACTCCGCCGATATCGTCCACTTCGTACTCGGGTTTCTTATCTTTCAGCACGATCTCTTTTTCATTCTTCCCGTTATCTTTATTCAGTTTCACCAATCCCACTCCGTTATCGAGCTTGGTCAGGATGAACTGGGCATTCTCTGTAGCGGCGGTGGCTTTAAACCGTTTACTCATCTCTTTAAAGGACGCAGAGGCAATCTCGGCAAAGCCTTCCTGGTAGGCCTTCATCTGCTCTCCGTAAGCATTAAGCTGGTTGCTGTAGGCATAGGTTCCGTACATTCCGCCCTGGTAGGCGGCCGCGCTGGACATAGCAGTGGAAGCCACGGCCAACACCCCGGTTGCAATTTTAACAAAGGAGCTTTGTCCGGGCGACTTATAGTATTCGTGGAATTTTTTAGAACCATCGAAGCCAAGCATCATGATGTTCTGGTCAGAGCTGAGCAGCACCCCGCCGTTCCTCACCTGTAGCGCGGAAGGCGCTTCTTTTTCCTCGAACTTCAGATTGGCAAACGTACTGACATCGCCGGTATTTTCGTCGATGGCGATAACTTCCTGGCCCGTGGAGATCAGGTATCGCCTGTTCCCTGCATCGTAGCCGCTGGCTACGGAAGTCGCTTTTTTATACTTGATGGGCTTTGGCCAGATCGATTCTCCGGTGGAAAGGTCTACGATGTTGGCATCGGTATCGGTAATATAGATCAATCCTTTGGGCGTGGACGCCATGGTATGAATATTCTCGCCGGTAGCAAGCGGCTTTCTGAACAGCGTGGAGCCGTTGAATGCTATTTTATTGATACCGCCTGACTGGATGCCGAACAGGATGCCATCATCCATAATATAGAAATGCTGCACGTATCCTTTGGTCTTGGGCGCTTTATCCCAGAGATCCGTCCCATCGGCGGCGCTCAGAAAAGCGATTTTCGATTCTGAAGCTCCGGAAGCCAGCTTGGCTATACCTTTCTTGCCTGTATTGTCAACATCGCTCACCACTGCCAATCCCTGCGAAAGTATCTCGAACCGGGAAACCTTTCCTCTGATCTTCCGCTCATCCTTCCACAGCAGTTCGCCTGCCGAGCTGATCTTATGGATCCTGGTATCGCCGTTAGGCCTTTCTTCAAAACCATATATTTCTTTTCCTGTTTTGTCTGCGCTCATCCACGTGATCTTATCCGCCTTAGCCGTCCAGGCAATCGTTCCGCCGTTCATATCGATGCTAAGGATATTTTTTGAAGTAGGCACCAGCAGGCTGTTGCCTACGATCAGCGGAGTTCCGGAAACCACGGGAATGGCAGAGGCCAGTCCCACTTTTTTAGGATCATTAAGATTGAATACTTTTTCTTCCTTGCCGGATTCGAGATCGTACAATCCTACGGCTACGGCCCCGCCTGCTTTGGCATTTCGGGTTCCGCTAACGACCAGTTTATTCTGGGGCAGCATTACGTCCAGTCCGGTAAGCGTTTTCCAGCCGTTCTCTTCCGTGGCGAACAACTGCTTGCCCGACACGTAGTCGATAACGGTTTTTTTCTGGCTCATCATTCCGCCCTGGTTTACGATCAGGTAGGGCGAGGCGGGCACGTATTCGAGCTCTTCTTCTTTTACTTTTCCATATTCTTTGAAAATAAAATGGGGCTTTGTTTCGCCGGCTTTGATGCCTGCTAGTCCGCCTCCGCCAACTACGATGAGTACGCCCGCTTCAGTGAGCTTCATAGATTCGATCTTTCCTCCCATATCATACAACCGGTCGGGCTTATCGGTTTTCTGGGCAAATAAACTGGCGGAGAACCATAATGGCAGAATAGCAAAAAGGATCTTCATAATTTTTGGGTTAAGTTTTTTGATTGATATTGGAAAGGAATCGGTTACGCAGCATGCGACAATTCCCGGTCGCAAAAATAAAACGCTTACACATTGAATAACAGCCCCATAAATACGGATTTTGGTATCCGTACAAATACGTAGTCGGGAAAAGATGGCAGATCAGACCAGTTTATGGGTATAGGCATATTTTATGAGCCCGATGACGCCGGCGCTGCCTGTTTTGCGAAGAAGGTTCTTCCGGTGCGTTTCTACCGTGCGTTCGCTTATGAAGAGCTGACTGGCGATCTCCCGGCTGGTAAGCTCCCGGGCAAGCAGGCGCAGCACTTCGAGTTCGCGCGCAGTAAGGGGGGATCGTCCGGCAGGCCGGCGGTCGCTCAGCAGCGCCTTGCTCGCTTCCGGGCTCCAGTACTGGCGGTTGTTCATTACGGCATCGATGGCATAAAAGAGCTCCTGCCGCGCATATTTTTTCAGCACATAGCCTTCCGCCCCCGCGAGCATAATGTCGCGGATATCTTCCGGCGGATCTACCATGCTCAACACAATGATCTTCATACGCGGCGAAAGCTCGCGCGCGCGCTTTATCAGCGCCAGGCCATGGCTGTCGGGCATACAATAGTCTGTGATCATAAGGTCAAAGCTATCCTCCTCAAGCAGCTTCAATGCTTCCGTTCCCGAGTCGGCGGTAGCTTTAATGTGCAAATGCTCCTTTTCGCTAAAAATATACCTTAACCCGTCGAGCAAGATCCGGTGATCGTCTACAAGTAATATCGTTATTGGCATAGTTAAATCTGAAAAATCAAGTTATGGATTTTTTCTATCTTCCTTAAAAATACCTCGCCCTGATGCGTATATCGCTATTCATCCTGTTGCTTGTTTTTGCAGGAAACAGCTATGCTCATAACGACAGTAAGGATACAACCGCTTTTACAAAGCAGATAAAAGCATGGCTCCGTCAATGCTGGGATTACCGTTTCCACGATCCCGATTCAGCCAGGTATTTCGGGTATAAGGCGCTTACTGCCGCGCGTGAAAAAGGCGACAGGCGCTATGAAGCCGAAGCGCTTCATAATATAGGGATCGTTTTTGAAGCGCAGGGCAATTACTACAAGGCGCTGGAACTTGCGCTGGAAGCGCTCGAGATCCGAAAAGCCCTTAATGATGGGCCGGGAATTGCAAATACCTGCAACAATATTGGCATCATCTACGATCAGATGGGCGATTTTACCAGGGCCCTTGATTTTTACAACGAAGCGTATACCCGGTACAAAGCCGCGCAGGACAGGGAGAAGCTGGCCATGGTAAGCGTGAATCTCGGCATTCTTTTTAAATCCCAGGGAGCATACGACAAAGTGATCGGGCATTACCAGGAAGCCTACCAGGTATACCGCGAACTGGGCAGGGCAGACGAGATCGCATTTTGCGAAGCCAACCTTGGTTCGGTGTATTATTATACGAAGCAGTACGACAGCTGCCTGTATTATTCCCTCCTGGCGGAAAAGGCGCTTACCGCCAGGAACAACCTGCAATACCTCCCGGTGGCGCAGGCGAATGCAGGAATGGCTTTTTTTGAAACGGGAAGGCGGAAAGAGGCGGAGATCTATCTTCAAAGATCATTGAAAGGACACCGCGAGTACGAGAACAAAAAAGAGATCGCTTTTGTACTGATCCAGCTCGCAAAGATCTTTGCCGCAGAAGGAGCATACGATAAAGCCATCGGGGCGCTGACGGAAACAAAGCGTATCGCAGAAAAGATACATGCTCCGCAGCAGGCCATGGATGCCTCGAAGCTACTAAGCGAGTACTATGCCGCAAGGAACGATTTTCGGAATGCCTGGGAAGAACATGCGAACTATGCGATGATCAAGGACTCTTTATTTGAAGAAGAAAAAATGAAGACCATCGCCGCATATCAGACCCGGTATGAAACGGAGAAAAAGGAGCGACAGATTGAGATGCTTCACCAGGAAAGCGCGATCCAGAAGCTGAAGCTGAAACAACACAACGTGGCGCTGGGGGCGCTCATCGCGCTGATCTTCGCCGGCGGGGGTTTTGTTTATTTTATATTGAATCAAAGAAAGCTGAAAGCCGAGGCGCGCCTCGAAGCAGAACGGCGCCGGCGCCAACAGGAAGCCTCCAGGGCGGTACTCCTTGCCGAAGAACGGGAGCGTCGCCGATTGGCTTCCGATCTTCATGACGGAGTAGGACAGATGCTATCGGCCGCCCTGATCAACCTTAACCATGCATACGAGCGGCAGGAGCAGGATACCGGCGCGCGCGAGCTTACGGCCCGGGCGCTATCGCTGCTGAACGATGGGTACGACGAGATGCGAAGCCTTTCTCACCGGGTGATGCCGAAAGCGCTTATAAAAGAAGGGCTACCGCTGGCGGTGAAGGAGCTACTCAGTAAGATCAACGGCGCCGGCCTGCAGGCATCGCTGGATGCCGCGGGCTTTAACGAGCGGCTGCCGGAGCAAACGGAGACCATCTTGTACCGCGTTATACAGGAGGCGGTAAACAATGTAATCAAACACGCCGCCGCCACAACGCTCAGCGTACAATTGGTAAAGGATGAAGAAGGCGTGGCGATCAATATTGAAGACGATGGAAAAGGATTTGATCCGGCCCAGCTTAAGCAGTCAGCGGGCATCGGGATAAAGAATATTTTGTCGCGGCTTTCTTTGCTGAAAGGAACAGTTGATATCGACGCCGCCCCCGGCAGGGGAACCCTAGTAGCCATCTTTATTCCTGCCGGGCATTATGCATAGGGTTCTTGGGAGATCCTTACAGGGACTCTGACGGATATTTATTTCAGGGCGGCATTGCTTCGAACCCCGTATCGCGCATCATTTCAGATTGGTCATGAAGGAGTCTTTATTTCAGGGCGGCCCTGCTGATCACCATACGCTGCACTTCGCTGGTGCCTTCATATATCTGCGTGATCTTGGCATCGCGCATGAGCCGCTCCACATGATATTCTTTTACGTATCCATAACCGCCGTGCACCTGGACCGCTTCGGTGGTCGTCCACATGGCCGTTTCGGAAGCGAATACCTTTGCCATGGCCGAGGAAGTAGCATAATCCTGCCCCATGTCTTTTTCCCATGCGGCCTTATAACATAATAAACGGGCAGCCTCGATACGGGTAGCCATATCCGCCAGTTTGAACTGGATGGCCTGGTGGTCGGCCAATCTTTTACCGAAAGCTTTTCTTTCCCGGGCATATGCCAACGAGCGTTCATAGGCGCCGGAAGCTATGCCCAAGGCCTGCGCAGCGATCCCGATACGCCCTCCGTTGAGGGTGTTCATCGCAAACTTAAAACCAAAACCATCCTCCCCGATCCTATTCTCTTTTGGCACTTTTACATCCTGGAACATTATAGGATGCGTATCGCTGGCCCTGATCCCCATCTTGTTCTCCTTTGGACCTACCGTTACGCCCGGCCAGTTTTTTTCCACGATAAAAGCATTGATACCCCTGCTTCCCTTTGAATGATCTGTCTGGGCAATGACCAGGTAAACGGAAGCGGTACCGCCATTGGTGATCCAGTTCTTGGCCCCGTTCAGCAGGTAATGATCCCCCTTATCTTCCGCTACGGTATGCTGCGAAGTGGCGTCGCTGCCGGCTTCGGGTTCGCTCAACAAAAAAGCCCCTATGTACAGTTCATTGTCTTTCATTCCCTGGGCCAGCGGAGTTAAATATTTTGATTTTTGTTCCACGGTCCCGTAGGTATCGAGCCCCCAGCAAACCAGCGAATTGTTCACGCTCATGCACACGCTGACGCTGGCGTCTACTTTACTGATCTCCTCCATGGCCAGCACATAGCTAATGCTATCCAGGCCCGACCCGCCATATTGGGGGTCGACCATCATGCCCATAAAGCCCAGCTCTGCAAGGCGACGGATCTGTTCTATGGGAAACCGCTGATGTTCGTCCCTTTCGATCACTCCCGGCAGGCAGTCGTTAATGGCAAAATCACGGGCTGCTTTACGGATCATTTCGTGTTCTTCGGTGATAACAAATTGCATATTGGAAACAATTGTGAATGGATAAGACGCAAAAATAATGCGATTTATCCAAAAAACTAACAGTTGTTCGTATAAATTATCGGCAAGCCGGCGGTAATCTCCGAATGGTATAGACTATTTCTGTCCCGGGGGTCGGCGCGCTTCGTTGGGGCTTCAGCGTTACTGTTTCAAAGCGGTCGCCAAAACCGTTTTTCCGGCCATCTTACCCGATGGCAGTTCGACCAACCGGGCGGCGGCCCGGCCGTCTCCCCGATCGAGCCGTATGTTGATCTGCGTTAGTTTCTGCGTAGGATCCGCAACATAGACCAGTGGCGATTTACCGTTCATATCCCTGATCATCACGATACAAGGCTTATCTGTTTCCAGCAGTTGTTTGCCAAATCGCAGGGAGCCTGCAGTATAAAAGACGGCCTGGCAGATATCTTTTTCCTTGCTATATACCGCCTGCATTTCTTTTGTGTTCTTCAATATCCTTACCTCATCCGGGCGGATATCCCGGATATCGGAAATAGCCGGCCATACTGAATAAGCATAAGAGGCATTCTGCGGGCGTAATCCATGATCGATATGTAACCTGAACACCCGTTTGCTGACCGGATCCTCTGGCTCATCCACGTTGATGCGCCGCCAGGAACCTGTCTGTATGGCGTTGGATAGCTGTACCGTCGTTTCCTGCGAAAAGGAATATCCTACCTCGTCATTTTTGATCGCCGTTACTTTTAAGTTTTTCCAGGCGCTATCCCTGTCATAGGTATGATCGCCTTTGGCGGTGCGGATCGTCACGCCTCCGTTTGAAAGACTTTGATTGATCGTGGTATACACCGGATAGGCGTTGCCGCCGGATATGCCCGCCCCAAGACAAACGATCTGCCGGTCGAAGAAGAACCATGCTTTTTTTGCCTGCGTATCATAATCATCCATCGCGTATGCCGCTACCCCATATACGCCATCGGACGCTCCTCCGGCAAAATCAACCTTCCCGGGATTGGCAAACCACTCTTTATGGCCAGACAGGTCATCCAGCGCAGGAACCGTTGTTCCCGGGATCTGGTTCCATTTCCATACCGGAAAAATCCCGTAATATTCATCTCCCCTAACCATAACCGTCATAACCCCGTCGGTCCGGAAATGCTCCAGCAGGTTTTCTCCATTTCCTTTCTCCGCTTTAACGGTGCGCGTAGAAACCATACGAAGCCCGCTGAAGTATTCAGGCCGGATATGCGCCTGGTAATCGGACGACCAGAACTGCAGGTGTTCCGGCTTTATTTTATAATCCGCGGGGCGCTCTCCTGAAAAACGGGCAATTGCCGCATTATACTCATCCGCATACTGAGGAGCATCCATATCCCTGACCGTTCTCAATAGCCGGATAAACCTGCGGGCATTGCCGTCTCCTCTTCTGGCCACCTGCCTGCCCACCACGTTAAAGTCTGTATACCCGCCGCGCGCTACCTTGATAAAAGATAGGCGGGCAAAACGATATACCTCCTGCATCTGCTCGTTCGTAAGCGCATAAGGGCTGCCGGCCAGCATTGGAATAAACTCCATGAGACGGTGCAGCAGCGTTTCTCCATATGCATGTATATCCAGCTGCGCGCCGTGCGCATGGAATGAATAATCCGCCTGTATCCCGGTAAAGCCCGAACCCGGTCTGAGCATCCGGACCACGTGCTCAACAGCGTTTTTCACCAGGGCTTCGTCGCCGGTAACACATCCTCTTATAATATTATGCATGCCCACTGCAAGCGTCCTGGTAAAAGCCGAGGATGCCGAAACTTCAATAGGTTCGCTTTTCTTCATCCAGTCTAACAACCCCGATACAGCCTGTCCGGACAATTGCCGGGGCGCTTCCTGCATGCACAACAATATATAACCCGCATCGAGCGGAAGCGTAATGGAAGCAAAGTACCAGTTGTCGCTTTTTGGCGGTTTCGGACGGCTGATCCAGTAAATAACCGCCTGCCCGATCAACTCATAAAGTTTCGGATCGCCATAATGCGCTCCATCTTTCAACATATAGGCGGCGGCCATCCTACGGATCCGCTCAAAATGCTGGCCTGGCTCCCATACTCCTCTTTCCCGGCTATCATAATTAATGTCGGGCCAACTGCCATCGCCTGATAACTCCTGCATCCATTTCGTCGTTTCCTTGTCCAGCCTGTTCCGATTGACGCCTTCCAGGTACTGCTTCATAATATTCTTACGAACGATCTCGAGAGCGCTGGTCTCCTGCGTCTTTCCCTGGAAAGAAAAACAAACTATGCCTGCCAGCGCTGCAAACAGAAAACCATAGATTTTGATTCGTTTCATCATTGTTCAGGATAAATTCGCCGCTGTTTTCGTTGCGCCGGCAATGAAAGCGGCTTCCGCCTCGCCGTTGCCGGCGAACGCCAGACGCCTGGCGCGGACATCTAAATATAATCCATCGTAGTCGCCAGACCGCAAAATACCCTAATAAATTTTGTTATTGCTTATCCAACCGATCAACCGCAATCAGCCGGCAATCTTCCTTGATCCGCCTGCCACGCGCTCTGCGCTTTAGGGGAGCCCCGCAGCCGTTTTCAGGATATTCATTTTAACGGATTACGGCAATTTTTTCTCTGGTAAGCGCAAATCTGTTAATTTCGCGGTGGATTTTTCAAAGGGAATATCCGGACATCAACACTTTTAGTCTAATTGTAAATCACTACTGTATGAACCTTCACGAGTACCAGTCCAAGGAGTTATTAAAAAGATACAATGTCCCCGTACAGGAAGGTTACCCGGTTGATAATGCCGGGGCGGCTGAAGAAGCTTACCGCAACCTGAAAACCCAGTTTGGAAATAATTTTGCCGTCGTCAAGGCCCAGATCCACGCAGGCGGACGCGGCAAGGGAAAAATAAAGGGAACAGAACAGAGAGGAGTGGCCGTAGGCAAAAGCGCGGAACAGATCAAGGAGATCGCCGGAAATATATTGGGCGGAACGCTGGTTACCATTCAAACCGGAGAAGCCGGCAAAGTGGTGAATAAGGTATTGATCGCACAGGACGTTTATTATGAAGGCCCCAACCCCGTCAAGGAATTTTATCTTTCTATCCTGCTCGACCGCGCCAAGGCCTGCAACGTGGTTATGTACAGTACGGAAGGGGGAATGGATATTGAGGAAGTGGCCCATAAAACGCCGGAAAAAATATTCAAGGAATGGGTGCATCCTTCCGGAGGCTTACAAGCCTTCCAGGCGAGAAAGATCGCGTTTAACCTGGGGCTGAGCGGCGAAGCTTTTAAAAACTGCGTGAAATTTGTTACCAACCTATACAATGCGTATGTAGGGCTCGATTGCAGCATGTTGGAAATAAACCCGCTGTTTAAGACCTCCGACGAGAAGATCGTGGCGGTCGATTGCAAGATGAACCTGGACGACAATGCGCTGATGCGTCATGCCGACCTGGAAGCGCTAAGGGATCTCAGCGAGGAAGACCCTACAGAAGTGGAAGCGGGCAAATTCAATCTCAACTTCGTTAAACTCGACGGCAACGTAGGCTGCATGGTCAACGGCGCCGGGCTGGCCATGGCGACCATGGACATGATCAAACTGAATGGCGGAGAACCTGCAAACTTCCTCGACGTAGGCGGAACCGCAAATGCGCAGACCGTCGAGGCCGGCTTCCGGATCATCCTTAAAGACCCGAAAGTAAAAGCTATCCTTATCAATATATTCGGCGGTATCGTTCGTTGCGATCGCGTCGCGCAGGGCGTAATAGACGCTTATAAGAAGATCGGCAATATCAATGTGCCCATCATCGTTCGACTGGAAGGCACCAATGCGGTAGAAGCCAAAAAGCTGATCGAAGAAAGCGGACTGCAGGTACAATCGGCCATACTGCTCAGCGAAGCAGCAGCCCTGGTGAACAAAGCCGTACGCGCCTGATAAGGTTATTTTAACCGTATTATGGTTTACGAAAGGATCGCCGATAAAAAACGCCTTGCCTTTATTGTAACGGCCGTTAAAGCAGCCATACCCCCCTCCGGGACGATACTGGACATCGGTTGCGGAAACGGTATCATCAGCCGCGGCCTGGGCGCTCAGGGGTTTACCGTAACCGGCGTGGATGCCAGCGATAAGGCTATAGCCATTGCGCAACAGCACAATATGCTTTCCAATGTACGTTTCAACGTAGTTCCCGCCGAAGCCCTGGCCGCCGACCCCCATCGTTACGACGCCATCATCTGCAGCGAAACGCTTGAACACCTGGACGACCCCGGGTACCTGTTGTCGGTTGCGCATGCGCTGCTGAAAGACAACGGCATATTGATCGTCACCGTTCCGAACGGACAGGGGCCCAGGGAACTGCTGGTCACCCGCCCTATACAATACCTTCAACAAAAAAACAATCTCCTATGGAAGC
This sequence comes from Chitinophagaceae bacterium UBA2791, assembly GCA_002352105.1. Taxonomy (GTDB): domain Bacteria; phylum Bacteroidota; class Bacteroidia; order Chitinophagales; family Chitinophagaceae; genus Flavitalea. Next base: position 50,786 of record DEHV01000050.1, on the reverse strand, counting down.
TCGTTCAGCGGATCAAACAATGGATGGGATATTCCGGAACCACCATACAATCTGCCGCAGACGATCTTTTACACCGGCAGTTCTTTACCAAAAGATCCCTCGAAAGGCTGGCTGATGATCATGGTTTCCGCATTGTCAGTTTCCGCAACGCCAATTTCCTGGAGCAGGTATTCCCCTTTTCGTTGATCGCTAAACGCAGCCTGCTCGTTCAAAAAGCAGATTGCGCCCTGGCAGATCTTCTCCCGCATGCTTTTAGCAGCGGTTTTATGTGTGCCTGGAGAAAAAAATAATACAATAATTGCTTAGGGCATTCGTTACTATTTTACCGCGATCGGCGGGAATATTAACAAGCAATTCCCGGCTCAGGCCGGTTTTTAATCTGTTCGAAAACTCCGTATCTATGAAAAACGCGCACATCGGCTTCCTGGCGGCTACCTTTGTTTCCTATATCGTTCTATATACCCTGATGGCCTTACTGAGTTAACAGCGCCGGCCGGCAAACGATCTCTCCCGGCGCCTGCGGTATTCTTTAAACGCGCTGCAATGATCAGATCGCGTTCCCATACGCGCCCGTTCAGACGATCTTTACCTCGTAAAGCGGGCTGAATAAATAGACCTTCCCCGTCTCTACTTCCACGCACTGGAACCGTTTCCGCAATTTTTTACCCTTTTTGAATATCTTGCCTTTGCCGATATCGAACAACCGGCCCTCCGGCAATTGTTCCACCATCACCAACCCATTCTCCCCGTGATCATATTTTTTTAACACGCGCATCAGGTTATCGTCCGAACAACTGCTTGCCGGAAGATCGTGTAAGGAAAGGGATAGCGCTTTCAGTATTTCGTCGGGAAATATCTCCCTGGTAAGAAAACCCTTTAGCAGTTCGGCATAGGTGGTTTTCCATTCGGCGCCATGAGGAGAAACCCTATTCCCGAATCGGATAAACGTAACCAGGTGCGCCAATTCATGGATCAGGGTGATCAGGAAATTATAAGGATTGAGACTGCCGTTCACGCTGATCCGGTGCGCCTTGTAAAGAGTAGCATGGCGATAATCGCCCAATACCGATTTGCGGTCGCGGGTAACGGTCAGGTGCACCTTGTAGTGTTGGAGATAATCCAGGACCGGCTGGGCGGCCGGGGCGGGAATAAATTTTTTTATAGCCTCCAAAGGCGCTTCCTGCTTAGGCATGTTTTCTCTGCTTGCTGAGTTTCATGATGATCCGTATCTCGGTGAACGCATACAGAAAATATAAGATCATACACCCGAATATCACGCTTGCATTAACGCTCTTGCGCGCAATTCCAATGTACAATAATGCGGCAAAAAGACAAATCATCATTTTGACAAACATGCCCCCGTAGATCATACGGAGAAAGGCCTGCACATTATTATTAAAAAGCGACTTACGATACAGGTAAAAAGAAATGGCCGTAGCGATAAACAGGATCAGGTTTCCGCATATCATGACCACGGGATCGATATTCCAGCCGGGAAACAATATCCCCGCCAGGGCCAGCAAGATCGTACTGGCGACAAACAGGATCAACAGCGGCAGAAATGAACGGACAAAACCCTTATTTTCCATGACCTGAATAAGATTACCGGAAATATCCATTCCGGCCGCCAAAGATAACGACAATCAGGTTATGAAAAATGGCGCAAATGCCCCGAACGCAGGCAGATCGCACAGAGCGCCGCCCATGCCCGGAAGAAAGCATTATGAAGCAGATCATTTAACAGCCAGGGACGGCTGTCCCAGAATAGACTTTTCGGTCTTCGTTTCAGTAGCCGGAGAAGCGCTTTTCGAAGCAGGAGGCGTTTCAGCGCTCATATGACATTGCCCGTTAAAATTGGCGTTCGTCTCTATCTGTAGTTTGGCGGCATAGAGGTTGCCGTTAACCGTAGATCCTCCTTTTAACTGCAACAACTCTTTTACGCGTATGGCGCCGGTCACCTTACCCATAATATCTGCCTGCAGCCCTACAATGTCTCCTTCCACTACCCCGTTGGCGCCAATTACTACTTTGGCGGAACAGTGGATATTTCCGGTCAGTATGCCGTCGATACGGATATCGCCGCTACTGTTAAGATCTCCTTTCAGGCTGGTGCCGGATGCTATGATGCTGGCGCTTCCTGAAGGAGCGGGAGATTCATTTCTTAAAACTTCAGATTTTGATTTTTGGTTGAACATAGCGCTTGATTTTATTCTTCTATATCAGGTTTAGGAACTTCAATAACAGTGGTATCCAGCGCCACGGTAACATTCCCCTGCAACACATTACGGATGTTGTTCAGGTACTGATCCTTGTACATTACCGCCTGCTCAAGGGAATCCGTTCTCATTTTCAACTCTCTCAACTCCTTGGTGGCATTGATATCGCCATATCCCGGAATATACAANNGTGCTAAGTGTTACATAAACGCTAAGCCTGGATAACTTAAACGTAACAACCTCTTCGTAAGTATCGTCATTCATCACCACCAGCCGGTAACGGTTCTGCAGTCTTTTTAGGGTGGAATTGGCATCGAATTTGGCCATAGTCTGTGATTCAATGTTTTAAAGGTACTCACTTAACCTAAGTATTGCTACTCCAGGCCCGAAAAATAACGGAAAATTTAAAATAAAATTCTTGAAAATCAGTTATTAAGAACTTAGTTTGCGGCGCTAATGTCAAAGGTTTCATCCCGGATATTTGTTTGTACACTCCTCTTTTTAAGTTGGTTTCAGGGCGCTCTGGGGCAGCCCACCCTTCCGGCTGACCTGAAAAAACCAAAGAAATTCGAGAATAAAACGCTGGGATCCGAAAAATCTGCGGAAAAAAAATTCACGATCCCCCGTCGCGTCCTTCAAAATACCGTGACCCGCTATAATTGGTATTTTAATGCAGAGAACAAGCTTCGCCAGGTGGTGGAAAGGGCAAAACTAAACCATAAGGATGATTTTTCTGACCTACTCCCCTTTTACAATTATTCGCTGGACAAAACCGCGCAGGACAAAAATGAGCTGGATTCCGTTGTGATAAAAACCAATACCGGCATCCTGATCCACGATTTGCGGAACGACTGGATCGACGATCTTTTTATGCTGTTGGGCCAGGCCTATTATTACAGGAACGACCTGGATTCGGCCTATCTGACCTTCCAGTACATCAACTACGCTTTTTCACCCAAGGAAAAAGACGGCTACGATATCCCCATCGGCAGCAATTCCAGCGAGGGCGGCAGCGCGCTTTCGGTGTCTACCAGGGAATCCCGGAACATCATCAAAAAGACGCTGGGCAACCCGCCGATCCGGAACGAATCGTTCATATGGCAGATCAAGACCTATCTTCAGCGAGACATGCTGCCAGAGGCGGCCAGCCTTATTCAAACCTTAAAGAATGATCCTGCTTTCCCCGAGCGGCTCTCAACAGATCTCAACGAAGCGCAGGCCCTGTTCTTTTATACGCAAAATATCTACGACAGCGCCGCCTACTACCTGGAAAGATCGCTGGGCAACGCTTCCAACCGGGAAGAAACCGCCCGCTGGGAATACCTGATCGCGCAATTGCATGAACGCTCCGATCGCCGCGACCTTGCCAGGTCTTTTTATGAACAGGCCATTAAGCACACCCTTGATCCGGTACTCGATGTGTATGCCCGCTTAAACGCCATAAAACAAGACGCTTCCGATTCTGCAGCCCTGAAAAAAAATATCGAGACCCTTACCAAAATGGCCAGGAAAGGACGGTTTACCAAATACCGGGATATCATTTACTATGCCGCGGCGCAGATGGAACTGGAAAGAAACAATACCGCCGCCGCCAGGGCCCTGTTGCTGAAATCTACCGTGGCCGCCAGCGAAAACCTTAATAATACGCAAAGAACCAAATCCTTTCTGGCGCTGGGCGATCTGTCCTTTAAAGAACGGAATTATCCCGACGCCAAACGGTTCTATGATTCAATCAATGTAGCCGATCCGGGCATACCCGACCCCGAGGCCCTTACCCAAAGAAAAAATGCGCTGAGCCCGATCGTTTTTCAACTGGAGATCATCCATCGCCAGGACAGCCTCCAGGCTTTAGCAGCCATGCCTGAAGAAGAGCGGCTTACGCTCCTGAAAAAAATGGTAAGACAATACCGGAAACAACAGGGACTTAAGGAAGAAGACACCGATAACGACGCCAGGGGAATGAACAATGCGCAGGCAGCCCCAACCGATCTTTTTGCCGGCCAGTCGAAAGGAGACTGGTACTTCGCCAATCCCTCGCTCAAATCAAAGGGTTTCAACACCTTCAAAACAATATGGGGCAACCGCGCGAATGTCGACAACTGGAGAAGAAAGGCCGATGCCAGCCAACCGGGCAGGGGCGCGGCACAGGACGCAAACGGATTGATCGCGGGACAAGAAGGGGAAACCCCGGGGATCATGACCATCGAATCGCTTTTACAGGGCATTCCGCTTACCCCGGAAAAGATGGCGCTATCCAATGATTCCATCGGGAATGCGCAACTCGACCTGAGCATCCTCTACATCAACAGCCTGGAAGAATATGTTCCCGCCATTGAACTCCTGGAGCAGTTCACCCGGGAGCATATCTATAATACAAGAATACCCGAAGCGCTATATTACCTGTATTATTGTTACCAGAAAACAGGAAGGGAAGCCGACGCCGCGGCGACATTGCAGAACCTTAAGAGCCAATATGCAGGAAACAAATTTGAACAACAATTAAATAATGCGTTAACCGGAGAAAGCGCAGCGCGCGACGCGGAAGTTACCCGCAATTACGAGCATATCTATACGCTTTTTATCGAAGGCGATTTTGAACAGGCGCTGGCATTGAAAAAGACCGCCGACAGCGCGTACGGAACTACCTATTGGACCCCCCGCCTGCTGTACATTGAATCGGTATACTATTTAAAACAAAAGATGGATCCCGAGGCCAAAAAAACGCTCGAAAAGATCATCGAGCTTTTCCCCAACGATCTCCTGGCCGCCAGGGCCAAATCGATCCTCGACGTGCTGAGCCGGAGAAAAGAAATTGAAGAATACCTTACCCATCTGAAAATAGAACGCATAAACGAGGATTCCGCCGTCATCATCGAGGAAACGGCAAGGGTAAGGACCCGGCGAAGCGAGCCGGCGATCCGCCAGGCCGCCGATAGCGCGCAGCAAAACCAGGATGCCCAAAATCCTGATGTCAAAAAAGATCCTGTTTCTGACGCTAAAACAAAGCAGGACCCGGATATGGAAACAACGCAGGCGCCCGAAGATCAGCCTTCGGTTGCCCCAGACAGTTTGTCGGTCCAGGATTCTGTTTTTGTCGCGCCCGGTCAACCCGAAACGGCATTTCGTTTCAACCCGCAAAGCCCCCACTATGTGATCATCGTATTGCATAAGGTCGACCCGGTATACGCTACGGAGTCCAGGAACGCTTTCGACCGGTACAACAGAGAAAATTACTATAGCAAGCCCATCGTAATAACCAACCAGTCGCTGAATGATTCAACCAAGCTGACGGTTATGCAGGGCTTTGAGAACGCCGAAACGGCCCTGGCCTATATGGAAAAAACGCAGGCTGTTGCAGCAACGCGTATCGTTCCCTGGCTGCCTGAGGGCAAATATTCATTCATCATTATCAGCGAGCAGAACCTGGAAACCCTGAAAGCCGCCCAGGATATCGAAGCCTATCGCGCATTCCTCAACCATTATTATCCCGGTAAATTCCCCTGAGAATTACCAACCTGTTGGGTAATTTGAGTATGATTTTTGCCGATATTGGGCAGCTGTTTCGTCATTTTAACTTTTTGATATGTCTCGTTATGTTAGAATATATTGGAAGATCTTTCTGTGGGCGATGCTCGCTTTCGCATTGATCCTGGCGCTGATCAACCTGGGCCTGTTCGGAAAAATGCCTTCGCTGTCTCAACTGGAAAACCCTTCCGTAACCCTGGCCTCCGAGGTATTCGCGGAAGACGGCGCCCGGATGGGAAAATATTACAAGGAAAAAGGCGACCGGAGCAATATTTTATATAGAGATATATCTCAATATGTGATCAACGCGCTGGTGGCTACAGAGGATGAACGTTTTTATGATCATTCCGGGATTGACGGAAAAGCGGTTATGAGGGCCATTGTGCTATTTGGAAGCCAGGGCGGCGGCAGTACCATCACCCAGCAGCTCGCATTGAACATGTTCGACGAAAGATCCTTCAACCCCATTTCCAGGATCACGCAGAAATTAAAGGAATGGATCATTGCCGTGAAGCTGGAACGGAATTTTACCAAACAGGAGATCCTGGCGCTCTATCTTAACACCGTTTCTTTCAGCGATAACGTGTATGGCATCAGGAATGCGGCCAGGACCTTTTTCTCCAAAGAACCCGACCGGCTAAGCATAGAAGAATCCGCTACGCTTATCGGCATGCTGAAAGGACCGGGAAGATACAATCCCCGCACGAATTATAAACTGGCCTTTGACCGGAGGAATACCGTAATAGACCAGATGGTGCGCAACAATTACCTGACCGCTGCCGTGGCCGGGGAGATCAAAAAGAACCCGATCCGCTTAAATTATAAAAAGCTGAACCAGAATAACGGCATGGCCCCTTATTTCNNTACGATCTGTATGAAGACGGGCTCCGGATCTATACGCCGATCAACCCGCGCATGCAATTGTATGCCGAAGAAGCGGTTGCCCGCAACCTACCCTCCCTGCAACGCTCGCTTTCCGCCCAGAAAAGTATCAAAACCGGCGCCGTATGGAAAGGAAGGGAGAATATACTGGAAGCGGCAATGAAGGCCAGCGACAGGTGGAAGAGCCTCAAACGGGAAGGACTAAGCGAATCGGACATCAGGAAGACCTTTAACGAAAAAACGCCGATGAAGGTCTTCGCCTGGAATACCGACCGGGAAATTGATACCGTCATGACCCCCATGGATTCCATCAAATACAGCCGCGAAATGCTGCAAACCGCCTTCATGGTCATGGACCCGCTGACAGGGCAGGTTAAAGCGTGGGTGGGCGGCATTGATTTCAAGAACTATAAGTACGATCATGTCAATATAAGAACCAAGCGGCAGGTGGGTTCTGCTATCAAGCCCTTCCTGTATGCGCTGGCCGTTGAGGAATACGGATTCACGCCGGAAACCGAATGCGAAGCCACCGCTCAGTATTTTCCCGGCTCGGGATGGGTGCCCGCCAACAATACCGGGCGCACAGGCACAAGAAGCATGGCGGCAGGCCTTACCTGGTCCATTAATGAAGTGGCGGCTTATCTTATCAAGCAAACCACGCCCCAACGTTTTGCAGATTTCATCAAACAGATCAATATACCCACCAAGGTAGAGCCTTATCCTTCCATCTCCCTGGGAACCTGCGATCTGTCGCTGTACGAAATGATGTGGGGGTATACCATGTTCCCCGGCAATGGTTTCAGCGCCAAACCGGTTTATATTACGCGCATTGAGGATAAGAACGGCAATGTGCTCGCGCGTTTTGACACCGAGCGTAAGGAAGTGATCAGCCAGTCCACCGCCTATACCATGACCCGGATGCTCCAGGGCCCGGTGGATATCGGAACGGCCGCGGGGCTTAGATCGCGGTTAGGCATATCCGAAATGGGGGGAAAAACAGGCACTACCAATGATTATTCCGACGCCTGGTTTATCGGCTTCACGCCGCAGCTATCCGCCGGCGTCTGGGTAGGTTGCGACAACCGCTTTATCCGGCTTGAAAGCAAGATGGGAGAAGGGGGTCGCGCGGCGCGTCCCATATGGGAATATTTTTTCAAGAAAGCTTTTGAGGACAAGACCCTTGGACTGGATAAACAGGCCAAATTTATACAGCCGGAAAACATGCGCTCCGAAATGTTATACGACTATATGAATATCCAGGATCAGGCTCCGCCTCCCGGAGCGGAAGGCGTGGACGAAGGCAACGGAGCGGCTAACGAATACCTGTACGCGCCGGAAGAAAACGATATACCCGTCGAGTCCCAGCTTTCCCTGGAAGAACAGAAAATACTGAAAGAAGCGAAGGACAAGAAGAATATCGATCCCGCGAAAGACAAGAACGCCCCAGCTGACGACGGGCATCTCAATGAAGAGAAGAAGAAAAAAGGACTGTTTAAAAGAATATTCGGAAAGAAAAAAGACAAGGACGAAGAGTAAGCTGATCAGGAATATTCTGAGATCAACAGCATCAAGGCCTTAGCGTATCCGGAAATTGATCCGGGCTGCTCCGCAGCCAATGATTATAGTCAACCTTCATTACTCAAAACTCCCGATATTACCTACCAGCCCGATGCTATGCACAAAATGGTAATTGCTGGTTTCCGTAACGGCCATCCTGTATTGGGAATGGATCATCAGGTAGGCTTCCCCGAAAAAGCTGATCTGAATGCCGAGGCCCGCAGGAATAAAAGCTCCCCAGTATCCCTGGTATTTAGACGCGCCCAGGCCGACTTCCAGGTAAGGAAGCAGCCAATGCTTATTGGTCAGCAGTTTTCCTCTCACAGAAACATCTGCTTCCAACAAAAGGAAATCTTTTGATACCGGTTCCCTGTTCTCCATGGGATAAGCAAGAAATGAGCCGATAAGCGTAGAATAAAAATCGAAATGATCCGAAATCCCCTTGCCATAACTTAATGCAAGCCCCTGCGACATATCCTTAATACTGGCGATCCTGTTCTCCTTTAGCACTGCAGATAACGAGGACGAACGAATGGCGCTTGCCGTTTCGAAATCATTAAACACAAAATGAATACCCAACGTTGCCGGCTGCTTGTAAGCGCCTGTCTGGGTCAACCCGGAAGAACACGTCAACAATAAAGCGCTAAAAATGATTAAGGGTTTACCCATGCCTCATGATTAAGGGATTATCCTTACAATTTAGCAAAAAACATATACAAGGCCAATCCTAACGATCATTCTGCTTATGGTCCTTCGGTAAGACTTCCACGCTTACCTTGGCAAGCCCCCTCCCGATATATCCCAGTTTGCTGGCCGCCGCCCGGCTCAAATCGACCAATCGTTTGTTTTTATGATGCATCCTGTCGTTAACCCTGACGACCACCGATCGCTGATTCATCAGGTTGACGACCCTGATCCGGGTTCCTAATGGAAGACGATTATGCGCCGCCGTCATCTTTTTCTCGTCATATTTTTCCCCGCTGGCGGTTTTTCTACCCTGAAACTTTGAATGATAATAACTTGCCACGCCGATCTGTTTTACGGGAATCTTTTTATTCTTAATATCCAGAACGCTGTCGCCGACCGGTTGAGCGCGTAACAAAACTCCTCCCTGAAATAGAAGGATCATGGCCAATAAAACCCGTTTCATAGATAATGGATTTTCTCAAAAATACTTTTCCGCCAACATCTTGTCTTCCGCGTAGATATCATCATGGAAAATCAGCTTCTCTCCCTTGCCCTCGCAGGTATAATAGCGTATAAATATGGGAACCTTCTTAAATCCCGATACCACATGCTTCTCCTGGCGGGCGATCCAATTGGTTAACGTGTCGGCAGGATATTTTATGGTGTCGTTTCTAACCAAAAAATTGGCAAGCGATTTCCAGCTCTGCACCCTCACACAGCCATGGCTAAGCGCCCGGTACGACCGGCTAAACAACCATCGCGCATTGGTATCGTGGAGGTAAACCGAATACGGATTTCGGAAATTGAACTTTAACACCCCAAGCGAATTATCATCGCCTTCCCGTTGTCGTATCTGGTAAGGAAATTTATTCTTATTAAGGGTAGACCAGTCTATCGTTGCCGGATCGATCACGCTATCGTACTTGTCTACCACCATCAGATTTTGCTTATGGAGATAATTAATATCCTTTTTTATCTGTGGAAGCATTTCATTAAAAACGATGCTGTAAGGAACCGTCCACTGGGGATAGGTAATAAAATTGGATATCTCCGAACTGAGCAGGGGAGTTCTTGTTTTAGGCGCGCCCACGATAATTTTCGACTGTAACGCAATCGTATCCGCATCAACCACTTTTAGCTGGAATGCCGGAAGATTTACCCATACATAGGTCTCCGGCATGCTATCAGGAAGCAGTTTGAACTTATCCAACGTGATCGCAATACGCCTGAACTTCTCAGTATCGCTATTATTAAGGTTAATAACGGTAGGTTCATTGATCTTTCCGGAAGGCTTTATGTCACGAGACTTCTGAAAACCCGCTATCATTTTCGCCAGGCCTGTCGTGTCGCCTGCGCGGAAACTCGAATCGGCGATATTCAGTTCGAGTAACCGTCTCTGCAATAAGCTATAAAAAGCCGCCGTATCGTTTATGGGATAAGGAAGATAGGTATAGGAAGTGAAATCTGCCGTATCCAGGAAACCTTTGATAACCGATCTCAACGCCCGGTAATCCGTATGCGCGGGCTCCAGCCGCTGAAAAACAGAATCCACATTATTTGCCAAACTGACCTGCCTTAACGTCTGTAAATAGAATTTTTCATCCAGCGCGGTATCGATCCGCGAAGTCAGGCTATCATAAGGCAGCCGGCCTCTTTTCAGGTGCCGGGCAATAAGCAGCGTTGCATCCGTAAGCGCCAGGTCGGCCCGCGACCATAAAGCGGCGTCTCGCTGCGAAAGCGAATCCGTCAGTAATCGGTCATATATTGACGATAGATATCCAAAATGATAATCTTCCGGGAACAAACCATAGTTCTTTGACTCCCTGATAAACCGGTAAACTGCGCTACCCTGGGGAAACCATGCCCCGTTGCCGGACCATAATGCCGTATACCCGTTTTCTTCATAGGCAAACTTCAGCATACCCATAGCGTTCAGCAGCAGGCTGTCGTCCATTTTATTGCCATGCCCCTCCGCATAATGCAGAAGCTCCTGGAGGTTCCGGCGCACCCGGTCTTCCAACAATTCGGGTTTCACTACAATATCCTTTTCCCCCGGTTTTTTTTCCTTACACGAGGAGAAAGCGGCAAGCGACAAAACAGCCCCCAGCAAAATTCCATTTAAACATTTCATATGTATTGCTTAATGACTGTGAATAAAGCCTGCCCAACTCTTGTTGGGGCGCCGCAAAAACAGAGACTCCTGCTTCTTAAACGGTTAAATAAGTTCTGTGCCGCCATTTTGTCAAAATAGTAAAAGGTTTCGAAAAATAAGCATTTTCAGCGCATTTTGCATAGTAATGCATAAGAAAAGGTATACCTTCCCTTTATTTTACTTCAGCACAAGCATTATCGATGAATATACAGTTATCATGCCTGACCCGGACCGGGGCTCTTCTTATTTGCCTGTGTATTTTTTATGCGCCACAAGCGCAACGCCCCTATGTCACTGAGGATCTGCCATTCATCTCTATCATTGAAGGATACCTGGCTTCTGTCCGGGAAAACCCCGATAAAGAAATGATATCCCTGAGATCGGTTATCCCCGATATCATTTATGAACTCCGCTATGCCGGCAAAAATAATTTTACTAACAAAAGGCTATACCCGAAAAAGACCAGCCATACTTTCTTAAGAAAACAACCTGCCCTGGCGCTTGCCCGCGCCGCGGAAGAGCTGAACAGCCGCGGACTCAAAATAAAGGTCTGGGACGCTTACAGACCTCATAGAACCAGTATTGTCTTCTGGGAACTGGTGAAGGACGAGAACTTTGTCGCCCACCCTTCAAAGGGCTCTTTTCATAACCGGGGGTTGGCCATTGACATGACCCTGGTAGATAGCGCCACTGGAAAGGAACTCGATTTCGGGACCGATTTTGACAACTTCACGGAAGTCGCGCACCCGGATTATACCGGGCTCTCTGCTGAAGCCGCCGCCAACCGGAAATTGTTGCGGGGCATTATGGAGAAGCACGGCTTCATCCAGTTCCCGACCGAATGGTGGCATTATTCATGGCCCGACGATCAGCGCTATGAAAACCTCGACATCGACCATGAAAAACTAAGCAAGGCGCTAAAGAAAGATTGAACCGCTCCGGAACATTATAACAGAAATAACCAAACGACAAGCGCGATATTCAGGGGTTCTCCGAAAAATTGTTGGCAGAACCAGCGTATTCATTGCTTTGGGAAGCTTTTTCTTTTTCACAAACGCCGATAACAGCTATGCTTGCCGCGGCAGGGCCCAGGTTCGCCCTGCATACTTTCAGAAGAAACGGTTTAAACAGACCTTTATTAGCGACCAATAACCCTTGGAAGAAATTGTTCCAGCAGCAACATATCCGCCAGCGTTATGGCCGTTACCGCCTCCAGTACAACGGGAACCCGGAGCGCTATGCACAGGTCGTGACGGCCCTTAACGGAAAAGGGTTCTATGGCTCCGGTCTCGCGGTTAAGCGTCTGCTGTTCCTTGGGCGTGGAAGAAGTAGGTTTTATCGCGATCCTGAATACCAGTTCGTTCCCGTTAGTAATACCTCCCACAACGCCCCCGGCATGATTGGTAAGGGTCTTGCCATCCCTGTTCTCTATGGCATCATTGTGTGCGGATCCAAACATTTTTGCCGCCTCGAAACCGGTCCCAAATTCAATTCCCCTAACAGCCGGTATCGCAAATACGGCATGGCTGATCAATGATTCCGCGGAATCAAAGAACGGTTCTCCCAAACCGGCGGGCAAACCTTGAACGCGGCATTCGACGATGCCTCCTATGGAATCTTTGGCGTCTATCGCTTTCTGCAATCCTTTTTCGAGGTCGGATTCTCCCCCGATCTCCAGTATGGAGGCGGAGACCTTTATGCCGGCAGCGCGTTGCGTATGCGCTAAAAGCTTTTTAGCCACCACCCCGGCCGCAACCAGCGCCACCGTCAGCCGGCCGCTGAAATGACCGCCGCCGCGGAAATCCTCAAAGCCCCCGAATTTCTGGGACGCGACCAGGTCGGCATGACCGGGGCGGGGAACGGCTCTTTGTTTTTCATAATCGCCCGAGCGCGTGTTCTTGTTTTCAAATAAAATGACGATCGGCGCGCCGGTGGTCTTATTATTGAATATCCCGCTTTTAAAAATAGGGAGATCATCTTCCTTACGCGGCGTGGTCCCTTTCTGGCTGCCACCTTTTCGTCTTTCGATGTCCGTAAGGAAATCATCCACGCTCAGGAGAAGCCCCGCGGGACACCCGTCGATATTGATCCCTACGCTTTCTCCATGAGATTCGCCGAAAATAGAAATGCGGAATATCCGTCCGATAGAATTCAAGGCTGTTTAATTTTATATGTTCTTTATACTGAGCGGTATCCGGGGATAACGCTTCGTTCATTCTCCGCTCTCTTCCCGTAAAGATACGGCCGCTCCGAGAGATTGAAGATCATCATAAAACCGGGGGTACGATTTATCCACCGCTTCTGCTACTTCGATGACCGTATCGCCGCTCGCGCGTAAGGCGGAGACGGCGCAAGCCATGGCAATGCGATGGTCATGACGGGAATGGACAACCGCGCCTGACAACCCCTTTCCTCCCTGCACTTTCATGGTATCGCCTTCCAGGTCGATGGTCAATCCCATTTTACCAAACTCCTCCTGCAAGGTAAGCGCCCGGTTACTCTCCTTGTGCGTCAGCCGGCTGGTTCCCCGGATAAGCGTATTCCCGTCGCAATAGGCCGCCAGGGCAACCAGGGGCGGGAACAGGTCGGGGCAATCCGTCGCGTCAAATTCAAAAGCTTTCAGCGCCGCCGGGCGAATATCTATCCGGTCGTTATCCGTGGAAACGATAGCGCCGCAACGATGCAAGGCCTCCATGATCGCTTTATCGGCCTGGGTGGAGGCAAAGCTCAGCCCCTTCACGGAAACAGGCCCGGCAACAGCTCCGGCGGCCAACAGGAAGGCGCCCCCGCTCCAATCGCCTTCCACCGTATAGACGGCAGGCGTAAACCCTTTCTCCGCGCGCGCCTTGAAATGAAAGATCTCGTAGTTCTCATGTTCAACGGCCACGCCGAAATGTTTCATCACCTGCAGCGTCAGATCAATATAGGGCTTGCTTTTAAGGTCTTTTACTTTTATACTCGCATCATGGCTTCCCGACGCTGCATAAGCCATAAGCAGTCCCGTCAGGAACTGGGAGCTCAGCGAGCCGTCGATCTCAATATCGGCGGGGCGGAGCGGTCCCCGGATACGCAAGGGCAGATAGCCGCCCCGGGATTCGATACGAATACCCAGCGAAGGAAATATCTCATCAAAAAAATGCATGGGTCTTTTCAACAGGCTGCCGCTTCCGTTTATCGTTATCTCCTTATCGCTTAAGGCGGCTATCGGCGCGAACATGCGTAAGCCCAGCCCGGCTTCCCCGCAATTCATCGAGGAAGCAATGGGTTGAACGCCCGAACTCTCAATGGTGATGCTGTCCCTGTTTTGGCTGACAACTCTTGCGCCCAATACCCGGATAACCTCCAATGCCGCCAGATCGTCGTTGGAAACGCCGGGATTCCGTATCACGGACGCGCCATTGCTTAGCAGGGCCGCCGCGCAGGCGCGCTGCATGGAGCTTTTAGACGCCGGCGCCCGGAGGACTCCCTGAACAAGCGAAGGTTGAACGGTTGCTACCATAATCTCTGCATATAACCCGTCGCCGGGATCATTCTTTTTATAATGAATCAATCAGTTTTTCCAGCTTATCCATGGGGATGGATTTTGTCAGCGATTTGCCGATATCGCTGAGCAATACATAGTTCATGGAACTCTTCACTTTTTTCTTATCCATCTTCAACGCGGCGAAGGTTTGTTGTTTATCAAAATCCCCCGCGGTCGGCAATCCATATCTTTCCAGCAGCCCGATCACTCTCTCTGTATGCCTGAAACCGCATAATTTTTCCGATAACCGGCAGGCGACTACCATACCGAGGGCAACCGCGTGACCATGTGAAAGACCGTATTTATTTTCAATCGCATGTCCCCAGGTATGGCCAAAGTTCAATAGCTTTCTCTCGCCGCTCTCAAATTCATCGGCCAAGACCACTTTGGTTTTAATAATGGCATTCCTGCGGACAAGCCCGGAAAGCGCCTGCTTGTTTTTAGCATATGCGCGAACGTTATGCTGCTCCAGCTCCTTAAATAACCGGGCGTCTTTGATACAGGCATGTTTGATGACCTCTGCGAATCCGTTCACCCATTCATTCCCCGGAAGGGTTTTCAGCAGAGAAGGGTCAAACAGTAAAAAATCAGGCTGATTGATCGCCCCTACCAGGTTCTTATACAGGCCCACATCCACTCCATTTTTTCCTCCTATGGATGCGTCCACCATCGCCAGCAGGGAGGTCGGCGCAAATCCGAAGCGGATGCCCCGCATATACACGGAAGCCGCATATCCCGTAATATCGGTTACCACTCCTCCCCCTACGCCCACCAGGCAGGATCTCCTATCGGTGTTCATTTCGATCAACTGCCCGATCACCGAATCCACGGTAGCCTGCGTTTTGAATGCTTCGCCGGGGGGCAGCACGATCGTTTTCCACTTTGAGAGTTTGCTTTTGTGCAGCTCGTAAATATTCCTGTCGGTAACGATCACCGAATGCCCCGGGTCGACCAGTTCTTTCAAATAGCTGAAAGACGCGTCAAAATAATAAGCGACGGTCTGCCGGGAAAATGCATACTTGTTTTTTTTCATCGCCCCCTTAAGAATTCATGATACGGTTCTGGTGATTGATGCTCTCCATATGAACCGCGTCGAAATATTTGGTGATGAATTCGCGGGTCAGGCCCAGCTTATCTCCTTTTTGAACAGCCCTGTCCAGGATCTCATTCCAGCGGTTGGTCTGCAGGATGGTGATATTGTTGTTTTTTTTGAACTCGCCTATCTTATCGGCGATCTTCATGCGCTGTCCCAGCAACTGGATCAGTTCATCGTCCAGGTGATTGATCTGCTGGCGCAGCTTTTCCAGGGCCATGTGGAAGGCTTCAGAATTGGTATCTTCCTTACGCCAGATGATCGCGTCGATCATTTCGGCGAGGCGTTCGGGCGTAACCTGCTGCTTGGCGTCGCTCCAGGCATTGTCGGGATCAATATGACTCTCTATCATCAGCCCGTCAAAATCCAGGTCTATCGCTTTCTGCGCCACATCCAACAAAATATCTCTTCTGCCGCAGATATGGGAAGGGTCGTTGATGATGAGCATATCCGGGTTACGGCGTTTCATCTCGATGGCCATATGCCACATCGGCGCATTGCGGTATTCGGTATTGCCATAGGAAGAGAAGCCGCGATGGATAAGACCGATCCGGTCAATGCCGGCTTTGGCCACTCTCTCCACGGCGCCGATCCACAGTTCAAGATCCGGGTTGATCGGGTTCTTGATCAGCACCGGCACCTTGGCGCCGCGCAGGGCGTCGGCCACATCCTGCACGCTGAACGGATTAACCGTAGTTCTGGCGCCGATCCACAACAGGTCTATATCAAAATGCAGGGCGTCTTCCACCTGTTTACCGGTAGCCACTTCAACAGCCAAAGGCAGTCCTGTAAGCTTTTTAGCCTGTTGCAACCAGGGCAATCCCTTGGTTCCGATGCCCTCAAAGCTTCCGGGGCGGGTACGGGGTTTCCAGATGCCTGCGCGAAGCATATCTATTTTACCGGTATTGGCCAAACGGGTTGCCGTTTGCAATACCTGTTCTTCGGTCTCTGCGCTGCAAGGGCCGGAAATAATGATCGGCCTTTTAGACCAGACCTGGTCTATTGCAGCCGCCGATTTTACTACTTGCTCCATAAATTTGAGTATGTGTTGATTGATTTTGCAATGATTTATCTGCTGTTTGCTTCATTCATCCTGATCCTTCTTCCCTTATAGTTCTTCCCGTCGATGGCGCGGATCATTCTTGGCGCCGCCGATCTTTCCACTTCGATCCAACTGTTCATTTCCTTCATATCGATCCTGCCGAGCGCTTCTTTTTTGAGATCGCTCATATCCAGGATAAACTGGAGAAAGCTGGCCTTATAAAATCCATCCTTGGTGCCGAGGTTCACAAACAATTTGGTAGAATCGCCATTTGCAGTGGCGTATTCCCTTCTATCCCTTCTGCGATTGGGACCGCCCTGGAAATCGCTCCTGGAATCGTTGCGATCCCTGTCCCAGGGTTGGCGGAGCCTTTCCCTGACATTCAGGTCTTCCGCATTTTCATAATATTTGAGGAACCGGTCGAACTCCATGGCCGCCACCCTTTTCAGCACTTCTTCTTTGGAGATCTCCGCAAACTTTTCTGCAAGCATAGGCACATAGGTCTCATAATCGCCGTGGCTGATATCCGCCTGCAATAATTTATCCATGAAATTGAAGAACTGCTTGCGGCATACATCCTTGCCGCTGGGTATCTCCACCTTGTGAAAGGGCGCCTGCACCATTCTTTCGATCTGCCGCAGTTTTCCTATTTCCCGGCTGTGCACGATAGACATACAAACGCCCGTGAGCCCCGCCCTTCCCGTACGGCCGCTGCGATGCGTATACACTTCCACATCGTCGGGCAGCTCGTAATTGATCACATGGGTGATGCCCTGCACGTCTATACCCCGCGCCGCCACATCGGTAGCGATAAGCAACTGCAATACCTTATCCCGGAAATCGCCCATCACCTTGTCGCGCTGCTGCTGGGTAAGATCCCCATGAAGCGCGTCTATATCATATCCTTCGCGGGTAAGCCTTTCCGCTATCGCCTGGGCGTCCGCCTTGGTGCGCGTAAAGATGATCCCGTAGATGCCCGGGTTAAAGTCGATCAGCCTTTTTAAGGTCTGATAACGATGCTGGGCATTGGTCACATAAAACTGGTGATCAATGTTCTTGTTGCCCGTGTTCACCTTTCCTACCGTGATCTCCACGGGACTTGTCATGTATTTCTTGCTCACCCTGCGTATCTCTGCCGGCATGGTAGCGCTGAACAGCCAGGTAGAATCTCTCTGGGGAGTGTTTTTAAGGATAAATTCAATATCATCCTGGAAGCCCATGTTCAGCATTTCATCCGCTTCGTCCAGCACTACGTATTTGATCTCGCCCAGGTCTATGGCCTTTCTTTCGATCAGGTCGATCAGCCTGCCCGGCGTGGCTACAACGATCTGCACCCCTCTTTTAAGATCCCGGATCTGCATCCCGACTGAAGTGCCGCCATAAACCGCCAGTATGGATACCTTGGGAAGGAACTTTTTAAAGGATTCCATCTCGTTCACGATCTGTATGCACAATTCCCGGGTAGGGCAGACGATCAGGGCCTGGGGAATTCTTTTTTCCGCGTCTATAAGATGCAGCAAGGGCAGTCCAAATGCAGCTGTTTTTCCGGTCCCCGTCTGGGCCAGACCAACCAGGTCTTTCGTACCGCTGATCAACACAGGAATAGCTTGTTCCTGGATAGGGGTGGGTTGGGTATATCCCAGCGCGTCGGTCGCCTGAACCAGTCTTGCATCTAAACCTAACCCTTCAAATGTGGTCATAATCTTTTTTTAATTTTTGCAAAGGTACTACTATTGCGCCTTTTGCGTATTTTATTACGAATATTCCTGCCGTTATTTTGCGGCCGGATCGCCCGAAACAAGCCCATTTATTTCAGGATTTTCCGGATCTTATTGGCATTTTCCATCAACTCCACCATGCAGGAATAATCCTTATTTTCCAGGCAGCGCTTAAAAGCGTTCAACTGGGCGATATGTTCGTTCAGCACTTCCAGCACATTCTGCTGATTTTGTATGAAGATGGGGGCCCACATCGCCGGGTTGCTCTTGGCCAGCCGGACCGTACTCTCAAACCCCGCGCTGGCCAGCGCAAAAATGGCGTCTTCCTCCTTCTCTTTTTTTAACACCGTATTCGCCAAAGCGAAGGAGGTGATATGGGAGATATGGCTCACATAAGCGGCATGGAGATCATGCGCGCCCGCCTCCATATACAGGAGCGACATGCCTATCTTCCTGTAAATGCCTTTCACCAGCGTTAAGGCGTCGGCATCCGACCCTTCCTTATCGATGATCACTGCCGCCTTGCCCGTAAAAGCGCCCTTCACCGCCGCCTCGGGGCCGCTGTATTCCGTTCCCCACATGGGATGGCTGGCTACAAAACGCCCTCTTTTGGGATGGTCCTTAACCGCCTGTATGATCTGTTTTTTAGTGGAGCTAACATCCATTACCACCTGCCTGTCAACGCTATCCAGTATCCCCGGCAACAACAGGGCGGCGGCATCCACCGGGATCGCCAGGACGATAAGGGAAGATTGCTGAATAGCGGCGTCCAGTCCCGCGGCCTCGTCTATCAGGCCCAGTTCCAGCGCCCGGCGCTGATGCTCTTCATTAGCGTCCACGCCCAGTACTTTGCCGGCTATGCCCTGGCCCCTGAGCGCCAAAGCCATTGATCCTCCGATTAACCCAACGCCTATGATTGCAACGGTCATGATCTTACTGATTGATTGTTTTTACGGTTTTTTATTCTGTCGATCGCTTCCCGGAAGCTGTCCTCAGTACTGCATAGACTGACCCTGATGTACTGGTTTCCCGCCGAACCGAAAATACCTCCCGGGGTAATAAATACATTCGCCCCGTACAATACCTCGTCGCTCAACGCATATCCATCGCTGATATGGCCGGGAACGCGCGCCCACAAAAACATGCCCGCCTGGTCGTTATCATAAGTACAGCCCAACTGGTTCAGCAACTCAAAAGCATGCGTTCTTCTTTTCCTGTACGCTTCATTCACCTGGTCATGCCATTCCTTCCCCAGGTCCAATGCCGCGGCTGCCGCTATTTGAACGGGAAGAAACATGCCGCTGTCCATATTCGATTTAAACCGGAGCGTTTCCTCCACCCGCTGTTTTGACGCGCACAACACGCCCACCCGCCAGCCGGCCATATTATGCGATTTGCTCAGCGAGTTCAGCTCTATGGCTACTTCCTTTGCGCCATCCACGCTCAGAATGCTCATCGGCGAGTCGTTCAGGATAAAGCTATAGGGGTTGTCGTGGCAGACAAGCAGGTCGTTTTTCCGGGCAAACGAGATGATCTGTTCAAAAAGCTGCCGGTCGGGCAACTGGCCCGTCGGCATTTGGGGATAATTGACAAACCATATTTTTACCCTTGTATTTTGATCAACCGCTTTCTGTAACTCATCAAAATCGGGCCTCCAGCGGTTTTCTTCGGTCAACGTATAAGGGATACAGGTTCCCCCGGCCAGCTTTGCAGCAGCGGTATAAGCAGGATAACCGGGGTTGGGCGCCAGGACCTGGTCGCCCTCATCCAGGTAGGTCATGCAAACATGCATGATCCCTTCCTTTGACCCGATAAGCGGCAAGATCTCCGTTTCCGGGTCCAGGTCCACCGAATACCATCTTTTGTACCACCGGGCAAAAGCCTTACGCAGGACCGGGCTGCCCTTGTATCCCTGGTAAGCATGCGTATCCGGCCTGGCGGCGCATTCCGCCAGCGTTTTGATCACTTGGGGATGCGGAGGAAAATCCGGGCTGCCGATGCCCAGGTTGATGATGTTCTTTCCCTCGCCGTTAAGCTGCGCTATTTCCCGCAGTTTCTGCGAAAAATAGTACTCGCCTATGCCTTCTAATCTTTTTGACGTTGATATCACTGTTTTTATTTGATCGGTTTACTATTCGTCTTCGTTCGTTTTTCCTGCGGTTCAAAACCGTCCGACTTCCCTTTCGCTGCGCTTCGTTATCTGCTAACGGCAGCTCCTTCTTTTCTTCTGTTTCGTTGCATCTCCAGTTTCAGCTATTGCTGCTGCTTTGCGGCTATTGTTGGTAGCCCTTGTTTTCGCCATCTTAATGGGTCTCTCCTTTCCGGTAGACGCCATAGGTCCTCAGCTCCTCTGTTACCGGTTTGATCGCGGCCATCACCTGGTGGAACTGATCGATATGATCGAATTCCATATCGGCATGGAATGAATACAACCATTCGCTGCCGGGTATGGGAAAGCTCTGCAGCTTGCTCAGGTTCACGCCATGATCGGCTATCCTGGTCAACGCTTTTGCCAGGCTTCCCCTGGAGTGATCCGTATGAAAATACACCGAGGCCTTGTTGGCGTCAGCGGGAATAGCGGCGTGCTTTTCCGGCCGCAGGACAAGGAAACGGGTATAATTGTTTTTCATCGTATGGATATTCGGCGCCAGTATTTCCAGGTCGAACAATTCCGCCGCCAGCCGGCTGGCGATCGCCGCAATATGTTTGCTGCGCCGCTGGTGGATCATTTTCGCGCTAAGCGCCGTATCCTCCGTTTCGATCAGTTTCCAGTTGTACTTGTCGAGAAAATCCAGGCATTGTTGCAGCGCCATGGGATGAGAATGCACTTCGCGGATATCTTCCAGCGTAACGCCGGGGTTGACCAGCAGGTTCTGCCTGATCTGCAGATAGACTTCCCCGATGATCGTCAGGCTGCTTTTTTTAAGCAGGTTATAGTTGGGAAGAATGCTTCCGGCGATGGAGTTCTCAATTGCCATCACGCCGCCGTCGCTCATTTTGGGATTAGCGGCGATCTTCACCACTTCTGCAAAAGTAGCGCAGGGGATGACCCTGATATGCTTGCCAAAAAAATGCGCCGCCGCCGCCTGGTGAAAGCTTCCTTCATAACCCTGTATGGAAACGCTTTCCACGGGCTTTTCTTCTTCCTCGCCAACTGTCTGACTGTTATTCGCTTGCGTATTCATTGCTCATCGTTCTTTATACCTAGAAAACAAGAATCCCGGCCTCATCAGCCGGGATCATTTATTGTTAATCTGTTTGTTTTTCTTTTTAACAAAAGCATACCCGGCTGCTACTGCGGTAGAAGTAAAAGTAAAAATAGCCGAATGCTTGTTTTGTTGCCATACAGGCGTCAAAAATAATAAGTATAAACGAAAATCAAAAAAAAATTTTGCCGATGGCTATTCCAGGCGCCTGGAGAGCTGATCGTCTATTTTCTTAAAGAGATGAAATGGCTTGTACACCCTCCAGTTCTCGAGCTCCATCAATTCGATATACCGGTGCAGCCGGGCGCCTTTAAAATCGTGCTGCGTCTGTTCGGGCATATTCAAACATACGATCCAGCCATACTCCTCCGTCACCTCGTCGAACCATTCCTGGTAATATTCCTTATCGCTGTTGTGGAAGTTCAGGACATTCTCCGCGATCAATACAAACTTGGTTATCCCTTCCGCCATAAACTTGTCGGCCACTTCTCTTTTCAGGAACATGATATCATTCTCTATGGCGTCGTTCCATTCGCCTAACAACTCAATGATCGCATACTTTTCTTCATAATCGGCAATCAGCACTTTCAGGTACAGCGTTCGTGAATCAAATGCATCCCATTGCGGATGGATATAGTAATTGTAGATGGTTTGAGAGAATTCAAATTCCGAATAGGCCCTTCCATAGAATGGAGACCGCTCATCCTCTTCGCTCACATAAATATGCCGCCAGTTATAGAAAGGTTCAATATCGTGCATGGGAAATGGTTAAAATAAAAAAGGCTGTAGCAATTTACAGCCTCGGTTAATCCGTTTCCAAATATTTTTTACCGATCACTCAACGATGATCTTCTTCAGAACAAGCAATTGGTTCTGAGGGTCCAGTATTTTAACAATATATAATCCCTTTGCCAATGAAAGATCGATCGGCACCCTGCTCAACGCCGAGGCGCCGTCGACATTTACCTGCCGGGCGGAGATCACCCTCCCGGTAAAATCCGCAAGCAGCACATGGTATTTCCCCCTTCCTTTATTCTTAAACGCCACCTGGATCGGTTGATTGGGTTTAACAGGGTTAGGATAGATGGTTACCTGTTCATCGCGGTCGCGGGCGGCCCGGGTGCGCGGATCATCTTCTTTTGATAGCACGATCAGGTCGGTCTGCAGCAACAGGTTCTCATTTGCCAGATCAGAGGTATTGTAAAGCAGGTTATTATTGGTAACCGCCGTCGCCTGCCAGGTGACCGGGTCGATCTTGTAGTAGGCGGTGATAAAATTCGCGCTGGTCAGCGCGAGGTTACCCAGGTTATCCACCGCAGCGCCATTGGTGGTAAAGCCCACGGGAAGGTTTTTGATCCTGGTAATATGTTTGGCTGTCCTTGTCTGCACGTCAATTTTAAATAGATGGTTATGCGCAGAAATAATATACAGGCTGCCGCTGACATCGGAAATCA
The DNA here is from genome assembly GCA_002352105.1 of Chitinophagaceae bacterium UBA2791. Lineage (GTDB taxonomy): Bacteria > Bacteroidota > Bacteroidia > Chitinophagales > Chitinophagaceae > Flavitalea. Next base: position 27,731 of record DEHV01000050.1, on the reverse strand, counting down.
TATCGCCCCCCCAACTGGTATTGGCATCGGAGATGGATACAGATCCGTTCTCCGGCGCATTTTTCAGCGCCCCCAGGTTGGTGATCGAAGGATTCTCATCGGTGGTAAACTTTATGAACCGGCTGCCGCTGTTATTAACCGCATATCCGCTCCCGTCGGCGCCGATGACCATGCGCGTAAAATGATTGGCTTCGATACTCATGTCGACGGAACCGCCTAACGGCTCATTATCAAATATGTATATATGGGGAGTAGGCGAATTCAGGTCGATATACCTGAGTTGATTGATAAACATAGGCGTATAGTAAAGCCTGTTGTGCGCCTTATCATACGCGCAGGCGGCGGATAGCCCCGAAAAAGGCAATTGGCTTTCTGCTGGCGTTGAGCCGTTTATGGTGATCGAACGAATCTCCTGGCCCGTCCGGGCATTAAACAGTTTGTAATTACCCTTTTCGCTTTCATATACATTACGGACGACATCCCCGGTGTTCAGGTCAATTTGCTTGACCTCCGTCCACTGGTAATCGCCCTTGGCAGCGCTGGTAATCGCATAGACAGTATTCTCCGAAGAGGGTTGCGCGCGGGCAACCACACAGGTAAAAGCAGCAACAGCAAAAAAAGCCGTCAATAATGGCCAATTCATAAGCGGTTTTTGGGGATACGGGATTATAAGATTCAGCATTTATTCCAGGAAGTCCTCCCGGTCAAATAAATGACGGTAATCAATTTTAATTATCAAAAAAATCAACGTGAGAACAGCTCCGCCGCTTTTTTTACGCTTCCATGCTTCAGTAAAAGGCTTTTTGCCTGTTCAGAATCGGCTATGCCTGTTTTTTCCATTAGCAGGGCCACGCCGCGTTCTATTAACTTGGAATTTGTCAACTGCATGTTTACCATCCTGTTATCTTCTACCCTGCCAATTCGTATCATCGCCGCGGTGGAAATCATGTTCAACGCCAGCTTCTGTGCAGTCCCACTTTTCATTCTGGTGCTTCCCGCAACAAATTCCGGGCCGACAATCAATTCTATGGGATAATCTGCAAAACTTGCTATGGGGCTGTTAGGGTTACAAACTAAACAGGCGGTGGTAATATTATGTTCCCTGCACATTTTTAACGCGCCCTTTACATATGAGGTTTTTCCGCTGGCCGCTATGCCGACCACCAGGTCCCTTTCATTTACCTGGTAAGCCTGCAGGTCGCGCCAGCCCTGGTCTTCATCATCTTCCGCCATTTCAACCGGATATTGAATAGCGCGCGCGCCCCCGGCAATAACGCCCACCACCAGCCCTTCCGGCATGCCATAGGTCGGGGGGATCTCGCTGGCATCCAGTATTCCCAGCCTGCCGCTGGTTCCCGCGCCGATATAGAACAAACGGCCGCCCGACAATAGCTTATCGGCAATTGCCGTTACAAGGCCCTCCATCGCCGGAATTGCTTTTTCCACCGCATAGGGTACGGTTTTGTCCTCTTCATTAATATGCGTCAGCAACTCGCGAACGCTCATCTTCTCCAGGCGGCGATATTTTCCAGCCTGTTCGGTAATAGGTATAAACTCCGACATTTGATTGATTTAAAAACAGTTTTAAACCCGGCTCCGGCGATGGCTGAATCACGGGAACGCCTTACTCTTCCGTTACCTGGTGATACCTGACCAGTCCATCCATGGGATGCTGAACCACCGAGCCTTTCTGCAATCCATATTCCCCGCAAAGTCTTTCTACCACATCGCGAAAATGATAAGCCACCCCGCCTACAAAATGAACGGGGTATTTATCGCTTTCCGGATACCGGGCGACATGCATAAAGAAGAAATCATTCAGCCCGTCCTCGATGATGTTCTCGATCATATAATGCCCCCTGTTTTCGGACAGGAACCGGCTAAACGCGGCCAGGTAACGGTTGGGAAGGGGTTTCTTGTAAACATTTTCCAGTATGCCGGCGGCGTCAACCTTGTATTTTTCCTGGAACCGGGCCGATATTTCCTTTTCAAAAATGCCATAAAGAAAATGCTGCGCCACTCTTATGCCCAGGTAGGCGCCGCTTCCTTCATCTCCCAGCACGTATCCAAGCCCGGGGCGGTTCCGTACAATTCTCCGCCCGTCGTAATAGCAGGAATTGCTGCCCGTACCCAGGATACAGGCAATCCCTTGCTGATCCAAACAAACCCCTCTGGCCGCCCCCATCAGGTCGTGCGAGACTTCCACCCTTGCGCCGGTAAAGACCTTTTTCAGGACCCTCTTTACCATCTTTGCATTCTCCGCGCTTTTACACCCTGTTCCATAGAAAAAAACCGATTGGATCCCCTGTTTTTTCAGCTGCGGCAACAATTCATTGCGGAGCAGGGTTTCCATCTCTGCGGCATTCAAAAAATAAGGGCTCATCCCCTGCGTAAACAGCGATCTGCCCCTTGCTTTTTTACCAGGCTCAACAACGCGCCACTCGCATTTTGTCGAACCGCTGTCTGCTATCATGAATGCCATACGCCTTATTTTGATCGCGCTGATCGATGATGATATCGCCTTCGCATGCCCGGGCCCGCGAAAGGCCTGGCTGGTTATTCCCGGCTGGGCCGGGATATTATTTGTTTGCCTGCGTTGCCGCGCAATATGCCGCAGCCAGGCAAGCCGCCCCCGCGAAGGTAAAGTTCGCAATTGAAAATTTATTAAGAACTTAGCCGCAACTTTGAAGACGATCATTTGAAGACGATAAATAACATCGCGGCACAATGAAAAAATTACAGGCATGGCTTCCCTTATTATTTGCAATAGTATTGGCGCTCGGCATGGCAGCAGGGTATACGCTAAGGGAAAACATCCCTTCGGGCCAGGGCTTTTTTCAATCCTCCCGGCAGTCGTCCGTCCAGGAAACCATCGATCTTATCCGGATGCAGTACGTCGATTCGCTGGACATGGATACGCTTGCAGAAGACGCCATTAAGGCCATGCTCAACAATCTCGATCCGCATTCCATCTTTATACCCGCCAAGTACCTGCAACAGGTAAACGAAGACCTCCAGGGGAACTTCGACGGCATTGGCGTGGAGTTCCAGATCATTGACGACACAGTTCATGTGGTGAACGTGCTGCCCGGCGGCCCCAGCGATAAGGCGGGCATTTCCACGGGCGATAGATTCCTTTCCGTGGGCGATTCTTCCGTCGCGGGCAACAATATCAGTTCTGAAAAGATCAAAAGCCTGCTTCGCGGAAAAGGAGGCAGCCTGGCGAATATTGTCATGCTGCGGAACGGAGAAAAAAAGGAGTTCCAGATCGCGAGGAGCGCCATACCGCTTTATTCTGTCGATGCGGCGTATATGGCGGACAGTATTACCGGATTCATTCACCTGAACAAATTTTCGGGAACCAGTTATGAGGAATGTATGCAGGCAATGGAGAAACTGCAGGCGCGCGGAATGAAAAAACTCATCCTTGACCTGCGGAACAATGGCGGCGGCATCCTGGACGAAGCCGTGGACATTGCAGATGAGTTCCTGGATGGCGACAAACTGATCGTATATACCCAGGGCAGCAAGTTGCCAAAAGTGGAGTACCGCTGCAAACGACCGGGGTTATTTGAAAAAGGAGAATTGGTTGTGCTGGTCGACGAGGGATCGGCTTCAGCAAGCGAAGTGCTGGCCGGGGCCTTGCAGGACTGGGACCGGGCGACCATCATCGGGAGAAGGACCTTTGGAAAGGGGCTTGTGCAAAAACAGTATTCCCTGGCGGGAGGATCGGCGCTACGACTTACGGTAGCCCGCTACTATACGCCCACGGGAAGAAGCATACAAAAATCATACGCCAATGGCCGAAGCGCCTACAACAATGAAACGCTGGAACGTTTCCACAACGGCGAAGTGTTGCATGAAAATGATGAACTGTTACCGGTAGGCGACAGCGCCGTATTCATCACCAAGGGCGGTAGAAAGCTCTACGGAGGCGGGGGCATCACGCCCGATATATATGTGTCTTACGACAGTTCCGGCATCTCCGCCAATATGGCTCCGCTGTTCACCGATCAGCATTTCGGAAAATTCATCTACCTGCACTATCTGCAGCGCAGACCCTATTTCGATCAGTTCAGGGACGCTTCCGATTTTTCAGAAAATTTTCAAGCCGGCGAAGAGTCCTGGTCTGCGCTGATGCGTTATACCGAAAAAAACAAAATCCCGTTCGGACCCTTTTCGACGCACGACCGTGAGGAGATCGGGAAAAAGATCAAAGCCTGGATGGCGCGCCAGATATGGGGCATGCAGGGATATTACGAGATAAACAACCTGCACGATAAAACCTTTCAGAAAGCGATGGAACAGCAGCGCTAAGATCCGTCACTCCTTAAACTTCTTTTTCAGCTCCATTAGCTTGGATTGAAAATCATTTGCCGGTTCGGCTTTCTTGTTTGCGCGCTGGGAGCCGCTTCCCGGCCTTGCCTTGGGCGCGGAGGTAGCCGGCGTCTGCGTTTTCATCGACAACGATATTCTTTTCCGGGTCGCATCCACATCTATAACAGAAACCATCACCTGCTGATTCAGTTTTACGACCTGGTTCGGATCGGCGATATAGGTATTGCTCATCTGGGAGATATGCAGCAGGCCGTCCTGCTTCACGCCAATATCCACGAAGGCGCCGAAATTGGTGATATTCGTTACGATCCCCGGCACGGTCATCCCCGGCTTAACGTCTTCCATCGTTTTAAGGGCGTCATCGAAACGAAACTCCTCGGCATGGCTGCGCGGATCACGGCCGGGTTTTTCCAATTCCTTCAGGATATCTTCAATGGTATATTCGCCCGCCTTCTCCGAGATATAGTTCTTCGGGTTTATTTTCTTCCGAAGCGCGCTGTCGCGCATCAGCGCTTCTACTTCGCAACCCAGGTCTTTCGCCATCCCGCGAACGACAAAATAGGTTTCCGGATGCACGGCGCTGTTATCGAGCGGGTTCTCCGCGCCGGGAATTCTCAGGAACCCGGCGGACTGCTCAAAGCTTTTGGGGCCCATCATCGAGACCTTCATTATCTCTTCCCTGGTTTGAAAAGGACCGTTCTTTAAGCGGTACTCGATAATATTTTTCGCCAGCGTAGCGCTCAGTCCAGATACATATCCCAATAAGCGCCAGCTCGCCGTGTTCAGGTTTACGCCCACATGGTTCACGCAGCTCTCCACCACCCTGTCCAGCTCTTCCTTTAGCTTAAGCTGGTTCACATCGTGCTGATACTGCCCCACGCCGATGGATTTGGCGTCTATCTTCACCAGCTCGCTCAGGGGATCCAGCAGTCTCCTGCCTATACTAACGGCGCCGCGCACCGTAACATCATGATCGGGAAATTCTTCCCGCGCGGCTTCTGAAGCCGAATAGATAGAAGCGCCGCTTTCATTCACCATGAAAATACTGATATGCCTGCCAAAATCGATGCCGCGGATCAGCTGCTCCGTTTCCCTGCCCGCCGTTCCGTTTCCGATGCCAATGGCTTCCACCTGGTATTTTTTCGCCATTCGTTTTAGCTCGGCAACCGAAGAAGCTGTTTCCAGTTGCGGGGGATGCGGATAGATGGCGGTATGGTACAATAGATTTCCCTGCGCATCAAGACAAACCACCTTGCAACCGGTCCGGAACCCCGGATCCAGAGCCATCACCCGCTTAGATCCCAGGGGCGAGGCCAGCAAAAGCTGACGGAGGTTTTCGGCAAATACCCTGATGGCTTCTTCATCGGCATTGGTCTTTGCGATCAGCCGGAACTCGTTTTCAATAGAAGGTTTTAACAACCTGTCAAAGCCATCCTCGATCGCCATCCTGATCTGCGCGGCAGAAAACGGATAAGCGCCTGCTTTGATAACTATTTTCTTCAACGCTTCCTGGGCCGCTTCGCGGTCTATCGCTATGTCCATCGAAAGAAAACCTTCTTTTTCCCCGCGCCGAATGGCCAGCATACGGTGAGAGGGGCATTGCGCCAGGGGCTCGCTGAACTCAAAATAATCTTTGTACTTCTGCGCTTCCTCCGTGTCTTTTTTTGCCTTTAATACTTTTGAACTGACCGAAGCATCCCTGGCAAATAACTGCCTGACCGCGTTCCTTGCCTGTTCGTTTTCAGCTATCCATTCGGCAATGATATCGCGGGCGCCCTGTAAAGCCTCTTCCGTGTTCCGCACAAGCAGGGCGCCTTCCTTCGCTGTCGCATCTGCGCCCTCAGTTGCCGGCGGAACGTTGACATACTGCTCCGCCAGCGCCTCAACGCCTGTTTCCTGCTGTTCAAAAATAGCGCGGGCAAGAGGCTCCAGGCCTTTTTCAATGGCAACGGTAGCGCGGGTCTTCCTTTTGGGTTTATACGGCAGATAAATATCTTCCAGCTCCGTCGCCTCAAACGTGTTTTCAATGCGCGACTGCAACTCGGGGCTTAGTTTGCCCAGGCCTTCGATAGTTTTAAGAATGGTCTCCTTTCGTTTATCCAGCTCATTAAAATATTTTATCTTTTCTACGACGCCGGCGATCTGCACCTCGTCCATATTGCCGGTAGCCTCCTTGCGATACCGCGCCATAAAGGGGATCGTAGCGCCTTCCTGGTGCAGCTGCGATACGTTCTCGACCTGCCTGACCCTTAATTGAAGCGCATCGGCGATCTTTTGTATATACTTATTCTCCATTTTTCAGTGTTCCGATTTCAAAGGAGCGCGAATTTACAGAAGATTGGATCAAGAAATATTTTGCTGAAAACTTTTATTTTAACCTGTGCGCAGGATATCAGTCAACCAGGCAGGGCAAAACGCTTATTCATTGCTTTTCCGGTCCGCGCGGATCATCGGCTCATTAATTTTTTATTTTGTCGCGCCGGAATTGAAACGGAATGCATCGCCGCCCGGCTGTGAAAACGGCGCCGATCAAACAGAAGGCTTATCTTTACAGCCTCACCAATTTCCGTAAAATGAAGATTAAAAATAATATACTGGAGACGATCGGAAATACGCCGCTGATCAGGTTAAACAAGATCGCGAAGAGCCTTCCCTGCGCCGTAGCCGCCAAGGTAGAATATTTTAATCCGGGCAACTCCGCGAAAGACAGGATGGCCGTGAAGATGATCGAAGTCGCCGAGCAGGAAGGGAAATTAAGACCGGGAGGAACCATTATAGAAGGCACTTCCGGCAATACGGGAATGGGACTGGCCCTGACCGCCATCGTAAAAGGCTATTCCTGCATTTTCACCACCACCGATAAACAATCGAAAGAAAAGATCGATATCCTGAAAGCGCTGGGCGCCGAAGTGATCGTATGCCCCACCAATGTGGAGCCCGCTGATCCGCGCTCTTATTATTCCGTAGCGAGAAGGCTGGCAAAGGAGATCCCGAACTCCTTTTACATTAATCAATACGACAATCTTGCCAACCGGCTCGCGCATTACGAGACCACCGGTCCCGAGATCTGGGAACAGACCGATGGAAAGGTCACGCACCTGGTCGTGGCCACCGGCACCGGGGGCACCATTACGGGAACGGCGAAATTCCTGAAAGAAAAAAATCCCTCCATACAGGTATGGGCGATAGATCCCCAGGGATCCCTGCTTACTAAATATTTTCGCACAGGGGAGATCGATATGAAAGAAGTGCATCCTTATGTTACAGAAGGCATCGGCGAGGATTTTGTGCCGGAGAACTATGAGATGCAATACATAGACGAATTTGAGCAGGTATCCGACAAGCAGGCCGCCCTGATGAGCCGCCGGCTGGCAAAGGAAGAAGGATTATTCTGCGGCTATAGCGCAGGCACGGCGTTACAGGGGCTGTTCCAGTTAAAACACAAATTAAAGAAAGGCGATCTTGCCGTGGTGATCCTCCATGACCATGGCAGCCGTTATGTCGGCAAAATATATAACGATCAGTGGATGATGGAAAGAGGGTTTCTCGACATCAAAACATTCGGAGACATTATCAGCGGCCGCGGTTCGAAAGCGCTGATCACCGCCCCGGCCGCGCATACCGCGGCGGAAGCAATAGAGCTGATGCAAAAATATCATATCGAAAATATCCCGGTAACAGATAACGGGCAGTTCATTGGCTCCATCAGCGAAAGCGGACTGTTCTCCAAAATGATGAAAGACGGACAGGACATAAAGAATAAAGCCCTGAAAGATATGCTCGAACCCGCCTACCCGATCGTATCCCTGGACACGCCCCTGGACAGGCTCAGCGCATTGATCAGCAAGGAAAACGGCGCTGTGCTGGGCAAGGACGAAGCCGGCAATTATCATATCGTCACCAAGTACGATATCATTCAGGCCCTGGCCAATTAAGCGGCGCCGCTCATACAAACGCATGCCCGCCCGCCGGATCAATATCTTTTAGCGCCCGGTCGCCAGGAAAGGACCCAACAGCGCATGGGCAAGTCCGTGCCCCGAGGCTCGGAGCGGCAATCCGGAGATTTTCCAGTATCCCATTACAGGCGGATGCGCGAGACAGTGGTCGGCGCCCCAACGCCATGATCTGGTTTTTCAAGAATCATTCCTGCTGAACAAATACTGCAGCGTTTGCATAAGACAGTGAGATACCCAGAGAAAAATCAATCGGACTTTTTAACGAATTCTTCAAAATATTTTATTCAACAATTTGTGAATAACATTCTGCATTATTTGTGGAAAACTCCTATCTTCGCCGCCCTTTAAGGGCATACAGTTTGTCTAATCTCCTTAAAACACGCCGTTAAATCTTCTTTTTCAGCACAAATAGTAATTATACTATATACGTAAGCGTATATAATACACAGAGAGTATGCGCATACTACTACGCGATCCGTAATTGCCGTATCTTCTAAAATGGGCATTTATGCTCTTGTCCACATTCAGATGTGGATATATTTTTGTTCTCGAAGTTGGTTGATATAAACATCAATCTAATCCAAGATCTGATCCGAAAAACTCGAAACCGTCCAATATCCAAGAAATTCTGAAAGTCCAATATCAATCAACTTCACTTTTTGTTTTTGCTCTGATTGAAATATATAACTGATTAGATTATTAAAAGGATGGCTCGCCATTCGCTCCTAGAAAAACCAAAGTCCAGCCGGTATCGCCGGCAGTATTCTTGAAGACCGGGTTCTAACAAGTACTTACAATCCTCCGTATCCTTCGATCAAAACCAAACGTTTTATCCAATTGCTTGAGAACCGCATTACCTCCTCCAAGCCCTCCTGCTAAATGAACTTTAGCAGGAGGCACAACAGAGGAATTGTTTGCCTGGCCGGATTCCCTGGCTCCGGGCGGCGAAGCTTCCTCCCATTTAACGGGCTTCGGATATAAACTCATCCCGCAAAGAAAAACCAACTGCTTCCCACCCGCTCATTCCCGATCATGATACGCGAATGCCCCTTGCTGAAAGCATAGGCGCGTTTCGAAACGCTATGCGTAAAGCCCGCTTGTGCTATAGAAAAAACACCAGGTAAAACCCGGCCTCTGAATAATGGACTTACCCCTTTTATTTCCGACGCATTCTACGGAAAACGGCTGCTGCGCCTGCCCTGCGCATATTCTCTTACATTGTATTAAATTCGTTGCATGCTTCTTTTTCAGGAACATAACGGGAAAAGAAAACTGTTTCCCTTCAACACGTTTTCACCGGCGCTCTTTCCGCAAAGGATCGTTTCGCTGGTGCCCTCCCAGACAGAACTCCTGTATCACCTGGGATTGGATCAGCGCGTTGTCGGGATCACCAAATTCTGCATCCGGCCCGACGAATGGTTCAGCTATAAAACCAGGGTGGGCGGCACCAAGTCGCTCAATATCGAACTCATTCGCGAGCTGAATCCCGACCTGATCATTGCCAATAAGGAAGAAAACGACGCCGAACAAACCCTATGGCTTAGCCGGCATTACCCCGTCTGGGTCAGCGATATCAAAGACATGAGCGGTGCGCTGGATATGATCCTGACCATAGGCGCCCTGACAGGAACTGCTGAAAAAGCCGCCGATATCGTCAGGAACATACAGAAAAACTTTGGCGAGCTGCGGCATACCCGGCTCCAGGCGCCGCCCAGGGCCGCCTATCTCATGTGGCGCAATCCGTACATGGCAGCCGGGGGCGATACTTTTATCCATGATATGATGAGCGCCTGCGGATGGACAAACGCTTTTGCCGATCTGTCGAGGTACCCTGCGGTATCGCCCGAACAGCTGGCAAACGCATCCTGCGATATGCTGCTGCTGTCTTCCGAGCCCTACCCCTTCAGGGAAAAGCATATTGTTGAATTAAAAAAGATCTTTGCGCAATACGCGCCGGGAAGGGAACAGAAAACAATGTTTCTGCTGGTCGATGGAGAGATGTTCAGTTGGTATGGCAGCAGGCTTATCCATGCCGCCGCCTATTTTAAACGATTAAGCTTCCTGATGGATCAGGAACAGCAAACATGACACAAAAAAGGCTAGATAAACCATCCAGAAAAAAGCAAATATTCCGCGTAAACAACGAACTGGGCGGCTATCTTAAAACGCATGGAAGAGAGATCAAGCTGCCCGTTTCCTACCGCGACCTGCTTCGTTTCATTTACAGCGTTCCCGTAATAGACAAGAACGGGAAAGACACGCTTTGGGAAAAAGTGATCTATGACATAAAGGAATGGGAATTCATCCGCGACGGCCTTATAAAAATATACGCCATTCTCAAGACAGAAGGCGATCTCAGCTTTGTCAAGCACCTGGAAGTAGCGCGGATCGACTATTGCACTTTCGGCAACTCCAATCCTTTCCGGATCCGCATCGTCAACAAATTCAACGACAATTACGACTACTACTATATAAAACAGGCGGACGCCTCCCGTATATACGGGCTTGAGCTGGAGCATATCCTTTCGCCCAACCGGATCACTTTTTTAACCGATGTGGATACGCTTGTGGAAGAACATATCCCGGGCATTCCCGGCGACCTGTTCATCAAGAACCAGTTAAGCGATCCCTCAACCAACCTCATCCGGTTCGCCAAGGAGTTTGTAAAATTCAATGAACGCTCTTTCGTCAGGCTGCTGGGCGATATGCGCTCCTATAATTTTGTGGTAGACGTAACGCCCGATATAGAAGACTACCAGTACCGCATACGCGCAATAGATTTTGACCAGCAATCCTATGAGGGCAGAAAAAACCTCTACCTCCCCCAGTTTTTCAAGGAGAACGTCCGGCTGGTGGAACTATCCCGCAAATACCTCAACAAGGAATCAATAGAACAATACCAGGCCGAAGAAAGAACCATGATGGCTTTCAGGATGGCTTCGGCGAGATACCGCATCATGGACCTCTTATCGATCATGAGCCGGGACGTCATATCCAAGCCGGAAAAAGTGAAGCAACTGAAGGAAGAGCTTGGCGGGCATTTCCATACCTCCGACTTCAATAAATGCCGGTCGATGGGGCAGATCGTAAAGATCCACCTCAAACAAAACCTCAGGAAACATTTCAAGCTGATCCAGAAATCGCTGGGGAAATTCCAGGATTAAGAACTATGCCCCGGCGTTGCGGCAATTGATTTTTCCCGCTATCTTTGCGCCTTATTTAAGGCTATAGGATAGCATATACATCATTAAACCACATATAATGGCTTCAAAAAAAACAATTGACATCCTTGGCGATCAGGCCTCGTATCTTTTAGAACATACCAGCAAAACCATTGACAAATCGACGCTTACCCTTCCCTCGCCTACGCATGTGGAAGAGATCTGGATAAATTCGAACAGGAGCAACCAGGTATTGCGCAGTTTGCAGGCCCTTGTCGGTCACGGCCGTTTGGCCAATACCGGGTATATTTCCATTTTTCCCGTCGACCAGGGCATCGAGCACAGCGGGGGTTCCGCATTCGGTCCCAATCCCATTTATTTCGACCCTGAAAACATCATCAAGCTTGCCATTGAAGCGGGGTGCAATGCCGTAGCCTCCACTTTCGGCGTATTGGGCATTACCAGCCGCAAATATGCGCACCGCATCCCCTACGTTGTAAAAATCAACCATAACGAATTCTTAAGCCTGCCGAACCGTTTTGATCAAACCATGTTCGGCACCGTAAAAAGCGCCTGGAATATGGGCGCCGTAGCGGTGGGCGCCACCATCTACTGGGGCTCGGAACAAAGCGCCAGGCAACTGAAAGAAGTGGCCGAAGCCTTTGAACTGGCGCATGAGCTGGGCATGGCTACCATCCTCTGGTGCTATACCCGGAACAACGGATTTAAGGTAGACGGCGTGGATTATCATACCTCTGCAGACCTTACCGGCCAGGCCAACCACCTGGGCGTTACGCTCCAGGCCGATATCATCAAACAAAAAATACCTACCAATAACGGCGGATACCTGGCAACCAAGCACGGCAAAACATCCAAGTTCGTGTATGATAAACTCACCAGCGACCATCCGATCGATCTTTGCCGCTACCAGGTGCTGAACTGCTATAGCGGGCGCGTGGGATTGATCAACAGCGGTGGAGAAAGCAAGGGCGCATCCGACCTCGCTGATTCTGTGTACACCGCCGTAGTGAATAAGAGAGCCGGCGGCATGGGGCTTATCCTGGGAAGGAAGGCATTCCAGCGTCCTTTCAAAGAAGGCGTGGAACTGATCCAGGCAACGCAGGATGTTTATCTCGATAAGAACATCACGATCGCCTAAACAGTTCCCCCGGTTATATAAAAGGGCTTATCTCCTGCGCAGGAGGTATAATATACGGGGCCTGCTTATTATAATTAAGGTGTTGCGCTATTAAAACTCAAAGCGGGTTCGATCGTCGAAATTTTATTTCCGTATCTCATACCCGTCATGTGATTTATTAGCGCAACATTTTGAAATGCGTTTTAATAACGCGACATGTTGAAGATCCTACGCCGGATATGCTAACCTGGAAATTCAGTTATCCCCCCCTGATGATCTTCACTTCTTTCGGCGCAGAAATCTCTGACTCAATTCGTCCATTGGCCATTTTGGTATGCTTCACTTTTACTAAGCCATAAGGCGTTGGAAAAGCGCCTTCCGCAAATTTTAAATCGCCCAGGTGCGGCGTTATTTTTATCACCTTGGCGCCCGGCGCCGCTACCTTGATGCCCAGGACATGCTCTGTAAGCCAGGGAGTAGGCCCCGAAGCCCAACCATGACAAAGGCTAAGCCTGAAACCCTTGTAACAGTAACCGCCATAGGAACAATGAATATCTTTTTTACCTGCGGGAATAAGTTCGTCAACTCTTGCCGCATCAGGCAGCCAATCCATATTGAAATCTTCCCAGAATGTAGTAGCGCCAAGCTTAAGCATGGCGCCCCAATATTCCCGGATAGCGTCCAGCGAACCCTGGTAATCGCCCGCCATAGCTTTTGCCTGTAGCATGTAATATCCATAGAAAGTGGAAAAATCTTTCACGCCGCCCACGGCTATCACTTCCTTATTTGCTTTTTCAGCAGGCATCAACCCTGCCATTGCGAGCATGGCAGCCGCCTGTTTTATACCATTGGCCGGGGGCGTATACTTTTTCAATCGCGCAACTCCATTTTCACATTTAGCGGCAGTGGCCTGGTCGCCTAAAATCCCGCATAAATTTACTCCTGCCTTCAACGCCATTACCATCAACGCCTGGAGACCGGCATGTATCGCCTGCGGATCCTCAGACGTGGGCCAGTCGAGAAAACGCAGGCCATCGTCCAGCTTTTCGCTGTTGTTGGAATCTATTTTTTCAACCAGGTGATTTAACAGGCCGGTTAAATATGACTTTTGCCGCTTTAAGTAATCCAGATCGCCGGTGTGCATGTACCAATCCTGTTGAATGATGATCCACCACATGGAATAAGAAACCATTCCACTCATGTACTTTGGCAACGGCGTGATGTCGCGGGCAAGATCAAGGCTCTTTGGAACCACATCATTGTAACCGAAAACAGCGGCGATCGTGGATGTTTCAGGGTGCATATCGCCTACCCAGACGAGGCGGTCGCGCTTGATGCCATCCCATAAATAATCCTGCATATTTAACTGCACCGTGTAAGCCCCTGTCAGCCATATTTTATTAAGCAATGTATCGCTGCAATTAAAAGAGCCCAGGTAAGGAATATCACGAAAGGTGAAAATAGCGCGCACCTCTTTCAATTCGAATTCCGTATCATCATCCACAAGATCTATCCTGACAAAACGAAAACCGGTATTGCCGATCTCAAGTTTGCCCAACCAGGGAACTTTTACAATCATGTCGCGCATGGCGTGGTCATTCGTAGCATTGCGCACCGGTTCCACATCGCTCATTGCTTCGCTGGCTGATTCGCCAAAGCGAATGCGCAGCGTGACAGGTTTTTCGCTTTTAAACATGCCCGTTACGATCTGCAAACCCCCATGCAATTCTTTTCCAAAATCCAATAACAGCCCCGGATGCACACCCGCAGAACTTTTTAAAATGCACATGCCATTATTCGACAAATCGGCTTGTCCGTTTCCTTTCAGCAGCAATCGTTTTTCATTAATAATATTCGTATCGGCATTTGGGGTTTTCCATAAGATCTTTACAGGAGAAAGATAACGGCGGACAGTAGCGGTTGAATCGGCCTCAAAGGTTCTTTCCTTTGAAAACACTGCCGGAAGCTGGGCATTTGACAGCGCAACCATCATTAATAAGGGAATAACCAGCCATTTTTTTCTCATAAGCAAATCTCTATTATAGATGTAAAGTCAAGATAGTTTTCTTATGGCGACAAGCGAAATATTTTTTCGCAAGGCCCTATCTTACAAAGGCTTTATTTTGTTTGCTCCGCCGCATCCGGCATCAGGATGGCCGTAAACTGGTTTTTACCGCTAAGAACCAGCTTCGCCGCATCCTGCACATCCTTTACCGTCAGTTTATCCACGTATTTTTCATATTCCAGGAATCGTTTCGGATCCGCTCCCGGGAAGGCGTAGGAAAGCAGTTCAGTCAGCCAGACCCCGTTTTCCCTGGTCCTCGTTCTGTATTTCTCTTTCCATTGCTGCTTGACTTTATCCAGGTAACCTTGTTCGGGGCCCTGCCGGACGATTTGTTCAAATTCCTTCAGCGCCGCTTTTAACAGGGTATCTGCCTTTTCAGGTCCGCAGGGCAGTTGCAGCACAAACTGATAATTTGCATAGGGAATCTTTTCCAGGTTTGCCGAAACGCCCCCTCCGTAGATACCCTGTATCTTTTCGCGCAACTCTTCAATGATGCGGATATTCAACACTTCCTGCAGCGCGCCGATCTTCAATTCAAGGTCTTCGCTATACGGAACTTCGCCGGTATAGAAAGCAACGATCATACTTTTTTGCTCGCTTCCCTTATGGACCGTCATTGTTTTTTTGCCGCTGACAGGCCTTAGCTTGTTGTCTGCATAGGCCGGTTTTCCGGGAGATGAGGGAAGGGAAGCAATGTATTTTTCCACCAGGGGAATAATATCATTCTCTTTGAAGCTGCCGACAAAAACAAAGTTCATCCCATTGGCATTCCCAAATCTTTCCTTATAAATATCGTATGCCCGATCCAGGTTTATCTTATCGAAGTACCCGGCCTGCGGCACCACCACCGGCGTCAGCGGATTCCCATCATACAGCGTTTTATATAAGGTATCCACAAAAACAGCCTGCGGATTCGCGCTGATATTGGCGTACTGCGATTTGTTTTTCTGTATGAAATTTCTAAACAAGACCTCGTCCTTCCGGGGCTGGGCAAGGTACAAATAGGTAAGCTGGAACAGGGTTTCCAGGTCCTTTACGGTTGAACTTCCATTCAGCCTGCCTGCCGTGGAGGAAAGAGAAGGCGTTACGTTTACCGATTTTCCCGCCAGCGCCTTATGAAGCGCCGTGGGGGAAAAGTCGCCTACCCCCATGGCGTTCGCCAGCGCTGCGGCGTATTCCGCATTATACTTGTCTGAAAGCCCGTAATTATTTTTGCCGCCCGCGCGCACAGCGCCCATCACGATCTGGTCGTCTTTAAAATCAGTAGGCTTCAACACCACCGTAACGCCATTGGCCAGTTTCAGTTCTGTCGTCCCGAGGAAGGCATTGTTTTTCCGGCTGGATATCTTTCCGGGCTTCGGCAATTCTTTTATCAGTTCCGCATCCACCGCGGTTTCCTCATACGGACCAATATCTTTTTTGCCGACCGATTCAAGCATGGCTATGCATTCATCGCCGGAGGGCAACTGCTCGCCCGGCTTGGGCTCGGGGCCCATGACATAGAGGAACCTGTTCTGCTCCCCGCCGAGCTTTGAAATAAACGCATTCACTTCCTTCAGCTCGATGCCCGGAAGCAGCTTTTTTACGTAGTCAAATTCCAGTTCAATACCCGGGCTGGGCGCATGGCTCAGAAAATGCTCAATATATTCTTCGGCAAAATGCTCCGATTCATTTTTCTCCCGGTCATTGAACGCTTTTTCATAGCTGGAGAAGATATTTTTTTTTGCTCTTTCCAGTTCCGGCGCCGTAAACCCGTAACGATTCACTCTTTCGAGTTCCTCCGCCAAGCCCGTCAGTCCCGCTGAAACATCCCCCGCGCCCGTACCGGCAGATAAATTAAACGATTTATAGCCCCGCGCATACGAGTGCAGGCTCGCATACGCGCCGATAAATGGAGGACCCTCCTGCTGCGTTCTTTCCTGCAGCCGCTGATTAAACAAAGAAGTAAATATCAGCTCGACCAGATCATGACGATAATCGCCCAGCGTTGTGGTAGGGGCAGACTCAAAAGGAGAATAGTTAATGGAAACCGTATACCTTGTCGCTTCCTTATCGGTTGCGGTGATCGCCCGGGTTGAGGAATAAGGCGGCGTTTCCGCGTACAAGCGAAGACGCGGATAATCGGGATTTTTCAGATGGGAAAAATGTTTTTTTATCATTTCCTCGGCAGCAGCTGTCGTTATATCGCCAACCACGATCACCGCCATCAGGTCGGGCCGGTACCAATTCTTATAAAACCTGCGTATCGCCTCGTAGGGAAAGTTCTTTATGATGCTATCCAGCCCGATGGGCAGGCGGCGCGCATATTTTGAGCCCTCAAACAATCCCGGGAATATTTTCCTGAACATCCTGTCGTTAGCGCCCTTTCCCAACCGGCTCTCTTCCAGGATCACCGCTCTCTCGTCGTCAATATCCTCGTCTAAGAACGTAACCTGGCCAGCCCAGTCCTCCAGCACCTGGAAGCCCTTTTCCAGGTTCCCCGGCTTATCCGTGGGGATCGGCAGGATGTACACGGTTTCATCGAAACCCGTATAAGCGTTCAGGTCGGCTCCAAATTTCACCCCGATATCCTGGAGAAAGGAAATGATCTCGTTCTTCCTGAATCTTTTGGTGCCATTGAACGCCATGTGCTCGGTCATGTGCGCAAGCCCCTGCTGATCGTCGTCCTCATTGATCGAGCCGACATTTACCGCCAGCCGAAGCTCAACTATTTTCTCAGGCTTTTTGTTCTCGCGGATATAGTACGTCAGCCCGTTTTCCAGCTTGCCCATTTTCAGCCTGGGGTCCAGCGGTAATTCCAGGGACAGGTCTGCCTGGGCATAGGCGCCGCCGGCGATAAGGGCCGGAAGCAGGAAAAGCAGCATACGAATCTGGCAAAACAGGGATTTATTCATGGTTCCTGATTTATGGGACATGGTTAGCAAAAATAGTTAGATTGATAGAGATCGCTTCCATTCCGTAAAATGAATGATAATTCCTCGTATAAGGGCGGTCTTTAGGCTATCGGCTTCGGCGCAAATGTGAAAAACATTAACTTTGCGGCAATTTCCACCGCCTCGTCGTCAATTTATGGGGTTGACCCCAGATTAAAATACATCGCTATGTCAGACATTTTTGAAAGATTAACGCAACATTCAGGGCCCATTGGCCAACACAGGGAACGTGCGCACGGCTATTTTGCTTTTCCAAAGCTGGAAGGAGATATCAGCAACCGGATGATCTTCCGGGGGAAAGAAAAGATCATCTGGAGCTTAAATAATTATATCGGGCTGGCCAATCACCCTGAAGTACGCAAGGCCGACGCAGAGGCCGCGGCAAAATTCGGACTGGCCGCTCCCATGGGCGCCCGTATGATGAGCGGAAACACCGCCTATCATGAGCAACTGGAAGCCGAACTTGCCGCCTTCGTGAAAAAGGAAGACGCCATTTTATTGAATTACGGATACCAGGGCATGTCGAGCATTATCGACGCCATCTGCGACCGGCACGACATAGTGGTGTATGATGCAGAAAGCCATGCCTGCATCATCGACGGTCTCCGGCTGCACCAGGGACACCGGTACGTATACCAGCACAATAACCTCGACAACCTCGAAAAGCAACTCAAAAGGGCAAGCTCTCTTATCGAAAAACAAAAGAACGGCGGGATCCTGGTGATCACCGAAGGCGTTTTCGGGATGGCCGGCGATCAGGGAAAGCTCAAAGAAATAACGGCGTTAAAGAAAAAATATTCCTTCCGCCTGCTGGTCGACGACGCGCATGGATTTGGCACGCTGGGCAGTTCCGGGGCCGGGGCCGGCGAGGAACAAGGCGTGCAGGACGAGATCGATCTGTACTTTTCCACTTTTGCCAAATCAATGGCTTCCATCGGCGCATTCCTGGGCGGGCCCAAAAAGATCATCGATTATATCCGGTACAATACCCGCTCGCAGATATTTGCCAAAACGCTTCCTCTCCCGCTGACAGTTGGCAACCTGAAAAGATTAGCGCTGCTGAAATCAAAGCCTGAGCTCCGGAAAAAGCTATGGCAGAATGTTCACCGGCTTCAACAGGGGCTGAGGGAAAAAGGATTCGATATCGGCAATACCAATTCGCCGGTCACGCCCATCTACATGAAGGGAGGCGTGGAAGAAGCCACGGCGATGGTGATGGACCTCAGGGAGAATTTCCATATCTTCTGTTCGATCGTGGTGTACCCCGTCATTCCGAAGGGAAATATCATTTATCGTTTGATCCCCACGGCAACGCATACCGACGAGGATATCGACGCCACGCTGAAAGCTTTTGAAGAGACCAAGAAAAAGCTCGACGCCGGGGAATATAAGGCAGAAGCAATCCCCGATATGGCTACTGCGTAAATGACACAATCGACCAAACCCTACCGATAGCGCTTGTTTTACCCGATATCAGCGCTTCGTTTACCCGGCGCCACCCGGAAGCCTATCGGCGTTTTTATGATTAAAATTGGTTTTCTTTCATCAGCCATTCTTCGGGTGGAGCGAGGACGCCCCTCTTCTCCGAACGCAGCCCCTTGTAATGATCGACCATGCAAGAATACGTACAAGAAGCCTTCGCTTATCTTCTCATACTTTATTGAGGCTGTTGCGTTTTGTGCTATAGTCCAGCAAATAAGCGCGTTTGGTTGCTTCGTTCAGAAAAGAACGTTGAACCAGTTGCTCTACTTTATCCTGCTTTATTAAAAACGGCGCTATCAATCTTTCTATTCGTTTTTCATCAATACCGATCCTTCGCCCGAATTCCAGAAAATCCTCCCTATTGCGACGGCCTGTTTTCTCAAATGCGCCTGACTGAAAATCATCTACGAACAAGCCTTTATCCAAGGCAAAATCGGCATCATCTACGTGTATCCTTGTATTGATAAGATCATAAGTCGGGCTGAAAAAATAATCGCCGCTCTCTGTTTCAAGCAATGCAAAATTCTTCAAATGCGCATCGCCATTTGAGAATGCATAGTTGAATAATACCAGGGTAAAAAACTTTTCTATTTCCACCCTCCATGCCGGAACGAATTTTCGGATCAAAGCTCCAGCTTCTTCATAGGAATATTCATATTTGAAGTTCACGCCGGCCGTAGCCTTTGTTTTACCCGCCAGTGTGGCAAAATCTTCTTTTCCCCATTTACCGCCGTCTTTCTTTGTATCAAAGCGCCGGGTGATATATGCAGGTTGTCCGTCTTTAAAAAAGATCATTCCGTTTTCAGCCGCGTATATTCCATATACCTGCGCCGCTATTTGCATAGTGACATGTTCATTAGCCGGTACCTGGTTTACTTTTTTCAGGTCTTGGGGTATCGGCTTTAATATATATGTTCCCTGTTCTCCTTCTTCCGTTAACTTCAGTTCGTTCTTATGTAATGCTAACGACAGTTTTTCTTGTACCCCGGAAATGGAAATGCGTTTCCTATTCTCTACAAACTGCGCTGCATCCTCTTCGCTATGTTGAGGCGAATCATAACCTAATATATGGCTTACTTTTTTTCCATCGAACATTCTGCGCAGAAAAGCGGGACTGTAAGCGTGATAGCCTTCAGTCAACAGACCAGGACAATATCTTATTTCCGGAACGCTCATGTCATTCTTGGTTTAACTGTTATCGCGCCTATTGTATCATACCGTGCAGTGGCCGCCAACAATCCAAAATCATCCTCCTCGTCTATTCTTAACATATGGCATTGCAATTTTCGGTTCACGCCTTCAGATAGCATATTATAGAAGAAAGAAAATAAATGAGCGGCTTTATATTCCTGCGAAGTTTTGGGCAGCGTGAGGCTGACTGCCGGCGCCGACGGATCAGCAAAATACTTATCAGCGTAACGAAATGTATACTGGTTGTCATCGTCTTCCGTTAAAATGCCTGCCAATACGCCATTTCTATATACTTCTATGCTTCGCATCAATCAATATAATTACAGGATTGTTTTTTTACTTCCAGTTTTATTTCAAGTCCTAACACTTCAGCTATTTTTTCTATCAGGTCAAGCGTCGGGTTGGCTTCGCCTCGCTCAATCTTATAGAGAGAATTCACACTGACCCCGGCCAGCGCTGCTAAATGCGGCTGAGTGATTTTAAGCGCCTTCCTGCGTTTTTTTATAGCTGCCCCTATCTCCTTAATCAACATTATAATGTGATTTTCTGCTAAATTAAGAATTTTATATTAATTATTATATTAAAATCACATTATGATATGATTTATCATAAAGATTAACTCCTTTGCTTGCTGACTAATATCGGAGTTGGTCATTCCCCGGCTATACATGCCAATGATGGCTTCTTCGAGCTTATCGCTCATCCGCTGGCCTTTGGGTATCAACTGCGGCTCAAAGTCGTTATTGCGGTCCCGGGAATATTAAGGACCATATCGCCCAGCGATTCGGTCTTGACATTTTTCTTATACGCCCCATTGCGGCTATTGCCGGAGTTTCGGCCTTCCGGGGCATGTTTTTCATAACCCAGGTACTGGTCGAGCTCTCCTTTGAGCATTTCTTCCACCCCCTGTTTATAGAGGTTGCTGAAAAAGGCGTTGAATTCTTCTTTGTTTTTGAGCTGCTTGAAGAAGTCTTTGGGTAGTTGCGATGATTGTTGTTTGTCCATAGTAAAACTGTATTTAAAGGTAAATAAAAACAACGGCCAGATTTGCCGCTGTCCCCGGGAGGTTGCGCTTCGTTCGGCTCCGCTACGCTCCACCTCCCGGGTGGATTATCTCCCTAATACAGTTGACTTATTTATATTTACACAAAGAACTAAATACTACCACGCGCGCACCTCTTCGCCACCATGGACGCTTTCTTCGCTAAACATAAACTACAATCGCTGCTGCAATAAATAATAACAGCCGGCTCATGGCCGGCTGTTTCGTTCTGCCTTTTATTTTTTTGTATTAACAACTCTACTGATCCGTCATATTCATCGAAGTGCAAGTGATAACCAGTCCCCAAATAAGTAAAAAAATCCGTGACTTATTCCTTTGGCATTGCATTGTCGTTCAGATACCAGTTTTCTCTATATAGTTTGTAAACAAATCCCATTCGTACAATGCTATCACCAGTAGCAGACTTTAACCGTAACAAGTATGCCGGTTCATCAGCATAGAACGGATTTATAAATACATTCTCTGAGCTATCAACCGATAAAAGATAGAAGCCGTATTTTCTAATAGTGTGTACAGCATTAGCTATTTCGCTTTCCGTTAAATAATCTGACATGCTATCCCTTTCTAATAGGTTTCTATTAACTTCTGTAATTGACTGCCTTGAGATATTGAATGTAACAAAATAAGGTGGCTTATTTTCTCCGAATCTATCTATTACATACACAATTTCATTAGGCGTACCGCTCCTTTGTAGGATTGATGTGCCTTTTATATTATTAAAATTAACACTATCGTACTGCGATATAACCTTATCAATTTCCCTATTGGTAACACTATCATTAGAGCAGGAACAGAAACCCAACAAAAAGAATAGCAGCGTCGAAAAAACCAATGTTCTCATATACATATTTTTATTTTGTTCCTCATTTCTTTTTTAATTCCGCTTGATTCCTTGCTTCGATAATAGCTCTATACTTGTGTTGTATAGCATGAAAAGCTCCTAGCTTTATAGAGTTTTGGTCATCCTTAGAGTCCCATTGCCTTTTATATCCATTTTTATCGGGATTTAATATACTGTTTGCATGCCCTCCTAATTGCAAAGTTGAGATTTCAAAACCTAATGTATACCCTGATGCAGCCCACAAATAGTTACCAAAGTTCATATGATTGTGAGCTGTATAATCACCCTCCGGTAAAAAGAGTACAGACGAAGGCCTTATCAGTGGGTTACTGCTGGCTCCTTGCTCACCATATTTTCCCGGGATTACAGAGTAAGAATAATCAAAGGACTGACCACCTGTACTGTTGTTATAAAAAGTCCAAAGTTTGTCTTTATCATCATAATTAAATGCTCCCTGTGATGTGAGGATATCCGTCATATCATCATTACTAACAAAAATCAGTTGATTAATAGTACCATTTGCAATATCCTTAGGATCATTTACTGGGTCTGCAAAATTAAAATATTGACCATCCCAAACCTCCTGCTTATCCTTTCCTCTCCCTATCGTTTTCATGGCACCGTAAGAGCCTCTCTGACCGACTGCATCTAAATCATACATACCAATGTACTTCCCATCTTTCTGATTAAACCTATACGTTGTATCTCCGAAAGGATCAACAACAAGTATCGGACTATTTAAAAATGCCGCGTAACCGCTGATAGAAACATTAGGTTTAGAGTCAACGTTCCACCTTCTTCCTACACGTGGATCATACTCCCAAAATAAAGCTGTGTAACTATTTCCCTCTCCTTTAATTTCATTGGATTTCTCTTGTCCATTAAACCCATACCTATATGTCGAAGAGCTCCAGTTTCTGCCGGGCATCTGCATCCCGAATGGATAGTAATCCGTTGCGCTGACGACTTCGGCGTTGTAATAGATGCCATTACCTGGGTCGTGGGCGGTCTTCTTGTCGGTGATCGTCGCCATCACATTGCCCAAATGATTGCTCAACTCATAAACCGTCTTGCCCGCTACGCTCCACTCGCTGGTGCCGTTTACCGAGGATATATTGATCTCCGGAGCCCAGATACCCAGCCTGCTGCTGCCATAGAGGCTCTGCTCCTTCCACCACATGCCCGATTGGCCGCCCTGCTTGTCGCTGTATAAAGCTAAGGAATTTCCCTGTGCATCACGCACATACCAGGTAATGGTCGTTTGTGAACTTTCCGTAACGGATTTACTAGCTCTATTGCCTGCCGCATCATAAGTATAAGCAATGATATCGCCATTGCCCTTGGTGATCTTCTTGATCTTGCCATATACCGTCCATTCGATCCTGTCGATGTTCTCTTTCACATCCTTGACCAGGTTGCCGATCTTATCGTAATGGTAGTTATTGGCGGCTTGTCCGTCGAGATCCTCGGTTCCATTGAGCGCCTGCGAATAGTTCGCGCTGGCCACCTGGTCCGTCACCTGCATCAACCGATTATTGACCAGGTAGGGATTGCCGCTAACAGGATCAATGGCCGTATTATAAACATAAGTAAGGTTATCCATTGCCAACGGCATACCCGTTTCTCCGGCGCCATTGCGCAGGTAGGTCTTGATATTGCCATTGCCGTCATAGACAATACTTTCCTTGAACTTGTCGGAGATGCTGCTGCTGTTCCAGGTAGTGGTGTTTGCAGCCAGCCCGTGGCGGCGCATTTCCTTGAGGCGATTAAGCTGATCATAGCGATAGGAATAGCCCACAGGATCGCCGTTGCGGAATTTGCTCAACGCAACAGTCGTATGGGAGATATTGCCATTGAAAAGATCATGGCCCGTGATATCAGCAGACTGCGTACTAAACTGCATCGGGAAGGCAGTGGCA
Source organism: Chitinophagaceae bacterium UBA2791 (assembly GCA_002352105.1). Lineage (GTDB taxonomy): Bacteria > Bacteroidota > Bacteroidia > Chitinophagales > Chitinophagaceae > Flavitalea. The sequence continues at coordinate 3,644 of DEHV01000050.1, read as the reverse complement.
GATCCTGCGCCGATAGGCTGGTAGTCGCCCTGGTAATACCCCAGGGTATAAGCCATCACGTCCCTTGCAATGGTCGCGCGGTCTGTGTTGGCAACGCCATCATTGCCCATCTCCTGGGCGGCATTTAACCTATGGCCATTGATACCCTTGAGCCAGCCCTGTAAGGTATAAGCATAGTCCACCCCCTGCACCTTATCGTGACCAAGCTCCATTCTGGCCAGGGGCCCGTGCAGGTAATACTGGTAGGTGACATTGGTCTTTTCATTTAACAGTTCGCTGCCCTGAGGAAGGATGTCCGCTTCCGTTCCCGTCAGCGCCTCCACCAGCCGGATATCCCTGTCGTATTTGTATTGGTAGTAGAAACGGTCGTTAGCTCCATCCTGGTAGCTGATGAAATTCACCTTGCCGCTCGCCAGGTCGTATTCGTATTGAAGGGACTTGAACCCTATGCCCTGCACATGCTGCCAGAGGTTCTTCACATTGCCCGCTATATCATAGCCATAGAAGCTGGCCTGAGATACCGCGCCGCCCTCCTGCTCGCGGTAGTAGGTAGCCGATACCCTTTTGCGCAGATTTGAGCCGGTGAAATTAGGCGTAAGACCAGATACCGGCGGCGGGACAATATCATAGATGGTTTGAGTCAGCTGGGTATTGGTTGCATTAACATCAGTATAGAAATCGGTGATCTCGCTCTGCGACAAGAATCCCGGAGCCGGCAATCCGGTCGTATAACCCGATTTCTCGCCCACTTCTATGATGCGGCCAAGCGCATCGTATTTGGTATAGCTATACCGGCCATCATCATCCAGGGGATTGGCTGGATCGCGCTGCTCTTCATTTTGAGAGGCGATAAGCCTGCTGATCTTATCATACCAGAAATGGCTGAGGCCTCCATCCGGCGTTTTCTGCCGCACCGCCTGGTTGGCGCTATTGTACGCATAGCTTGAAGCAAGGCGGTGATGAGGGTATATAGGAGCATGCTGGGTCTCAAAAGAACCGGCGCCGGAAATCGTAGTCGGGTCGCCGGGGTCAGGGGTATTAAACCTTGCCCACAGGCTAGGCGTTAACGTGGGCCTGTATGCTTCCGCGATGGAAAAGCAATCGACTAAGGCATTGGCCGCTATCTCCTGCCCGGTCATCAGGCGATTGTAAATACGAACATGCTTAAGCGTTGTGGTATTCTCAGGCAATACAGGATTGACGCCGGAAAGCTCCCAGCCGCAGCCGGCCGGGGGATTGCCTGTTACGGCCGGCAAAAGAACGCCATTCACGTATACGCTTAAAGCGCCCTGCGCCATATGATTGGCCTGGACAACCAGATGCGTCCAGGGCTTAAGCGGCAAAACGCCGGCCAGGTTTACCGTTATATGATTAGACTTGTTGATAGCCAGGGAAGCGCCCAGGTCGAAGGTATAGATATCAATGCCAAGAAGATTCCCATTCAAGCAGGCTTGAAAGAGCTGCCTGCTGGCCCCGTCAAGGTTCATGGTGAGCACCTGGTTAATGATGCATCACGAGTCTGTTATTCCCGGTTGTTTTCTCAATTTCAGTAATTGATACCGTATATTTTTGCCTAATTAACGTATCCGGGATTTTGTTTAAGCTCGCCTTCGGTGTTTGAGTCAAACTCTCTTTGTGGAATTGGAAGCAGCTCCCAAAACGCTTCAACTTTATCAGGCGAAGACCATGGATTATATTTAGTAGTTCTCTCATACCATTTACCCATTCTCATAAGAGTCATGCGTCTTTGCTCTTCAAACATCAACTCTCTTAACCTTTCATCTAAGATATAATCAATATCCATTTCAGATTCATCGACGGGCGTTGCTCCCGCTCTATTACGCACAACATTAATAGTTTCTGCAGCTTTAAATCTGTTCCCATCCCCTAAATAGGCTTCAGCCATTAACAGATAGGTTTCGGCAAGCCGGATCATAGGCCAGTTATGAGCAGTATTTCCTGCAGTGGCCCATACCACGCCGGTTGCGGGATCATTTAGCATCTCGGTCGGATGATCATTAGGCGTAGTCAGCTTCATCCAGTAAGGAGCAATATGAAGAAGCGTATCCGTATCGGGACCCTTTGGAAAGTTGTTGACTGTTTCCCCATAATATGCAGAACTAGGATTGTCTGCGATATAAATTCTTTTTATGTTACAAGGAGCATTCCGTATATCATTATCCCAATCCCCTTCCCAAATATCATATTTAACATGATTGGTAGGCGCCACGAATCCGCCGGACCTCCCCCCATTCTGAGTTGTAGGCCCAATGAAAGCGCTGCTCCCGTCCGGACTTTTAGCAAACCAATACCATGGGCCCAAAGCCCTCTCGTGTTGCAAATTACCTGGCGCGCTGAATGGAATAAATGAACCTCCGCCAGGAACTCCATAGCTGATTTGTAAGGCCCAAATTGTCTCCTTATTGCCAGCCTGGTAATCAATATTCCCTCTCTGAAAAAGGTCCCAAAAAACATTAGTATTCGGAACATCGGTTCTTCTGCCAAAACGTTCGGTCATCAGATGGAAATTCCCACTTTTATTAATAACCCAATCGGCGGCATCTATAGCGTCTTGCCACTGTTTCAATGAAATATAAACTTCAGCTAAAAAATGATAGGCGCTGGCCTTGCTTATCCTTCCCGCCGCCTTCACCTCATTAATCGTCGGTAAATTCTCAGCCGCAAATTTTAAATCGTCTACAGCTTGAGCATAAACTAGAGATCTCTCAGCATTCGTATAATCTCTTTTTGGCTTCTCAATAAATTCCAGAACAATAGGAACATTCCCATATAAATTAGCTAAATTCCTATAGGCAAATCCCCTAAAGAATTTGGCTTCGGCTTCATGTTTGACCTTCTCTTCCGCTGAAGAATAATTGATATTATCTATCACATGTAAAATCAAGTTTGCATTCTTAATTGCCTCATACATGGTGTTCCACATCAAGTCAACATACTGCGTAATAGGAGTGATTCGGGTTGAACCGGCTCCGCCAGATTTGAACTGGTCGGTACGGTTTCTTGGCGCCATGCAGGCGTCAGTGCCAATAAACATATAATTATTTTTCTCTGACCCGTCGTATACCAGAAAAACGCCTTTGTACAGTTCCGTGATCACCATCTCTATATCTTCGGGCGAATTAAATGAATTTGGCAGCGTATAAACGTCTAATGGCATCTCTCTTAAAAATTCGCGTTCACTACAAGAAGAAACGGAAAAAAAGAAAAGAATGGCCATTAAAGAAAATATATAGTTTCTTTTAAGATACATGGTAATAATTTTAAAATGAAATATTCACCCCAAAAACACGGAAGGCTACAAAAACACGGAAGGCTACATAAAGTATTAAATCTTATTCTAAATTTTTATCGCCTTCCAAGCGTATTTTGAGTTTTTGCACGGGCGTAAGCCCAATAGTATGCATGATTCGAAAAACAGCGCACCGTTACCCTAAAGCAGGAATGAAAGGAATATTCGGACAGGTTGGAGAAGATGCCACCATTGAATCGGGTTGGCTGGGCGCTTTCGAACCAAACATGAAAAGCGCTGTCAGTTGCTATATTACAGAAATGATGGAAGCAACCGGCCAACATCAATTGATAGAAAAATATGCCATGCAGCTGTATCCTTACGCTTCTTAGGA
>DEHV01000034.1 GCA_002352105.1 Chitinophagaceae bacterium UBA2791 | reverse complement strand
TTATCCCAAACTTTGGCCGGTGACCGTGAACCTTAGCGGAGGCGATGTGCCCGAAGGAGAATTTATTAAACGCATCAACTATCCTCCGGCCATTACCAATGCCAGCCAGGCTGCTACTGCAGCGGCAGTGGCCAGCTACCTGGATGGCAAGGATAATTTGTTTACTCCGCTCTGGTGGGATATAGATTGATGTAGGATCTATTTAGGCGTGGGATAAGCGTTTGTATAGAGCCGGCAAGTAAGTTAAGATTTGACTACATTTAGACAGGATAATGGTACGAAACAGGAGGATGTAGCGTCTGTTTTTAATAGCTTGTATCGGTCCTGCTATCCATGATGTATAATTTAAAAGAACNNTTATTCTTTTTGTTCGGGAGTACTCCGTTCGTATGTCTTCCTCTTCCTGTTATCTGTACAAGTTGCCTGTAGCAATAAAAACAGCTCGGGCGGCGTGAAAGCGGAAGACGCCCTGGCGACTTTCCAGGTAGCCGATGGATTCAAGATAGAAATGATCGCGGCGGAACCGCTTATCTCCGACCCCGTGGATATGGAAATTGATGAATACGGGCGTATGTATGTTTCTGAAATGCATGGATACCCGCTGGACAAAAGCGGCAGTGGGAACATTGTATTGCTGGCAGATACAAATGGCGATGGAGTGATGGACGAGCGCACGGTGTTTAAAGACGGACTGATGCTTCCTACCAGCATCATGCGCTGGAAGAAAGGAATAATGGTGACAGATTCTCCCCATATTCTTTATCTGGAAGACACAGACGGCGACGGCGCGGCAGACCTGGTAGACACCTTGGTTACCGGGTTTGCCCTAACCAATCCGCAGCATAACCTGAACAGCCCGGTCTACGGGCTGGACAACTGGATCTATGTTGCCCATGAGGGCGCGGTAAAGACCCGCGATTATGTAGAGGAGTTCGGCGACGAGGGAACCGAAATCTATTTTCCTGCCAGGCCCGATACCGTCCGCCTGCCGCAAAACGCTAATGGGAGGTCTATCCGTTTCCGGCCCGACCGCCTGCAATTGGAAATGACTTCCACCGATTGCCAGTTCGGGCATACATTTGACGAGTGGGGGCATTGGTTCGGATGCAACAATTCTAACCAGGGATACCAGGAAATGATCGCCAACCGTTATTTTGAACGCAATCCCAACCTGCTGATCTCAAACGCGATCCAGAATATGTCGGATCACTTGAATGCAGCGGAAGTGTTTCCTACNNGCGCCTTCCCGCCCCCCTTCGATCAGAAGATCAGTTTTATTGCGGAACCCGTCAGTAACCTGGTACATGTCGACGTACTTCGGGATAGCGGCGTGAGCTATGTGGCGAGCCGCATCTTTCCTAATAAGGAATTTCTAAGTTCCACTGATGCCTGGTCGCGCCCGGTGAACCTCTATGTAGGTCCCGACGGTGCGCTTTATGTGCTGGATTATTATCGCCGCGTGATCGAGTCGCCGGAGTGGATGTCTGATGAAGCGATCGCTGCAGGCGGACTGTATGATGGATCGGATATGGGCCGCATTTTCCGCATCACCGCGACAAACGCCGGGGCGGCGGAATGGATGAAGGGGCTTACCCTCGGCGATGCCGGCAGCGATGAGCTGGTAGCCCAGCTTGCTAACGCCAATGGATGGTGGAGGATGAATGCGCAGCGTTTATTGGTGGATCGCGCCGATCCGGCCGCCGTACCCGCGCTGGTGAAAATGGCGGAAGGCCCTTCGGTCATGGGTCGCCTGCATGCGCTCTGGACATTAGAAGGAATGGGCGCCTTACAGCCCCGGCAAATCATCGCAGCATTAAAAGACACGGTAGCGGGGATCAGGGAAAATGCTGTTAAACTGGCCGAACAGCGCTTGTCTTCCTCGCCCCAACTGGTTTCCGGCTTGCTGGCTTTGCAGGACGACCCGGATGCTAAAGTGCGGCTTCAGCTATTGTTGACCTTGGGATATATCCATACGCCGGCTTCTGCGCAGGTCAGGAACAAACTGCTATTTGACAATATCCAGGACAAATGGATGCAGATAGCGGCCCTCTCTGCCGACGCTTCCCAAACAGCTTCCTTGTTACAGGTCGCCCTGGGAAAATTTCGCGAGGAGGTTCCCGCTTATGCTTCCCTTGTACAGCGTTTAACCGCCATGGTTGGAGCCAACGCTGGCGCTGACGATATCCATCAGCTTATCCGGAAGGCCGCCACGGTTCAAACAGCGAAACAACCGGGCTGGCAGGCGCCCATATTGGATGGATTGGCGCAGGGGTTGAGGAACAGGAAAGCGCCGGTCTCCATTTCTGAAGCAGACCAGGGCATGCTGATCAAAACATTTTTTGAAAGTTCTTCCAGGCCATTGAGCCAGGCTGCCTATCAATTGCTGAAGACAGACGGTATTTCCAATGAGGGTATGAAAAAAGAGGCTATCGCCAGAGCGGAAACCATTATCCGCGACACCACGCTAGCCGATAACAAAAGAGCGGATGCCATCGATTTTCTTTCGCTGGGAGATCCTTCCAACCAGGCCGCACTGTTGGAAGGCCTACTGGTTCCGCAGGAACAGGCGCCTGTTCAGCTCGCTGCCTTACGCACGCTGGGGTTAATACCGGGCAATGAAGTTTGCCAATACCTCATTAAACAATGGCCGGCCCTCACTACAGAAATAAGGAGCGCAGCCATTACTGTCTTTATGAGCAACCAGGAGCGGATCGGCATATTGATAAATGCCCTTGAAAAAGAACAGATACTTCCCAGTAGCGTGGGCTTTGACAGAAGCGTAAGCATCATGCAGGTAAAGGATGAAGGGCTTCGCAACCGCGCGCGGGCCATATTTACCAAAAGCGAAGCGCAGGCAAAAGAGGTGAACAAGCAATACCAGGCTTCCCTTGATTTAATGGGCGATCCGTTGAAAGGCAAGGAAGTCTATGTGGCCAACTGCGCTATCTGCCATCAGCTAAGAGGAAAACTCGGCGTGACCATTGGCCCCGATCTCGGCACCATTCACAACTGGAAAAAAGAAGATATAATGGCCAATATCCTGGATCCCAATCTTTCCATCTTTCCCGGGTTTGACCTTTGGGAGTTAGAACTGAACAGCGGTGAAACCATACAGGGCATCATCGCCACGGAAACGCCTACGGCCATCACGCTGCGGAACAACGGAAAGCTGGACAGGACCATTAACCGGCAGGATGTAAAGTCGTTGAAATCGCTGAATATATCGGCCATGCCTTCGGGGCTCGAAAAAAATATCAGTAAACAGGAGATGGCCGACTTGCTCTCTTTCTTACGACAGAATTAAAAGCGGGGCGGTCTTGCTATGCGACAAGCATATTTCGGTAGGCAAGAAATGCATTCCCTGGCTACCTGTAGCCTTGCTAAGCGGCAAGCGCTGCATAACGCCGTCAGCATGCCGCCTGGCGGAATAACAGGCCGGTAGTCTATACTGTGCATTACGAGAAGACAGCAGTATGACTGCCGATCATTTAATTGACAATGAAACAATACCGGGTCTTTTGACCCGGACCTTTTTACACGTGATTCATTTATCATAATTTTTAGATATGAGCTTACAAAAAAAAGGACAGGCAAATATTTTTCTCAGCAGAAACATAGCCTGTGGATCAGCGGTAGTAATATTTTTCATGGCTATTTTACTGACGGTAGGGTCTGTATCGGCGCAGAAAAATAAGATCCCGGGGAAGACAATAGAAGTGGGCGTGGCCCGGATAGAGATCACCCCTGAAGGTCCCATCTTATTAGCGGGCTATGGCGATCGTAAATCGGAATCAGAGGGCGTTCTACAGCCGATATACGCCAAGGCGCTGGCTTTTGGCAGCAACCCCAAAGACCTGTCGGTATTGGTAACGGTCGACCTGATCGGTATTCAATGGTATATGACCAGGCAACAGGCAGAGAACCTTTCTAAAAAAATAGGGCTATCGCCTTCGCAATTTGTGATTTGCGCCTCGCATATGCATACGGGTCCGGAGATCGGNNGTAGCGCTGGAAGCGATCAATAACCGCAAACCCTCTCTTGTTTCATGGGGAGAAGGGACGGCATCCTTTGCTATGAACCGCCGCAGGGTGGTGGACGGTAAATCGGTAAACATGACTCCTGTTCCCAAGGGCCCCGTAGATCATGCGCTGCCCATGATGCGTATAACAGATGCGGCGGGCAACCTGAAAGCGATCATGGTATCTTATGCCTGCCATGGCACCACGCTGGGCGGCGATATTAATAAGGTACATGGGGATTGGATCGGGGAAGCGCAGCGGCTGATAGAGGAAAAACATCCGGGCGTTACCGCTATGGTTACGCTGGGTTGCGGCGCCGACGCCAACCCTGAACCAAGGCTAAAATTGGAATATACCACGCAGCATGGAAAGCAGGTGGCAGATGAAGTAGATCGCTTGCTGATGACCGCGCTTAAGCCGATAACAGCTGCGCCTGTTGGCAAGCTGAAAATGATCGAGCTGCCCTATCACCATGTGCCTACGGTGCAGGAATTTGTAGAGCAGGCAAAAGAGAGGGGATCAAAAGGGTATTTTGCCAAGCTGGCCCTGGATAAAATTGCACGCGGCGAGGCAATCCCCACCAGCCTGACCTACCCGGTGATGACCTGGACCTTTGGAAAGGACCTGGCCATGATATTTCTTGCGGGGGAAGTGGTGGTGGATTATTCCTTAAGGTTGAAAAAAGAATTAGGAACGGAAAAATTATGGGTGAATGCGTATTCCAATGATGTGCCTTGTTATATCGCCTCCAGCAGGGTGATCCGTGAAGGGGGTTACGAAGTGGAGTATTCGATGTATTCTTATAACCGGCCTTCCAGGTTTTCCGAAAGTATTGAGGACCTGATCATTTCCACCGTGTATGAGCTGTTGCCGGCAGGGTATAAAGGGAAGTTAAAAAATATAGGAGCTGCGAAAGCCTATTGATCTGTTCAATTCAAACTGCATCGGCTATGATGTTTCAGAGCAGAAGCGGGTAATTATGCCGCAACATTGGAATGGTCCGTCTCAGATGAGGAAGCCGGCAAGGAGTTTTTGCTGGAGGCAAAGGATCGGCAAATAACCGGGATAGAGTGGCCCAGCGGCTCCTGGAAAACCTATAAAACTGCGGCTATCGGTAATATCCAGCTGGATGCCGGCAATCAAAAAATAGTATTCAAGGCAAACAAACATTTTGACAAGGGAGCTATCCTTGATTTACGCCAGATCACGCTGAAACGCGTAAAATAAGAAAATGATCGTACCTTTTTCCAGGATCGCGAAGACCAATATACCTGTTGCGAGTTGTTGGGTTGTCGTTATGGCCCCAACCCAATATAACGGTCATGTGGAGCTGCCAGCCGTTTAATGCCATGGTATAGACAATGATCTTGTTTGTTTAGCAAGAGGATGCAGGTATTTCAGCTGCGCTGTATAGCTATATAAACGATGGAACTTGTTCGCCTGGTTAGCTTTATCCGCGCCCTGGTTATAAATTGAACGATCATGTCACTAAGTAAAAGAGCTTTTCTTAAACAATCTGTATTGTCCTCGCTGGCTTTTGCAACCCCCTGGGGTGTTGAAGCTTCCTTCGGCAATAAAAAAAGCGACAATAAGGCAAGGAAACGGCGAAAGTTCACCATGCAGCTGAATGGGGGATTGATAGGCGTTAAGGCCGACCAGGTTCAATTGATCGATCTCGCCTATAAATATGGTTTCGAAACGGTAGCTGCCTCTCCGCATTATCTCGCTAAGCTCTCTGATCTCGAGTTAGCGCGCTTATCGGAGGATATGAAAAGAAAGAAAATATCCTTTGGGGTAGGCAACATAGCGTTCCAGTTCAGGGAAAAGGAGGATGTATACCGGAAAAGCTTAACCGAGCTTCCGGCTCTTGCGGCCGCCCTGCAGCGGGCTGGCGTTACCCGCGCCATGACCTGGATAAGATCCTTTCATAACGAACTGAATTACCTGCAGAATTTCCGGCAGCATGCGGTCAGGCTTCGGGAGACCGCCATCATTTTGAACGACCACGGCATTCGTTTTGGGTTGGAATACCTGGGCCCCAAGGCGCTATGGACAAGCGCTAAATATCCCTTCATTCATACGCTGGCGGAATTGCAGGAGTTAATTGCCGCTATTGGTCAGCCCAATGTAGGTATTCATTTGGATACGGCGCATTGGTTTGCCGCGGGCGAGAGCCTGGATACGATACGCGCTTTAACCAGCAAGCAGGTTGTAGGCTGCGATATAGGCGACGCGCTCCCGGGATATGAGCCTATTGAGAACCAGCCTGCTTTTCAAAGAGAGCTGCCGGCCGCTACTGGGATCATTGATATCAAGGGCTTCCTGGAAGCCCTGATAGAGATCGGCTACGATGGTTTTGTCCAGACAGAACCCTTTAACGAAGTCTTGAACCAGTTAGACGACGAGGAAGCAGTGAGTAAGACGGCCGCCGCCATGAAAAAAGCCTTTGCGTTTGTCGACCAATGACGCACAGGGGTGGCGATAGGGTTTACGTTTGCAGGGCTTCCAATCATGGCCCGCAATCCCGCTATGTCCGCAGGGGGTGGCGATAGGCCTTAGGTTTGCGGGGCTTCCAATCATGGCCTGCAATCCCGCTATGTCCGCAGGTGGCGATAGGTCTTGGGTTTGCGGGGCTTCCGGATCTTTTAGTTGTGAAGGCTGGAGGAAGATGCATTGGTTATCGGAAGCAGGAAAGAAGACCGCCGCCTTTGGCGTTTCCCCGGAGGAAAGATGCGCTGGTTATCAGAGAGCAGGCAGCGATCTGGTATTTCCCTGTAAGCCTTTTCAGGCCTATGAATTTTCGGAAGATATATTAGTCAGACGGATCGTCCGTTTCGGATTAGCAGCCTTAAATAAAGCATATATTATTTATAAATACTATATGAATTCTTGTTTTTCAAAGAATGAAAAAATAGATTTTTACGTCATAATTGAGTTAAAATCCTTTACATTTGCAAGCCAAAATTCATGGTAGTTATTGCTGCATCAGGCGATAAGAAAACCTGAAATTCCTCCTTAGCTCAGTTGGTTAGAGCATCTGACTGTTAATCAGAGGGTCGCTGGTTCAAGTCCAGCAGGGGGAGCGACAATTTTTCCTACATAGGAAAATCTCACAGAAAATAAAACGGCAATTCCTTAAAGAGATTGCCGTTTTTTGATTAAATACCTAGCCGATTAGTAAATAAAAGGCCCAATTCCTTTTATACATTGAATTTCAGCTATTTAATTCTTGGTAGTAATCCGGGATGATGTAAATATTTGAGACTTACTCACTTTTACTTTCGCTAGCATACAAATGATACAAAGCGTGAGATAGCTCATAGATAAGTGAGGTTAATTCCTGTTTTTGTTCTTCTGATAGGTTTTTAAAGGCTTCAACAGTTTCTATTTCCTCCGAAGTGAGCTGCAGTTGTCTTTCTTCATAATTTTCTTTGCGATTTTTCATTTTCATATCTCGTTAAGTGTTATATTGATATAATTGCTGCAATTAGCTTTTTCATACTATTCGTATAAATTGTTTGCCGGATTTCTCTCGGCTCGCTGAAGCATGCCGATTTCCCATAATAGCATTACGAGTAACGGT
>DEHV01000029.1 GCA_002352105.1 Chitinophagaceae bacterium UBA2791 | reverse complement strand
AGAGTTGAATTTATTGCCGACTGCCTTAAATTGCATTTATCGAACGACTATAAAAAAGCCGTAGCGATTCTCATTAAAATAATGGGCGAAGAAAATCAAAGTGAAACGGGAATGTTCAAAGAGTACTATTGGTTAATGCCTATTGGAAAATTCATTGAAAAATACGGGCTGGAACATTACGATACTTCCATAAAAGTCTAAGAAACAAAATAACATTTACGAGACAAATGGAAACAATATTCAAAACATGGACAACAAGTCGAAAACTTTACTTGAGCTTTTTTGGCAACTATTCGTTAGATCAACTTAACAAAGTTCCGAACGGGTTTAATAATAATCTGATTTGGAATATCGGGCACGTCATTGTTGCACAACAATCGCTAATCTACAAAGGCTCAAACTTGCCAATGTATATTTCTGACGACCTGGTAAATCTATACAAATCGGGGACTAAACCAACAGCAACGACTTCACAAACCGAAGCCAATGAACTAAAGGAGCTTTTAATTTCTCTCATAGAAAAGACGAAAGCGGACTTTGAAAAAGATGTATTTACTGCAACATACAATGAAAGGACAACGGGAACTGGGTTTCATTTGGCTTCAGTAAATGACGCTTTTGAGTTTAACAACTATCACGAAGGCATACATTTAGGATATATGATGAGTATTAGAAAATTTGTTTGAGCACAAGGCAAATGGCAAACAATAAACCTGGAAACAAGGAGCGTTCTATAGCACGGCTTCCGGTTAAGTATCCTAATTGCCTGTTTGTTCTCAACATTAGCATTGCCGTCAATATGCTCGTCAGTATGCGAGTGTTGCTACACGGTATCAGAGACACCCGGTGGAGCGGGGGTAATTTGAAATGGATTGGTTTCCAATCGCAGGTCCGAGGTTCGTGTCAACCTGTGTCTTGCGACCGGTGACGGGAAAAAGCTATTTGAAGACTACGGCTTGCTCAAATTAAAATAAATATTATATTTAGATGCTCTTATAATCCAAAACCTTTATTGTAAACGGAAGCATATGGAATCGGAAAGATTTTCTATCACATGCTGAGGAAAAATTAGCGGTCAGTCCCTGGTCGCTGTTCAGCGCCGATGGCGATGTAATTCGCGGATAAAAAGCTAAATTCTTGTTATGAAAAATATACTAATGCTATTCATATTATTGGCAGCGGTGGCTGCCGGTAATGCACAGGGCGTACAGAGTCCGGCAGGGAAATGGAAGCTGAGAGAAGGATGGGAGAATACTCCTGCCAATAAGAAGATTGATTTTTTGCGTGATATGTATAAGAAGCAACCATGCCTGGAGAAGCTGGTTTATGTATTTACCATTTCGGGTGGAACGATCAGTCTCGAAGAAAATCATTGCGATGATGTTGACGATGATGCTACGCCCGCATTTGGAACCCGATGGTTTATTGGAGGAGATCCCGAGAACCCCTCGAGCCCCAAAACGTTTATTGTTGTTTACAACGACGAAATGGATAGACAGTTTTTTGAAATAGAAAAGAAAGGCAATAAAATGATGTGGCGGGCCGTGTTCAAGGATCCGGAAACAAACCAGGTAGAAAGGACAATACACTACGTGTTTGAAAAAGCTTAGCGGCAGGCGCTTCGGAAATAAAACCCTGTTTTTGTTTTTAATATTTAACCTTATCAAAGAGTCTGGCATCAGTTCGGGCGGACGGAAATCTATTTCCCTGCTATCGAATACCTCTCCATAACAGCTAATGTTAGACGACCGCATGACAAGACAACGAAAATAACAAAAGAACACCATTACAAAGCAACAATTAAGTGGACAGGAAACAATAGACAAGGCACAAGGGACTATCGTTCTTATGACCGAAGCCATGCTGTATTGATTAACGGTAAACAAGACATTTTTTGTTCTTCTGACTCAACATTTCGTGGCGACAAAACCAAGCATAATCCAGAAGAGTTATTCTTAGCTTCTATTTCATCGTGTCATATGCTTTGGTATTTACATTTATGTGCAGGCGAAGGAATCGTTGTCATTGATTATTTCGACAACGCAATAGAAACAATGCAAGAAGGCCAAGATGGCGGCGGACTTGAAAAACGACCAACCAGGCCGACGCGACTTTTAGAAAAATATCCGGCAAGTAACAAAGCTATTTTGCAACCTTCACCTGATAATATACTTTCCCCTTACCCGTCCAGGCCGCTACAATATTGTTTTCTCCGAAGGATTGTACGACGGGATAGGCGGCCATGGCCCTGCCGCCATAAAGCTCTTCTGCAAACAGGTCGCCGCCGTCAATTTTATTAATCGTTATCCTGGCGTAGCCCTGATCGCCTACCTGTATGTTCTCGTCGTAAGCCAATACCCGGCTGCCGTCTTTCAACAGGCATAACTGGATAAAACGGCCGTTGCCGCTTATCAGCCGTTTGTTTATGACCTCTTTGTTATTATTGAGCTCGCCGTAATAAACGCCGCGTTGCGGACCGCCGGTAAACCAGGCGGCATAGATAGCGTTACCGGCAACGGCGAGCGAAGGGCCGTTATGCGGACAGCCATCGATCGACCATCCATCATTACTGAATGAAACGGCAGGGGAAAAGGATTTGCCATTGTCGTCGGAACTACTGATGGATATGTCNNGTTTTGGCAAATTTCACCGGCCTGCCGCCGATGGCGCCGTCTAAGGATTGATCCAGCCAGCAGGCGCCGATCTCTCCGTCGCCCAACCTTACTATCGATGCAAAGGAATGGCTGTTGTCCGCAGCGGTATCGGCATGAAGAGGAACAGGGGCAGACCAGGACCGGCCTCTGTCTGTAGATACGATATAATACACGAAGCCCGCAAACTTATTTTTTTGAGTACTGACCGAAGTTTCATAGACCCCTATGATCGTTCCGTCGCGCTTAAAGGCAAGCTTAGGCATTCCTTCTTCATGCAGGACGGCATGCTGTTCAATAGGAATAATAATATGGTCTGAAAATCCGCCATTGCGCTGATCAAAAAGAGCCGCTCGCCAGCTTTTGACGTCGGATGATTTATCTGTCTCACACCAGCTGATCACCGGCTGCCCTTTTTCATCTTCCGTAAGGTAAACGCAGCTTGCCTGTTTTGTGGTATCGGAAATACAAACGGGCATGGCCTGCAGCGCTACTTTTTTGCCGGGGAATCTGCAGGATGCGGTTATGAACAGTATGATGACTATAAAAATAATATTTCTCATCTGAAATGGTATTTGATTTTTATGCCGCTATAATAATTGACGCCCGCAGATGGATTGTAGAACTGTGGCGGTATGCCATTCGCGTCGGCATTGTATAAAAGCAGCGAGCTGTAATGCGTATCCATTGCATTGTTTACGCCGCCGTATATATCAAAACCAAAACGCTTAATACTTTTTCTGAAACCCAGCTTTGCATTGAGTAAGAAATAGGCGTCGGAATGATAACTGTTGGCGTCATTCAAAGGGATCTTGTCGTAGTAATAATAAAGGATATTTGAATAGAACCCGCATTTGCTGTCGACATCAATACCGGCGGCAAGGCTGTTTGGCGCGACGCCAGTGACAAACTTACCTGAATTATCGACCGTGATCACGGAAGATGTATTCCAGTCGTAGGATTGCGTTTTATAGTCGGTAAAGACATAATTGTTATAAGTATAACTTAACCATGTTTTTAGTAAAGAGACTGGTTTCTCCTGATCGTTTATGAAAAAGTACGAAAGCATGGCTTCTATTCCTTTCTGATTGGTCTGACCGGCATTCCGGTAAGCGGTTGTTCCGTTAGGCCTTACAACGGGAACAATAGCATTTTTCAAATACATCTGGTAGGCCGTGATGTCAACATTCAGCTTGCTGTTTAAGATATTTCCTCTTATGCCGATCTCATAATTTACGCCGTCTTCAGGCCTGATCTCCTTGTTGAGGGTTCCATCGTAGTTATTGATTTCCCAAACCGGGGGAGGCGAGTAACCATAACTCATGCTGCCATGCATCGCGATGTTACGGTTGATTGTCTTGACCAACCCTATGCGGGGAGAGACCTTGGCCGGGAATGGCAGCAGCCCGGAGTAATCTACATGAGCGGCATCCCTGAACAGGTCCAGGATATCATAGGATAGCCTGGTATAGCTGGCGCCAGCGGTCAGGAATATGCTTAGAGGAAGATCAAACTCTGCCTGGGCGAAAAGCATGGCGGATGTTGATGTAACGATATCGTTTTGGTATAAGGATCCCGCTTCCGGCCATGTGCCCGGCTGATCATTGATGATCGTAAAGGTATTCCCGGATTGATGCTGGTATTGGTACTCTCCGCCTATGCTGAAGCGGGTTTTTATTGTACCTAAGGCCGGCGAAAAAACAAATTTTGTTCTGCCGCCATAACCCAGCATGCTTTCCTTAAGGTAGCCATTGTAATAAATGCTTGATCCGAATGGATGGTCGTATGTTTGGAAATTTCCGTAAATACTCGTGGCGTTTGAAAAGCGATCGCTGAAATGATAGGTTTGAGAAGCGCCTAAGACTGTAGCATCGTATTTTTTTACAGATATCTTATTGTCCCTGTTATATTGTAGCGCCTGTGTCGGCGCCGAATCTGCCTGAAGTTTATTTAACCCGCCTGCAATGCCAAGGCTTCCGGTAACATGTGTGATAACAAAGTTTATGGTTCTCTTCTCGCTGGGAGTGATCTGCGAAAAAATATTGACGACATCTTTATCGCCCCAGTTGTTTTCGCGATAGCCTGCATATCGTTGACGGACAACATTCGCAGCAATATTGAACTGCTCGCCGGATGTTTTATACGATACCTGATACTTCCCGAATCCGTAAGACCCCATGGTATAGCCTGTTTCAATCGATGTCTTTCCGAAATCTGCCTTGGTATTTTTGATCAGCAGCGCTCCGCCGTTGCCGGCGCCATACATACTGCCGGAAGGTCCTTTTAACACTTCTACCGAACCGATCAGCGTTGGGTCAA
>DEHV01000011.1:29837-79090 GCA_002352105.1 Chitinophagaceae bacterium UBA2791 | reverse complement strand
TATATAGACCGGCTGGCGCTGATCAGCGTCGAAACAGGGAAAATGGATATTTTGACCGAAGGCGGCAGTCCTACGTGGTCGCCCGACGGGAAAAAGATCGCTTATGAGCGCGGAGAGATCGATCATTCGGCCATCTATATCCTGGATGTGGAGACGCTGGACAAAAGATTCCTGGCGCCGGTGTATTCATCCGAATATTTCATGGGCCATCTCACGGAAAAGAATTTTGCCTGGTCGCCCGATGGAAAATACATTGCCTACTGCGGCGCCCTGCCGGTCGGGCAGGACAATAAGCCGCCTGGCAACGTACAGGTTATAAAGCGACTTGCCTATAAAACAAAGGGAGGGCGCGGACGCGAGGTTTTTGCCGACGAATACCTGACGCATATCTGGTGCGTGCCGGCAACCGGCGGCGATCCCTTCCTGATCACCAGCGGCAATTACAATGAACATTCCCTGAGCTGGTCGCCCGACGGCAGGCATATCGCCTTTATCAGCAACAGGACAAAGGATCCCGACGGTATCCACAACACTGAATTGTGGTCGGTAAATGTGCAGACAAAGGAAATAAAACAACTTACCCGCGCCGCCGGCACAAGAAGCTGTCCGCGCTGGTCGCCGGATGGCAGGTATATCGCCTACCTCGGCACGAACAGCGCCGTCACCACTACCGACAGCGTAGCCGACGATACCCATGCCTATGTTGTCAACCCCGACGGAAACGACCTGCGGTGTATATCGGGATCGCTGGACCGCAGGGTGGAAAATATCCAGTGGGCCCCCGACGGGAGTCGCCTGTTTTTTACCGCAGGCGATGCGGGATCCACCCAACTCTATAGCGTATCGGCAGAAGGAGATATCCAGACGGAGATCGCCGGTAAATTCACCGTTCGCGAATATGCGATCAGCCATACCGGAAAAGAAATTGCGCTGGTCAGAACAGGTATTACCGAGCCTCCGGAGCTTTATCTCTATTCGCTTACCCAGGGCGCGCAGCCGCTCCAGCTTACCGGCATCAATGCCTTTGTGGGCGAGGAACGCATTGTCGCCGATGCGGAAACCTTCTGGTTTACCAGCGTTGACCAGGTAAATGTGCAGGGATGGCTAATGAAACCCGTCGGATATGAAGAAGGAGCAAAATTCCCCCTGGCCCTGGTCATTCACGGGGGCCCGCACAATATGTTCGGATACGATTTTGAAGAAAGAATGCAGTTGCTGGCCAGCCATGGCTTTGGCGTGGTATTCATCAATCCGCGCGGGAGCCACGGCTACGGACAAACGTTTTCCAGGGGTTGCGTGCTGAACTGGGGAGGAACGGATTACAAGGACCTGATGGCGGGAGTAGATCATGTGATTGCACAGCATAGCTGGATAGACGCCGACAGGCTGGTCGTTACCGGTCAAAGTTATGGCGGGTTCATGAGCAACTGGATCATTACGCAGACCGACCGCTTTAAAGCCGCCGTGGTGGACGGCGGCCTCAGCAACCTGGTCAGCTTTGCAGGCACTTCCTTGTATTATTCGCTGATCGAAGCGGAGTTTAATGGAAAGCCCTGGGAAAACTATCCGCTCCTGTGGCAATGGTCGCCCTTACGAAACGCCAAAAACGTGGTCACGCCCACTTTGTTCCTTCATGGCGATAAAGACAATGAAGTGCCGGTGTCGCAGGCGGAGGAAATGTTTTATGCTTTAAAAAGCAAGGGCGTAGAAACCGTGTTCGTCCGCTATTTTGGAGAAGGGCACGGCTGGCGTCCCAACCTTTTGCCGGAAAACAGGCAGGATGTGTTGGAAAGAACGATCGACTGGTTCAAAACACATACCATAACTTCACCCGAATATTAAACCATTTGTTTACAGAACACGCACGCATATGAAAAATAAACAACCCTGGCTGGCTTATGCCATTTTGAATGTAGTCCTGATGGGCGTTTGGGGAGCATTTATCGAAATACCTGAAAAAAATGGCTTCCCCGCCACCATGGGATATGTAGTGTGGTCTATCACCATGATACCTGCGGCAATATTTATCCTTAAACTGCAAAACTGGAAGGTCCAATATGATCGCAGATCGGTATTGTTTGGCATGTCGGTGGGACTGTTGGGTTCCATCGGGCAGTTGGCGCTTTTTTTCGCGTTGCGCATCATTCCCGCCTACCTGGTGTTCCCGGTGATCGCCCTTACTCCGCTGGTTACCATCTTGCTTGCCATATTGTTCCTGAAAGAAAATACCCGGCCAATAGGCTGGCTGGGGATTGCGCTGGCGATCATTGCCATCGTCATGTTGTCTTACCAGCCCCCCGGAAACGAGTCGGTTACCGGTTATCTTTGGCTCGTGCTCAGCGCCATTCCGCTGTTGACCTGGGGCATCCAGGGATTCATCATGAGGTGGGCAAATGAAACCACTACGGCGGAAAGTATTTTTTTCTGGATGATGATCTCCGCAGTGGTCCTTAGTCCTATTGCAATAGTAATGACCGATTTCTCCCAACCGATCAACTGGGGATTCGACGGCCTTTACCTGACGGCCATCATACAGTTCTTGAATGCAATAGGCGCCTTATTCCTGGTATATGCTTTCCGGTATGGCAAGGCCATCGTGGTTTCGCCGCTAACAACGGCGCTGGCCCCCGTGTTAACCGTAGTGATCTCCCTGATCTTTTATAAAGTGATACCCCATCCGATCATTATCACCGGCATTACCTTGGCGATCCTTTCTGCATTTTTCATGGCCATGGGCGATACGCAACCTGCAGAAAAGCCATTGGAACAAACCGATAAAGCATAGGCTAAGATGAGGCGACGCCGGTATGCCGCGATGTTCGCCTGATGGAAGCGCCGGGAGAAACCGCTTAAAATACCTCGTCATGAAAGAGCAACGCTATGATAATCATATCCGGTATTATCCCCCGCATCATTTTATTTTTTATCCTGCGGCCCTGATCCTGTTGGGCGGGAGCATTTATATGCTGACCAGGGAGCCGTCTTCCGCCTGGTTATGGATATCCCAGATCCTGTTGTGGGTAATGTTGATCTGGCTTTCCTTCATGATGAGACAGCATTATTCGCTCACGCTGCAAAACAGGATCGTGCGCCTTGAACTACGGTTCCGGTATTTTACGCTTACCCATCAACGATTTGAACCATTAGAGCAGCGCCTCTCCTTCCGGCAGCTCGCAGCGCTACGCTTTGCCTCGGATGAGGAGCTTCCTTCGCTTGTAGAAAAAACGCTGGAAGAAAAGCTCTCGCCCGGGCAAATAAAAAGATCCATAAAAAACTGGAATCCCGATGATATGCGGGTATGATCGTTTCGAATTACTCTACCCTGAACGATATCTTACAGATCACTCCGAAACTGGTGACCTTCCCGTCTTTTACATGCGCTTTGATATCTTTCACAAAAACCGAATCAATATTGCGGATGGTCTTTGATACTTCTGCGACAGCATTGCGAACAGCGTCATCTACGCCTTTTTCTGAGGAAGCAATTACTTCTACTACTTTTACGATGGCCATATAGCTTTATTTAAATGTGATAAAAAACGCCGCCTGATAAAAATAACCCGGAGCGCTAACCCAAATGTATAAAATGTTATACCAACCTGATGCAGTTGTAATCAATATTGCGCTGAAACCATACCGACCGCAAACAGGAACAGGCAATATAAACGCTGCCAATACGCACAATCCTGGAAATCAATGTTTGTACATCAAGAAACACGCCAGTTCTTTCAGACGATCTTTTCCACCAAAATAATTTTTGGCATAATTCTTATTAGTATAAGGTTATCCCCCCTCTTCCTAAATCATAGAAACCATTGATGCTTGCTATTTGCAATGCTTTAAGAAAACCGCTTAGAGCATATAAGTTGGTCGTCCTATGAAGAATAATATATATTATAAATTCTTTAAAATTTAATCGTTATGAAGAGGATTATTTTAGCCGCCGGCTTCGGCCTGGGTATCTTAAGTTTTGTGCTGGCAAGTTCATCTGGTTATCACGGAACAGCAAACAATAATATCAATTATTATGACACCGTTCCTCAACGGGACACTACGGCTCCGGCCCCAGAACCGGAACCCAACCCGGCTCCCGCTCCGGATACGACAAGCTATGCATTTCATTTTTAACAAGATAAGAACACAATTTTTAACAACACAAGGTCATCATAAAAAAGCCGGATATTTTCCGGCTTTTTTTATTTCCCCGCGCGCCGTCGGCGAATCATTATAAATAGCCGGATCATCAGCTAAAGATAAGCCTTATCTTTAGCAGCAGGCAGCACGTAAAAGCAAGGCGGATAAAGCATATTTAACATAAGGCTCGCTATTGCTTTTTTCATTGTTTTAGCAAAACCAATAGCATCCATGGAGCCAGCCTTACGCAAAGCTTTTAATGAAGCGTTTCGCACAGCGACCTTTCAGGCGTTTTTAAAAGACCTCGACAGCGCTCATCCCGCATCGATACCATTCCGGTTGGCAGAAACGCCGGTATTTGTTCCCAAATCATTTGGCGCCAAAATGATCGAGGTCTGCGAGTATATTATCGACCTGATCGCCGATCCCAATTTCAAGTCTCTCACAGAAAAAAGCATTCCCGCTGCGGAAAAAGTTCCGGGAGAAAATGACCATCCGCACATGATGGTTTTTGATTTTGCCGTTTGTCTTGATAGTAACAGGGATCTCGAACCGCGTTTAATTGAACTGCAGGGATTTCCCAGCCTGTATGCCTTCCAGGTATTTTACCCCGATCTCATTCCTAAATATTTTCCCGTACCCGAAAACCATAGCCAGTATCTCGGCGCCTTCGACCGCGATAGCTATATTAAAGAATTAAGATCTGTTATCCTCGGAACGTTTCCGCCTGAGCATGTTATTTTGCTGGAAATAAAACCGCTGGAACAAAAAACCGCTATAGATTTTTATTTCACCCGCGACCTGATCGGCATAGAACCGGTCTGCATCACGGAACTGATCCGGGAGGGGCGATCTTTATTTTACATGCGCAAGGGAATAAAAACGCCTGTCAAACGAATTTACAACCGGGTTATTTTTGATGAACTCAATGCCAGGAAGAAGGAACTTGGCGATTTTGTGGACATCACGCAGGACCTGGATGTGGAATGGGCCCCCCACCCCTCCTGGTTTTACCGGATCAGCAAGTTTACGCTTCCTCTTATCAGGCACCCTTATGCGCCGGAATCCTTTTTCCTCGATGAAGTAACACAGCTGCCCGAAGACCTGCACAATTATGTATTAAAGCCGCTTTTCTCTTTTGGCGGGCAGGGCGTCATCATCGACATAAAAAAAGAAGACATCCTCCGGATCCAGGACCCTGCTCATTGGATACTGCAAAAAAAAGTTCATTATGCGGATATTATCAAAACGCCAGACAGACCTGCAAAAGTGGAAATACGCATTATGTATTTATGGAAGGACGGAGATGCAAGGCCAAAGCCGGCAATTAATCTCGCCCGGCTAAGCAAGGGAAAAATGATAGGCGTAAGCTATAACGCAGATAAGGAATGGGTAGGCGGAAGCGTTGCATTTTTTGAAAAATAGAACGCTTCGCCTCCGAAAAACAAAACAGCTAAAACTGCGCGGATTATTTCACCGCTTTATATTATGCTCTCTTATCCCAAAGCCACATCCAGCGTCATCATTACAATGAACCCGGCGATGAACCCTAGCGTGGCTACGTCTGAGTTTTTGTTTTGCTGCGCTTCAGGGATGACCTCTTCCACCACCACAAAGATCATGGCCCCTGCGGCAAAAGCAAGCGCATAAGGTAGTATCGGCGTAAAGAAAACGACCGACAAAGCGCCCAATACGCCCGCAATGGGTTCTACCACCGCGGATAATTGCCCATAGAAAAAACTCTTTTTCCTGCTTATCCCCATCCGCCGCAAAGGCATGGAAACGGCAATCCCTTCGGGGAAATTCTGTAACCCGATGCCTATTGCAAGCCCTACGGCCCCGGCGATGGTTGCTTCAGGGATCCCTGCCGCCACGCCCCCAAACAAGACGCCAACCGCTAATCCTTCGGGGATATTATGGAGCGTAATGGCCAATATAAGCAGGGTGGTCTTCTGCCAGGGCGATTTAACGCCTTCGACCTGTTTGAAGTTTGCATGCATATGAGGCAGTAGTTTATCCAAACTATACAGGAAGGCCGCTCCGATCAGGAATCCAATAACGGCGGGCCCTACTTTCACAAAACCTTCTCCATTACTCATATCAATTGCCGGAATGAGCAGGCTCCATATGCTGGCGGCTACCATAACGCCTCCTGTAAAGCCCAGCATGCCGTCGAGTACGGACCGGTTCATCGTTTTGAAAAAGAAAACAAAAGAAGCCCCTGCGGCCGTGACAAGCCAGGTGAAAATAGTAGCGTATAGCGCTGCAATAATAGGGTTGATACTCTCTAAAAAGCGTATAACTGATTCGATCATAATATGCCCGTATTCGATTTTGTTTCTTTAATTTATCTTGTCAATATCTTGCAGTAATTCTTTTAATTGCTTGGGCGACAATACGCCGTTGTAGCGAAACAATACCTGATAGTTCCTATCGAGCAGGACCCAGGTAGGAAAAGCGATATGTTCCGAACCATTTAGCGCTAAGGCAAGCGTATGTATCCCCGAAGAGGCCCCCGTTGGCCTGTAGCGATATTCCTCCCCCCGGAAACGGATCATTTCCTTGCTTTCCGCATCAAATTCCACAAAATAAAACAGGTTCTTCTTTGCCTGAAAATCTTTGTTCTTACGAAGCTGGTTTTTCTGCATCTGGCAATACCTGCACCATTCGGTGGAAACCAGGATGAGCAAGGGCCTTGCTTCCCTGTCCATGGCGCTGTCTGCTTTTGCCATAAGCAATATATCTGTTTGCGCGGAGCTATATGTCGCTCCGCACAAGATCAGGATAAGCAGAAACAGGCGATATTTTTTTCTTGGTCTTGCCATTATTTACCTGAACAGATTATACCGTAATCCCAGAAAAGCCCGGATGCCCTGGTTGGGGCCGTATACATAGGAAGGATCAAACGTCAACCCGTAAGGATTGTCGGGCGTCGCCATCGCCTGTCCCCCGGCATCGAACTGTACATTTTTATCAAACGGATCATTAGCCCTTGCTATGATAAAGGGGTTGCCCTTATTAGGCGTCCAGTTCAACAGGTTTTTCGCGCCCCCGTAAACCTCCATCTTATCGCCGATCCGTTTGGTCAGCTGAATATTCTGAATGCTCCACCAGGGAGAGTATTCGCTACGGGGATCGGCGTCGCTCAATAGCGGCAATCGCATAGGACCATATAGATTGCCTGTGTAGTCGATGGCCAGACCGATGTTTTTGAACGCGTAGCCGATATTCCATACGCCGGTAAACCTTTCGGAAAACATCTGGCGCTTTTTTTCGCCTTCTTCCGTATTGTACACGTCCATCGCCGTGGCGCCGGCCTGGATCTTCAATCCATTCTGAAATGCCGCTTCAATATTTAAGGAAACGCCTTTCGAAACCGCATAGCCATCCAGGTTATCATAGATGATCTTGTTGGGGTCGGTATCGTAGTCGGGTATGATCTTATTGGTAAAATAAGTATAGAACGCAGAAGCATCCAGGTCAATAAAGGTATTCCCGACAACAACCTTTTTCACAAAATTGAGGTTTCCGTTCCATGAGGTTTCGGGTTTAAGGTCGTTGATGAACACCACCTCTCTTGCTCCCGTCAATGCCGCATGATCTTCTGTAAATACGCTGGCAACGCGGTATCCGTTGCCGAAGCTCAGACGCAGCGTATTGTTTTTATTTGCGGAACTCCATTTATAGTTAATGCGGGGCGTGAAAATACTTCCGTGGAGCGAATTGTAATCATAACGCATACCCAGCAAAATCTTATGACGATCATTCAACGCTATTTCATCCTGTATAAACAATCCCGGCAGCTTTGTCTTCGTTGGTTTATTCAAATCAATATGCTCTCCGTCAGCCGTCGCGGGAGTGTTATCGTCATAATAGATGTAGCGATAGGTCAGGCCCGTAAGCAGGTCATGCTTTCCGAAGGTCCTGAACCAGGTAAGTTGTCCGAAACCAATATATTGATCGGCCAGGTAAGGCGTGACGCCATAAACAGAGTTCTGATCATGCCCGTTGGCGCTAAACTGAAACATGATATGTTCCTTCAGCGGCAACTGGTAGGTCCCGAACAATTCCCAGCGATTGGTATATATGCTTTCTCCATACACTTCATCGCCGCCCCGGTATTTCTTAGACCAGTTCATTTCGCCGCCCCAACGGTCTTCATACACATAGCGTCCGGCCAACGAGAACGCGCGGCTGTCTTTCCGGTCGAAATTCCATTTATTAAAGATGGATACGCGGTTTTGAAGCGTAACATCCGTGAAGTTATCCTTGTTGTTGTCAACGGGGTTTTGATAATTAAAGTAATTTAATCCTACCAGGGACTGCGCATTTTTACCTGCATTAAACTTAGCCGCAAGATCGGTATTGACCTCAGCCCAGCTTGTTCCGAATACATCGGCAGATAGAAGCGGCGCGTTGCCCGGCTTTTTGGTAATGATATTGATCAATCCTCCAACCGCTTCGCTGCCGTAGAGCGTAGACGCCGGCCCCTTGACAATTTCCACCCGTTCAATGAGCGACTGCGGTATGCCGCTTAACCCATATACGGAGGACAGGCCGCTAACGATAGGCATGCCGTCTATCAACGCCATGGTATAGGGGCCTTCCAGTCCATTGATATGGATATCGCCGGTATTGCAAACATTGCAGTTCAATTGCGGGCGGACCCCGTTTATATTCTGCAAGGCGTCAAAAATGGACGGCGTGGGGTTTGCCTGGAAGAATTTTGACGTGTATACTTCAACCGGAACCGGGCTGGCGGAACGCTTCACGGTACGCATAGAGCCGGTAACGGCCACTTCTTCCAGGAAGCCGGTCTGGGAAGCAAGCAATACCTCGATCTTTTGTTCTCCCTTTAAAAAGACAGTATCGGCAATATATCCCGCAACGCTAACCGCTGCGCGTAAGCTTATGGAAGAGTCGGCCGCCGGGGGCAGGATAAGCCTGGCGCGACCTTCCTTATCGGCAATGGCATTCAGGTTGCCGGGTATAAGGGTAATTGTAGCCCCCGGAAGCGGCTCAAGGTTTTGCTTGTCTTTCACTGTAATGATAAGCGGTTGCCGCTGCGCAAAAACTTCACAAAAAATGATCGTTAAACAAAAGGTTAGCAAATACTTCATTTCGATTCTGGTTTTATTGTTGCCTGTTTCAATTTTTCCCGCGCCTTTCCCGATCCGCTCGATCAACATATCAATTACAGTAGGAAGAGGTTTCAGGATTCAATTTTTAGACATGTCTAAATTTATATTTAAGTAAATGTAGAATATTATTTCAATAATTGAAAAAATAATTTGTCGGTCAGCTAAAATATATCGGTATACTTCAAGCCTGGCTGGAAAGACGGAGTCTGAGATTTCCAGAGAAAGGGCGATGGCACAGAATGATTACGCAGGAAAACTGCAATCTGAAACGCGGTTGGAGAGCATAAAAAAACATCATTCCGACAAACACAGCGAAACACTCGCTTTTAATTCACAAAACTCCAGTAGATACCGACCCGGATCTGCATGCCGGGGTATGGATAGTTGGGGGCGACCAACTGGTTGTTGGTAAACTTCCAGGTAGAGAGGTCAAGGGTATTCAGGTTCTCCGATCGGATATAGGCGGTAAATCCCTTGATCCGGAAATGTATGTATGCAGCAAGCTCGGGAAAATTCATCCGGAAGGTCTGGGTTTGCTGATTGATGAACTGACCCATCAGCGGCGAATAATCGTCTGCCTTATAAGGAGTAAAATAGCGAAACTCGAGCCCGAAACTGATCAGTAGATTTTTAAAACCGAGGTTGCCGTCGTATCCTACCTGGTTCCTCGTAAACAGCAGGGGCAGATTGACCGGGGCGTTCCCTGTTTTTTGCTGTAAGACCACCCATGTCCGCCAGTTCCAGTTTCCGCCTATCCTGAACTGTTTCTCCGCGCTAAGCTGCAATAGATTAAACAGGGGCGCATACTGCTCGGGTTGTTTAAAATCCTTGAAATAACTGTAATTGGTGATCAGGTAATACCTTCCGGACAACTTCAGCTTCTGCCGGGGAAGATCGATCACTCCAAACAATTGGGTGTTGTTCTCTTTGTTGAAATCGACCGGGCTGCCCAGGTAAAATCCGCTGAGCGTATTATAAATAAAGGAGGGCGTCCGGTTAACATTTTCAAATCCTAGTTCCAGGTAACCAATATTACGGCTGATCAGGCTGCGCAAGCTGACAAAAGCATTGTAATCGCCCGCATTGAACCCGTTCAGGTAAAAATTACCGTAGGCGTTAATGTCCCATTTCTGGTTCCTGGTCTTATTCCGGTATTCGCCATGCAGCATAACGTTATGATAGTTCTGCTTGACCCGGCCGCTGTCAAAGCTTCCATTCAATGTCTGCAGCGTGGCGCCGGCCTTAAAGAATTGCTGCGGGTTTTTCGCGTCGGGAAACTGGTACAGCGAAAAATCATTCAACAGCTCTTTCCAGTAATCCTGCCTGAATATTCTCGACGGGTCGACAATGCCGTAGTGATTGTCGTAGTAGAGGCTGTCCGGCGCCTCATCGGTGAACCGGTAGTTATATGTCCGGTAGTTTATCGTATGCTCCATGCGCAGCCGCGGGTAAAACAAGGGGATCACGGAGGAATCGGTCACGATGGAATCTTTCTGCCCCAGGTCATACTGCTGACGCATCAGGTAGCTTGCCGTGGTATATCTCGATCCGGTAGTGAATCCTCCTGAAAAGAATCCCCCCCGCCCTGCGCTGTTAACGCCCAACTGGGTGGGAATGCTCAGGCGGAGATTAAACTCCACGCTATCCAGGTAGTTGCCATCGCCCCGGATGCCGCCGTTCTCTGCGGATTCCAGCTTGTTGCCGATCACCACTAAAAAGTTCTGGTATCTTTTATTCTTCGACTGGTACCATGAGTTGAACCGGTAATTGTTATGATTGGTATTCTGGTTCTGAAAAAAGCCGGGCGCATTGATCAGCCGATATTGAAAAGCCGCATTCCAGTTCGGAAGGATATTCTGGGTCTGCATCAGTTCAATGATCTGTTCCAGCCGGCTGCCCAGTTGGTAGTTCAGTTGAGAGAAAGGCCTGGTGGTATTATAGAACCGCGTTTCGTGATCCTTAAAAGTATAAATGTCAAAGGCATGAAAACCGTTATCCCACCCGGGTTTCATCATTGGCGTAAAGATCAGGCTCCTCGCCGCGTTACCCACGTTCCCGAGATGGATATAATGCCAGGGAACGGGGAACTTCGTACTGTAATCCGTGATCGAAGAATCAAACTTGCGCAGCCTGCTGGAATCCAGGAACCGGAAATTGATGGTGATGGAATCGGCATAAGCGTCGCGGTGCATAAGGCTGTCCCTGCCTCCCCCGCCCGTCATTCCTCCCCCCATTCCCGGCCTGGGCAACCGCCTCATGATCCCTTCCTGGCTATAGGAAAACAAAGATATTCCGGAGAGGAATACCAACAGCAAAACAAATATATAACGAGGGTTAAGCACGATGGGAGAAATGGTTTGCTGATCGATTAATTACTGATACTGTCATCATATCCGGGTTTTCAACAATAATACTGCTACAGCGCTACAATGAGTTGTTTAAAGAGCGCCGTCAATAAGGGTTCGGCCTTGCCTGCGGCCTCCAATACCTCTTCATGAGTAATAACGGCCGGCGATTCCTCAATACCCAAGTCGGTGATCACGCTAACGGCAAATACAGGCAATCCCATATGGACGGCCGCAATGGTTTCCTGCACCGTGCTCATCCCCACGGCATCAGCGCCCAGCCGGTAGATCATTTTATATTCCGCCCGGGTTTCGAATGTGGGGCCGGTGACCCCAAAATATACGCCCTCCTTCAAAGGGATCTTTAGGGCGGCGCCGATAGCCCTTGCTTTGGCCATCAGCTTTGGGCAATAGGGTTCGCTCATATCAGGGAACCTGCGACCGAGCAGCTCGTCATTGGGGCCAAGAAGGGGGTTGACGGTAGCCAGGCTGATATGGTCGTTGATCATCATCAGGTCGCCCACCTTAAAATCGGGGTTCACTCCTCCCGCCGCATTGGACAATAAAAGGTTTTTTATGCCCAGGCGCTGCATCGCCCGTATGGGATAGATCACTTCCCTGGCGGTATAGCCTTCATAAAAATGAAAGCGCCCGGCCATCGCCACGATCTTTTTATCTTGTATGGAGCCAAACACCAGCGCGCCCTTATGGCCCTTGACGGTGGATACGGGGAAATGAGGAATATCCTCATAAGGAATGCTGGCTTCAACAATAATGTCTTTCAGAAAATTTCCTAATCCGCTTCCTAATACAATCCCTACTTCAGGAACAGCAGGACATATATTCCGGATAAACCCTACCGTCTCCTTTAACTGATCAATAATCAACGACATGGTGCAAATATAGGAACTCAACCCATTCCGCATTGTTCCGCCCGCAACTCATCGACCAACATTTGTTAACTTGCTGGTAATTATGAAAAAAAACAGTTCCGATACCATCCGGGCGTCTTCCGAGATCGGAAGATTAAGAAAAGCGCTGATCCATAGTCCCGATAGCGGACTGGGCAAGGTATCGCCGTCGAAAGCGCAGGACTGGCTTTTTGAAGATATCGTACACCTGGATACCATACGGAAAAAAGAATACGATTACTATGTGAAGATCCTGTTGTATTTCCTGGATCCGCTCAAAATAAAAGGCAGACTGAAAACCATCGATGCGCCAGAGCAGAAAAGGAATTTTTACAAACCCGATCATCCTGATTTTTATTGTTCGGAAAATGTGATAGAGCTGCAATGGCTGCTGGCTGAAATATTGAACAACCACGAGATAAAGCTGAAACTGGTATCCTCCGTATGCGCCATTGAAGGCTGCTCCTATGCTACGGAGCAAAAACTACTGAAACACCCGCCCCGGGAACTGGCCAAAACATTCATTACCGGGAGCCTTCCCGGCGATGAGATGCTGTTCCCTCCCATTCCCAATTTTATCTTTACGCGCGATATAGGGATAGTGATCAATCGCTTTATTCTGTTGAATAAGCCGGCGCGTAAGGCGCGCATCCGGGAAGCGCTGCTATCCAGGTATATATTCTTCAATCACCCCCTGTTTGAAGCATACCGGGATAATATTATAGAGCTGCCCGAAAACCATCGCCATTTTTTGCTGCCCAGGGAGTCCGGCGACGAAAAACTAACGCTGGAAGGAGGCGATGTGATGGTTGTAAGCAAGGATCATCTGCTCATTGGCGTAAGCGAAAGAACCACGATGGAAGCGGCCCGGATAGCCATGGACATTCTTTTTAAAAGAAATGTGGTGAAAAAGATCAGCATTATCAATATCCCTAAAAAAAGGGACTATATGCATATCGACACCATCTTTACCCAGGTCAAGAAAAACGTGTGGGCGCTCCTGGGCGTGTTCTCCAAAAAAACGGCAAAAGAAGAAAGAGCCAGCGATCTCCAGCATATCCTTGAAGGAAAGAAAAAAGAAGACAAATTAAAAATCATACAGTTCAGGAAAAAGGATCCCGGCAATCCCGTTTATTTTAATACGCTGGAAGACCTGCTTACAGACATCAGCGAGAAAGATCTCGGGGCCCGGGAAAAAACGCGCTTTATCTATTCAGGCAACAACGAATTTCCCTTTGACGTCAGGGAGCAATGGACCGATTCCTGTAATTTGCTGACATTAAAAGAGGGCGTAGCGCTGGGATACGACCGGAACGATAAAACGATAGAAGCGTTCAGGCAAAACGGCTTTCAGGTCGTCGAAGCGCAGCAGCTGATCGACCGCTTTGAAAACGGCGAGCTTCATCCCGACGAGTTAGAAGATACGCTGATCCTTATGCCGTCGGCGGAGCTTTCACGGGCCAGGGGCGGTTTTCATTGTATGAGCCTTCCGCTGCTCCGCGACGAACCCGTCTAAAACCGAATGGCATGCAAACCACCTCGCATCTGTTAATGATGAGTCCCGCGCGTTTCGGATATAATGCTGAAACCGCTGTGAACAACGCCTTTCAGCTTGCGGCGCCGCAGGCGGGGGTCCAGGAAGAGGCGCTTAAGGAATTCAATCATTTCGCCGCGCTGCTGCAAGCGGAAGGGATGGACGTCCTGGTCATCCCCGACACGCCGGAGCCCCACACCCCCGATTCGATATTTCCCAACAACTGGGTATCCTTCCATGCCGATGGCACGGTCTGCCTGTATCCCATGTTTGCGCCAAACAGGAGAATAGAAAGAAACCCCGCCATACTGAACATTCTCTCCCAACGTTTTTTTATCAGCAGGGTCGTCGACCTCAGCATACGCGAAAATGAAAACCGGTTTCTGGAAGGCACGGGAAGCATGGTCCTGGACAGGGTTAGCCGGATCGCCTATGCCGGCATATCCCCCCGAACGGATAAACAGGCGTTGCTGGAGTTCTGCGATACGATGGAATACAGGCCTGTCATTTTTGATACGGTTGCCCGCGGCGGGCCCGTTTACCATACTAATGTAATGATGAGCATAGCCGAAACCTATGCCGTCGTATGTCTTGAGGCGGTCTCCCAAAAACGGCAACGCCAGGAACTGGAGCAATCTCTTGCCTCATCCGGCAAGGCGCTGATCGAGATCAGCATAGACCAGATGAATCATTTCGCGGGCAATATGCTACAGGTGAATGACGAAGCCAATCGCAAGGCGCTGATCATGTCTACCGGGGCCTATCAATCGCTGACCCGCGCGCAGGCAGATGCGTTAGAATCCTTTAACCGGATCATTCATGCTCCCCTGCCCGTCATCGAAGCCAATGGCGGAGGAAGCGCGAGATGCATGATCGCTGAAATACATCTGCCCCTGCTAAAATAAGGTTCCCTCGTCAAGCAATTTCGGGACCTGCAGCCGGAGGCCGCACTTTTTATTAAAAGTTTCAATGGCATAACGGCAAAGCTTGGGCGAATGCGCTTCTTCCGACTGATGAACAAAGAAATAGATCTCCCTTAATCCTTTGCCGATCCATTCGTCAAGGCGTTCGGCCCAGCTATCTATCCTTGTAAAATCCGTAGGATGCAGATTAGCGCCTACAAACCGAATAAAGGCTACCGGCGCGGTAAGCTTCATGTGCAGGCAATCCCTTCGTCCGGGGGTATCGGTGATCACGGTCCCAATGCCCAGTTCAACAAGCTGATTGAAGAGCCCGGATGCCGCGGGGTCGCTCCCGAACCAATGCGGATGCCGGAGTTCCAGGCATGCCCTGAAATCGCGGGGAAGCGCGGCGAGATAGTCCCCTATAACGCCCGCCCGGTTTACATCAAAGGCTTCAGATAATTGCAGAAAGGAATAACCAAGCGTATTCCCGAAGCTATGCATATGATCGATAAACCGGTCGGTTTCGCCGCCTGCATTCTCCAGCTGATGCACATGACTGATCGTATTGGAAAATTTGGGACAGAACCGGAAATCATCATCTGCCTTCGCAGCCCAGCTTTCAATGACTTTCTTGGGCTGAAGATGATAAAACATTGCGTTGAGCTCAATGGCATTAAAATGTTTTACATAGTGCGACAGGAAATCCCTGGTTTTGGTTCCCTTGGGATAAAGTAGCCCGAGCCAGTCCTCCCTGCCCCATTTGGCGCAGCCGACATAAACGCGGGGAGGTTCTATATCAGGCTTCAATCTTTCAAACAATTGGTCTGTCAGCTCATGATCAGGCGGCAGATCAAAATCTATTCCCTTAAGGGTCGAAACTTTTCCAAAGTCCATAATCGTCAATTCAGTCCGGCGATACAGCAGATCAAATATCTAAAAATAATTGTTGCAGTCCCTCTTCAAAAGGAACGGGAGCAAAACCAAGCGTTTTCTTTGCCTTATCGATGATAAATCCTGTACGGGGCGGCCTTTTTCCCGGTTGATCCAGTTCTTCGGAAGTTATTTTTTCGATCAGCGAGCTATCCAGTCCGAAAAATTTTGCAGTGGCAACAGCCATATCATAAGGGGTGATCAGTTGGTCGCCGGACAGGTGAAAAACGCCCCTGGCATTTTTTTCGATGATCAGGAATACGCCTTCGGCAAGGTCTTGCACAAAGGTCGGCGTTCTCCACTGATCGGCAACCATCCTGATCCGCTTTGAAGCCCGCAGGTTTTCGGTCACCATTGAAATAATGTTCTTCCTGCCCGGGGCCGGAACAATACCGTATACCAGCGCCGTCCGGACAATGGCCCATTCCAGTTTCGATTCCATAACGGCTTTTTCCGCTGCCAGCTTGGAACTGCCATAATAATTAACAGGAGATGGCTCATCTTCTTCGGCATAAGGGCCATTCAGCCCGTCGAAAACGAAATCCGTAGACAGGTATACCAGTCTCGCCTTTATTTCCTCGGCGGCGCCGATCAGGAAACGGGTAGCCGTCACATTTACGTTATAGCATTCGGGTTTGTTCAATTCACATTCGTCTACCTGGGTCAGCGCCGCAGCGTGAATGATCGCTTCGGGTCGCTCCGCGACAATGAAGTTTTGAAGCGCCGCGCCATCGGTGATATCCAGGTCGGTATAAATATACCCTTCCAGGGCGGCAGGCAAAAGACGGCTTGGCCCTTTTCCAATTCCCGAAACCTCATATTTTTTAGCGACTGCCTGCCGGACAAGGTACTGCCCGAGTAATCCATTTGCCCCGGTAATTAGGATTTTCATGCCGTAAATGTAAGAAAGAACCAAGGTTTGAGGAGAACAAAATGCGCTGCTGATTACTTAACCGCAGAAGCTCTTAGGTATCAAAACAAAACCTTACTTTTACGCCTCATTTGAAAAAATGGCGTTTTAGCGTAACGAATCTTGCCCCAATATTTGAAATATTGTACAACCCAACAGAATTTTTTGATCCATGGCAAATAAGGTGACTAAAATCGGGGTATTAACTTCCGGGGGGGATGCTCCGGGCATGAATGCCGCGGTCCGCGCGGTAGTAAGAACGGCAACTTATAACGGACTGGAAGCTTTCGGCATTATGCGGGGATTTATGGGCATGATCGATAACGATATCGTGCCCATGCCATCCCGGAGCGTGGCCAATATCATTCAGCGGGGCGGCACCATCCTCAAAACTGCCCGGTGTAAAGAATTCTATGAACGCCAGGGACGCGAAAAAGCATATAAGAACCTGAAAAAACTGGGCATAAACGGGCTGGTCATTATTGGAGGAGACGGCTCCTTCCGCGGCGCCGACCTGTTCAGCAGGGAGTTTGATATTCCCTGCATAGGACTGCCGGGTACCATTGACAAGGATATTGCCGGCACCGATTTTACCATAGGATTCGATAC
This sequence comes from Chitinophagaceae bacterium UBA2791, assembly GCA_002352105.1. Taxonomy (GTDB): domain Bacteria; phylum Bacteroidota; class Bacteroidia; order Chitinophagales; family Chitinophagaceae; genus Flavitalea. Next base: position 61,671 of record DEHV01000011.1, on the reverse strand, counting down.
GGCGGTGAATACCGCCGTAGAGGCAATTGACAAGATCCGCGATACCGCCGACGCGCACGACCGCCTGTTCATCATTGAAGTAATGGGCCGGGATGCAGGATATATCGCCCTGCACAGCGGGATCGCTACGGGCGCCGAAAGAGTATTGATCCCCGAGCGAAAAACGGACGTGGAAGAGATCGTCCGTTCCTTGCAGGAAAAAGAAAGAAGAAAAAAACTCGTTAATATCATTGTCGTCGCTGAAGGAGAAGATTTCGGCGGGGGAAACGAGGTGGCGAAAGTTATCGCGGAACGCCTGCCGAATGCGGATACCAGGGTCTGTATCCTTGGGCATATCCAGCGCGGCGGATCGCCTTCCTGCCTGGACCGGCTGATCGCCAGCCGCATGGGGTATGCGGCAGTGGAGTCGCTGATAGCAGGCCGTCACAACGTGATGGTGGGGATCTTAAACAATCGCATGCATTATACCCCCCTCGAAAAAGCCGTTAAAGCCAAGCAAAAGCTCAGCGACGACTGGTTAAAGATCATCAAGATACTGGCAAGTTGATATATTCAGTTTTATACGGCGCTTATGCCGGTATCGAGACTGGCATATCGGGTATAGGAGCAATCATTAAAGAAAACCCTGAAACCAATAACCTAAATAAACAAGAATGGGAAGAGATCTAAGGAAATACCTGCACGAAGCAATGGACAAACAGGCGGGAATAACGCACAGCTCTCATAAAACGAAGATCGTAGCGACTGTGGGCCCCGCCTGTGATACTTACGAGCAACTGCTGTCGCTGACAAAAGCCGGCGTAAATGTGTTCCGCCTCAATTTTTCGCACGGAGGCCACGAAGACAAGACGCGCATCATTGAGCACATACGTAAGATCAACAACACCGAACCCTATAATATTTCCATCCTTGGCGATCTCCAGGGCCCCAAACTGAGGGTAGGAGAAATTGAAAACAATGCGTTGGCAGTAAACCCCGGCGATATACTCACTTTCACCAATGAAAAAGTTGTCGGCAACAAGGAACGCATCTATGTTTCCTATCCTAATCTTCATGCCGATGTCAAGATCGGCAACAAGATCATGATAGATGATGGAAAGATGGAAGTGAAAGTGGTGAAAATTGAGAAGAACCACGATGTAAAGGTGGAAGTAACCATGGGAGGCGTGATCTCTTCCAAAAAAGGGGTCAATCTCCCGGACACCAAAATATCCTTGCCTGCGCTTACCGAAAAAGACCTGGTAGACCTGGACTTCATTATAGAGCAGCAACTGGACTGGGTGGCGCTCTCCTTTGTCAGGGAAGTAAAAGACATTACCGGTCTTCGAAACAAGCTGCTGGAAAAGAACAGCAAGACAAAGATCATTGCCAAGATCGAAAAGCCCGAGGCCCTGATAAACATCAGGGATATCATTATTGAGTCGGACGGCATCATGATCGCCCGCGGCGACCTCGGCGTTGAGCTGCCTGTGGAGCAGGTGCCGCTGATCCAGAAGCAGATCATCCGCAAATGCTTACATCGCGCCAAGCCCGTTATTGTGGCAACGCAGATGATGGAAAGTATGATCGAGCGCAGCAAACCGAACAGGAGCGAGATAACCGACGTTGCCAATGCGGTGCTGGAGGGGGCCGACGCCGTGATGCTGAGCGGCGAAACGGCTACCGGCAAACACCCGGCCCTGGTGGTGGAAACGATGCGCAAGATCATCATGCAGGTAGAAGGAACAGATTACCGTTATAACCTGGAAGACGATCTTATTCCGCAGCCGCACTCGCCTTCTTTTCTCAGCGACGCCATTTGCTACAACGCTTGCAAACTGGCGAGGGATACCAAGGCAGACGCGCTTATCGGCATGACCGAAAGCGGGTATACGGCGTTCATGCTTTCCAGCTACCGGCCTGAGTCGCCCCTATATATCTTCTCAAAAGAAAAAAGCCTGATCAACCAGCTAAGCCTTAGCTGGGGAGTGCGCGCCTTTTATTATGCGGAAGAAGAAAGCGTGGATGAGATCATTAAAGACCAGATCGAAATACTGAAGAAGAGGGGATTCATCAAACCCGGCGACCTGGTCGTCAATACCGGAAGCACGCCCGTGCACCTGCACCTTCCCACCAATATGCTCAAGATCTCAAAAGTGGAGTAAAATAAAAAGCAAGCCGGGCATGGCTTGCTAACAGATCCGGTCAACCGATGTTGGCCGGATTTTTTATTTCTTGTTGCCTCATTTTTTCGAGCAACGCTCGCGTCCGCGAGTTCAACAACCGTTTATTTGTCGACCGTTAACCCGGCGACAAGGTATTCGGCATTAAGCCTGGAGATATTGGTAACGGATATTTCCTTGGGGCATACCGCTTCGCAAGCTTCTGTAAATGTGCAGGAGCCAAATCCTTCTTTGTCCATTTGCGCAACCATATCCAACACGCGGGATTTTCTCTCGGGAGCGCCCTGAGGCAATAAAGAGAGATGCGCTACCTTGGCCGACATGAACAACATGGCCGAGCTGTTTTTGCAGGCGGCGACGCAGGCCCCGCAGCCAATGCAAGCGGCGGCGGCGAATGCGGCGTCGGCATGCGTTTTCTCAATAGGCGTTGCATTGGCGTCGACGGCATTGCCGGTATTCACGGAAATATAACCGCCGGCCTGGATGATCCTGTCAAATGCCGAGCGATCCACTACCAGGTCTTTCACCACGGGAAAAGCATTTGCTCTCCAGGGCTCCACCACGATGGTATCGCCATCGTGGAAAGCGCGCATGTGCAGCTGGCACACAGTGGTCGCCGCCCAGGGGCCATGAGGCCTGCCATTGATATGCATGGAACAGGAACCGCATATGCCTTCGCGGCAATCATGATCGAAAGCGATGGGTTCGCTGCCTTCGTTGACCAGCTTTTCATTTAACACGTCGAACATTTCCAGGAAAGACATTTCCGGCGAAATATCGTCAACCTTATAGGTAACAAACTTACCGCGGGCATTGGCGTTCTGCTGTCTCCACACCTGCAAGGTGAGGCTCATTGTATGATGATCCATATGCGTTGTACTATTTGTATATAAATTCTGTAATACGGATAATAACTTATTTATAGCTTCTCTGCGTGGGTTTTGCCACTTCAAAATTCAGATCCTCTTCGTGCAGTTTCCACTCGTGGTCGCCTTTGTATTCCCAGGTAGCCACATATTTAAAATGCTCGTCATCCCTCAACGCCTCTCCCTCTTCCGTCTGCATTTCTTCCCTGAAATGGCCGCCGCAGCTTTCCCGGCGATGAAGCGCATCGATGCACATCAGTTCGCCAAGCTCAATGAAATCGGCCACCCGGTTTGCCTTATCCAGTTCATTGTTCAACTCATTTATGCCGCCGGGAATGCGCAGGTCGCTCCAGAATTCTTTTTTCAGCTGCCTGATCTCTTCTATGGCTTCCTTTAAGCCCTGTTCATTCCTGGCCATGCCGCATTTGTTCCACATGATCTTTCCGAGTTGCTTGTGAAAACTCTCCACGCTCTGCGAACCCTTAATATTCATAAGGGCGTTGATACGATCGCTTACTTCCTTTTCCGCTTCCACAAATGCAGGGTGATCTGTTGAAATGGCGGCGGTCCTGATCTCGTCGGCCATATAGTTGCCTATGGTATAGGGAATAACGAAATACCCGTCGGCAAGGCCCTGCATCAGCGCGGAAGCGCCCAGCCGGTTGGCGCCATGGTCGGAGAAATTCGCTTCGCCCAGGCAATACAGGCCTTCTACAGTAGTCATCAGTTCATAGTCTACCCATAAACCGCCCATTGTATAGTGAACGGCGGGGTATATGCGCATAGGCGTGGTATAAGGATCTTCCCCGGTGATCTTGGCATACATATCGAAGAGGTTGCCGTATTTTTCTTTGACCACTTCTTTTCCCAGTTTCGTGATCGTATCGGCATCGGCATTCTCCAGGTGATGTTTCCCGGCTTCGCCCCTGCCGTAGCGTTCTATCGCGGAAGCATAATCGAGGTAAACCGCCATCCTTGAATTGCCCACGCCATAACCGGCGTCGCATCTTTCCTTGGCGGCGCGGGAAGCCACGTCGCGGGGAACCAGGTTGCCGAAGGCAGGGTACCTTCTTTCGAGATAATAATCCCTCTCCTCTTCCGGTATTTCACTGGGCCTGCGTTTATCGTCCTTTTTCTTGGGCACCCATATCCGTCCGTCGTTTCTCAACGATTCCGACATCAGGGTCAGTTTACTCTGGTGGTCGCCGCTGACCGGGATACAGGTGGGATGGATCTGCGTGAAACAAGGATTGCCAAAGTAAGCTCCTTTTTTATGCGCTTTCCAGATAGCCGTGGCATTGCTGCCCATGGCATTGGTAGACAGATAGAAAACATTGCCGTATCCGCCGCTGCATAACAATACGGCATGACCGAAATAACGTTCCAACTGGCCGGTGATCAGGTTGCGGCAGATAACGCCGCGGGCCTTGCCGTCGATCTTTACGATATCCAGCATTTCATGCCGGCTGTACATGGTCACATTTCCGAGCGCCACCTGCCTTTCGAGCGATTGGTAGGCGCCGATCAACAACTGCTGACCTGTTTGCCCGGCGGCATAAAATGTACGCTGAACCTGCGTTCCGCCAAACGACCGGTTGCTTAGCAGCCCCCCGTATTCCCTCGCAAAAGGAACGCCCTGCGCCACGCATTGGTCTATAATATTAGCGCTCACCTCAGCCAGGCGATACACATTGGCTTCCCTGGCGCGGTAGTCGCCGCCCTTGACAGTATCGTAAAAAAGACGGAAAACGCTGTCGCCGTCATTCTGATAGTTTTTAGCGGCATTGATGCCTCCCTGGGCGGCTATGCTGTGCGCCCGGCGGGGGCTGTCCTGAAAACAAAATACCTTAACCTTATACCCCAGTTCCCCAAGAGAAGAAGCGGCAGAAGCGCCGGCAAGGCCGGAGCCTATGATGATGATCTCCAACTTACGTTTATTGGAAGGATTAACGAGTTTTACATGCCCTTTGTAATCGTTCCACTTATTTTCCAGCGATCCTTGGGGTATTTTTGAATTGAGCATATATCAGTAATAATTTGCAATTAAGTATTTAATATCCGTCTTATGGTCTGGCTCCCTTATTTAGCCGGTTCTTCCTCTATCCGATCCACTTAAAATAAAAAGCTATCGGCATCAGCGCAAATACGAACGGGACCACGATCGAGAACGCCGTTCCCAGCCCCTGAACCAGGACGATATATCTTTTGTTCTGCAGCCCCAGCGTTCGGAAAGCGCTTTGAAAACCATGAAGCAGGTGATAAGCCAGGGATATGCATCCCAACACATAGAGTATCACCACCAAAGGGCTCTGGAATACGTCGACCATTCGCTGAAACAGGTTGTGGTAGTTCTTACCCTCCACTTCTTCCAGTCCGTTGAACCTCGACGGCACCCAGAAATGCGCAACGTGCATGATCAGGAACAATAACAACAGCGTGCCAAGCAAACCCATGGAACGGCTGTACCATTTGCTGCCCCTGTTCCCCAGGTTTACCTTGTAGCCGACGCTTCTTCTCGACCGGTTCTTGGCCTCAAGCGCAAAACCCTGAACAATATGAAGTATGATCCCGGCAAACAAGCCGATTTCCATTATCCTGATCACATAAGAGGATCCCATAAAATGAGCGGCCCTGTTGAACATGTCGCCATTATCATTTTCATCGAAAACGGGTAGATCGTTAAAAATGCAGGCGTTCAGTCCCGCGTGCACCACCAGGAATGAAATAAGAAAAAGGCCTGTAAAAGCCATAACCAATTTTTTGCCCACTGCAGAAGTGAAGAATGCTGACCATTTCATGTAGATAACAGTTGACTTTTTTTGTCCTTTATGAATAAAACAGTTTTATAAAAGACTGAAAACCTATGCAAAAATAACACAGCAACGTCATATATTCTATATGTAGGAAGATTTTGTGCCGCGCGTCATAAAATAAAACGCAAAATAATCGCTCCCTGCCCCGTTTTTTTTCCCTAATTTTTCACAAACCTCAAATTACCTATCTTAGCCGCCTAAAATCAACTTAATGAGACAGGAAGAGGACTTTGAAGCTAACCTTGCAGGCGAAGAAGGTCATAGCGATGAGAGCAGGACCAGTTGGTTCAAAAGAATTAAAAAAGGCATTCTCACCAGCACAGCTGAAAAAAAAGAAACGCCGGAAGGACTATGGAGCAAATGCCCGGAATGCGGTTATATATGCACGGTTACTGAATTAAGAGAGAATTTATTTGTCTGCCCGAAATGTTCCTATCATCACCGCATAGGAAGCTCCGAATATTTCGAGATCATCTTCGATGATAACCGGTATACGGTCATGTTCGAAAACATCCGGTCGAAGGATTTCCTGGGATTTACCGATCTGAAATCATATAAACAACGACTGGAAGAAACCTGGGCCAAGACCGACCTGACCGACTCGATACGGGTGGCGTCGGGAACAGCGGGGCAGTATCCGCTGGTTGTGGCCTGTATGGATTTTGAATTTATCGGCGGGTCGCTGGGCAGCGTTATGGGAGAAAGGATATCGAGGGCGATAGACAACTGCCTGGCCAGTCATACGCCGCTGCTGATCATCTGCAAGTCGGGCGGCGCCAGGATGATGGAAAGCGCTTTTTCGCTGATGCAGCTCGCCAAAGTATCGGGTAAGCTTTCGCAGCTTACCGATGCGCGTATTCCTTATATATCGCTGCTTACCGACCCATCGTTTGGAGGCATATCGGCTTCCTTTGGCATGCTCGGAGATCTGAATATCGCCGAACCCGGCGCGCTGATCGGTTTTGCCGGGCCGCGCGTAATCAGGGAAACTATAAAAAAAGACCTTCCTCCAGGATTTCAGCGAAGCGAATTTTTGCTGGAACACGGGTTCCTGGATTTTATTGTTAACCGGAAAGAACTGAAAGAAAAACTGACGGTATTACTAAAGCTCTTTAAGCATTAATCTTTTCCATCGCAGATCGGGGCGATTTTTCATTTCCATTACCAGCGCATATGGCAGAGATCAGGAACAGGTCGGCATATTTCGAATTCTTCATAGAAGACAAATATGTTGCGGGGCTGGCATTGACGGGCACAGAGGTAAAATCGCTGAGGGCCGGCAGGGCGAGTTTCAACGACAGCTATTGTTATTTCCATAAGGGCGAATTGTGGATCAAAAGTCTGCATATTGCCGAATACTCCCACGGAACCGCTAATAACCACAACCCCTTACGGGAAAGAAAATTACTGCTGCATAAAAAAGAATTAAGAAAAATAGAAGCCCGGATCAAAGAAAAGGGATATACGCTGGTTCCGCTAAGGATCTTTTTTTCCGAAAAAGGGCTGGCCAAAATGGAAGTGGGGCTTGGAAAGGGAAAAAAGATATACGACAAAAGAGAGACCATCAAGCAGCGGGATAGCGAGAGGGAAATGAAAAGATTTTTAAAGTAATTTTACCAGATTATCGCATTGCGCCCCCTTATCTGCTCAAATTTCTAGTTACCTTCGCTTATGCTTCGGATCATGCTGTTTTTGTTTGCTTCCTGCATGTTGAATACCACCGCCTCATGCAAGTTAAATTCCATCTGCGCCCAAACGGTCGCCGGATCATGGTATGGAAGGGCGGATGTGACGGCCCTGTCGGGCGTTAGCAGTAATTATCTTACCGAACTCATACTAAAACAGAAAGGCGGCGAAATAGAGGGCATATTCGGCTATTATTTTAAAGACAGCTACCAGAGTTTTTTCGTCAAAGGCAAATACAATCCCAAGAACCGGTTGGTAGAGATCAAAAACGTTCCCCTTCTTTTTTACGGCTCCGATACCCGCGACGGCATTGAGTGCCCGATGAACTTTGAGGGCGTGCTGATGGTTTCGAGAATAAACAGCTCCCTGCGCGGTTCTTTTTATCCTCAAGCGAAATACAAATATACCTGTCCGGAACTCAGGGTGAATATGGTCATGGACAATAGCGAAAAAAACCAGGACAGCCTGATGCGGTATTTCGCAGCCGGGCAAAAATTCTGGCGACCGCAGGCAGAAGATTTTGTGATCAATGCCGCTGCCGCCAGGGCCGGGGAAACCGCCAGGAAAGACACTTCCGGAAAGGATGCGGCGCCCGCTGAAGACATCGTTGCTTCCTCTCCCCTTGCGATGCAGGACAATAAAGACGTATCCATATCGGTCGAAGCCGAGGAACGCCTGGTGAAAGATTTTGAGGCCCGCAAAAATGTATACGATCAGGATATTGTTGTCGCTTCCGATTCTATCCTGGTACAGTTTTACGATAATGGCGAAGTGGACGGCGACAGCATCAATGTTTTTATCAATAAGAAACCGGTGTTGATCAACCAACTGCTGACCAGCCGCGCCTTAAACGTATTTGTAGCCCTCGACACGCTTTCGGAAATCAGCGAACTCAGCATGTACGCCGTTAATTTAGGGAAATATCCCCCCAATACCGCCGTAATGGTCATTACAGACGGGCTATACAAAAGAGAAGTTTATCTTTCCGCCAGCCTGACCCAAAACGCCACCGTGCGGCTGAGAAGGCTCAAAAAACCCCAATAGGGCTGCTGCCCCCCCCGCAGTTTTGCCTTTCTTTCTAAGCGCCGGCAACTTATTAAGATCAAATAAACATTTAGCCTTCGCTGTGCATAAAACGTGAATAATGTCTATATCTATTCTTATATATTTGCCTGCTTACCTAAAATAAAGCCGCCTGTGAGATTAAAGAGTCTAGAAATTAAAGGGTTCAAAAGTTTTGCCGATAAAACCACCGTAAACTTTGATGATAATATTACCGGGATTGTAGGGCCTAACGGTTGCGGCAAGAGCAATATCATTGACAGCATACGCTGGGTGATCGGCGAACAGAAGATCAGTCATCTGCGCTCGGAAAACCTGGAAAGCCTTGTATTCAATGGCTCAAAGACGCGCTCCGCCAGCGGGTTGGCAGAAGTCAGCCTTACCTTTGAAAACACCCGGAACCTGCTTCCCACTGAATTTAATACCGTCACCGTTACCCGCAAATTCTATAAAAGCGGGGAAAGCGAATACCGGCTGAACGATGTTGCCTGCCGGCTGAAAGATATCCAGAACCTGTTCATGGACACGGGTATCAGCACCGATTCCTATGCCATCATTGAATTGGGGATGGTCGACGATATCATTAAGGATAAGGACAACAGCCGTAGAAGAATGCTCGAGCAGGCGGCCGGGATCACCATTTATAAGACCCGGAAAAAGGAAGCCAAACAGAAACTGGACGCCACCGAACAGGATCTCGCCCGTATTGAGGATCTTTTATTTGAGATCAACAACCAATTGAAAAGCCTGGAAAACCAGGCCAAAAAAGCGGAAAAATATTATGAGATCAAAAAAGATTACCGGGAGATCAGCATTGAACTGGCGAAGGCCTCGCTGGAAGGATTCAATACCGTTTACCGCGAGCTGACCCAGCAATCGGAGGCGGAGACCAACAGGCGCGTCGCCCTGGAGGCGGAAATAGCCGCCGAAGAAGCGCAGGTGGAGCAAGAAAAGCTGGACTTTGTGGAAAAGGAAAAAGCGCTGCAATCGATGCAGCACCAGTTCAATGAATTATTGCAAAACCTCCGCGCCAAGGAGAACGAAAAAAACCTCGCCTCGCAACGATTGAACTTCCTGCAGGAAAAGGAAACCAATCTCCGGGAATTCCTTTCCCGAAGCGAACTGCAGTTAAAGGGACTGGACGAAAGCATCCGTTTTACCCAATCGCAGTCGGATGAAGAGAAAGCAAAGCTGGAAAGCCTGAAGGACCAGCTCGAAGAAATGAAAGATTCCGTGGAGGAAAAAAGAAAGATCTTCGACGAAAAAAGACTGCATATCGACCGGCTCCGCCAGGAAAACCTTGCCGTTCAGCGAAAACAATTTGACGCGGAAAAAAAAGTGGCCGTAGCCGATACTTCCATTCAAAACCTGCAACAAGCAATAGAACAACTGGAAAATGAACGCGAAGCGCGGGCCAGCGAGCTCAAACAGTTGGAAGAGGAACGCATGGAGAAGGAGCAGGAACTGGAAAGGCGAAGAGCCGAACTACAACAGCTCCAGGATCAGCACGAAAAAACAAAGGAACAGATCCTGAAAACCCAGTCTGAAGCCGAACAATTGCGTCAGAAGCTGGCGGATGAAAACAGGAAGCTGGATTCCCGGAAGAATGAACGGGACCTGCTCAAGAGCCTGATCGACTCCATGGAAGGGTATCCCGAAAGCATTAAATTCCTGCACAAGAACAGCGGCTGGAATCATACGGCGCCCATTTTATCAGATATCATTTATGTAAAGGAAGATTATCGCGCCGCCGTCGAAAATGTGCTGGAGCCCTATCTTAACTTCTATGTAGTGAACAACCTGCAGGAGGGTCTTCAGGCCGTTCGCCTGCTGGATGAAAATAAAAAAGGAAAGGCCAATTTCTTCCTGCTCGATCAGCTCAGCCGTTTACCCGACGCAACAGGCAAACACCAGCCTTCGGGAACGATTCCCGTTCTCGACGTAATAGAGGTAGATCCTCAATACCTGAGCCTGGCAGAGCATCTGCTGGGGAATGTTTATATCGCAGAAGATGAAGAAGCGCTGGCCAATAGCAACGGATCGGTAGTATTGGAAAAAACCGGCAAGTACGTAAAAGGAAAATATACGCTCACCGGCGGCAGCGTTGGAATATTCGAAGGCAAGAAGATCGGCAGGGCGAAAAACCTTGAAAAGCTGTATGAAGAGATCGATGCCCAGGAAAACATTGTCAATGCGCTCAAAGCAAGCATACAGCAAAAACACGACGAGGTCATCGTTTTTAATGAACAGTTAAAGGAAAATGCCATTAAAAAAGCGCAGGAAGACATCAATGCGCTTACCAACCAGGTATTTTCCCTTCAGAATAAGATCGAGAACCTGCACGGCATACAGCATTCTTCCCTGAATAAGATGGAAGACATGCAGCTTACGCTGCAACATACCGTCAGCGCCATTGAAGGCACCCGGAATGAATGGAACGAGTTGGTCAATTTATTGAACGAACTCAGGGATACCCTGGCGGCTTCCGAGACCGATTACAAGGAAACGGAGCAGCAGTACAACACGGCTTCCGGCGAATTCAATGAATTCAACCTTCAGTTTACCCGTCAGCAAAGCCGGATCAATGCGCTTTCCCAGGAAGAAGCCTTTAAGAAGAACCAGTTGAACGATCTCGAGCAACAGGTGGAAGCCAACATCTCGCAACTGAAACAGACAACCGAACAGATCGCGGAAAGCCGGGACCTACTGGAAAATGCCGAGCAGGCCTTAATAAGCTTGTTGAAGCGCAAGGAAGACGAGGAAAAAACGCTAAACGAAGCCGATCAGTCGTACTATAATCTCCGGAATGTATTACAGGAAAAGGAATCGGCCCTCCGTCATAAGGTCAAGAACAAAGAACAGATCGAGCACCTGCTGGGCGAGATAAAAGACAGGCTGAATGAGCTAAAGCTGCAGCTGGCCGGGATGAAAGAAAGATTAAGCGTTGAGTTCAGGATCAACCTCGACGATATCATCGACCAGCCCCGCGCCGGCGAAACGCCAGCGGAGGAATTGCAGGAAAAAGCCGATAAGATGAAAAAGCGGCTGGAGAACCTGGGAGAAGTAAACCCCACGGCCATTGAAGCGTTCCAGGAAATGAAAAAAAGATATGAATTCATCTTCGAACAGAAGAACGACCTGGTAACGGCAAAGGACAGCCTATTGCAAACGATACAGGAGGTCGAGGCCACCGCCAACCAGCAGTTCCTGGATACCTTTAACAGCGTCAGGGATAATTTCCAAAAAGTGTTCAAGGCTTTGTTCACCGAAGACGATACTGCCGATCTTATTTTAGAAAACCCGGACAACCTGGCCGAAACAGGCATTGACATCGTGGCCAAACCCAAGGGTAAACGCCCCTCCTCCATCACGCAATTGAGCGGGGGCGAGAAGACGCTCACGGCAACGGCCCTCCTGTTTTCCATCTACCTGATCAAACCCGCTCCATTCTGTATACTGGACGAAGTGGACGCGCCCCTGGACGATGCTAATGTAGGCAAGTTCACGCAGATGATCCGTAAGTTCAGCGAAGAAAGCCAGTTCATCATCGTTACCCACAATAAAATGACCATGAGCGCCGTGGATGTGATCTATGGCGTTACCATGCAGGAGCCGGGCGTCAGCAAACTGGTGCCGGTGGATTTCAGGAACCTGAATTAATAAAGAAAGGGATCGGGGATCGATCAGACGGCGCTTAGGTAAAGCCGCTGGCGGCAGCTTTGCAGATGCCAGCGATCGATCAGCGATCCCGCTCTTTGGCGTTTAGCCGTCCTAGTCTTCTTTGGAAGAACCGTGCACCGTTACGGATAGGCTCTGAAGATCCCGGTCAAGCAGGTACATGCCTCCTTTATCATCGCCGATAAGCCTTAATTTATCCAGCACATTCCTGGCGAGGGTCTCTTCTTCTATCTGCTCCGCCACATACCACTGGAGGAAGTTATGGGTAGTATAATCCTTCTCCTGGATGCAAAGCTCCACCAGGGCATTGATCTCATTGGATACTTTTATCTCATGAGAAAGGATGGTCTCGAATATTTCATGAATGGACGCGTACATTTTCGGCGGAGCGTCCAGTCCCGGCACCACGGCATGTCCTCCCCTGTCGTTAATATACTGGAACAGTTTCAGCATATGCATGCGTTCCTCGTCGGAATGATGATATAAAAACTTGGCGATCCCGTTGTATCCTTTAACCTCGCACCAGGACGCCATGGATAAGTAGTACATGGAAGAAAATCCTTCCAGATCGATCTGTCTGTTCAGCGCTGCTTCTATCTTTGATGAAATCATTGGTTTAAATTTGGCGTCAATATACGAATAATAACAACCATTTATGCAAACCATCGCTTTGTTAGTTGCATCAAATATATTCATGACCTTTGCCTGGTATGGCCATCTGAAATATGGGCAGGCGCCCTTGTGGCAAATGATCCTGCTCAGTTGGGGAATCGCTTTTTTTGAATATTGCCTGATGGTGCCGGCCAACCGGTTAGGATATCAAAATGGCATGAGCGGGTTTCAATTAAAGATCACCCAGGAAGTCATTACGCTGACCGTATTTGCCGTGTTCGCCGTTTTTTATTTGAAAGAGCCCTTTCATTGGCGGTACCTGGTCAGCTTTGCCTTTTTACTCGGAGCCGTATATTTTATGTTCTTCAAGAAATAGGCGCGGTCACCAAACCAGTTTGCCGATCCGGCCCTCTTCCCCGGCGAAAAATACCGTATCTCCTTTTTTGGCTTTACGGCAGACATAAAAACCGACGGCAGAAACATTATTCCAGTTGATGCCTCCATCAAACGAAACATCAACGCCATTGATCCCGCAGGTCGCCCATTTTTCCCCGGATACATATTCCACGCAGCTACGGTATCCATGGGGCAGGTTTGAGGGCCTGATCCAGGTTTTACCGCCGTCGCGCGACACCACGCAGTTCCCTGCGCGGGAAGAAGGATTAAAAAAATCACCCCCAACTACTATTATATAGGTTCGGTTCCGGTTTTGGGTTATGGCAACAGCATTCGCCCCGGTCGATTCGCCGCCCTGCGCAACGGGCAGGTTGATCGCCTGTTCTTTCCAGAATAGCCTCGATAGCGTTCCCCCGGTTACAAAAACGGCTTCATTGTTATCCAGCATCCTGATATTCGTTCCGCTGGCGGCAAAGCATACTTCCCCCTTATCTGCCGGAGGCAGCTTCTTAAAAGGGATCTCCCGCCAGGAGTCGCCGCCGTTAAATGTTTGCGCTATAAAAAACCTGCCATTCACCGGATCGCCCACCACAATGCCGCGTTGTTCATTCCGAAAATCCATGGCGTTAAGAAACATCCCCGGCGTATCGTTTTCATAAGCTATCTTCCAGGTTTCGCCTCCGTTCGCCGTCTTTAAAATGATCGCCGGCTCGCCGGCGGCCATGATAACAGCGGTTTCCGCGTCAAAAGCTTCTATATCGCGGAAATCCCTGGACTCATGGCCTTTTACCGTCATCCATTTCCAGGTTTTTCCGCCATCGGTCGTCCGGCCCACTGTGCCATTGCTGCCGCTTACCCAGACTATAGCGTTGTTCACTACGCTCAAGCCCCGCAACGATGCCGCGGTTCCCGAAGAAAACGGCGCCACCTGCTGGGCAACCGCAAAGGGATCGCAACAAAACAGGAAGGCGGCAGTCCATAAAAAGTACCGTTTATACATGTCCCGGGTTTACCTGAAAGTTAAGCAATCGGTTAAAAAACGCCTTAATGGATAGCAGCTCATTTTATATTATCCCGTTGTGCATCGGCTGTCCCAAACGAAACCATTATTCCAGTAGATAAAATTTCTCTTTTAAAAACGTAATTTTTTACTATATTTGTTCTGTAATAATTCCATTATGAGTCTTGTAGCCAATAGCAAAACTTCTCTTTTTCGCCAGTATGAAAAAGAACTGTCCAACCCGATCGCCATGGTCATGAGGGCTGCCGAGGGGTTGGCTATATCCGTTTTTGATGAGATCATGCGGGTTTCCGCCCTCAACAAAAACCAGTTGGCCGCCTTTATTGACGCTACGCCCAAGACCATTGACAACTACCGTTTACGACGCCATAAATTAGGTCGCATAGAAAGCGAACAACTGCTGCAGCTAATGGCGCTCTACAAAAAAGGACAGGAAATATTCGGCAATTCCGAATCCTTCAATCAATGGCTAAAGCAACCTGCAACCGGATTGGGGGGGATCGTTCCATTCGACCTGCTCTATACCCAGGGCGGGATCAACCTGGTCATGGAAGAATTGCTCAGGATAGAATACGGGGCGTTGGCATGATCGCCTATCGCATTACCCTCGCAAAATGGGCGGGCCATCTCACTGCATCAGGCCGCGCCGCGCGCTGGAACAGCAATGGCCGTTTTATGATCTATGCGGCCAGTACCAGGGCGTTAGCCTGCCTGGAAAATATTGTTCACCGGCGGAGCATAGGCGCGGATAGTCGTTTCGAAGTTACGCTGATAGAGATACCGGACGATCTGAAAATAAAAAAGATAGACAAGGAGAAACTACCCGCCGATTGGCAGAAATACATCAACTATACATCCTGCCAGGCCATAGGAGACGACTGGTTAAAAGAAAATAAAACCGCTGTATTACGGGTACCCTCGGCTGTTATTACAGAAGAATACAACTATTTACTTAATCCGCAACATCCGGATCTCAGCCGGATAAAGGCGCATGCCGCCGAGCGGTTTACGTTCGACGAACGGTTGCTCAAGTGATCCCCGCAGCAATTGCCGCCATACTTATGCAAGGCGCGCCCTATTTAATACGAGGAACTGTTGACTCTTTTAAACCCTTGTCCCGTCTGCAAGCGAAGGGGGGAAAACCAGAAGTTATAATAAACAAAAAGCCCTCGCTGATGCGAAGGCTCTCAAACTTTTTAACATCTCGTCACCTTAGGTTTTTCAGCAGGATAAGGCTAAATTGGTTACGGTCTCAAAGTCTGCCGGTCTTTTGAACGATATTGGATTTTAACTTCGCCCCTATGTCCGGGCGTTAAACTAACAATACAAAAATAGAAAGCCCGAAACTGATCTCATAGCGCAAATATGCCCTATTATTCAAATGCGGCAATTACGCTAAAAATAGTAAATCAACAATCTGCTACAGGTTTTTTACCAGATAAAAATTAGTATTTTCACTAAAATTTAGCGAGGTTATCCAGATCCGGAGGCATTTTTACTACCTTATCGGGATGCATTTTATGATCCTGGAAAAAGAACAGATGTTTCCGGGAGGGTCCGAACCATTCATAAAAAATATCTTATCCTTTTTAAAAAAAGCCCGGGTACGCAGAATAAGAAATTACCATACGGGGTAAATAACGCCTGCCTGGTAAATTTATTTGGCGGATCGTATTTTATGCAAACTATATAAAAGGTACTAATACTGAAAATAAACTAAACTGCAATAATAATTTGCATTGAACGCTTTGTACATGTAAATGCTTAAGATGTGAAATACCCTTTTTATGATATTATATCCGTAGCCGCAATACTTTCTTACTTTATTCCCATGCTGGTTGTGTCACTGAGAAAGCTCTGGCGGGATAGTTTTTTCCTTCTGTTCGCGGCCTATTGGCTTACAGGCGGCCTGGTAAATTTCACCGATCTTCTGCCCGGTTTTTCGGAAGACCTCAAAAGCGATATTGGCGTTATTTATAACCTGATCGACATACCGGTGATCTTAATTATCTTTTATTACACCAGTTCCTCGCTGATGATACGGCGCTATATCTCATTCTCCCTGGCGCTGCTAATAGCTTTCGAAATCGTCAATATCCTGATCTATGGGTTAGATTATGACGCGCTCAAATATACCTTAGGGCCCGGAATTGCCATTGTACTGATCGTGCTAACCTGGGAAATCGTCAGGTACCTGCAGAAAATAGAACATTCAAACAGGCAATCGGCAAAAGTATTTATTTACGCCGCGCTTTTATTTGAATACGGCACTTTTACCCTGATCTATATTTTTGACTACTTTATTGCGAGCGCCAATAGCGAGGACAGCTTTCTGATCTATTATATTTCAACCCTTATTGCTATTTGCATTGCCCTACCCGGCTATCTTAGCCTCAAAATAAAAAAAGACGCTGCGCAACCCAGGCTGCAAATGCAAAATTCGATAGACTGGTAGTCCCTCTATATATCGTCGAATAAACGCGTCAGGCGTGCTGGCGCCAGAGATAACGCATCTCTTTTAGAAAGATCCGGCGGCGGCGCGCATCAAGCCGGTTATCCATCAAAGGTTAATGATCGCAAAAGCCTTATCGCTCACAAAGGGGCCGCCCGGATGATTTGCGGTATAATCGAGGTTGATCCAGTATTCGCCATCCTGTTCATGATAATAGATATTGTCTTTGATATCGGCGCCGAAAAGATGAAGGATGGCGCTCTGCATCTTTTCGAATTGATTTTTATCTCCGCAGAACAGCTCAGGATACAGATGACCCTCCGTCAGCGTCATCCGGCAACGGGCGCCAATGGCGCTCAGCGCGGAAACCATCAGGATCGTATGATCATCGCAATCCCCTCCCATTCCGTTCAGGATCGTTTCGCGGGCTGTGGCAAAATACTCATCCCGTTCGGCGTCGGGAACATACCGGAAATGGGTATTGATGTATTTGAACAGCGAAAGGACCCTGACCGTCGATCCGTATTTAGGATGATATTCGTCAAAATATTCCAGGGAATACCTCACGGCAAAATTTCTCACCACCGAATCGCGATGGTCTACCTTGCTTTGAAGGGCCTTAACCGTTTTGGTAAGCGGGCCGTCGAAAAAAGAAGGCGTGATCAGGAGATCGGCCTCCTTATGCTCCTTGTTCCCCCAGTTGTTAGACACCATGACCCGGTAATCGTTCACCATATTCCCCAATCCATACCGATCGGTCAGCTGGTTAAATAAAAGGACCAATACGAATAAGGCCGCCGCCGGCACGATCAGGAAACGAAAGATCCGCACGACAATCACGGTAAATAAGGCGGCAATTACAATAGAAACCATGAGGTCCAGGTTCCAGGACCCCACGATGATCGGCGGGATATACCGGTTGATCAGGGGAGCAAGCGGCAGGATGGTCAGGATACATATTGTCGTTAACAACAACCTTCTTAATCCCCGGTATTGATCATATGTGTAAAGCATATATATTATGCCCTACAACACAAAATCGTACCAAATAGTTAACCGAAAAGCTGTTAAAGCCTTAATAAAAGTCTACCGCCCCTATTGCTGCTCAGCCCGTTTCCCGGGTAATAACATTGGTAAGCCGTCCTTACTCGTCGTCTTCCTCCTCATAGTTATAGGCGTCCTTGTTATAGATGGCCTGCCAGTCTTTGATTTTATCGTCGCTCAGTAATTCAAGAATATCGAAAATCGGATCTGTTTTTTTCTTCCATTCCATGGATTCCTCATCGGAAAACCTCGTAACCAACACGCAATAATCTGTTTCCAATCCCACTTGAATCAAATGAATGGGAGCGTCTTCTTTTTCCTGGATAAGATAATGGCAACCTGCTTCCAACAATGCATAAGAATACATACGTTCCGCTTTTAAAAGTTAAAAAAAAGAAGATTGAACGAATTTAATGGGTGCAAACGCAATGGGTTAGCGCGCAGAATTATGGGTCAGAAGAGTAGAATTTAAAGGCTGCTCAGGTTTCGCGGGAATATCGCCCACGCCAAAACAACAACCCAAATTTAGGACAATTCCTTCTTTTTAATCGCTCTCCCCGCAGATAAAACATAAAATTAACCGACCAGGATATTAACAAATTGATTATCAAAATATTACAATACTGTAGCCATCTATTCCCCAGTCGCAGCGATGAGCCGGTAGCGGTCGCTTTTTGTTGTTTTTGTAATTATGCACACCAGTTAATAACCGCCTGGGAACGCTTTTGGGCTGTTTGACTATATTTGTCGGGATGATAGACAAACAGAACTTATTCGATTACAATGAGGAGAGTATCCGGTCGCTCGACTGGAGAGAACATATCCGCCTGAGACCAGGCATGTATATTGGCAAGCTCGGAGACGGCTCCAGCTCCGACGACGGCATCTATGTACTGTTAAAGGAGGTGATAGACAATTGTATAGATGAATACACCATGGGCTACGGCAAGAGCATAGACATCGTCATTGAAAACAAGCAGGTGACGGTTCGCGACTATGGACGGGGCATTCCCCTGGGCAAGGTGGTGGACGTCGTCAGCAAGATCAATACCGGCGCAAAATACGATAGCAAGGCGTTTCAGAAATCAGTTGGGCTGAACGGCGTGGGCACCAAGGCGGTGAATGCGCTGTGCTCTTATTTCAAAGTGACATCGATACGCGATAAAAAGGAAAAAACAGCCGAATTTGAACGAGGCGCGCTGAGCAAGGAGTACAAGGAAGCCAAGACCGCCGAACCCAACGGCACGGAGGTTTCTTTTGTCCCCGACGAAAAAATATTCAAGAACTTTCATTTCGTCCATGAATACCTGGACAACCAGCTATGGAACTATTGCTATCTGAACGCGGGGCTGGTGATCAACCTGAACGGGAAAAAATACCTGAGTAAGAACGGGCTGCTTGACCTGCTGCAAAGAAAGACCAACCAGGAAGATATCCGCTATCCGATCATCCTGCTCAAAGGCGATGATATCGAAGTGGCGCTGACCCACGAAAACCAGTATGGAGAAGAGTATTATTCCTTTGTTAACGGCCAGTACACCACCCAGGGCGGCACTCATCTTGCCGCTTTCCGGGAAGCGCTGGTAAAGACCGTCCGGGAGTTCTTTAAAAAGGATTACGATGCCGCCGATATACGGGGAAGCATCTGCGCCGCCATTTCGGTGCGCGTGCAGGAGCCTGTCTTTGAGTCCCAGACCAAAACCAAACTGGGATCTCAGTTTGTTGCGGAAGGGGGGCAAAGCATGCGGAACTTTGTAGGCGATTTTATAACAAAGGAGCTGGACAACTATCTTCATCGCAACCCCGAAACAGCGGATGCCATGAAGAAAAGGATCGAACAGAGCGAAAAAGAAAGAAAAGAGCTCTCTGGTATCCGTAAACTGGCCAATGAACGGGCTAAAAAAGCCAATCTCCACAACAAGAAACTCAGGGATTGCCGCTATCACCTGAACGACGAGCCCGCCGGGAAGGACAAGGAAAAAATACTGGAAAAGCAAAGGGAAAGCTCCATTTTTATCACGGAGGGCGATTCGGCCAGCGGCTCCATTACCAAGGCACGGAACGTCGAGACGCAGGCGGTATTCAGCCTGAGAGGCAAACCCTTGAACTGTTTCGGGCTTACCAAAAAAGTGGTTTACGAGAACGAGGAATTTAACCTCCTGCAACACGCGCTGAACATCGAAGATTCGTATGAGCATCTCCGGTACAACAACATCATCATCGCCACCGATGCGGATGTAGACGGCATGCATATCCGGCTTTTGCTGATGACCTTTTTCCTCCAGTTCTTTCCCGACCTGGTGAAAAACGGGCATGTCTATATACTGGAAACGCCCCTGTTCAGGGTGCGCAATAAACAGGAAACGATCTACTGTTACGACGAAAACGAAAAAAATGCCGCCGTCAAAAAGCTGGGCGCCAAACCCGAGATCACGCGCTTCAAGGGCCTTGGAGAGATCTCGCCCGATGAGTTTGCCCGCTTTATCGGCCCTGATATACGACTGCAACCGGTAATGATCATGCCCGAGACCCATATTCAACACCTGCTGGAATATTACATGGGTAAAAACACTTCGGAACGACAGGAATTTATCATTGATAACCTAAAAGTTGAATTAGATCTCGTAGCAAATTAATTACCGGAAAAGAATAAATCCATGATCCATATTGTTTTCTCAGAAGCAGACGGTCCCGTTTTACAGAAAGCCATTGAACTAGATCCCGATAAAACCCTCGATGGCGTAATCATCCAGATCAAAGACGATTATGCTGTTGGCCCCCTGGCGGATATTTATACCGAAGCCGGCATGGAGGCCCGCAAACAATGGTGGCGCGAAGTGTTGACAGGCGGCGACTACGACGGGCTGGCCGACGGCGGCAAGGTCAACGACGCCCAAACCGTTTCCGAATTGATCGAGAAGCTGGAAAATGACCCGGAGGAAATGATCTGGATATGGGCGGCGCAAAATGGCCATGATGTTTGCGGTTATTACTGGCTGATGGGTCAGCTGAAAGACTACCAGGGACGCATTTTTATTCTCTATCTTAACAATCTTCCTTTCTTTAATGAAAAGGGCGCTATTTTTTATCCCGAACGACTGGAAAGCATCCCGCCCAAGGAATTCCTGAAAGCGAAGAAACTGGCCCGCCCCATCACGCCAAGCGAGTTTGAAGTGGACCCTGACGAATGGAATAAGCTATGCAGCCAGAATAAGGGCGTTCGCATCCTCGAAGGCGGTAAGAAACTGGCTTCCTTTGACGATGATTTTTATGATGAGGACCTGAAAAAGATGATTGGCGCCGAATGGCAGAAGGGATCCCGGATCATCGCCCAATACCTGCATAAGGCCAAACACAAAACAGGCGACGCCTACCTGTTATGGCGACTGAAACAACTCGCGGCTGGCGGAGAATTTGAAGTACAGGGCGAACTAAAGAACATGAAAGATTTTGAATTGAAAAAGACGGCGAGCGCCGGATAAACATTTTACGCAACAATCCTTATTGATGTACAGCGGTATCCTTATCCATAAAAAACCAGCCTGGTATTTATTTGCCGGGTTTACCGCTTTGCTGCTGCTGCATGTTGCTTTTTTATTCTGTGGATTCTACGGGAATGACGATATCAATTACGCCCGACATGCCGGCGAACTCCTGAATACCGGGGTATTGTCCTTTACGGACACGGATCATTTTCGCCTGAGATGGACCTGCATCTTTTTTACGGCTTTGTGTTATAAAATATTGGGGGTTACGGCCTTTGCCTCATCCCTGTTTTCCTTTTTCTCGTTTGCGCTTACGGCCTGGCTTATCTACCTGCTGCTGAGAAAAGAGCCTGTCCGGCTGCTGTTGTTTGCCTATGCGATGTTCTTTCTGAGCTTCACCGTAATTTTTTATGCGCACCGCCTGCTTCCCGATTCCGGCGTCTGCCTTTTTGTGTTCGCCGCTTATTTTTATTATCACAGGAAACGCTTTAGCGAAGCGCCCGATTGGATATCCGCCGCGTGCTTTGCGCTCTCCCTGTTCCTTGCCATGATCACCAAGGAAACCATTATCATCACGGCGCCGCTTTGGATATGGCTGCTGGTAAGCGATATCGCGGCAAAGCGAAACCGCAGGTTCTGGACGATGGCTATTTGTTTTCTTGCAGCGCTGACCGGGCTTTACCTGTTGTATTTCGAACTGAGCCAGGGGGATTGGTTGTTCAGGTACGATGTAATCAACAATTATAGCGAGCTCGATTTCGACGGCATCGCCTATCAACAACTCGGATCCCTGGCGCTGGCAAAGCGGCTGGGCTACGAACTATGGCAAGCCTTCCTGTTCAACGGCGATTTTGAATACCTTATTTTCGCCGTCGGGGCCTTTGTTTACCGGCGGAAGATCTTTACCGACGCGGCTTCTCGGCATATCGCCATGAGCTTTATGATACTCTTGCTGTCTGCCAATTTCATGTCTTACTCGGTAAACGGTTACAATCCGCTCTGGCCCGATCCCAGGCATTTCATCTTCATCGTTCCTTTTGCGGTAGTTTCCGGCGCCTATATGTTGAACGCCTATCTTAAAGAACCGTCGAAGTATATACTGGTCCTGGTATTGTTTCTTTTGGCTGATGCCTGGTTGTTCTTATCGGAAATCGGAAATACTAAATATGTTTATCTTTTAATTACCCTCGTGTTAGGACTGAGGTTGCTCAACCATTATTTCCCTGCAAAAACCCTTTCCGTTAATTGGTTGATCGGGGGATGGATCGCCGCCATGAGCCTGAATTATATCAACGATATCGTCAAGCCCCGTTATCCTTTTTATTTTGATCAGCAGGCTGTAGTTAAACAGTATTTCTCGGACCTGCCGGGGGAAGCCATCGTATACAGCGGCGACGCGCTCACCGCTGAAATGAGCGATTTTTTCCTGGAATTCAAGAACGAAAGAATAAGATTTGTCAATATCCATGAGCTCGAACATTTTAACGCCGGCATAGATAACCAATACCTGCTGATCAATGGCGGCTACAACCCATATTTTAAACAAAAAGCCGATTCCCTGCTTGCCGGCGATTCCCGGTCGGGCGTGGAACCATTACAAACAGCGCATACCGTAGTATTGTACCAGCTAAGGGACACCGCCATATTGCATCCTTTGAAAAATTTTTCCACTAACAAGCTTTAACCGCAATAAACAGCATGGAGAAGAAAGATAATTCTAATGTTTTTAAGAACGAAACAGGCATTCATGGCCAGTATAAGACCTGGTTCCTGGATTACGCATCCTATGTTATCCTTGAGCGAGCCGTGCCCGCCGTAGAAGACGGGCTGAAGCCGGTTCAGCGACGCATCCTCCACGCCATGAAAGAAATGGACGACGGGCGTTATAATAAGGTTGCCAATATCATCGGGCAGAGCATGCAATACCACCCGCACGGCGACGCCAGCATCGGGGACGCGATCGTAAACCTCGGGCAAAAAGACCTGCTGATCGATACCCAGGGCAACTGGGGCGACGTGCGTACCGGCGACGATGCCGCGGCCGCCCGGTACATAGAGGCCAGGCTCTCGAAATTTGCGCTGGACGTGGCTTTTAANNATCGCCGTGGGATTGGCGACTAAGATCCTTCCCCATAATTTCTGCGAACTGATAGAAGCTTCCATTAAATACCTGAGAGGAAAAAAATTCCAACTATATCCCGATTTCCAAACCGGCGGAATGATCGATGTTTCCAATTANNACCGCCCAGCTGATGGACTCCATCGTCAAAGCCAATGACCAGGGGAAGATCAAGATCAAAAAAGTTACCGATAACACCGCCGCTGAAGTGGAGATAATAGTCGACCTGGCGCCGGGCATCTCTCCGGATATCACCATCGACGCCTTGTATGCCTTTACCGATTGTGAGATCAGCATCTCCCCTAACGCCTGCGTGATCGTTGACCATAAGCCCAGATTCCTGGGCGTAAACGAACTGTTGACCCTATCGGCAGATTATACCAGCGAGCTGCTAAAAAAAGAGCTGGAGATAAGGCTGGGAGAGCTCAACGACAAATGGCATTATACTTCTCTTGAAAAAATATTTTTCGAAGAAAAGATCTATAAGGAGCTGGAAAAGAAATACGACGCCTGGGATAAGGTGATAGAAGGCATTGCCAAAGCGTTCGTACCCTTCACCAAGCAATTGAAAAGAGAGGTATCGAGGGAGGATATCCTTAAGTTAACGGAGAAGCCCGTCCGCAGAATATACCGCCTGGACATCGACGAACTGAACAAACAGATCAAGGGACTGGAAGCCGATATCAAAGAAGTGAAACGCAACCTGGCCAACCTGGTCGATTATGCCGTTTCCTATTATGAAGGATTGCTCAAAAAATACGGCAAGGGACGAGAGCGTAAAACGGAGATCAAAGCGTTTGAGGCCATCCAGGCCAAACAGGTTGCCATTGCCAATGTCAAGCTGTACGTAAACCGCGCCGACGGATTTATCGGAACCGGCCTGAAAAAAGACGAGTTCGTAACCGACTGTTCCGACCTCGACGATATCATCGTATTCACCAGGTCGGGGAAGATGAAAGTGGTAAAGATCGCGGAGAAAGTATTCATCGGAAAGGACATCATTCATGTGGCCATATTCCGAAAAAACGACGACCGCACCACCTATAATATGATCTATCTCGACGGCAAATCGGGGATCAGCTATGCCAAACGGTTCCAGATAACGGGGGTGACCAGGGACAAGGAATATGATCTTACCAAGGGAACGGAAAAAAGCAAGACCCACTATTTATCCGTGAACCCCAACGGCGAAGCGGAACTGGTGCGCGTCATCCTTAGCGCCAGCGCCACTGCGCGGATCAAGGAGTTTGATTTCTATTTCGAGACCCTGGAAATAAAATCAAGGGGCAGCATGGGCAACCAGGTAACCAAGTACCCCGTCAGAACCGTTAAGCTCAAAGAAGCGGGCAGATCGACCCTGAGCGACAGGAAATTCTGGTTCGACGATCATTTCGGGCGACTGAACACCGAGGAAAAAGGGGAATTCCTGGGCGCCTTCGACACGGAAGACAGGCTGCTGGTCGTCTATTCAGATGGTAGCTACGAACTCCGCGATACGGAGTTAACGCAAAGATTCGATACGGAAAAGATCGTCCGGATCGAAAAATTCGATCCCGAAAAGACCATCACCGCCATCTACCTAGACAGCGAAAAAATGCAGTTCAACGTGAAACGGTTCAAAATAGAAACCACTACCCTGCAAAACCGGTTTTTATTCATCAAAGAGGGAGAAGGGAACCGGTTGGAAGCCGTGACCAGCGATGAGAAGCCGATCGCACTGATCTCTTCGGGAAGAGGCGCGCAGGCAAAACTGCAGAAAATAAATATTGCCTCCGTAGTTGAGATCATGGGCTGGAAAGCCGTAGGCGCAAAACTCATCGATTACAATAAAACTGTGGATATCCGGTGGGAAACCCCAAAATCAAAAGGAAAGCAGCCTGAGCTGTTTTAAAATTCTTTGTATATTACCATCTAACCATTACTCAATCATTAAATCCACATTAACAGATGAAAAAATTCCTTGTTCCGACAGACTTTTCTGCTACTGCAAAAAATGCCGCGCGCTATGCAGTACAACTAGCCTCTAATGTGGCGGGTTCTACCATTATCTTGTATAATATCTACGACAAGCTGGCGGTAGGATCTGACGGTTCCCCGCTGACCGAATCGGACGACGACAGGAAAATAGTCCTTAACCAGGCGTTGGCCAACCTGGAAATTGAACTGCATGAATTAGCCAATGTGGATATCAGTTATGTCGCTGAAGAAGGGAGCTCCCTGGTGGAGAATGTGGACCGGTACGTTCGTCATAACGGGATCGATATTGTGATCATGGGCATCACCGGGGCTACCCAGCTCGAACAGATCTTTGTCGGCTCCAATGCCATTAATATGGCCCGCCAGGGATCCTGCCCCGTGATCATCGTGCCGCCCAACGGCCGGTTCAAAGAAGTAAAAAACGTGTTGTTGGCAAGCGATTTCAAAAACGTGTCGACCACTACCCCGTTTGCGCAGATCAAAGGCGTGCTGGATATCTTTAAGCCCCAGCTGCATATTGTTAATGTGGACAGCGAACATTATGTGGAACTGACCCAGGAATACAAGCAGGAAAGAGCCAAGCTGGAATCTCAGTTCCAGGCATATAACCCGGAATTTTATTTTATCCGGCTGTACGATTTCCTCGACGCCATCAGCAATTTTACGGTAGACAAGAATATCGATCTCATCATTACCGTTCCCAAAAAACAATCTTTCCTGACCTCCTTATTCAAGACCAGCAATACCAAAAAACTCGCCTACCATAGCTATGTGCCTATCGTAGCCATACATGCGTAAGGCCGGCGGAACAATCGATAAGAAATAGCGGTTACCAGCAGCCGGTTCCTGTCGAAAAACAATGGCAGTATAAACTGATGCGCTCTATAAAAGACTGCTGGCGACGGTCTGGATTCTGTGAAAGAACCGCAGTAGATATATGCTGCGCGGCTTAATAAGAAACAGCCATCGGCAACCGGCTTCGTCCGGAAGCGCGCCGGAACCAATTTGTGCCAAACAAAAACCCGGCGTAAAAACGCCGGGCAAATTGGTTAAGGCTCTGATCTGTAGAAATCCTTAATAACCCGATACTTTTCCAAAATCGGGTTTGATTAATTTACTTTCCATATCTATGATCCCAAAAACAGGCAAACAGTTGCACGGACGGCAAAAATAATATTGTGTGCTAAAGCACAAAGGATCGTTAAAAGCGCAGAGAGCATTATTTCCGGGCAAGATCAGCCGCAGCAGGCCTGGTGTTCAGCTCAGGCCAGGGGGATATTACCGTAGCGGAAGATCAACCCGCTACGCAGCTTGGCGCATTCAATGCATTCCCGGAGAAACTATCGCAGGGTAAAAGCTCAGGCCTGCGGCTCCTGCTGACTGAGGCAATGAAAGCTGCCCAATCCCCAGATGATCTCGGTGGAATCAATACCGATCACCTGTCGATCGGGGAAGCAGGATTGAATGATCTGTAGCGCCTGATCGTCCTTGGCGCACCGGAAAACCGGAACGATCACTGCGACATTACAGATATAAAAATTGGCATAGGAAGCCGGCAGTCTCTGTCCCTCGTAAACCACCGGGTCGGGCATGGGCAACTCTACCACGTTAAGCTGTTTGCCGTTTAACAACCGCATGGACCGGAGCGCCTGCAGGTTTTTTTTCAGGGGTTCATGATTTTCGTCGTTCCGGTTAGGCTCCGCCACGGATAACACGGTATCCTCATTGACAAAACGCACAGTATCGTCCACATGACCGTCGGTATCATCGCCGGCAATGCCATCGGGTATCCACAATACCTGCTCCGCGCCATAATAATGAAGCAAATAATGTTCTATCTCTTTTCGGCCGAGATGCGGATTCCGGTTGGGGTTCAGCAGGCAGCTCTCTGAAGTGATCAGGGAGCCGCGACCGTTAAATTCCACAGCCCCTCCTTCCATAATGATGCCGGGATGATAAACCGGGATCCCGAATTCGCGGCCAACAAGGGTCGGGATAACATCATCCAGGTCGTAAGGAGGATATTTTCCTCCCCAGGCATTATAATTCCAATCGACGATTACCTTGGGCGCAGCCGCTCCCGGCTTTACCAGGAACGCGGGGCCATGATCGCGGCACCAGGCGTCATTGGTGGGATGAAAGAAAAAATCAATATTCTCCAGCGGCGCGCCGGCTCGCGTTAACCAATCAACGGCCGACTGCTTCATCGAATGATCATTAACGTTAATGCGCACCCTTTCTCCTGCGGCTACTTCTCTCACAAAACGGGCGTAATAGGGATAGATGGCATTGATCTTTCCTGGCCAGGAAGCTTCCTTATGAGGCCAGCTCAGCCAGGTCGCTTCATGCAAAACAAATTCAGCCGGAAAATAATAACCGAGTTCATAAGGAGTCTGTGCCGGGGCCATGTTATGCTTCGTCTAGATATCGTTTGGTAATAGGCTGATAAGAATCAATTCTCCTGTCGCGCAAAAATGGCCAGTGCGTCCGGTAAACATCTGTTTTTCCCAGTTCAAGAGGCTCCACCACGGTCGCTTCGTCGTCATGAGAAGCCTGGCAGATCAGGGAACCAAAAGGATTGGCGATAAAGGAACCGCCCCAGAATTTCATTCTTCCCTCCTGCTCATATCCTACGCGGTTCACGCTGACCACATGCACGCCATTGGCAATGGCATGGCTGCGCTGGATCGTTTGCCAGGCNNCCCATCAGCGAGGTGATACGCGCCGCTTCGGGATACCATTGATCCCAGCAGATGAGTACGCCAATGGTTGCAAAACGCGTCTTAAACACCTTGTAACCCAGGTCGCCGGGGGTAAAATAAAATTTTTCGTAGTAAGCGGGATCGTCGGGGATATGCATTTTCCTGTACTTGCCCAGGTAAGCGCCGTCGGCGTCCAGTACGGCCGTAGTATTGTGATAGATGCCCTCCGCCCTTTTCTCAAAAAGAGAAGCGATGATCACTACCTGCAGCTCGCCGGCCAGTCGCCCGAGAATATCGGTAGTGGGGCCCGGAATGGCTTCCGCCAGCCGGAAATGCTCATACTCTTCCACATCGCAGAAATACAGGGAGGTAAACAATTCCTGGAGGCAGATGATCTGCGCCCCCTTGCCTGCCCCTTCCCTGATCGCCGCAACAGCCTTGTCAATATTTTGCTGTTTGTCGCGCGAACAGGACATCTGGACCATTCCAACGTTTACGGTTGCCATGAAACGAATTTAAGAGATATAAAGAAGAATGGCCTATTGTCTTCCCATCTGGCGTAAAAATGCCACATGCGAAGCCACCGCATACCGCACTTTGGGATATTCTATATAAGTGATCCCGTATTCTTCGCAGGCCTTGCGGATGATCTTACTGATAGCCGGGTAATGGACATGGGATATTTTGGGGAACAGATGATGTTCGATCTGGAAGTTTAATCCGCCTACCAGCCAGCAAACCACCTTATTCTTGGTGGCAAAGTTGGCTGTGGTCTTGATCTGGTGGACCGCCCACTCGTCTTCCAGTTTCCCGGTGCTTTCATTGGGCATCGGGAAAGAAGTGTGCTCAACGGTATGCGCCAGCTGGAATACCAGGCTCAGCACCAATCCGGCAACGCAGGTGAAGATAATAAACCCGATCAGCCAGGACTTGAATCCTACCATGTATATGGGCAACCCGACAAACAGGAAAAAATGAAACAGCTTGAAACCCCAGAATACCAGATGATCGGATAAATGCATTTTTTTCAGGGGCATGCTGCCTATCCTGTTCTTAAAATATTTCTGGTAGTCCAGCACAAAGATCCAGAATATATACAGCAGGGAATACAGGAACCAGAAATAAATATGCTGGTATTTGTGCAAGGCGTATTTTTTTTGCGTTGCGCTCATCCTCATCCAGGGCTGAATATCGATATCATCATCCACGCCGTCGACATTAGTATAAGCATGGTGGATAACATTGTGTTTTACGTTCCACATAAAACTGTTTCCGCCCAGGATATTCAGTGAAAAAGCCGCCAGCTGGTTAACAAATTTGTATTTGCTGAAGCTGCCATGCGCGCCGTCGTGCATCACATTAAAGCCGATGGCGGCCACCAGGCATCCCATCAACACGCATTCCAGGATGGCCCAGAACGTACCGGGGGTAAAAAACACCAGGTGTATATAAAGAAATACCATACTTACCATAAGGATCACCGCCTTGATAAACAGGTTATAATTTCCGGTTACAGAAGATCCGACTTCTTCAAAATATTCGCTGATTCTTCTTTTTAGCTCTGAATGAAAAGAGTGAGGGACATTGGTGAACTTAGGCGCTGACATTGTTTGATAAAGACTTGAATAAATAATTAAAAATCAGGTGCGAAGGTAATTGATTTGACCTAAAGCGCACGTTAAAACTTTACACAAAAAACGAATAAAACCCCAGAATGTTTTTCGTTTTTGGGAATAAATTGCCCTTTTTTTGCAGCAGCTCAGGTTTCGATCTGCAGCAGGGCGTCAAGGCTTTTAATGCCGATACCCTTATCGCAGGTAAACCCTTCGGCATATTGTACGCCTATCCGCTTGCCCAGCATACGCGCCCTGGCGCGCACGCTTTCCAGGAAATCGGGCGTAGAGATATACGTTTGCCGCCCCTCCGCGCTGCCCGTATCCACATAAAACTGCGTGGCATAGGCTTTCACCGAAAGCATCTTCTGCTCAAATACATCGCTGACATCAATAATGAGATCAGGCTCGTAAAACCAGTCCTGCAGGTAGTGCAGCACATATTTGGGACGCCAGCGATCCTGCGCGTTTCCCAGCTCATCGAAGGTTTCTATCTTTGAGAGCCCGGATAAAAAGCAGGACTCGGCGATCAGGTCGCCCGCCCTTCCATGATCCGGGTGGCGGTCTTTACGGATATTGGCCAGAACGATCTCNNCCTCTTGTGCCCAACTCGCCCTGGGTAAGATCTATGATACCTCCTTTTTTGCCATTCCCGATCTCATTTAACAAGGTCCCGGAACAGCCCAGCTCCACATCATCCGGATGTACCCCGATAGCCAATATATCAAGCTTCATATATTTATCCGTTTACGGATCAAATGTAACAAAATACGCTCAACCCATCTTAACGTTGTCCGGCGCAGCCGAAATGCCGGACAACCCGCATGTTGGCATAAAACTCCTTCCGAATCACAAACCGACGCCCCATAACCCGCCGGCCCTCAACAACCGCCTGTTCAAGTCTACGCCAAACAATCTTACATAAAGAATCAATATCGCTTTACGTAACAGCCATTCGCCAACCCAGGCATACGCCTGCCCTTCATATAGCCTTTTGGCTCTTTCAGGCCAGTGAAGTAATTTAGCGCCGTATCTTCATCTCTAAAATATAAATCATCATAGAATGGCATACGATGTAATTGTTCTTGGAAGCGGTCCTGGCGGATACGTAGCGGCGATCAGGGCTGCTCAACTGGGACTTAAAACGGCTGTTATCGAAAAAGAAAGCCTGGGAGGCATCTGTCTTAACTGGGGTTGTATTCCTACCAAAGCGTTACTGAAGAGCGCGCAGGTGAATGAAGATATCAAACATGCAAAGGATTACGGCATTGAAGCTTCCGGCACGGTCGATTTTGGCGCGGTGATCAAACGGAGCCGCGGCGTAGCCGACAAAATGAGCAAGGGCGTTCAGTTCCTGATGAAGAAAAACAAGATCGACGTGGTCATGGGCTTCGGGAAACTGAAAGCCAAGGGACAGGTCGAAGTAACTGCCGCCGACGGCAGCAAAAAGACCGTTGAAGGAAAACATATCATCATTGCCACCGGCGCCAGGAGCCGCGAGCTGCCCGCCCTGAAGATCGACGGCAAGAAGATCATCGGCTACCGCGAGGCCCTGGTATTACCGCAGGCGCCCAAATCGATGATCATTGTAGGCAGCGGCGCCATCGGCGTGGAGTTCGCCTATTTTTATAACAGCATGGGATCGAAAGTGACCATCGTCGAATTCATGCCGAGGATCGTTCCGGTGGAAGATGAAGACATCTCCAAGGAGCTGGAAAAAAACTANNGTAGGCATCGCCTCTAATATCGAAGGCATCGGGCTGGAAGAGCTGGGCATAAAAACGGAAAAAGGAAAGATCTCCGTAGACAAATTCTACAAGACCAATGTAGATGGATTTTATTCCATTGGCGACTGCGCTCCCGGGCAGGCCCTGGCGCATGTAGCTTCGAAAGAAGGCATTATCTGCGTGGAGAACATTGCTTTCGGCGAGAAAAAATATGGGCATCAACCCGAACCGATCGACTATAACAATGTCCCCGGATGTACTTACTGCTCTCCGGAAATAGCATCTGTCGGCTTTACAGAAAAACAGGCAAAGGATGCCGGGTATGAAGTGAAAGTGGGAAAATTCCCTCTGAGCGCATCCGGCAAGGCCAGCGCGGCAGGTCATACGGAAGGATTCATCAAAGTAGTGTTCGACGCCAA
>DEHV01000011.1:0-29760 GCA_002352105.1 Chitinophagaceae bacterium UBA2791 | reverse complement strand
AAGAGGGTCAGGCCTTAATCTACGCGTCTATGCAGCTTTCTATTTGGGAAAAGGAATCGTTTTATGCGCCCAGGGATATCATCATCGTGGGCGGCGGGTTCACGGGGCTCTGGTCTGCTTATTTTCTCAAGAAAAAATATCCCCGTCTGTCGGTTATGCTGGTAGACCGGGGATTGATCCCAACTGGCGCGAGTACCCGAAATGCGGGATTTGCCACCTTCGGCAGCCTGACCGAACTGGCGCAGGACGCGCAGAACATGGGGCAGGATCGTATGCTGCAGGTAGTGGAAATGCGCTACCGGGGCCTCGAACGGATCGCCAATACTTTCCGGAAAAAGGACATCGGGTTGTCGATCACCGGGGGATACGAAATGATCACTCCCTATCATCCCGTGCCCGCCCGGGAACTGGCCGAGAAAATAGCCTATATCAACAGCAGCCTTTATCCGGTCCTGAAAAAAGAAAGGATCTTTTCGCTGGCCAACCAAAAGATCCGCCGCTTTGGTTTGCAGGAAACCGCCGACCTGATAGAAAATGCTTCCGAAGGATGCCTTCATTCCGGCAAACTCTGCATGGCGCTCTTACAGAAAGTGCAGTCCATGGGCGTGTTAACGCTCAATCAAACCTCCGTTACGGGATACGAAAAAACCACAGAAGGGGTTCTCCTGCACAATCAGCATGGCCTGCGCCTGGTCGCGCAACAGATCCTTATCTGTACCAATGCTTTCGTACGATCTCTTTTACCCGCGCTGGAAGTTACCCCAGCGCGCGGGCAGATCCTGCTCACCGCGCCTATAGAGAGACTAAAGATCAGGGGCGCTTTTCACTGCGATGAAGGGTATATTTATTTCCGTAACCTCGGCAACCGGCTGCTGCTCGGCGGCGCCAGGAACAAGGCTTTTGAAGAAGAGACCACCGAGGCTATGGATATTTCTCCCGCGATACAACAGGCGCTGGAGGCCTTTCTCGGCAGGTATATTTTACGCGGCATCCCCTATACGATCACCGACCGGTGGAGCGGCATCATGGGGCATGGGCCTGAAAAAATGCCGATCGTCAAAAAAATAGAAGAACAGGTTTATTGCGCTGTGCGCATGAGCGGCATAGGCGTAGCCATCACCCCGATCATCGGGGAGCAGGCGGCGGCATTGATGATGCAATAAAATCGTGAACAAAACCCGGTAGCGGCGCAAACGCAGCCGTATTGACGCCAGCCTGCAGAGAAGCAATTGACCGGATGCTCCGCTGCCGGCGCCTGCGGTTAGTAATCTGACGCTTTGAACGCTATCAACGCGCCATAATAAATTTATACGCCCGCTTCGAACTGCCTACCCTTACATAATACACGCCGTTGGCCAGGTCAATCGTGCTGATATGCGCTACAGATTCGGTTATCCTTAACTGTTTGACCGCCTGCCCCAGATGATTATAGATCACGATATCTCCATAAGGCGGGTCGGCGTTGAACCGCAGGTTCAGCGTTCCAGTAGAAGGATTGGGGTATAGCTTTATTTCTCCGGGCGCCGGCGCGGCTGGATCAATCACATCTTCCAGCGGTATGCCATCCGCCCTGGCAGAAGAAAGCAAGGCATGGCGGAGTCCGCCCTCATTAAACAATAAGCGCATTTTTTGCGCCTGCCCCAGGGTGAACATATTGGTGCATTCATCATTGGTAAAATCCATAAAATTCATGTACATGCTTCCGCCGGGGGCGTTATCGCATGAAGCCTGGACGCCGGAAGGGCATCCCCTGCTGGGCGCAACCTGGGGAGGCGTATCGTCTATGCCGTCGTCCCCGCAACGGGTATCGCCCCAGATATGGCGCAATCCCAGCCAGTGGCCGATCTCATGGGTGGCCGTCCTGCCTTTGCCAAAGGCGCCGCCCGTATTGCCAAAAACATTGTACCGGATCACCACGCCGTCCTTATCCGGCGATCCTCCCGGCAGGCTTGCATATCCCAATACGCCGCCAGCCAGGTTGCCCGTCCAGATATTCAGGTATTGATCCGCATCCCACGCGTCGTCGCCCCCCATACGGGAGGATTTGATCCTGTCGTCCGTCCCAAAAAAATCAATAGTGGTCTTCTTTCTAACGATCCCGCTGGTCGGCATCCCCTTGGGGTCCTCTGAAGCCAGCCTGAATTCAATACGCGCATCCGCTGCCAAATCCCTGAAAACCTCCGGCGTAAGCTGCGCATCGGCATTCTGTCGCCTGTAGTCCTTATTGAGTATATCGATCTGCGCCCTGATCTGGTCGGCGCTGATATTCTGTTCTTCTTTATTATACAACACATGCACGACCACCGGGATGACGATAACAGCAGAAGGAACGCCCGAAGCAACGGTGTTCCCGGGTATATTGCCCAAAGGACGGGTAGCCGCCGGGGGCCTTATGGACGATACCGGAGCAAGACCGCCCAATCCCCGGATATATTCTTCCGTAGCGCAAACTCTTTGTGAAAAAGCCTGATCAGCCCAAAGGAAAAGGAACACCAATAAAATAGCAATACGCCGCATAACACTTCTTTTGTGGTAGCTTTTCCAGGAAGGATCTTTCAGTGAATGGCGATTGCAAGAATATTGGAATAAAATATCAGATAAAAAATATTATCATATCAAAATGAGATTATTATACAAAATTTCGATGTCAACAAACAGTAAGCTAAAGGAGGTTTTTACTTAACAAGAGCCGCCCGGTAAACTATAGGAGGATATGGATATTGAGCGGTAATCCGAATGGTAAGCAGTGTAAAAAAATAAATTATTCCCCAATAATCAAAGTCGCCAGCCAATTTTATCTTTTTGTTCTCTGTTTCCTGATAACAGAATAGTAATTTTGGCGGCTTATACGGCCAGATGATGAAAAAACTCCCTATTCCTTTATTAATCATTGCGTTATCTATTTTTTCCTGCACAGATAGCGACCAGGATCATACGGACGATGCCCACCGCATTGCCACCGCCCCCTTTATTACTTTCAGCATCGTTAACACCATTCCCCATGATACCGCGGCTTTTACGGAGGGCCTGTCCTTCTATAAGGGTCGTTTATTTGAAAGCACAGGGTCGCCGGCCATCCCATCCAATAACGGCACCTGGATCGGGGAGATCGACCTGGCAACCGGCGCGGTCAGCAAAAAGATCGATCTGGGCAATAGTTATTTCGGGGAAGGAATGACATTTTTGCAGGATAGGGTCTACCAGCTCACCTATCAGTCGGGCAAGGGCTTTGTGTACGACGCAGCCAACTTCAGGAAAATCAGGGAGTTCTCCTATAAGGGAGAGGGATGGGGGCTTACCCATGACGGTTCCAGCCTGATCATGAGCGCGGGCACGAGCAATCTTTATTATATCCATCCCGATTCGCTTAACTTCTTTAAGATGCTGGCCGTGCAGGATCACAATGGTTATGTCAGCGACCTTAATGAGCTGGAATACATCGATGGCTATATCTATTGCAACAAATGGCAAACGCCCCATATCCTGAAAATAGACCCTGCGACCGGTTATGTGGCAGGCGTGCTGGATTTTACCAAGCTGGTCAATGAGATCAGGACCAAATATCCCTATGCCGAGGAGATGAACGGCATTGCCCATGATCCGGAAAGCAAAAAAACCTTTGTTACGGGAAAAAAATGGCCCTTTCTTTATGAGATAAGGTTTTAATCGCCGTATTGCCCGCCGTTCCGGGCGTAACAATATTTGCCGCCGGGTCTAAAGAATTGGGGTTTAGCCTCCGTATTATCCTAATTTCCCTTACCTTTGCAAACTCTTTAAAGAGAGATAGCTCATGATCAGCCGCCGGAATTTTGATATCGCGTTTGTGGGGTTAAAACCCGGGATCCATGAGTTTGAATACGAATTAGACGACGAGTTCTTTGCATCTTACCAGCAGCAGGATTTCAGCAACTGCAACGCGCATATCAAACTGACCCTGGAAAAAAATAACAGTTTTATGTTATTAAAGTTTGAAGTGGGCGGAAAGATCGACACGATCTGCGACCGTTGCGGGAATAATTTTCCATTGCAGTTATGGGACGAGTTTAATATAGTAGTCAAGCTGGTGGAAGAGCCGGATATCATGAATGCGCAGGAGGAAGATCCCGATGTATATTATATATCGAAGGGGGAAAGCCATTTGCATCTTTCGGATTGGATGTATGAATTTGTGAACCTGAGCATACCGATGCAGAAAATGTGTCCTCCGGAAGAGATCGGAGGTCCGTATTGTAATAAAGAAACGCTGGCCTTGCTCGAAAAGCTGGGCGCCGAACATAAAAAAGCTGCTAATCCTTTATGGAAAGGATTAGAGAAATTCAAAGATCTAGACACCTGATTTTAACACTTAGTCATAAAAACTGGTTATGCCTAATCCGAAAAGAAGACACTCCCAACAAAGGAGCGCAAAAAGAAGAACTCATTACAAAGCTGAGGAAGTAACATTAAGCAAAGATTCTACTACCGGCGAAATTCATGTTCGCCACCGCGCGCATGTAAGCGAAGGAAAGTTATTCTACAAAGGAAAAGTAGTAGCTGAAAAATCTCCTGTTAAGTAACTTCCGCTTTTGCATTCAAGCGTAATTTGTCCGTAGATGAACATTGCCATAGATATGATGGGTGGAGACTTTGCGCCGGCGGAAGCGGTAAAGGGCGTCCAGCTGTTTTTATCCGGGCAGGATGCTTCTACGCCTCCTGATCCTTCCCGGTCTTCCGTTTCCCCTGTTCCGGGTCTTTTTTTGATAGGCGATGAAGCGCAAATTCATCCGCTTCTTGTCCAACATGAGATCGACGCTAAATCGGTTAGCGTGGTACATGCGCCGGAGGTCATCGGCATGAATGAGCATCCCACCAAAGCATTAAAAGAAAAACAGCAGTCGTCTATTGCCGTCGGGTTCCAGTTGCTGGCTTCCGGGAAAACGGATGCCTTTATCAGCGCAGGAAACACCGGCGCTATGCTGGTCGGCGCCGTATATAGCATTAAACCGCTGGAAGGCGTTTTACGCCCCACCATTTCCACCATCATTCCGAAAGACAGCGGCGCGCCGGGCCTGCTTCTCGACGTAGGGCTGAACGCCGATTGCAAGCCTGAGCATCTCAACCAGTTTGCACTTCTCGGATCCATGTATTCGCAGTATATTTCCGGCATCGAAAACCCGCGCGTAGCCCTATTGAACCTGGGTGAGGAAGAAGGAAAGGGCAACCTGCTCGCACAAGCCGCCTACCCCCTGCTTAAAGAGAACAAAGAGATCCGTTTCATTGGAAATATTGAAGGAAGGGATATCCTGAAAGACAAGGCCGATGTAATGGTATGCGATGGGTTCACCGGCAATATCATCCTGAAGATGGCCGAGTCGATCTACGAGATCACCCGTTCAAAATCCATCCAACACGATTATCTCGACCAGTTCAATTTTGAAAACTATGGCGGCACGCCGGTATTGGGCGTTTCCAGCCCGGTGATCATTGGCCATGGCATTTCCCACGGCAAGGCCTTTGCCAACATGATCCGGCTGGCCGTAAAAATGATCGACGCCGACCTGATGAAAAAGATGAAGTCGCGGTTCGAGAATATCCGGTAAGTATCGGGAGTGAATCCGTTCATTTCAGGCAAGAATATCCAGGAAGCCAGATATGGCGCGCATCCAAACACAATGAAGCTAAATATGGCGCGCATCCGCTCATTTCAGGAATGGCTATTTATTCTGTTTACCCTGGTTTGCGTACAATCATCCCTATTAGTGATGCTTTTTGTTTCGGCAATGATTATTTATTGTTTACCCTATTGAACCTTACACGTTAACGCATAATCGTTGAATGAAAGAAATACTCCGTTATTTACAGGATTATGTGAGGCAGGCGGATAAAAACTTATTGTTAACCGTTTCCTTTTTTACCGGCGTCCTCATTTTCCTGAATTATTATTTTCAGTTGCATGTGGGGCTCTATGCGCCTGCATCTTTCGGGATCAGGTTCTCCGGTTTTTATTTCCTCTTTCTTTTTGCATTCAGCTTCAGTTACCTGCTGGTATTTGTTATCCGGCGGAGATCCATACCCTCCGCTCCGTTTTTTTATGCGCTCATCGTACTCGCCCCTGCCCTCTTTGCGCTGAAAATCACCTTCTCGCCATCGATAGCTCATTTCAGCAAATGGTTGGCGTACCCCTGGGATCAATACCTGCGGCTGGTCGCGCTATTGCCTTTGAAAGGAATATTGGTTTTCGGATTAACCTATGCGCTATGGCGTATCGGCGGTTATGGAAGACCGGTAGCGGGGCTCAGCGCTAAGAAGTTGCCGCTGTCGCCCTATTTTATTTTATTGGCGGCCATGATCCCCCTGCTCATCGCCGCGGGGATGACGCCAGACTTCCAGGAAACCTATCCCAAATTGCGGCAGGTAGATTTTATCTCGCAGCATACGGCTCATCCCTGGCTATTCAGGCTGATCTATGAACTTTCCTATGGGCTGGACTTTTTTACCATAGAATTTTTCTTCCGCGGTTTTTTAACGTTGGCCTTTATACGTTATGTTGGCAGGGAGGCCATCCTTCCCATGGCCGTCTTTTACTGCGCCATCCATTTCGGGAAGCCCGTTGCCGAATGCATCAGCTCCTACTTTGGCGGCATCCTGCTGGGCGTTGTGATCTACCACACACAATCCATCTGGGGCGGGCTGATCGTTCATTTAGGCATCGCCTGGCTGATGGAAGCAGCAGGATATTGGTTGTGAGGACATCAACACCTCTTTGCTGAAGAAGAAACGGATTTACGCTCTTGCAAAAAATCAGGAAGCCTGGCCCGACCTGCCGGTATGCTCCACCCAATAAGCGCAGGCGCCGCCAGCTTCTACGGGCCCTTTAAAAATCATGCATCTCCCGCAGGGAGATGCCGCATTGGGAGGTATGTACAGATTACATTGGCTGCACGTTTTACTTTTATCAGCCGATACGTCCACATAATTCAGCTTTTGGCGGGCTTCCAGATCATTTTGCCCTATTCCTGAAAGATCGCTGCAACTATCGACAACCCCATTCTTTCCATCCGCCGACCCTCCGGTATTGCAGCTGCCGGAAATTAAACCAAGTCCCAATAGTGAAGAAAGCATGCTTACGCAGGACAAAAGAAAATATTTCCGGGATCTCAGTTCTTCCATAAAATATCCGCTTTAGGTATTGATTATTTAATGCATTCATTAATAAATATCCGCTTTACATATTGACCATTTTAATGCATCCTTCAATAAATATCGCTTTAAGTATTGGCTATTTTAACGCGTCCATCAACTTTTGGATCGCGCCTTTTTCTTTATTATCAGAGGCCGCCTTACACATATCTTCTAGCAGCTTATTCAACACGGGAGACGGATTTGATTTGTTTTCTGATTCTTTAAACCCCTTAGTTAGACCACCAAGCGCTGCAAGCGTATATTTCATCTCCTTTTTTTATGCTAAGCCGGGGCGCCGCAGTAAGGAATTTTTTCGTTTGTTCTTTCTGATTTCGTAAAGCGGTAAACCTCTAACCAGTCCCACGTAAGGATCGTAAAGCGCCTCAATTAGATTTGTCGTTCATCAAAAACGACATTAATGGAACAACTTAATGGCAAGGCGTCGTCAAGCAGACGCACTCAATCCGAGGTCCTTGAACTGCTGAGTGAATACGACAAAAATCCCGGCATGACCGTAAAGGCGTTTTGTAAGATTCATCAAATCAGCGAAGGTTCGTTTTACAGCGCGCGTAAACGCTATAGGAATGGGGGCGGCGCCGTGCAAAAGAAACCCGGCTTTATTGCCATCCCTTCCCCACGATTTTCAGAGGATTCCCTGTTTGCCGAGGTTAACGCAATCAGATTGTACCAGCCTGTGCCGGCTGATTACCTTAAAGCTCTTGCGCTATGAGCGCCATAGCGCTGCTGAGCGATCGTCATCGCTATTTTAGCGTGTAAACGATGGTATGCTGCCGATCGACAACAACCAGCTCGAGGGGCAAATCCGCGCAATTGCTTTGGCACGACATGCTCATTTATTTGCCGGATCGCACCGGGGCGGCGAACTGGCGGCCACTATTTACAGCTTCATGGTACCTGTAAACTTCAAAGCATAGATCCTTCCAAATGGCTCGGTGATGTGCTGCACAGGATCCCCGGGCAGCCCCAAGATAAAGGTAAACTTCGCCTCTGCAATGGATGGATACAACATGAGTCAATCGAATTATTTATTCTGTAAAGGTCGCATTTTTGACATCTATCCTCTATCCGGAAATATCCACAAAAACGCCCTCGCACCCCCCATACAAAGTATCTCTCAATAAACAATCGTGGGACTGGTTAGAGGTTTACGAGACAATCTGAGTCTCCGTGAATCGTGTCTCTTTCATGTGTGTAGTTTAAAATTAATCGTTTTTTCCAATCTTAAACTGTCTGCGATTTAAGGACACTTACAAATTCAACCACCCTTTTTTATATAAATATATTTGTCACTAAAAGTATTTATTCGTTGGGTATTTACGGCATTGGCCTCCTATCAAGAAAAATCTGATCAGCCAACGGATGATTCGGTTCCGTTACCAGAGAACGTAGTAAAGGATTTTTTTCTGGCTGGGAAGCTGAAGGACGTTTTTTATCAAGGCACGAAGGAAGCGATCTTTTTCTTCGTGCCAGGAGAACGCAATACTACTATCATTTTGAAATATCCCAGTGGCTGTCTCTAAAAAATTTTCAAGAATCGCGAGCTCATTCTTCATGACTATAGCTCATTGTTACTTTTCAAAACGCATCCAATCAAGGTGAAATAGCCTCCCCCCGGTAGTTTCGTTCTCGAAGATAAGATAAATATCCCGTAACCCTCCGTCGGCCTGTACCGGCATAGTCATTTCCTGTCATCCTGTTTTCAAGTCGGTTGCAGAGTTTTTGAGGAAAAACTAATTAGGCAAAGAAAAAGCAACATATATATTCTTTGCTTTTATCCCCGGCTTATTACCTCCTCCGCAAGCAATTACCACATATTGCTTTCCGTTTACCTCGTAGGTAGCCGGAGTCGCAAATCCAGGCGCTGGTAGCTTTGTCTTCCAAAGTAATTTTCCAGTTCTCTTATCATAAGCTTTAAACAAAGAATCGGAAGTAGCTGCTATAAAAAGCAAATTTCCTGCAGTCACTATTGCCCCTCCAAAATTTTCTGATCCTGTTTTAGATGTGCCATATATTTCATTTAATTCAGGATTCATTCCTAAAGTATCCCTCCAAACATATTCACCTGTATTCATATCAATTGCGCTTAAAGTTCCCCACGGAGGATTGATGGCAGGATATCCATCAGATGTCATAAATCTTTTATAACGCATTGTATATGGAACTGACAACCTATTAATCTCTAATTGCTTTGTTTTGTTCTTAGTTAAACCGAAATCACTTACCACTTTATCCCTTCCTTCAAAAATATAATTGACTATAGCCTCTGTCTGCTTTTTTGAAAGAACACTCCCAAATGCAGGCATCATGCCCTTTCCATTTGAAATCACCTGTGTTACATAATTCCTTGAATGATCTTTCTTAATATCAAGTAAAGCCGGGATACCAGCGTCTTTCTCCCCTTCCAAATTTGCACCGTGACACTGACTACAAGTAGTTAAAAATAATCTGTTACCTAAACTCAGTTTCTTCAACTCATTTTCTTCAGTTTTGGGGATCAGTTGAAGATACCAAGGAACATCGCTGCTGTTTATATATAATATCCCATCAGGATCGACTGCCGCGCCTCCCCACTCCGCGCCGCCAGTTAAACCAGGAAACATAAAGGCATTTTGCTTTAACCCTGGCGGGGTAAATGGTCCATCCGATCGACTATTATTAAAGATATTTAATAATTCATCATAATTTTTAGCATGTATGTTAATATCCTCCATTGTTAGTTTTACCCTGGCAAATGGGGCTGGCCTATCTGGTAAGGGTTGGGTAGGCCACGTTTGTTCACCTGGCACATGAGATTGTGGTACTGGAGTTTCTTTAATTGGAAATAAGGGTTCTCCTGTCACCCTGTTAAATAGAAAAACATAACCCTGTTTTGTTACCTGAGCCACAGCATCAACTTTTTTACCATCACGTTTAACAGTGAGTAATGTAGGCGCCGCCGGCGGGTCTCTATCAAAAATATCATGATGAACAAATTGAAAACTCCATATTCGCTTGCCCGTTTGCGCATCAAGCGCCAATAAGGAAGAAGCAAATAAATTTTCACCATGCCTATTGCCGCCGTAAAAATCATAAGCAGCTGATCCGGTGGGGACATATACAATGCCACGTTCCATATCAACAGCCATACCAGCCCAACAATTTGCACCTCCTATCTCAGGATTTTTGTAGGCATCCTTCGGCCACGTATCATATCCATATTCTCCAGGGTTTGGTATCGTTCGAAAAACCCAAGTTAAATCACCCGTTTTTATATTAAAAGCCTGAATAAATCCTTTTGCCGCATATTCACCTTCTGAAACACGTAACGGCATAATAATAATATCTTTATAAATTGCGCCAGGAGATGTAGATATAACCCATTTATTTTCAGAATCCTTGTTTAATCCCTTCTTCAAGCTAATTCGTCCACTATCTCCAAAAGAAATAATTTCTTTACCGGTGGTAGCATCAATAGCATAAAGCCAAGGTCCGTGAGTATAAAGAATTCTTCCGTCTTTTCCATCTGTCCAATAATTAACACCACGACTAGGACTCGCACTATTAAATTCTTTGCCTTCTATTTTCCAATACTCCTGACCGGTTGCTGCATTAATAGCAAAGGGAAGTCCATTAGCAGCTTTTCCATAAAGGGTATCAGCTATAATTATAGGGTTTGTTTCAATATCGCCTGTATCCCCTAAAGGGGTATATTCCCAAGCAATATCAAGTTGTCTTACATTAGATGCGTTAATTTGTTTAAGCGAAGAGTAATGAGTTCGATGTGAATCGCCTAAATATTCTCTCCATGTCTTTTGAATCCTATTACTTGATTCATTTGAGAAACTTGAGTCTTTACAACCCCAGCAACTTATCAAAAAACCTACAAAAGACATGCAACAAATTGATAATATACTATGATTTCGTTTCATAAGCGTTGATTTAACCGTTGATAACATGCTATATTTGTTTATTTTATATCATTAACGTTTCGTCTTAATTAAAAGATTTTCAACTGATTGTCATTTTGCTCTTTGAAATTTTGTTGTATCGGTTTAGCGAATAGTTCATGTAAGGGCGCCTTGTCAAAGATGCAGATACTGACTACCTGAATAATTTCATATAAGGATTGCTTTAACTGAAATTTCTTTTTTGCAATAGCCACCAGAACGTAGACAGAAATTGCGATCCAAATTTGAATCTTCACTGCGTTTTCAGATCTGCCCCAGAAAGATTTAATTTTTAAATGCTATCGAAACAACACTGATATTATATCATTATTGTACTGCCCATTTTAGCGGACTGATAACATGCCGCAATAACTTGCTGGTTTCTTAACCCGATAGAAGCATCGTTTAGCGGTATTCTCTTATCTAAAAGGGCAGAACTGAATTCCTGTATCTCTGCCAGGTAAGTATTTATTGGCACAGGATTAATATTTCTTCCGCCTTTCGATTCCCTAACCTGGCTGGCGTCATAGCCAAGTGTGTCATTTTCTGAATAAACTGTCATTTCTCCGCAATCAGTTTGCCCTATCGTTCCCTGTGAAATTATACTTCCTTTTGATCCGTACAGCTCAAGCATGTTTTTACTTGCAGCGTCCGGAACACAAAAATGAGTATCTACTATTGCTGTTGATCCATTCTCAAATCCTAATAATACAACCGCGCTATCTTCCACCTCGTAGTGATGAACCACATTACTAATGCGACAATTAACACTGATTATTTTGCCAAAAAACATTTCCAATAGATCAATACAATGACTACCCATATCCATAAGCGCACCGCCCCCGCTCTGCGATAGATTTTGTCTCCATGCGCCATTAATAGGAGGATACCAGCACGATAATTGAGCACGTCCGAATACCGGTTTGCCCAATGCTCCTTCTTTCATGATTCTTAATGCTTCCTGATGCTGAGTTGAAAATCTCATCATCAAACCAACACCAAGCTCAACTTCTTCCGCTTCACATATTTCAATCATCTTTTCAATTTCCTCTGTTGCGAGTCCAAGTGGCTTTTCGCAAAAAATATGTTTTTTACCCCTGGCACACTCAACAATGTGTTCCAAATGCATATTGGGCGGAGATGCAACATACACCGCATCTACATCAGAATCAATTACATCTAAAACACTTTTTGCAGCGTATGCATCAAACTCATTCGCCACTCGAAAGTTTACGTTTTCATTTACATCATACACTACTGACAATATTGCGTTCGGCGCTTTCATGATGCCTTCAGGAATTGTCTTTCTACGCGCAATGCCTCCCGAACCTATTACACCCCATTTTATTTTTCTATTCTTCATACTATTTTAATCAGGTTATTACTGTCTGGTAATTATATTTCTGCCTAAACCTTTTACTCCGAATCATCAAGGGAGGTAAGTCTTGACCAAAATCGGATAAAAAAAATGGTTGACACTAAGGTCAGTCCGAGAAAAAAAGACCCTAACATATTCTTTCCATATAAATAATTTCCGATTGAGAATAGCACACTGTAGATAATAATGCATCCCAAGACCATACATAGCAAACCTGTTGGAACATCCCATTTTAGATT
The DNA here is from genome assembly GCA_002352105.1 of Chitinophagaceae bacterium UBA2791. Classification (GTDB taxonomy): domain Bacteria; phylum Bacteroidota; class Bacteroidia; order Chitinophagales; family Chitinophagaceae; genus Flavitalea. Next base: position 17,035 of record DEHV01000011.1, on the reverse strand, counting down.
TTTATGTTTTACAATATCAATTCCCTGAGCCCTCGCCTTATCAAGAACTGCCTTCCATCCACGACCGCCGGGAAGAATTTTGGCGTAAAATGACCTTAGGGTTTCATCATCTGTGGGTTTAGTAGTAAAAGTTACTATCAGCCAGCTCAACGTTGTTAATAAAACAATACCGCTAAACTTCAGAACATTCCAGTATGCCATAGCCATGTCATATCCAAAAACAATAATTCTACTCTTATCGCTGGTATATTCAGCAGCATTTTCGAGTATAATAAAAATTATAGAAAAGAATGCTGCCGCAATCATTGAAGTCAACTCTGAGAGCGCATTTATACGCCACCAAAACCACCTCAGTAAATAAATGAGTCCTGTACCGGCTCCAATCATTAAAAGATAATGAAACGCCTGTAATGCATTTTGCAGAACCAGCGCGAGTAAAATAGAGCAGATCATTAAAACGACTGAGCTTAATCTTCCAACCCATACAAGTCGCCGACCATTTGCTTTGGGATGTACAAACCTTTTATAAACATCATTTACCAAACAGGAAGACCCCCAGTTAAGCAAAGAGGCAACAGAAGACATATATGCTGAAATTAACGATGTAACCACTAAGCCAAGAATACCTGCAGGCAAAAACTTCTTGAGCATAGCGTAATATGCTATATCGTTTTGCACATAATATGGATCTACATCAGGAAATGCCGCCTGCATTGATTTAATATCAGGAAAAATTATCAGTGACGCCAACGCTACGAGTATCCATGGCCAGGGCCTGACTGCATAATGCATAAAATTGAAAAAGAAAGTAGCCCCTACAGCATGCTTTTCATTTTTTGCAGACAGCATGCGCTGTACTATAAACCCACCTCCACCGGGCTCTGAGCCAGGATACCAGGCAGCCCACCACTGAATTGTGATAGGAATTAAAAAAACACTTAAAAAAATATCCGGCTGATCGATAGAAGGAATAAGATCCAGCTTATCTGAAACATTAGTATGATTTAATAAGTTACTCAAACCTGAAACCTCCGGAGAATTAACGATATAAATTGCAGCGACTATAGCGCCGCCCATTGACAAAGTGAACTCCAGAAGACCCGCCCACAGAATAGACTTTAAACCACCGATTGTTGAATAAACCAGGATAATGATTGAAGAGATAATCAATGCTGTTGTTGGGCTAGTTCCTAAAAGAATACCCGACATTTTTATAAAAGCCAAAGAGGAGCCGGCTATTACAATTATGTTGAAAAAAAAACCCAGATAAGTAGACCGAAATCCTCGTAAAAAAGTAGCTGCTTTACCGCTATACCTGATTTCGTAAAACTCATTATCGGTCATTACCTTCGATCGGTTCCACAATTTAGCATAAATAAAAACTGTCAACATACCTGTTAACAAAAACGACCACCACAACCAATTGCTGGCTACTCCATCTAGGCGCACCATATCGGCAATCAACGTTGGAGTATCATTTGCAAATGTTGTGGCAACCATTGAAATACCTAAGATCCACCAGGGCATTTTTCTTCCTGACAGAAAATAATCTGTGGCGTTATCTCCGCCTTTTCTACCTGTTAGATACCCAATGCCTAATAGTAAAACAAAGAAACTAAGAATAATTAAATAGTCAACTAATTGCAAACTCATACAATCGTTTAATCAGGTATTACAGAATAAAATATCAGCTATAATCCAAAATGTTTGATTGCAGCAACTATTGCTTTTTCTATTGTGCTGATCATTATGTCAATCTCCGCTTTCGTCATCACTATTGCAGGCGCAATGACAAGGGTCTCAGCATTGTTTCGAAGAATCATCCCATTATTCCAACAGTAATCCCGTATAAAAGCGCCTACCTTTAACTTAGGATCCAGGTCAACATTCTTTTCTCTATCAGCGCCAAGTTTCAATGCCCAAATCATACCCATTCCCTGAAGCCTGGATACAACTTTATATTTGAACAACTTTTCCAGTTCAGCTTTTATATATTTACCGGAATCAGCAGCTCTTTGCACTAAATTTTCCTTCTCCATAATCTGAATGTTCGCCAGTGCAACCGCACACGAAACAGGATGACCGCCGTATGTACTACCGCTTCTAAATTCAGCGCCAGCTTCTTGCTTAAATACATTAGCTATTTTTTTTGTAGTTACCGCAACGCCCAATGGAGCATATCCGCCGGTTAATGCCTTACTAACGGTTATAATATCTGGCGTTACTCCCCAGTTTTGGCAGGCAAACCATTTTCCTGTTTTACCAAAACCAGTCTGTATCTCGTCGAAAATCAAGAAAATATCGTACTTGTTGCATAAGTCGCGAACCTTTTGAAGATAACCGTCCGGAGGAATAGGATAACCGCTATTCGAACCTGGCACAGGGTCCATAATTAATGCAGCAATAGTATCGGCGCCTTCCCTGATTATCATTTCTTCCATGTCACTTAAGCTCGCCTGTCCTCCATCTTTTTGATCAGCTTCAATTTCCCTGTTCGGAGCTGTCGCAAACAAGTGACCAGAAACGGTTGGATCCAAAAATTCCCACAAAGAAGGGAACCCGGAATAAGAGGCAGCGGCTATGGTTGTGCCGTGATAAGAATTCTTTCGTGAAATGACTTTATACTTTCCCCTTTTACCTGTTTGCCAGAAATATTGCCTGGCGAGTTTGATTGCTGTTTCATTTGCTTCAGATCCGCTATTTACAAAAAAACTTACCTCTAAATCTCCCGGCATTATTTCACTCAGCTTCTTTGCCAGTTGAATTAAAGGAACACTAAAAGAATCATGATAGTTTGGGAAAAAAGCTATTTTATCTAATTGAGCGATCACAGCTTCTTTTATTTCAGGCCGGTTATGCCCGCAGATACTTGTTATAAGTGAAGAAAAAGTATCGAGGTATTTACGTCCATTGATATCATACACATAACATCCTTCACCTGCTGCGAAAACCTTAGGTTCCTTTCTCAAATCATCATTATCCGCCCAGTGCGTGATAACATTCTCCAAACCAACCTTGATTAACTCCTGTTTCTCCTGCTCTGTAAACTTTGTCAATTTCATAAATAAATCATATAAATAAATGATGATAGAATTGTTACATAAAACGCATTGCTGGTTTTAGGACTCGAGGCTTTCAAATATCTTCAAACTCTCTCCTGCCCAAACACTAAAGCATGCTGCATGATCTACATAAATAATAAGCTCATCCGGCTCATCTTCATATCTGAATCCGCCTTCCTTTGTTTGCGTATCAGCAACAAAACCACAAAATTCATAAGCTGCCTTTCTAGCTCTTTCGTCGCCTGTCAATTTATAATAGTTAGCTGCTGCAAGCGCACTTTTTCCACTTCCCCAAAAAGAGAAATTATCTTTATAGCAACGGAGCTTGAACTCTAAGAAAGATTTTGCATGGTCTAAATAAGAAGGCTCTTTTGTTGCCTCGTACATTTTACACATCAACAACATCGAGAAACCAACCTCCCAATAACATTGACGCGGCGTTGTTGTATCAATGAACTCCGCATTAGGATATTCAGATTCGGTAGCCAACTTACCATCTCTCGTCATCTGAAAATAAAATCGATCCTGTCTGGGCTGTTGTTGCAGCATACTAATACAGCAATTGGATATTTTGGTCGCAGACTCAATATCTCCAAAATATAAAGCGCCTACTCCTGTCCATGCGGTTGAAAGCGCACGAACAAGTTCATCTCCGTCAAAATGAGGTAAACCCCCGCATGGAGTGATTTGAGAAAGCAGGTAAGACATTACCGGATATGAGATATCAAATCTCCCCAATAAATGCGCTCCCTGGAAAAACCATGCATGCTTATAATTATCTCCTTTATATTCTACCAACTGACCATCCGCACGCAATTTTTTTGAATCTACAACCCAATTCAGAAGCTTCAGCGCTTCCTCATGATGCCCGCCAAGCTGCCAAGATAAAGCCTGTTTGTGAAATGCATCAACCGGGTATCCGTCCCAAATGTATCCGCCATCCGGACGCTGAAATCCAATTTGATATTCTACCGCTTTGGCACATGCTTTTTTAAATTCTTCGTTACGTTCTACCATAATTTTTATTTTTGTTTGATGTTGATTATAATATAATTACAACCCTCTTTAATTAACAACTATCCAATTTGCGATGACATCGACAAAGAAATGACGGATACTTCAATCAAATGATGACCTGGACTACGATCATTATTTCGTCCTTCTCCTATCCATGTAAAGTCCAAATAAGAAAGCAAGTCCATATAGAGGTTCCGACAACCGCTCATCGCCATTTCCTTTTGAAGTGATTCAGGCTGTGCAAGTCAAGTTTGCCGAATCCATAGAATCCATCACGAGGAGGAGCTACATAGTTATCAGCTTTGAGCTTTAACCGAACCCCGCCATTTGCGGCGCCTAACAAAACGATATCCTGCCGATTCTTTGATACATCCCATTACCAGTTCCAGTTGGCTTTGCGCACTCCACGTTCATGACCTACCCCATCATATATGTCGTCTTCTTTTTTCGACTGACCTCTCCAAACGGGTATCCTTTATCTGTAACAGAATTTTTGCTTTCACTTTAAGACGGTAGTCCACAAAATCATCAAACTCCATCTGCGCTCTACACTCTAATTACAACTCAGGCGAACTACTCAATACACTCTGCTCGCGATACGCTGCGCTGCGCCTGTTCAGCCTCAGCCTGCCTGGCTTCAAATAGGCCTTATCGCCATTCTCTTTCTCCACTACAAATCGAAATGATTTGTGTACGACAACTTCTCCCCCGGCCCATATAATCAGTACTCCCGGCATTGAAACAGCTGATCTGAGAAGATGACATCTGCTTAAAACCTTTTGATTTAAGCAGAGAAAACTCAACCCTGATGTCGAAGGCATCGCTATGAAGCGCCCAAACGCCTAACTGTAAAACAAAATATTCACCAGGATTGTCTTTCAGGGTATATGTATGGACAGAAAAATATCACAAACACCTTTCTCTGCCATGGAATCTATTCAGATTCACGGACGCCCCCGAACCTCAGGGAAAGCTATAAATGAACGATCAGAAATCTTGTCTCCATACTTCTTCAATCCCAAAGGGGTTGACAAATACCTCTCTTGAAAAAAACAAAAACAGGAGAAAAATATAATATGAAAAACAATTTTATCAATCGTATACTGTTGTCATCAAAAGAACACGGTACTCCAATTTAAAAAGAAGTACGACTATACCTATGAAGGCGCCAAAACCTGATCTCCCACTTCTGCTATCCACTTTTTTATATAATCAACACTTTCAAAACCAAGATCAAACAGTGTGTTTCCGAGAAAAACCATATTGTGTATTCTTCCTTCCTTAAGCCATTTTAAACCTAATTCACATTGGTGTTTCATTAAATCCAATGATATCACCTTGCCAATATAATAGTCCCAGGTATAAATCCCCAGCGCTATCTTCGTGTTCTTTGAAGCAACTGCTTCCAGTTTAGATAGATTCTTTTCAAGATCTATTAAATGTTCAGATCGCGAGGTCCATAGCGAAACGACATCAAACAAGCCAATAAAACTTGATAAAGAGGGTTCAACGTCGTATCCATAGGAAGCAGTTGGATTTAACGCGCCTGTATACAAGGTTACCCACAACTCCATGTTCTTATTTACAGCGCTCATTCTAGACTTTACCGTGCGTAGCTGATCAGGAGTCAACGCAAGCGTGTGAACTTTAGAACCTGAACTATTCCCTAGAATAAAATCATCCAGAAATATAGCAGATATATTTGGGTACTTTGCTGCCAGATCCAATATGTAAGACAATTCATTCATATTTCCTTTGCCGCCACTTCCAATCATTGACCACCCAACCCTTTTTAAAGGTTCGAATGATATAGCATATTGCTCATAACTGGATTTAGTACGCAAACCTTCAGTACCTGGATAGGTTGGCAAATCCTGATCTCTAATAAAATGGATATTTGAGATCCCGAGCCAATAAGCGCTTTCTGCCGGCGTCATACGTGATCCGCCATGAATATTATACTTTTCTATCCGATGATCGTCAGTACCCGCAGGGTTGGTAAAAATCCAAAACCGATCCCGGATACGTTCAATTTTTGAGGTCTCCTTTGTTCCTGTCGAGCATGACGCCAGAGTTGAACCGGACGTCAAACAAAAACCCGTAGAAAGCAAACCTGCAGTTTTTAAGAAACCTCTTCTATTGCCAGATATTTTACTCTTCATTTTTGCATTTTTAGTAATTATAAAATACTTTCTATAAGAGAATATTTACATGGGGTTTTAGGCTAAGGCAAGACTTGTCCTTAGACTGTTTATTACGTAGAAACAGCGCCTGTGAAATCAGCAATAATCTTGAATCAAAAATGTCAAGGCAGTTTTACCAGCCAGGATTCTGCGTTAGCTTTGGGTTCATAGCTAAATCTTCTAATGGAAGAGGAAGCAGATACAACTTATCTGTCCAACTACGGGATTTTCCCGGATACACAACTTGGAGCTCGCCGGTATTAGGGTTACGAGCGCCCAAAATTGTCTTAGGCGCCTCAAGTAATTTACCTGCTTTCCATCTTACCAAATCATCCCATCTCCTTCCTTCGGCACAGGTTTCAATACGTCTTTCACGTCTGATTTCATTAATCAATGGGGTAACAGGCGCTTCCCAATCGGGCCAATTAGGGTCAACAAAATTTATATTGGCATTCATATGAGGCATATTGACCCTATCTCTTAACTTATTGATTGAAATATCAAGCACATCCTGAGTGCACTCGCCTAACTCAGCTTTTGCTTCAGCATAATCAAGCAAAAGTTTTCCATATCGAAAGGTAAACAGGTCTATCTCACATCGTTTCGCCTCGCGATCCCGCTCATAAGGCGAAAATCCTTTTAATACAAAATAGCTTGTTGGGGATAAAGTATTTGCAAATACTGGCAACGGCTTATAATGCGTTGTGCCATCATTGAAAATAAAATACGGGCGATCAGAATTATATACAGATTGTTGCATACGGGGATCGCGATCAATAAACTCATCATCAAAACTATTATCTCCCTGATACAATGGACTCACCCCTATAGGAAGCCCATCCTTACAAAGAAAAGACTCAACAAAATCCTTTGTATATCCGTTAAATGGCTCTCCCATCTGACGAGTTAAATTATGCGTCCTGATATCAAGAAGAAATCTTTGAATCATAATCCCCTCTATATTTTCCTTCAATTCGTGCTGTACAAATAAGTTGAAAAAATCTTCATTAGGCGCGCCGGTACTGTATACATCAAATAAACCCGAATTGATAATAGCTTCACTGGCAGTTACTGACGTCCTTAACAACGATTCATAGTCTCCTGTCAAACCGTGATATTTCATAAACGTCCCTTCATACAAACATATTTCAGATTTTAGTGCATATGCAGCATATTTGGATAAACGATCATCTGGGGACTCATCCGGCAAATGAAGAATAGCGAAATCCAAATCCTCTAAAATATGTTGAACGACTTCTCCTCTCGGAGTCCGTGCCGCAAATAACTCTTCAGAATTGGTTTGCAGATCTTTATTCAACCATGGCACGTCGCCAAATGCTTTTATTTTATCGAAATAATAGAATGATTTAAAAAATCTAATTTCACCCTCGTACATCAAGACTTCATTTGTTTTCTCCATTGCATCGATTCGTGTTAGTGCAAGGTTGCAACTACGAATCTTTGACCAATCTGACTTTCCCCATCCTCCACCCGAAGATGGAACTGTGGTTTCGCCCCAAACGTACGAATCGCGCGTAGTGGGCGCCATATCATCTGTTTTGTAATCCTTCCTAAAATTCTCAGCTGCATACAAGTCTTCGTAAAATTGATTGGCATACATCTTAATTTCAGCAGAAGACTTCCAGAAAGTAGCATCGCTAATCGCGTCTAATGGATAGCGCTCCATAAAGTCACGATCACATGCGAAAAACAACAAGGAGGAGAATATGATTGTATATAATAGCTTATTCATCTTTTTACAGTTTTTTCTTTAAAAATCGGCCTTCAGTCCTATAGTAACGGACTTGCTTAATGGATATCTGTCAGCAGCATCTAACTCAGGATCAATAATCTCGATCATCTTTGTCAATGTCAAAAGGTTAGCGCCTGTTAAATAGACGCGCACATTTTTAAGACTTGCCTTCCTGGTTAATTGCTGTGGAAGAGAATATGAAAGAGAAAGTTGTTTGAGTCTTAGGTATGCTCCGTTTTGCAGAAAGCGGGTTTGAGTGGCATTGATATCCCCCCTATCTCCGGTAAACAATGGCCTGGGAAAATAAGCATCTCGATTTTCAGGCGTCCAGTAATCAACGCCAATCTTCGGATACAGTACCCATTGATCCTGATACTGGCTAAGAAGATAATTCACGCGAGAGCTTATATTAACGGCACGTTTGGCGACTCCCTGAAAGAAAACAACTAAATCAAATCCTTTCCAGGCAATATTTGACCGAACGCCATAGGAATATCGCGGCGTACTATTACCAATAACACGCATATCGCCCGGATTAGATAAAGTACTATTACCTCTTGTAATTTTTTTATCTCCGTTTTTATCAACAAACCACAAATCGCCAGCTATGCGACGTCTACCACTAATATTCGTTTGATCTAATGCCAGCGCTTCTTCATCTGACTGAAATAATCCCCCGGTTTCTAAACCCCATATCTCGCCCAGGCGCTGCCCAACGTAATAGCTTGAAAGCAGTCCCGAAGGGTTGCTGAATCTTGTGATTTCAGCGCTATAATCCGATAACATGATTGAAGCGCCATAGCTTACTTGTCCAACCTTATCGGTCCAACCCAAACTCAAATCAAAGCCTTTGGTTTTTAAATCTGCGGCATTTGAATTTGGCTCAGTTACACCTAATATCGATGGTAATCTTTCAGACACGGTCAACATATTTTTAGTTGCCCGGGTATAATAATCGAAGGAGCCATTCAGTTTGTTTTTAAACAAGGTAAAGTCAACCCCAAGATTCATTTGAGCAACTGTTTCCCAGGTCAATGTGGAGCTCACCAGGCCTGGCGCATAAATTGCTAAAGGCCTTTCTCCTCCAAATGTATAGCCGGCCTGTACAGCACGGTAATTGCTGATATAGGGATAATTTCCCGGAACGGCCTGATTTCCCAGGCTACCATATGATGCACGAAGTTTTAATGAATTAACAACCGGTTTCAGGTTGGAAAAGAAAGCTTCATTATCTATTCGCCAGCCGATGGACGCAGACGGGAATAGCGCAAACCTGTCTTTCTTTGGAAACTTGGAACTTCCATCATAACGAAAATTCAATTCAACAATATACCTGTTATCAAAAATATAATTCCATCTGCTATAAGCTCCTCTCAGCGCAGTTTCCGAAGCCGCATCAGCAGTATTATTCAGGCCCGTGCTAAGACTTAAATAAGGTATATCATCCAGTATCAGACCTCTGCGTTGAGCTGAAAACCAATTATTTTCAGCGTATTCTTGGTTAAAGCCAGCCATGGCTTTAACATAATGACGTTCACCAAATGTATTTTCGTAATCAGCATAAGCATTGAGTACTTTATAGGCTGATTGATAAGACGCTTTTTTTATTGAACTGGGAACGGAAGCAGAATAATAACCATCCACATTTCCTTCCCTGTCATGAAAGGGTAAACTCCTCATATATTCCAACTCAATTTCACTCTTTTTATTTACGGAATAGTCGAGGTTAAAAGAGATGTGTTTAAATGGGGTCAGTCTGACATTTCCTGACAACCATGTATCCTGTATTTTGTTCGAATTATATCCACCCTCTTCCTGTGATTGCACTGGATTGGAAACGCCATCAAGATTGGGCCATCCTCCTCCCGGTAAACGCACGGGAAATGTTGGCCAAAGCGCCCAATGAAACATCAGGTATGTTTCATCTCTTTGCCACCCTAAATCATAAGGTGGAAAAAGCTTGTTTGAATTTGCAACAGATACTTTTGTGCCTATCTTAATCCAATCGAGTACCTTGTAATTTAAGTTCACCAGTGCATTGGTACGCTTATACCTTTCGTCAAAATGCCTTGCTATACCCTGCTGATTCATATAGCTCAAAGAAGTATAGTAGTCAAATTTATCAGAGCCTCCTGAAATACTCACATTGTATTGTCCTGTGGAATAGTATTTCCGCTGTATCTCCCGCATCCAATCGACGTTGTCAGCCATATCCCATATATTTATTCCATTTACACTTCCGCGATTAGGGTTTGTAATAATGGTGGGGGCAGAAGGATCATTGTAATGAGCTATAATAGCCGCCTGATGAACATCGTCATAATAGTTCCGACCACTCTCGTATTGACTTGCAATGTTCAAATAGTTCATCCGTTCCATAGCGTCCATCGTTTCCATGAACACAATCGGCGCATTAACGGTATGATTTGCATCCACGGAGATTACAGGCTTGTCTCCCTTCTTCCCACCTTTGGTAGTAATAAGGATTACCCCATATGCGCCGCGCGCTCCATAAATAGCTGCAGATGAAGCATCCTTTAGTACAGAAATACTCTCCACATCATTTGGATTTACCAGATTTACATCCATGGGTACGCCATTGACCAACACTAAAGGACTCCCGCCATTTATCGAAGTGTTTCCCCGAATATTAATGGAAGGCCCTATACCTGGACTACCCGTATTGTTACCGATGTTTAGATTAGGCACTACTCCCTGTAGAGCTCCCGCTATGGTAACATTTGCCCGATCCTGAAGAACTTTCGAATCAACAGACGAAATTGCACCGGTGAGGTTTTTCTTTTTTTGAGCGCCATACCCAATAAAAACAACATCCTCCATTACTGCATTTTGTGCAGTCAATGTAACATTGATAACCGTCTGCGCGTTTACTTTTACTTTTAAAGCGTTGAAACCAATTGCACTAAACACAATTGTCGCATTACCATCAGGAACGTCCAAATGGTAGTTTCCGAAACCATCAGTGGTAGTTCCCTCATTCGTACCATCTATCACCACACTGGCGCCCTGTATTGGCTTATTGTTTTCATCAGTAACGCTTCCGGTAATGGCAATTTTTAATATTTCAGCCTGAATCGGAGGCATCGTGACTTGGATTTCCTCTGGAAAAGCAAGTTTTTGATATAGAAAAATCGTTTTATCACGGATTATATACCTTAATGGCTGGTCTTTGAGTACTTGCTCCAAAAAAGATTGTAAAGGCATGTCCCTCGCATCAATCGTAACTGGTCTGGACCGTTGTAATAATTCCTTTTTACTGAATAAAACATATCCAGTTTGGTCTTTGACGACTGAAAATACTTTTTTAAGGGAAAGGTTTTTGCCAGATAAAGTAATCTGCTGAGCGCTGCTTTTCCCATACACGCTGAGAAAAGATACAAACAGAAAGAAACAAAGCAGCCTCATAACACGCAGAGTTTGAGTCGGTAGCCGCAATTCCCGTCTTTGAAATCTGGCAACCCTGTTAATAGAGAGATGCCAAATAAAAGAATGTGAACTGCAATTTGCTTTTTTTTGCATAAATTGCTCAAGTTTTGGTTGTTAAAAATGGATTCTCGTCCTTTTGATCGGCCCAAACATTACCGCTCCGGGTCCAACGCCGGGGCGGTTTGCATTATGGGCAAGATCGTTTATTGTATTATGTATTATAGTAGTATTCTTATAAGCTTATATTTTCAACTGAGTCAGATTTAGTTTTGTTTATCCACCCCTCTGATGTGCCGACAGTTTGAGCAGGTATGTTGAATATTGTTTGCGCTGGATGTTTAAAGATTCAAGGTTTTATTATCAGCCTTCTCCCCTCCAATTGAAAGTGAATATCCAACACTTCTAACGCCTCCAGTAATTGATTCAACGTCACTCGCTTTGAAATACCGCCGGTAAATTTTATATTATCTTTCACCCCATTTTCAAATTCTACATCAATATCATACCAGCGTTCCAGTTGGCGCATTATTTCAATGATACTCAATCCTTCGAAATCGAATAGCCCATTTTTCCATGCCATTACCTGGTTTATATCTACATCATCATAGATATCAATATGATCTTTTATCCGCGCCTGCTGCCCTGGCTTCAACAATGCCTGGTTAATATTTCCGGTTACCTTTACACTGCCTTCAAGCAATGTGGTATTGATACTGCCCTCATTACTGTAAGCATTAATATTAAAATGTGTGCCCAACACTTCTACTGATGCTATATCGTTGATTTTAACATAAAAAGGAAGTCCTTGCTTTTTTGCCACTTCAAAATAAGCTTCACCTGTAATTTCGACCCTACGTTCCGTCCCGCTAAATGAGGTTGGGTAGCGAATTGAACTCAACGAATTCAACCAAACCTCAGAACCATCAGGTAATATGAGATGATAATACCTTCCCTTAGGAGTTTGCACTTCATTGAATACGACTTCCGAGCCTGCCCCTTCATAGACAAGGTCCCCATTGACTATTTTTGCAGTTACCCCGGACTGCAGCGCTACCGTGCCGCTATGAATGGTGTCTAGCAATACCTTGGAGCCATCAGCCAAGGTTAAAATAGCGCCTTCACGCCCGGGTTTGATGTCTTGTGTGTCAGCCTCCACAAGGGTTAGCGCCTTATTGTCTTTGTTTTCGGACCAGAAATAAGCGCCAGCGGCAAGTAGTAGTACTACTACCGCGACCGAAGCAACAGCCAAAAAACGACGGAAAAAATACATGCTATACACAGGGGTTTCCGGCTTATTATTTAAATCTTCTTTATCTACCCCAACAATTTTTTCGAAGATATTTTTCCATATCAAATTATCGGATTGTTCAAAAACCAGGCGCTGCTCCTCATAATACCTGGTAGCATAAATGATGAATTCAGCAGATTGGTCGCCATTTAACAATGCCAGGATGCGATCACAGTCCTCATCCGTTGCTGAGGATTGTTTCACTCTTTCGAGTAGTTGCTGTACTTCTTCTTGTTTCAAATTCAATGTTTATAATCTCTTTAAAACCGGTAAATAAGAAAAAAACACGTCGTAGTCGCTCTTTCTTCATACCGCTTTTATAGACGACCGGCTAACAATGAAAATATACTCATACCATTCAAAAAAGTTACTTCCATGTAAGCATGAGTAAAACCATTGGAATAACAATACCCTGGTTTTCAAGATACTCACGTATGGTTTTGCCTGATCGGGCGAGTGAATTACGAACGCTTTGCACTGCAATGCCAAGTTGGTCAGATATTTCCTGAGGTTTGAATCCGGATATCCGGTTCATATGATATATCTGGCGGGATTGGGGTGGGAGGGCTTGAATAGCCGTCTCTATCATCCGGCGCACTTCAGCCATATCCAACACATGCTCCATAAATACAGAACTTTCTTCCTGTTCAAATACCGAAACAGCCTTTTGCCGCACAGTAAGCTTCTGTAAATGTTTAAACGACTGGTTGTAAACGATCCTGAAAATATAATTCTTAGGCTGCTCAATATCTGCCAGTTTTACCCTATTGAGCCATAGTCTGAGAAATACATCCTGTACAATATCTTTTGCAACGCTCTCTGATTTTACGATCTGACGAATAACGGGTTGAACACGCGGAAGATATGTATCAAAGAGCCTTTCAAAAGCATCCTCATCTCCTTCAGCGATCAGGGCGAATAATTCATTGTCTGTATATGAGCGTTGGCTGTGCAAATAAAGTGGTTAAAATCTTATTGTAAACATAAGAGATTTTAGAATAATAAACGGCAAATCAAGATTACGTGTAAAAAAAAGCCAAAATATAGCTACCTCAAGAAAGCTTTTTCCATCAATTTCATCTACAGGTAGTTTTGATATCCAGGAGGCTGAAAAGCCTTCTAATTTTTATCCTAATTGCAAGTTTTACCGGACAGCAATGGTTAAAAATGCTCAATTACAACTAAGAGCGGCCCGGATAATTATTATTCATCTTCCAGCAAACATTCGAAAGTTTCCTCCCCGCTTGATATCGCTTTTTGCAACTTCAAGCATTCAAATGTTTTAGCTGAAAGGATAACCCCCCTATAAGACAGGCTTCTGCTAAGTTATCCTCGTATAAGCCATGCGGCCTTTCCTGATTTCTGCCTGATGGATCACTAATACTAAAACGAAGGATAAACGAAGGATAATAGATATATCGTTAATGGAACAGGGAAGGAACACACGTGGAAAATTGAGGGAAACAGATAAAAAAAGCCCCTGGCATGAGATACCAGGAGCTTTTAAGTTCTTCAGCAGCACGAGCCTAAGCAGTCGCATTGGTGTACGGTACCAGGATATCCTAGGCGCTTTCAGCGAACGCCAGCAAAAGACTGACGGAGCTAAGCAACGGGCCTGCCGAGCGGTCAAACCTCTTGTAGCGATTTTAAAAAAATTACAAACTCGTAAGCCGGATTCTGTTCCTAAACTATCATTTATCTGGCCCCGACCTTACGGACGGGATCTATCTGCCTACCCGTCAATCTTCCCGGAGGATCGGGCGAGCAGCCCTCAGAGACTGGCATACATGGCATTTCAGCGCGCGAGGCTTGCCCCCAAATAGGCATTACTGCCTATTGCTGTGAGCCCTTACCTCACATTTTCACCATCACCCTCCCGTATTATGCGCTTACGCTTGCCAAGGATCGATAAGAATGATCCTAAAAAGAAAACTCCCTCTTTCCGGCAAAAGACGTTCAACATTATACAGGGACTAACCCGCCCTCGATCATAACGCAGGGATATGAACAACGACGGATGAAGGCTGTAATTTTCTGTGGCGCTATCTGTTCCCGTAAACGGGACCCGGCCGTTAACCGGCGCGCTGCTCTATGCTGTCCGGACTTTCCTCTGCTCTGCAAGCAGAACAGCGATAGTTCGATCTGTAATTAATTTTCTATCCCTCCTACTTTACTTTCCCATACCCCCGCCGTCTTCCGGCTTCTTGCAACAGTTGGGCAGCTTGTCATACGACTCCTTGTTGGCCGTAATATCGTCGGCATCATACCCGATATTCGCAATGGCAGTCCTGA
Source organism: Chitinophagaceae bacterium UBA2791 (assembly GCA_002352105.1). Classification (GTDB taxonomy): domain Bacteria; phylum Bacteroidota; class Bacteroidia; order Chitinophagales; family Chitinophagaceae; genus Flavitalea. The sequence goes on along the minus strand of DEHV01000011.1, from coordinate 1,993 downwards.
TGTTTTCTACATTCGTCCGCTCTGCCACATAGGTTACCTTGGTCTTGCCATGTTTATAATCTACATTTACTTTCTGCACGCCCTCTTCCCGGCCCATATATTTCTCAATACGGTTCTTACAACTTTCACACTGTAGCGTAGGCGTTAGAATAGTAACCGTCTGAATACCTTTCTTTTTTGCCTGGCTAAAACCTGTTAAACAAAAGCCGCTCATGATTACGGCAAGCAGGAGTAGTTTTTTCATATGTATAATTATTTTGTCTTTTACTTCGTTTATAAAATATTTTTATTGGTCTCAGTGAATGCTTCGCAGTAAAATGGTCATATGGAACTTACCATGATAAAATTTTCATGCCCTATATAAGAATAACGAAAACTTTATCATAGAAATTTCATATAGGACATTCTTTATCAGTTTCATATAGGATATTTTTTATCAAAATTAATCAAATCCCTTCCAGATGGAAGGATTGTCCTTCCAATTTAACAAAATAGCTTCCTGCTCCGGGCCGACAATCCCCTTTTCGAGCGCCAGTCGGATTAGAATGGGATAATTCGTTAAGGAATAATAGGTTACCGAGGCTTTGGCAAATGCTTCGGCAGCCTCGGGAAAGGAATAAGTAAAGATAGAAACCATCCCCGCTACTTCCAGTCCGCCTTGCCGGAGCGTTTCTACTACCTGTAAACTGCTCTTGCCGGTGGAAACAAGATCCTCGATCACCACCGTCTTCTGCCCTTTTTCATAATACCCCTCGATCTGGTTGCCTAACCCATGCTCCTTGGGTTTGGGACGAACATACACAAAGGGGAGCTTTAACTGGTCGGCAGCCATGGCCCCCCAGGCAATGCCCGCAGTGGACACTCCAGCCACCAGGGAAACATCCGGGAAGCGATCAAATATCAGGTTGCACATCTCCGATTTGATAAACTCACGGGCATGCGTAAAAGATAATATCCTGCGGTTATCGCAGTAAATAGGGCTCTTCCATCCGGAAGCCCAGGTATAATGTTTCCGGGTATTCAGGCTAACGGCATTTACCTGTAGTAATCTTTCGGCTACCGCTTTTTCATTTGTCATGCCGCGAAATTAAAGTAAAAGACAATATTGGCTCATTTTGAATTTTAGGCGTACGTATAACATGCTGCTGAGCGAGGCGCTACCTAAATGATAATAACGCGTGAATTTCAAAGAAGGCTTAATTTGCAGGTAAACATACCTGATCTCCATGCGCCTGAAAATCTATTTTGAGGACAAGCCCCTGTTTCTGACGGATAGCGTTGATGAAGAGATCGGGTTCTACCGGCATCACGACGATGCCATTTTTATGGATGAGCTTTCCAGTGCAGCCGTCAATGCGATGATCCACGAAATGAAACGCCCCCATATCCATGCGGGTATTTACCTGTATCCTGATCTGGCAGCGCTCAGAAAAGCTTTTTTTAAAAAATTCATTCCCATCACGGCGGCCGGCGGAGTCGTATTTAACGACAAAGAACAGGTATTGCTGATCCATAGAAGGAATAAATGGGATCTGCCGAAAGGCAAGCTTGAACCCGGGGAATCTATAGAAGCCTGCGCCATCAGGGAAGTGCAGGAGGAAACAGGATTGGAAAAGCTGGCAGTCGATAAATTTCTGCTGACGACTTTTCATGTGTATGAAGAAAGAGGCAAACACATCCTGAAGGATACCCACTGGTACCGGATGACCGCTCACGGCCAGCAATCGGTTACCCCGCAACAGGAAGAAGAGATTACCCGGATTGCCTGGGTCGATATCGCCGCGCTCCCCGCNNCCTGACTATACCCGCCACGCTTATACGCTTATCGCGGAAACCCTTGACGCGGCCCTGAGCTGAAACCGTAAAGCCTCAAGCTCCGGCATTTCCGAAATACCTGGGTAAGACATAGATTGCCTTATGTAGCCATTGCCTGTCGAATAATCGGATCGGTCTTTCAGGCATTCTGGCGTTTTCGCAAAGATGCCGCTACTAC